>NZ_DASYMU010000220.1:0-45131 GCF_036008905.1 Amycolatopsis sp. | reverse complement strand
CCGGGGTCCTTGTGCGGGTCGCGCAACGCCTGCTCGCCATGGCAGCAGGCATCTGGCACAACTGGAACACCGACGTGACCAGCAAAAGGTCACTGATCGCACTCGACCACTAACACCAACTTCACGGAATCAATCATCTAGTCGGTGTCGGCGTCAGCACCCGGCCGGTGGCATCGCAGACGAAGGCGAGTTCGGCGTCGGCGTTGCGGGCGTTCAGAAGCCTGCCCGCCGCGTCGAAGGCGTAGGTCGTGCTGGCCTCGCCGTCTTCGCGCCGCACGACCCGGCCCAGCGCGTCCCGCGTCAGCCGGACGGTCTGCCCAGCGGCGTTGACCTGCTCAGCCAGCTGGCCCGCGGAGTCGTAACGGTAGTGCCGCTCCCGGCCGTTGAAGTCGCTCTCCCACGCCAGGTTGCCGGCAACGAGATGCCCGTATATGCCTCGGTCGAACTCTTCACATCGGCGACCAACGGATTACCCATTGCACGACCATTCTCGAAAGGGTGGATGCCGTCACGGCAGGCTGTATCCATAATCGATGTCGACCGGGTGCGGAAAACGCGAATTCCGACCGTTCCGGAACGACAATTCCGTTCACGCGCCCGGCCGGTCGACCAGCCCGGCCAGTCTCTTCGGCGCGAGCACGCAATAACTCTCAGTGAGGAGCTCGGCTACCTCGTCCCAGTCGACGCCGGTGCCGAGCACCATGCCGACGACGTCACTGCCCCACGCGGGCCGGAAGAACGGCGGGCCGGCGCTGGTCAGCGCGGCGAGCTCCGGGCCGGGCGACCGGAACGTCACCACGACGATCGGGCCGTCGTCCGCCGCGGCCAGCGCGAACGCCGGCGGCCGCCCCTCGTCGATCATGACGACGTGCGCGAACGTCCGCTTGCGAACGCGCCATCTGGTGCCCACCCAGGCGGGCTCCTCGTAGGTCTCCGGCAGCCCCAGGCACACCGACCGCAGCGCGTCGACGACCTCGCGCGGCACCTCTCCCGATCCGGTCACCGTTCCCTCCCCATGTCCGGTTCTTCGTTCGAACCTACCGGCGACCACCGACACTTTCACTACACTCGGCGGCGTGCCGACACTCCGTCCCGCGAAGCCCGGCGACGCGCCCGCGGTCGCTCTGATCTGGTACGACGGCTGGCGCGACGGCCACCTGGGTCATATCCCCGACGCGCTCTTGGCCGTCCGGACCGAGGAGTCGTTCGGCTCCCGCGCCGCCGAGCGGGTCGGTGACACGACGGTCGCGACGGCCGGTGACGAGGTCGCGGGCTTCGTGATGGTGGTCGGAGACGAGGTCGAACAGGTCTACGTGTCGACGGGCCACCGCGGGACCGGCGTGGCGGCCGTGCTGCTCGCCGAAGCCGAACGGCTGGTAGCGGCGAACGGCTATCAGCGCGCCTGGCTCGCCGTCGTCGCGGGCAACGCACGCGCCCGCAAGTTCTACGAGCGCAACGGCTGGGCCGACGAGGGTCCGTTCGACTATCTCGCGGCGAGTGCCGCCGGCCCCGTTCCCGTTCCGTGCCGCCGGTACGGCAAGCAGGTCACCGCATAACCGCAGCCCACAGATTGGGCAGAAGACCGCCGTCTGTCGACAGATGGCGATGGTTGCGCACGCGGGGTATCACGTGATGTCGACATCTCGCGGCTTGAGTGAGTGATCGCTTAGGTCACCAGGCCTTTGCGATAGGCGTAGACCACGGCTTGTACGCGGTCACGCAGGCCAAGTTTGGTGAGGATGCGCGAAACGTAGGTCTTGACGGTCTCGTGGCTGATCACCAGCGTCGCGGCGATCTCGCCGTTGGACAGGCCGTGGGCGATGAGGCGCAACACCTCCAGCTCACGCGGCGCCAGCGCGACGTTGTCCGGCGCGTCCCCGGCCGGCCGGATCCGCGCCGCGTACCGGCCCACGAGCTGCCGGGTCACCTCGGGCGCCAGCAACGCGGCACCGCTCGCGACGGTGTGGATCCCGTGCAGCAACTGCGCCGGCGGGGCGTCCTTGAGCAGGAACCCGCTCGCGCCCGCCCGCAGCGCCTCGTACACGTACTCGTCCAAATTGAACGTCGTCACGACGAGCACCTTGACGGGATCGGCCACCCCGGCACCGGCCAGCAGTCGGGTCGCCTCGATGCCGTCGAGCACCGGCATCCGCACGTCCATCACCACCACGTCCGGGCGCAGCCGGTTGGCGAGCTCGACCGCGGCCCGCCCGTCCCCGCACTCGCCCACGACCTCGAGGTCGGGCTGGGCGTCGATGATCGTGGTGAAGCCGGTGCGGATCAGCGCCTGGTCGTCGCAGACCAGCACGCGAACGGGCGCGGTCACGACGGGCTTCCGGTGGGAATGCGGGCGTGTACGACGAACCGTCCGCCCGTCCGGCGGCCGGCGCTGAACTCGCCGCCCAGCACGCCGACCCGTTCGCGGAGTCCGGCCAGGCCTCGCCCGCTTCCGCCGGGGGACGCGGCATACGACCCCAAGCCGTCTGTGCCGACTTCCACCGTGGTCTCCCTTTCGCCGTGTCGCACATGGACCGTGGTCCGGCTGCCGGTGGCGTACTTGAGGGCGTTCGTCAACGCCTCCTGCACGACCCGATAGGCCGCGACCTCGGCGCTGCCGGGCGTTTCCGCCGGCTCACCGTCCTCGGTGAACTCCACCGGTTGCCCGGCCAGCCGGGTCTGCTCCACGAGGACGCGGAGCTCGCCGACAGCCGGCATACGCACGTCGGTGCTGTGGTCGGGGTTGAGCAGATCGAGCAGGTGCCGCAGTTCGCTGATCGCCCGCCGGCCGGTGTCGCTGATGGCGGTCAGGGTCTGGTCGAGACGTTCGGGGGCGGTGGTCAGGTAGCGCGCCGCCTCGGCCTGCACCACCATCGCCGTCACGTGATGCGTCACGATGTCGTGGAGCTCGCGCGCGATGCGGGTGCGTTCGGCGGTGCGCGTGGTCTCGGCGACACCGCGGCGGCGTTCCGCTTCGGCCTCCCGTGACAACCGCAGCCAGGCCCCTACGCCCCACGCGATGGCCAACGCCACGTAGAACGTCGCGAACCCGGTAACCCCTTCGGCCGACCCCTGCCGACTGAGCGCGACGGCCAGCAGCACGTACGCGGCGGAGAGCAGGACCACGGTGGTACGCCGGTGGTGTTCCAGATACGCCGCCACGCTCAGCAGCGCGATGGGCAGCGCGATGCCGGCGACCAGGTGGTAAGCGCGAAGCTGGTCAAGCGTGAAACCGAGCGACACCAGCGCGAGGCAGAGGGTCGGCCAGCGTCGCCGGATGGCGAGCGGGAGGCACTCCAGGGCGATCACCACGACGGTCAGCGCGTCGAAGGGACGGGCAGGCAGGTCTCCGAGCTGCGTCCCGCGGTTGTGCAGCACCGGCAGCAGCGAAGCGAAGACCAGCACCAGCGCGAGCGGAAGGTCCCGGGCCGTGACATCCCATGTCCGCCACCGGCCCGGGACCTTCAGGAAGTCGATCACCGGGAAACAGTAGCGGGCGTCTCGGCACCGGCCGCGCGACGGCGACGCGGGACGATGTGGCCGCGGCGGTGGGCCAGCCACAGGAACACCACTGTCAGCGCCACGCCCGCCCCCACGGTGTACAGGCTGCCCTCCGGTCCGAAGTCCCCGCCGGTGACGAGGACCGGGCCCGACGTCGTGGCGTCCAGCAGTCCCTTCGACTCGCCGTTGCCGGAGACCACGGCGCTGAAGATGCCACCCGCGGCGAAGTTCCAGCCGAAGTGCAGTCCGATCGGCACCCAGAGGTTGCGGGTGGCGGCGTAGCAGGCGGCGAGCATGAAACCGGCCTCGACAGCGATGGCGGTGGCGCCCCACAAGCTGGCGTCCGGGTTGACCAGGTGCAACAGACCGAACACCACACCGGTGAGCACCAGCGCGATCCAGGTGCCCAGGCGTTCCTCGACGACGCGGAACAGCACGCCGCGAAAGAGGAGCTCCTCGGTCACCGCGGCGGCCGCCATGACCCCGAGCAGCCCCACCGCGCCGGTGACCGAACCCAGGCCGTTGACGTGGTAGCCGCCGAGAAAGGCGATGTTGGCGATCACGGCCGCGAACATCGCGACCCCGATCAGCACACCCCGTGCGGCCCGGACGCCGGCTCCGGCCGGCGCGATCTCCGTGGGCTCGCGGCGTTCGGTGCGCCGCACCACCCACGTGTAGACGTAGATCGCGAGCACGGCCGTCACGACACCGAGAACCAGCGTGAGCCAGGCGTTCCCCTGCACCGCGGCGACGGCCTGACCGCCGGCGAAGGCGACCGCCGCGACGGCCAGGAACTGCTTCAGCAAACGCATGATGACTCCTTCACGAGGTCCGCGGCCAAGGTGCCGCGGCTACGGCGAAACGCTAGGGATTCGGCGGCCGCGAAACGTCCCCGCACAGTGGACACTCGCGGGTAGCTCGCACGGGGGACAAGCCCGGTGCCGAGCGGTCACGGTTTCCGGGGTGCACGCCGCCCGATCCGGATCAGGCCGAACGCCGCCAGCACACCGAGAACGGCCAGTCCCAGCGGCCGGAGGGTGAGGGTCCACGGCCACGCCGACCCGGTCAGGGTGAGGTCGTCGGCCGGGTACTCGAGGATCTTCGCGGTCCACCGCGCGGTGGCGTTGTCGGTGGTGCGCGACAGATCCTGCAGCACTCCGTCGAACGCGAAGCCGGGATCCCGGTGCGGATAAACGGTTTCCAGTCCTAGGTAGCGGTGATCCGCGGCCCGCGCTCCCGGCACCATCAGCCGGTCGAGCTCACCGGCCGACGGATCCGCCCTCGGCACGAACTTCAGCCCGTGCCGGGAGCGCACCGGCTCGGCGCCGGGACCCACGGCCAGAGTACTGACGGCCAGCGACTGCCCGAAGGTGTCGAAGACGGAGGCGAGCTCGATCTCGCCGACCCCGTCGGTGAGCAGCACACCGGTCGTGGAGCGGTCCCAGCGAAACGCGGTGTTGAGTCCGACAACGGTGTCGGCCGGTCGAAAATGGGCCTGTACCAACGAAGCCGCGGTGCCGGCGTGGTAGTGACGCCAGCCGATCGCCTGCGCCGCCTTGGCCGCTGCTTCCGGCCCGGCGAGGCGTTCGACGACGTGCAGTGTGCCGTCGATACCGGACAGGATCCCGGCCGTGGTGATGATGTCGCCGTCGTCGACGTACCGCGTCCCGCGCACCCAGTCGACGGCCGGGTGGCGGTCTTCATAGCCGTCGATGCGCAACCAGTGCGCGGTGGCCGGCCGCCCGTCGAGCAGCCCGGCCGAGGCGAGCACCGCGGCGCCGTTGCAGACGCTGACCAGCAGCGATCCCCCGGCCGCCTGCCGGTTGAGCCAGTCACCGACCGGCTTCGACGTGCTCTCACCGACGTCCGGCAGGGCAGGTACGACGACGACGTCCGCGGCGGCGCCGAGCAGGCGGTCCAGCTCGGCGAAGGTCAGGTCCGGCACCAGGTCCAGCCCGCCGGTCAGCGGAACCGGGTGGCCGGCGGGCGCGACGGTGTAGACGTTGAACGCGCCGGTCGTGGCCAGGATTTCGTAGGGCGCGAGTGTGTCGGACACGACGGCGCCGTACTCCCCCACCACGACCACGGCGGTCGGCTTCGCCGGGTCGTGCCTCAGCGGTGCGGCCGCGGGTGCCGCGCCGTCGGTTCGCGCGGCGTACCGCTCGCCGAAGGCAGACGTGGCGGTCAAAGCACCGAGACCGGCGGGCAGGGCGAGTGCTGCGAGCAGGAAGCCCAGGACGGTGACCGTGACGCGCGGGACGGTACGCATGGCCGCTCAGCACCCGTACTCGTGGCGACGGCGCAGCATCGCGGCCAGCATCGCCGGAAGCATCAGCACGTGGCCCGCGGTCATCAGCGCCATCGCGGACAGCACGCCGGTCCAGTAAAACGGGAGCAGCACAAGGAAAGGCAGGTACATCGCCGCGGACATCCCGGCGATACCGGCCCAGCCGTGGCGGCGGATCCGCATCCACAGCGCCATTCCCAGCGACATGTTCGTGGCCATCACCAGTACGTGCGCGGTCACGACCTCGGGCAGGTCCGGCAAGACGAACGACCAGACCGGCTCCAGGACGATCATGCCCGCGACCATGGCGACGATCATCTCCAGCGCGTGCCGGGTGAAGCGCCACACGGCACCGGGCCGGTGCTGAGGTTCGGATCGCCGGGCGTCCGTGGCGATCGACTGTTCGGGATTCACGATGACTCCTTCGGGTTCTCTTGCGGTCACAAGAGATCCTCGGCCGCGACGGGGGCGCGGTCAGGTGCCGAAGGTCATGCTTCTGGTCATGACTCGCCGGTGTTTCAGAACAGGCCGAGCTCCTTGGCCCGCAGCGCCGCCTGGGTGCGGTCACGCACCTGGAGCTTCGACAGCACACCGCTGACGAGGTTCTTCACCGTGCCCTCGGCCAAAAACAGCCGCCCGGCGATCTCCCGGTTGCTGCGGCCGTCGGCGAGCAGCCGGACGACGTCGAGCTCACGCTCCGACAACGGCACCACCAGCGGCTCGGCGTCCTCCCGCGGCAGCCGGGCCACCCTGGCCACGAGCTTGGCCGCGACCGAGGGCTGCAGCACCGACTCCCCGCGTCGCGCCGCGACCAGTGCCTCGACCAGCCGGGCCGAGGACACGTCCTTGAGCAGATAGCCGACCGCGCCTGCCCGCAGCGCCGCGAAGACGTCCGCGTCGTCATCGAACGTAGTCAATGCCAGTACCCGCACCCCGGGCTGCTCGACCCGCAGCCGGTCGGTGGCCGCGATCCCGTCCAGGACCGGCATCCGCAGATCCATCAGGACCACGTCCGGGCACAGTTCGGCGGACAGCCGCACGGCCTGCTCGCCGTTCCCCGCCTCGCCGACCACGCAGATCTCCGGCTGGACCTCGAGCAGCGTCGCCAGTGCTTCGCGGAACAGGGCCTGGTCGTCGACGATCAGGACGCGAACGGCGGTCATCCCGGCACCTCGATGGTCAGCGTCAAGCCGCGCCCGGCGACCGAGTCGACGGACACCTGCCCACCGAGGCCGGTCACCCGCTCGCGGAGCCCGACCAGGCCGAACCCGGCATCCGGTGAGGGGCTCGCGGGCAGCCCGTGGCCGTCGTCGCGGACCTCCAGCCGGACCAGGTCGGCGCTGCCGTAGTCGAGCACGACGGTCGCCACCGTCGCTTCGGCGTGCTTGCGGACGTTGGTCAATCCTTCTTGCGCCGCCCGGAAAAGCGACTCCTCGACGTCCGCGCGGACCACACGGGACTCGCCGAGGATCTCCAGCTCCGTCGGCACCCCCGCTTCGGAAGCCGCACGGGCCAACGCGCGCACCTCGTCGACCAGCGGTGCACACCGCGGCTCGCGCAGCGCCGCGACCGAACGGCGGATCTCGGCCAACGCTTCCTTCGACTGGTCCTGTGCCTTGGCGAGCATCGCGTCGAGCTTGTCGGGACCGGCTGTCGGGATCACCGCGCGCGCGGCCTGCAGAACCATCTGCACGACGGTCAGGTGGTGGCCCAGCCCGTCGTGGATGTCACGGGCGAGCCGGTTGCGCTCCTGGGTGGTCGCGAGCTGCTCGGCCTGGGCGGCGTACCCGCGCAACTGTTCGTTGGCGGCCGCGAGTTCGGCTCTGGCGCGCTGTTCCCGCACCAGCAACTCGGTCACGACGAGCGTGAACGTGGTGACGGCCAACGTGCCGAGCCCCTCGCGCAGCCCGGCGGGCAGCTCCATCTCGATGTGGATCAACGGAATGATCGCGGCCACCACCGCGGCGGCGGGCAGCGGCAACAACAACACGCTCTGCGAAACCAGCACCACCAGCAGCAGCACGGCCCCGATCGCCGCACCCGACAGCGCGAACACGACGAAACCCAGCGGCACCTGGACGCAGACGTACGCCACGGCGAACGCCCGGCCCCGCCGCTGGACGTACCGGAAGCCGATGATGGCGAGCAGGGCGTAGACCAGCCCGACGACCAGCGTCGGCACGAGCTCCTGCTCGAAGTTCGCGGAACCGAGCGGCAGCGTCGCGTACGCGATCACCGTCAGGATGCTCAGCGCCCAGTGCACGCCCCCACTGTGCTCGACCCCGAACACCAGGGTCAACCAGGACTTGGTGAGGAGGGTACAACGTCGTTGGGGCCCCGGGCGGCTGGCCCGGGCACGCTATGAACGGACCTTTCCTAGCGTTTCCGGCTAGGAAAGGTCCGTTCATAGCACCGGACGTGCCCGCCCCACCCACCACGAGAACCCCGCGAAACCTGCGAGCCGCTCACCCAAGGCCGCCGCCCCGATGCCCTCATCACTAGAACCGCCTGCGCCGCCACGACGGTTCCGCGATCGCGGGTGGCGCGGTCAGCGCGGGCTTGTTGGCATACCAGGTGGCGTCCCACTCGCGGAGCGGGCGTGCCACGGTCGCGCACACCTCCCGCGCGAGTTCTTCGGGATCGCGGCCGCGCCAGGGGGTGTCGAGGAAAACCTGGTAGTCGTTCCCGATCTGCAGGGAGACCTGGAACAGCTCGGGGTCGGGATAGCTGTTGGAGACCCAACCGAGGGACAGGCCATAGGAGCGCAGCCGTTCCCGGTCCACGCCCGTCAGGACGAGCCGACCGGCGGTGCGCACCGGGGTCTCCCACGAGTGATCCGCGGCCAGCCGCGCGAGTTCGCTGTCGTACTGGGCGGTGTCGAAGGTGACGCCCCGGTCCATGGGCACCTCGATCGACCAGTCCCAGTGCACCACGTCGTCGTCGCGAACGATGGTGACGTCGGTGGACCCGCAGCCGTACACGCCGCAGGTGCAGCGGGCGATGGGAACTGTGCGCGGCTCGGTGGTGGCGGCCAGCCGAGAGTCCGGGACAAAGACCTTGTACGGGTCCATGCCGAGCCCCGCGGCCCTGGCGGTCATCTCGATTCCGTCGACGTGGACTAGCACCTGGAATCCGTCACGCGCCTCGCGGGGGAACGGCGCCACCTCCAGCCGGAGGGAGTTGACGCCCGACCGGCGGGCCACTCCCCCGCCAGCCGCCACGACATGGCCGACAGGAACCGCGCCCGGCCGGGGGATCCTCAGTTCGTCGAGTGCAGCGAAGGCGAGTTCGCGGATGTCCCACGAAGAATCCTTCGCCGACGCACCGGCCAGTTCCCGCAGCGCCGGTGAGTCCAGCCCGCCGATGAGCGCTTCGCACGCCGCGTCGATCAGCGCAGCCGGTCCGTGGTCGGCGTCCCAGCCCACCACGGCGTTGTGCAGGGATTGTTCCGGGAGCTCGCCTTCCTTGTCGGTCATGGGCGCCATCGTGTACGACGGTGTCGCGAACCCGCACCGGGATTTCGCGGCCGGTCGGGGCTCACATGCTGCGCAGTACCGAGACGACCGTGCCCAGCACCACGGCCTTGTCGCCGTCGATGACTTCGTAAGCCGGGTTGCGTGGCTCGAGATAGACGTGGCCGTTGCGGCGCCGGTACACCTTGACGGTGGCCTCCTCGTCGATCATCGCGGCGACGATCTGGCCGGAGTGAGCCTCGGACTGCTGCTTCACCACGACGATGTCGCCGTCGCAGATCGCGGCGTCGATCATCGAGTCCCCGCGCACGCGAAGACCGAAAACGTTGCCACGGCCGGTAAGGCCGCGGGGCAGCGTCAGCGTGTCGTCGAAATGCTCTTCGGCCATGATGGGGCTTCCCGCGGCGATGTGGCCGACCACGGGCACGCTCACCGAATCGTCGGCAGGCTCACGCGACGAGGAGTCCTGCAGGAACACCCGCACGTCGATCGGCCGCGACATCGTGTTGCTGCGCCTGAGGAAGCCCTTCTCCTCCAGGCTCGTCAGGTGTTTCGACACCGAGGACGATGACCGCAGGCCGACCGCGTCGCCGATCTCCCTGGTACTCGGCGAATACCCGTACCGCATCACGGAATCCCGGATCGTCAGCAGGATTCGCTGCTGGCGTGGCGGCAGGGACGAGGTGTCCAGGTGCTCGAAGGCGTCGAAATCGTCGTAGGCGGTCACCCGCGGAATGGTAGACGTAGGCACCTTTCCCACTGTCCGTGGTCTCGATTTCACTCTCCGAAACGACGGTAGGGCCAGCCCTACCCCGTAGATCACGGCTCGCACGGTGGGTTCGGAACCCCTGCTCCGGCAATGTTTCCGGCATGGTTCTGGTACGGGATTCACAGGATGCCCCGCCGCGCGACGCGGTCGAGCTGACCGAGGTCACGAAGGTTCACCCGGGTGGGGTGCGAGCGCTCGACGGAGTGACGGTGGGGTTCGGCAGAGGGTCGTTCACCGCGGTGATGGGGCCGTCGGGGTCGGGAAAGTCGACACTGCTGCACTGCGCGGCCGGGCTGGATCGGCCCACCTCGGGCCGGATCGTGCTGGCGGGGCAGGACATCGGCGCGTTGCGCGAACCGAAGCTGACCAGCGTGCGGCGGGCGCACGTCGGCTTCGTGTTCCAGTCGTTCAACCTCGTCGACGCGCTGTCGGTGTGGGACAACGTCCTGCTGCCGCAGCAGTTCGCCGGGACGAAGCCGGATCGCGCGTGGGCGAAGGAACTCCTCGCACGCGTCGGCCTGGCCGGTCGGGAGAAGGCAAGGCCGGGTGAGCTCTCCGGTGGGCAGCAGCAACGGGTCGCGCTCGCCCGGGCACTGGCCGGGCGCCCCGCGGTCGTCTTCGGGGACGAGCCGACGGGGGCGTTGGACCTCTCCACCGGGCGTGAGGTGCTCGCGCTGCTGCGCCGGTTCGTCGACGAGCTCGGGGCGACGATGGTGATGGTCACCCACGATCCGGCCGCCGCGGCGTGGGCCGACCGCGTGGTGTTCCTCGCCGACGGCAGGATCGCGGGCGAGCTGCACTCGCCGTCCGCCGACAAGGTGTCCGCACGGATGATGGAGCTGACCCGATGATGACGAAACTGGCAGTGGCGAGTGTGCGGCACCGCCGCGGGTCCTTCGCGGGCACGTTCCTCACCGCGTTCCTCGCCATCGCGCTGATCTCCGGCAGCGGCCTGCTGCTCTGGTCGGTCCTGACCGCCGGGCCGGGCGCGGACCGCTTCGCCACCACGGACGCGATGGTCGCGGGTGACCGGTCGATCGTCCTCACCACGTCGGAGGACAAGGGCGACAAGGTCAAGACCAAGACGAAAGACGAGCGGCTGACCGGTGCTCAGCCGCTGCCAGCGCCGGTCGCCGACACGGTCGCGAGCACCCCGGGGGTGGCCGGTGCGGTCGCCGACTACGCCTTCCCGGTCTCGCTCGACGTCACCGGCGCGCCGATGCGTGCGAAAGACGCGGCCACCGTGGCGCACGGCTGGTCGTCCGCGGCACTGACGCCGTACTCGCTGCGGGAAGGCACCGAGCCACGGCAGGGCGAAGTCGTGCTGCAGCAAGCATTCGGCGCGCACGTCGGCCAGACTGTCCGGCTGACCAGCCGTACCGGCGCCCGGGACCTGCGCGTCGCGGGTATCGCCGACGGGAACGTACCGGGCCAGGCGGCGGTGTTCGTCGCGGACGGCCAGGTCGCCGAGGTGTCCGGGCTGGCGGGACCGACGGCGGTCGGCGTGCGGTTCGCGTCCGATGTGGACAGTGCCGCGGTGCTCACGGCTTTGAGTGAGCGGCTCGACGGCGTCGCGACTGTCCACACTGGACTCGATCGAGTGACGGCCGATCTGCCCGGCGCCGTGCCCGACTACATCGGCGCGATCTCCATCTTCGGGTTCGTCCTCGGGATCACCGGGTTCGCGGCGGTGTTCGTGCTCACCGGCACCGTTTCGCTCGCGGTCCGGCAACGGCTGCGGGAGCTCGCGCTGCTGCGGACGGCGGGGGCGACACCTCGGCAGCTGCGCCGGATGCTGCGCCTCGAGATCACGTTCGTGACGCTCGTGGCCGCCGTGCCCGCACTTCCGGCCGGGATCGTGGTGGCGCAACTGGTGGCCACCCGGTTCCGGGAGCTCGGCGCCGTGCCGCCGCAGTTCACCGTGTCGCTCAACGCGATCGTGCTGATCGCCGCCGTCGCGCTCGGGCTGCTGGTGACCGTGTCCGCCACCGGGCTCGCCGCCCGGCGGGCGGTGCGGATCGCGCCGACGCAGGCCTTGCGGGAAACGGTCACCGCCGGCCACGCCGGGTGGCTGCCCCGGGTGGTCGTCGCGGGAGTGCTGGTCCTCGGCGCGGTCGCGGTGCTGAGCCTGGTACCGCTCGGTGGCGCGTTCGGCATGGGTATGGGTTTCGTGTCCTGCTCACTGCTGCTGTGCGCGGCCGCCGCGCTCGGGCCGATCCTCGTCGGGGCGCTGACCGCCGTGCTGTCGCGGCTGGTCAGCCTCACCGGAGTCCTCGGCCGCGTGGCCGGTGCCATGACCCGCGCCGAGAGCAGGCGAATCGTGGGCGTCGCGATCCCGCTGACGCTGATGTTCGCCGTCAACGCCACGATGCTGATCAACGGCGACATCCTCACCGAGGTGACCGCCGGCCAGCGGGCCGCCCGCACCGCACCGGCGACCGCCCGGGTCGCCGCCACCAACGCACCGGGCCTGCCGCTCACCACGTCCGCGGAGGTCGCGGCCCTGCCCGGCGTGACCGGCTCCGCGGCGACGCTGGCCACCCGCGTCGTCGTCGACGAGGACGGCAAGCCGGAGGACTACCCCGCGCAGGGCCTGCGGACCACCGGTGAACCGGCCGTGGACCTGGGCGTCTCCGCCGGAGACCTGGCGAACCTGCACGACGGGACGGTCGCCGTCAGCGGCCCACTCGCCGAGGCGAGGGATTGGCATGTGGGCGACCGGCCGGTGTTCTGGCTGGCCGACGGCACCCGCGTCGACCTGACCGTGGTCGCCGTCTTCACCAACTGGCGCGGCTTCGGCGACCTCGTCCTGCCCGCCGACCTCGTGGCGACGCACGATCCCCGCGGTCTCGTCGGGGCGCTGTATCTGCGCGGCACTCCGGACGCCGCCGCCACGGTCACCGGCCGGTGGCCCACGCTCGCGGTGACCGACACCGCCGACCCGCGGGCCGGTACCGCGGACGTGCAGAACCAGCAGGCCGCGTGGGAACTGATGGTGGTCATCTCGCTCGGCTTCACCGCGATCGCCGTGGTCAACACCTTCGCCATCGCCACCAACGCCCGCCGTCGCGAGTTCGCCGGACTGCGTCTCGCCGGTGCCACCGCCCGGCAGCTGCACCGGATGCTCGGGCGCGAGACGTTCGTGGCCGTGGCCGTCGCGCTGGTGCTGGGCTGCGTGATCAGCGGCGCGGTGGTGGGCACGTTCAGCGTGGCGCAGGACGGGCAGTGGCGGCTTTTCGCCGAACCCGTGCGGTATCTGACGCTGCTCGGTGGCGTGGGACTACTCGGCATGATCGCCGGGGCCGTGCCCGCCCGGCTGGTGATCAGGCGCCGATCGCTGCCCGCGGTCACCACACTAGGGTGATCAGGTGTTCCACCGCGGGGTCCGCGCACTCGCCTACCTGCTGACCAGCCTGGTACTGGGCCCCGCCACCTTCGTGTGGGCCGTGGTCACCACGCTGGTCAGCGGCGTGCTGTCGTTCACCTATCTCGCGCCGCCGACATTCCTGACGGTGACCTGGGTGACCCGCTGGATCGCTCGCCTCGAACGGCTGCGGGCGGCGCTCGTCCTCGGCAAGGCGATCGAAGCTCCCTATCCTCCGTTACCCGCCGGGAATCCGTGGGTCCGGGGCCGCGCGCTGGTCCGTGAGCCCGCGACTTGGCGGGACTTGGCCTGGTTGCTGCTGTTGTTCCCGCTCGGACTCGCCGGCGCGCTGAGCGGGGTGGTCGTCGCGGTGGTGGACCTCGCCACGATCGTCGCCCCGGTGTGGCTGTGGTCGGTGCCGAATCCTTACCTGCCACCGATCGTCGACTGGCTGTTCAACACCACCGGCGGCCGGTTCGTCCTCACCGCCCTCGGTCTCGCGCTGGCCCCGACGGCGTGGTGGCTCGTCACCGGCGTCGCCGGCGTGCAGGCGCGGGTCGCGGCGGCGCTGCTCGAACCCGGGCCGCGGCTGCGACTCGCGCGGCGTGCCCGCGAGCTCGCCTCCACACGCCGTCGGGTGGTGGATGCGCAGGCCGCGGAACTGCGGCGGATCGAACGCGACCTGCACGACGGCGCGCAGGCCCGGATCGTGGCCGCCGGGATGACCCTCGCGCTGGCCGACCGCAAGATGCGGCTGTCCGGGCAACCCGCCCGCGACGACGTCAGCACCGCCCGGCGTCAGCTCGACGAAGCGCTAGCCGAGCTACGCAGGCTGGTGCGCGGCATCCACCCGCCGATCCTCACCGACCGGGGACTGGCCGCCGCGCTCGCCGCCCTCGCCGGTGACGCGCCGCTGCCGGTCGAAATCCACGCGGGCGACCTCGGGGAACCGGCCCCGGCCGTCGAATCGGCCGCGTACTTCGTCACCGCGGAGGCGCTCGCGAACGCCGTGAAACACGCCGCCGCGACCACCTGCACCATCACACTGACCCGCGAAGCCGACGTGCTGACCGTCGAGATCCACGACGACGGCCGCGGCGGCGCGGACGCCTCGGGGTCCGGTTTGGACGGTCTGCGCCGCCGGGTCGAGGCGCTCGACGGAACCATCACGGTCACCAGTCCGGTCGGCGGTCCGACCATCGTCCACACGGAGCTGCCATGCGCATTGTGATCGCCGAGGATCTCCTGCTGCTGCGGGACGGGCTGGTGCGGATCCTCACCGACACCGGGCACACGGTCGTCGCCGCCGTGGCCACCGCACCCGAGCTCGAAGAAGCCGTCGCCGAACACCGGCCCGATCTGTCCATTGTGGACGTCCGGCTGCCACCGGGGTTCCGCGACGAGGGGCTGCGCGCCGCACTCGCCATCCGCCGCCGCGCCCCGAAAACGCCGATCCTCATCCTGTCGCAGTACGTCGAGCGGGTCTACGCGGCGGAGCTCATCGCCGACGGCAACGGCGCGGTCGGCTACCTGCTGAAGGACCGGGTGACCGCGCTGGACGAGTTCCTGGACGCCATCGACCGGGTGGCCGCGGGTGGCACCGCGATGGACCCGGAGGTCGTGCGGCAACTGTTCGCGCGCAACAACAGGGACCAGGGCGTCGCGACCCTCACCGCGCGGGAACGCGAGGTGCTCGGGCTCGTCGCGCAGGGCTTGTCCAACTCGGCGATCTGCGCGGAGCTGGTACTCGCGCCGGCGTCGGTGGAGAAACACATCGGCAACATCCTCGCGAAGCTGGAACTCCCACTGGCCGACGACACACACCGGCGCGTGCGAGCGGTACTGGCCTATCTCAACCACTGACGGACCGGTGCCTAAACTGTGTGCTTCGACGCTCCTTGGGAGCAGGGCTTTGGGGGCAGGGAATGAGTGTGCGGAGCAGCAAGTTCCAGCGGCTGGTGGACGCGCTCGCCGAGGTCGAGCGCGCGGAGGGCGGTGAGTACACGTCGTTCAGCGTGCGCGGCAAGCGGTTCGGGTACTACTGGCCGAAGACCCAGACCGTCGGCTTGAAGCAGACGCTGACCGAGCAGAAGGCGCTGGTCTCCGAGCGCCCGGACGTCTTCGAGGAGCAGTTCACCTCCGGCGGGTTCGGCTGGGTGGTCGTCTACCTGGACGGGATCGAGGCCGACGAGCTGTCCGAACTGGTCTACGAAGCCTGGCGGCTTTCCGCGCCGGAGGAACTCGTCGCCGAGGCCCCGCTTCCCTGGTAGGCAGTCGCGGGAAACACCTACGGGCGATGATCTCGGCTGCTACGTTGAAAAGGTGAATCCTCCTTATCTGGAGCCATTTGTCCTGTCCACGGATCCGGCGACGCGAGAGCGCCACGGCCGGGTCGACCTCTATCTGCCGGAAGCCGACGAGCCACGACCCGCCGTCGTTTTCCTGCACGGCGGCCCGGTTCGGCCCGATCTCACCCCGACACCGCGGGATTGGCCGATCTTCCTCGGCTACGGAAATTCCGTGGCGCAGCGCGGTTTCGTCGGGGTCACGGTCGACCACCGGCTGCACGACGTCACCGCTTATGCCACGGCCGCCGACGACGTGGCCGAAGCCGTCGAATTCGCCCGGCGTGATCCGCGGGTGGACGGCGACCGTGTCGCGCTGTGGTTCTTCTCCGGGGGTTCGCCGCTCATCTCCGATTGGTTGCGTGAGCCGCCGCCGTGGTTGCGGGCACTCGGGGCGACCTATCCGCTCCTGGGCCCGTGGCCCGAAGTCGAGATGGACCCCCGGTTCTTCGCCTACGAAGCCGTCGCCGGAGCCGGTGAGCTCCCGATCATCCTCACCAGGGTGGGGACCGAATTCCCGGCGCTGGTGCCCTCGCAGGAGGCGTTCGTCGCCGCCGCTCGTAAGCACGACGCCCGGCTGGAGATCATCGACGTACCGGACGGACAGCACGGCTTCGATCAGCTCGACCACACCGAGCAGTCCAGGAAAGCCGTCGAACGGGCGCTCGACTCGGTGCTGGCCACCCTCAAGTAACGCGTGCACCGCCGAAAATGGTGAGGTGATCCCCGCGTGCGCCATGGATCGACAGACGCTCAGCGCTTTGGCGCGCACTCCAGGCGCACCAAAGCATCACGGCCGTGGGCGTCGACATCTCCGACGCGGGATTCGACCGGACGCGCGAGCTGGCAACCGAGTCGGGTGTCGCGGATCGGCTCGAGCTGCGCCGCGAGGACGTGACCGAGTACCGGTCGGCCCGCGAGGCGGACGTGGTGCTGTGCGTCGGCGCCGCCTACGCTTTCGGGGAACTGCTTCCCGCGCTGAAAGCCGCCGGGGATCACCTCGCCGAGGACGGGATCATCGCAGCCCGACGTTGCTGCTGGTCAGGGCTCGTGAGTGGCAACAAGTGTTAGAACACTCGTAGCCACTCACGAGCCACCCGCCCAGCAGAACCCATGATCAGCGAGTGACTTCCCAGACGGTCATTTCCGTGGGGATGTCACGATGCGGGCGGACCTCGGTACCCGCCTCGGCGAACCCGGCCCGGCGGGCGACGGCTTCACTGGCGGCGTTGCCGGGAATCGTGAGCAGCACGACCCGGCGGGCCCCGGCTTCCAGCGCCCAGTCCGCCAATGCCCGAGCCGCGGCCGTGGCGGCGCCTCGTCCGCGCCCGGTGGGAAGCAGGGCGTAGAAGATCTCGGGATCGGCCGAGACCGCGATCCCGGCCAAGCCGACGATCTGTCCACTGAGGACGATGGCATACCGGCGCACCACGGCGTTCGCCCGGCTGCGTTCGACCCGGGCCCGCGCGGCCGCCTCGGCGAGACCAGCCGGATGCAACGTCCAGCGCACCACGTCCGGGTCCTCGGACAGGGCTTGGTCGAGCCGCCAGTCGTCGGCGGTCAATCCCCGCAGCTCCCCGGCCTCCGTGTGCAGCGATGGCGGAGGGACGAGCATGCGGCCGAGCCTAGAGCGTGCCGGTGAGGGCCTGCAGGCCGAGGCTGCTCCCCGCGACCGCGATCCACAGCAGCGCGCCGAGCAGCAGCGGGCGGGCCCCGGCCCTGCGCATGTCGCCGAGCCGCATCGCCAAGCCGATCCCGGCGAGCGCGGTGGTGATCAGGAACGTGCCCAGGAACGACAGTGCCGGATGCCAGGCCGCGGGGAAGACGCCGAGGCTGCCGAGCGCGGCGGCGACGATGAACCCGATCAGGAACAGCGGCACGATCCGGCGCCACGGCATGGTCCGCAAGCTGAAGCCACTGGACCCACTGAGCGCGGCATCGCGGCGGGCTTCCTTGCGGGCGGTGAGGATCGCCAGGACGACGACGACCGGGATGAGCATCAGGGTCCGCGTCAGCTTCACGACCAGGCCGTACGCGCCCGCGTCACCGCCGTAGGTGTACGCGGCCGCGACCACGGAAGAGGTGTCGTTGATCGCGGTACCCGCCCACAGCCCGAACGAATGCGGGCTCATCCCGAGCAGATGCCCGATCGGCGGGAACAGCAGCACGGCCGCGATGTTGAAGGTGAAGATCGTCCCGAGCGCGTAGGCGACCTGCGCCTGCTTCGCCTTGATCACCGCGGTGGTGGCCGCGATCGCCGACGCACCGCAGATCCCGGTGCCGACGCCGATCAGGATCTGCGTGTCACCCCGGACACCCAGCCAGCGGCCGAGTAGCCACGCGCCACCGAGTGCCACGGCGAGGGTGCCGAGCATGACCGGCAGCGACTGCCCGCCGACGTCCATCACCTGGCGCAACGACAAGCCGGTACCGAGAACCACGATGGACAGTTGCAGCACCGGCTTCGACGCGACCTCGTAGCCCGGCTTCCACCGGGCCGCGCGCAGTCCCGGCACGAGTGCGGCGGCGAGCGCGCCCAGCAGGATCCCGAAGACCGGCCCGCCCACGATCGGCAGCAGCTTGCCCAGCGCGGTGGCGACCGCGGCGATCACCAGCGCGATCACCAGGCCCGGCGCGATCCGCCTCAGCCAGGGCGTGTGGTGCTCGGTTGCCGGGACCGGCCGTATCTCCTGGATCGCGCTCACCGCGTCACCTCCGTGCTCCTGAACTGACCGAACTAATGTCCGTACATTTAACGTAAGCCATGTACGTACATTTCTCAACCGGTAGAGTCGGCAGCTCGGAGAAGGAGGGCGACATGGCGACGCGAGCACTCGACCGCGTGGGCTCCGAGCCCCTCTGGCGGCAACTCCGGCACGAGCTCCTGACCAGGCTCGATGCCGGCGAATTCACCGAGCAGTTCCCCGGCGAGATGGCGTTGGTCGAGGAATACGGCGTGAGCAGGCACACCGTCCGCCAGGCGCTGCGGCAGCTCCGCGCCGACGGCGTGATCGTCGCCGAACGCGGACGCCAGCCCCGGATCGCGCCGCCGCCGGAGATCGAACAGCCGATGGGTGCGCTCTACAGCCTCTTCGCCTCCGTCGAAGCCGCCGGACTCCCCCAGCACAGCGTCGTGCGCGCCTTCGACACCCGCGCGGACGCCCTCGTCGCCGAACGCCTGGACCTCGAAGCGTCGACCCCGCTGATCTACCTCGAACGACTGCGCCTCGCCGGCGACGAACCGCTCGCGCTGGACCGGGTGTGGCTGCCCGCATCACTCGCCAAACCGTTGCTGGAAGCGGACTTCACCCACACCAGCCTGTACGCCGAACTGACGCAGCGCACCGGTATCCGCCTCGACCACGGCCGCGAAGATGTCCACGCGGTCATCCCGACCGCCGCCGAGCGCACCCAGCTGCACTGCGCGCACGACGTCGCCGCGTTCTCCATCAACCGCCTCGGCCACGCCCACGGCACGCCCGTCGAATGGCGCCACACCCTGGTGCGGGGCGACAGGTTCGCGTTGACCGCCGAATTCTCCGCGGGCAGCGGGTACCGGTTCGTGCACCCCAAGATGACCTAGAGCACGTTCTCCAGCGCTCGGATCACCTGGGCGACATGGCGTCGCGTGGCCTGCTCCGCGGCCGAGGTGTCCCCGGCGAGCACGGCGTCCACGATCTCCCGATGCTCCTCCAGGCTCGCCTGCGGCCGGCCCGAGACGGTGATGGTGAAGTTCTGCCCGAGCCGCAGCTGCGCGCCCAGCAGGTCGGCGATGGCGTGCAGCCTGCGGTTGCGCGACCCGCTCCAGATCAGCGCGTGGAACTCGCGATCAAGCTCCGCGTAGGCCTCGACGTCGTCGTTGGCGAGCGCTTCGTATTGCCCGGCAAGGAGTTTCGGCAGCCGATCAAGCAGTTCGGCGGGCCGGGTCCGCGCGACGTCCCTGGCGGCCAGCGCGTCGACCGCGGAGCGCAGCTCGTAGATATCCCGCATGTCCTCGAGCGTGAGCTCGGCGACGAAAAAACCGGAATTCTGCTTCGCCACCAGGAATCCCTCGCGCTCCAGGATCGCGAGGGCCGCCTTGACCGGTGTGGGCGAGATGCCGAGCCGCTCGGTGAACGGGCGCACGGTGACGCGCTCGCCGGGCTTCAGCCCCCGGCTCAGCACGGCCTCACGCACGGTTTCGTAGGCGAGCTGAACCCGGCTGCCGGACTCGTCGGGCAGATCAGCCAAGACCCTGCTCCCCTGTTCCTGGACTCTTCGGGTGCATGGGCACCAGCAGGTGGCGGGCCCAGATGTCCAGCTGGTCAGCGTAATGTGCGCTGTCCGGATTGCCGGAAGCGCCTCCGGGGACGACCCAGCCGGAGCGGCCGAGGTCGGCGAAATCGAGCACCTGGCGGTACACCGACAGGTTCGTGATCGGGTAAGGCGTGCCCTCCACCCAGCCGTAGGCGCCGTTCTGGATGGTCTCGTTGTCCCCGCCGATGCCGGCGTCCGGCGGGTCGAACGCCGTCCCGGTCACCGGATGCAGCGGATGCCGGGCCGACGTCCGATGCACGTCGGCCCAGTTCGAGGGCCGCACGCCGGCGCTCAGCCAGGCGGATTCCAGCGCCTCGGCGAGCACCTCGTCGTCCAGCTCCTCGGCGGGCCACGCGCCCGATTCGCGGGGCCAGGTCAGCCCGGCGAACCAGCGTCGGAGCACCACCGGCAGCCCCGGCAAACCGGCCCGCAGCAACCACTTCGTGGCTTCCTCGCCGATCTTCCGGTCCAGCAGCCGACGTGCGAGCGCGCGCCGGAAACCGGCGTGAACCAGCCCAGTTCCGGTGTCACCGCGAAGTTCGCCGGCGCCGGAAACGAGAACCGTGCGGGCGCTTTCGGCGGCACCGGTGAACGGGCCACGCTTCGCCAGCAGCTCGGACCAGCGCCGGGCGGCCACCGACGTCGTGTCGCCCTGCCACGCGGTCACGTCCGCCACGCTGATGTGGCTCGTCTTCGCGGCGAGTTCGTGGATCCGTTCCACGCGATAGGCATCGTTGTTGGAGTGCGAGACGAACGGACGCTCGTCGGGCGTGACGGTGTTGTTGGCCGTCACGAGGATGTTCTCGATCGGGTCCTCGATCCGGGGCATCGCCGCGAACGGCACCCGGCCGCGCCATTTCGACGTCCCGTCCCAGCCGGGTACCGGGACCTGCGTCGCGGCCAGGTCCGCCCGGTCGGGAAGCTGACCTCGCAGCAGATAACCGATATGGCCGCCGACGTCGGCGACAAGCAGGTTGTTCAGCGGCTCGACCCACTCCTCCTGGGCGTCCAGCATCGCCCGCGCGCTGTCGGCGACCAGCATCCGCCGCAGCACGCCGAACTGGCCGCAGGGTTCGGCCGTCGCGGTCCAGCGCAGCGACAGTGCCGCGCCCGACGCCGGGTCGCCGTGCACGATCGGCCCGTTCGGGCTCCGCCAGCAGGTCTCGACGTGGTCCTCTCCCCCGCGCACGGCGATGCGTTCTTCCCTGGGAACGGCCGGAACCCATCCCTCGGCGGTGCGGAGCTCGAGGCCGCGGTCCGCTGAGCGGAACTGCTCGACGTAGAGGTCCTGCGCGTCGCCCGCCGCGTTCGTGATCGCCCAGCCGACCCGGCCGTTATGGCCGAAATGCGGAAACCCGGGCACACCGGGGAAAGTGGCGCCGCTGACGCTGAACTCCGGGCAGCTCAGGTGCACCTGCCAATAGGTGTTCGGCGCCTCCAGCGCGCGATGGGAGTCGTTGGCGAGAATCGGGAAACCGGTGGAGCTGCGCTCGGGCCCGATGACCCACGCGTTGGAACCGCCTTCGGCCTCGGCGAGGAAACCGAGGTGTTCCGCGGCGCGCTCGACGTCCTCGCGTGCCTGATCGAGCAGCGCCGCGCGCGGGTCGTCCTCCGGAATGCGGCCCAGCGGCGGCACGGTGACCCGCATCCCCGGCAGCGGACGGGGGTCGAGGATGGCAGCGGCCCCGTCACCCGCTTTGGCGCGCAGCATCGCGCGGGCGATCTTGTACTGCCAGACGCCCATCATGACGTGCCGGATCTTGAAGGCCAGCATCGAATCGCGCGGGGTCCACGGTTCCCACGAGAGCCCGACGAGGTCGTAGCCCGCCGGTAAGCCTTCGTCTGCGACATAGCCGTTGATGCCGTCCGCGTAAGCCTGAAAGGACTCCGCGGTGGCCGGGTCCATCACACCAAGGTCGTTGTCGGCGGAGTCGGTGAGCTGGAGACGGCGGGCCAGTTTGTCGGCCGGAAGCGCCGACGGTCCGACGATCTCGGCCCAGCGGCCGCGCGCCCGGCGCCGGTCGTATTCGAGCTGCCAGAGCCGGTCCTGCGCGGCCGCCCAGCCGAACCCGAACCACGCCAAGCGCTCGGTTTCGGCTTCGATACGGGGAATCCCGTAATCGTCGCGATGGATCGTCACGCCTTCCACGGGCTGGGTCATGCCGCCCCCACCTGCGCCGTTTCCGCGTAGTGGCAAGCCGCGGCCCGCCCGTCACTGAGCCCTCGCAGCACTGGCGTCTCCTCGTGGCAACGATCGGTCGCCAGCGGGCAGCGAGAGGAAAACGCGCAACCCGACGGCTTGGACAACGGACTCGGGAGCTCGCCGATCGAGCGCACGGTCGCGGCCACCTTGTCCTGCGCACGAACGCGGGGTCGTGGCGCGGCGGCGAGCAGCAGCTGGGTGTACGGATGCCGCGGGTCGGCGAAGACCTGCGCGGTCGGTCCTTCCTCGACGATCCGGCCCAGGTACATCACCGCGGTGCGCTGTGCGAGATACCGCACGAGCGCGAGGTCGTGGCTGATGAACAGATAGGTGAGCCCGCGCTCGGCTTGGAGTCCGCGCAGCAGGTTCACCACCTGTGCCTGCACCGAGACGTCGAGCGCCGACACCGGTTCGTCGCAGACGATGAACTCCGGGTCGAGCGCGATGGCCCTGGCGATGGCGACCCGCTGGCGCTGACCGCCCGACAGCTCGTGCGGAAACCGCCGGGCCAGCGCGGACGCGAGGTTCACCGCGTCGAGCAGCTCCCCGACCTTGCCCGCGAGATCACCGGGGAAACGGTGGACCCGCAACGGTTCCGCGATGATCTGCTCGACGGTCATCCGGCCGTTGATCGAGTCGTACGGGTCCTGGAACACCGGCTGCATCTTCCGCCGCAGCGCTCGCAGCTCCCGCTTTCCGAGGTCGTGCACCGAATCGCCGTCGATGGTGACCTTGCCCGCGCTCAGGCGTTCGAGCGCGAGCAGCAACCGCCCGGTGGTCGACTTCCCGCAGCCCGACTCGCCGACCAGCGCGAGCGTGGTGCCCTTTTCGATGCGCAGATCGACGCCGTCGACAGCGGTGAGTGTGCCGCGGCCGCGCACGTCGTAGCGTTTGGTGAGGCCTTCGGCCACCACCAGGTCCTGACCGGTCATCGGGCCACCTCGCTCAGCAGGTCGGTACGCGGATTCCAGCAGGCGACGGCACTTTCGCCGGTCGTGACCAGCGCGGGCGCGGTCGCGCACTCGTCGGTGGCGCTCGCGCAGCGCGGCCGGAACGGGCACCCCTCGATGTGTTCGCCGACGGACGGCACCTGTCCCGGGATCGTGGGCAGGTCACCGATGGCGGGCCGGTCCGGGTCGGGCACCGAGCGCAGCAGCGCGGCGGTGTACGGGTGCTCGGGCGCCTCCAGCACCTTCGCCACCGGCCCCGACTCGACGACCGATCCGGCGTACATCACCGCGACCCGGTCGGCGATCTCCGCGACCACGCCCATGTCGTGCGTGATGAACAGCAACGCGGTGTCGCGGGTGCGTTCCCGCAGCAGCGCCAGTACTTGCGCTTGCACGGTGACGTCGAGCGCGGTGGTCGGCTCGTCGGCGATGAGCAGCTCCGGCGAACCCGCCAGCGCGATGGAGATCATCACCCGCTGCCGCATTCCGCCGGACAGCTCGTGCGGCATCTGCTTCGCCCGCACCGCCGGATCCGGGATGCCCACGGAGTCAAGGAGTTCCAGCGCCCGGCGCCGCCGCTCCCGCCGACCCATCGAGGTGTGGATGGCGAGTACCTCGGCGATCTGGGTGCCGACCGTGGTCGTCGGGTTCAGCGCGCTCATCGGGTCCTGGAAGATCATGCCGATCCGGTCGCCGCGGATCCGCCGCATGGTCCGTTCGTCGCGGCCGATCAGCTCGGTGTCACCGAGGCGCGCGGACCCCGACGCGCGGGCACCGGGCGGCAGGAGGTCCATCAACGCCAGCGCGGTGAGGCTCTTGCCGCACCCGGATTCCCCCACCAATGCGACGGTTTCCCCCCGCGCGACCGTGAGATCCACCCCGCGGACGGCCTCGCGCCCTTGACCGAAATCCACCCGCAGGTCGCGGGCTTCGAGCAGCTGCTCAGTCATGGAACGGCCGCCTCAGGTTCTCCAGGGACACTTTCCGGCCGCCCGTGTGGTGTGCGGCGATCTCGCCCGCTGTCGGCGTCCACAGTTCGGCGTCTTCGACCACCGGGGCGAGGAGTTCTTCGAGTGCGTCGACCCGCGCCGGCCTGCCCGACAGCCACGGGTGGACGGTGATCATGCACAACGTGCCGTGCTTCTTCGCGGCGGCGATCTCCGCGCGCCACCCCTCACGCACCTCGGGCACCGTGGCCGGGGGACGCGGATCGCCTGCCACGTAACGGTAGTAGGGCGCGTCGTCGGTCGCCCAGTCCACCGGGACCTCGACCACGCCGTCCACTTCGTACGGCCGGTCGTCGCCCATCAGCGAACTGTCGTAGGTCACCCCCAGCGACCGCAGCACCGGGAAGACGTCGACGGACATGTCCCAGCTCGGCGAGCGGTAGCCCACCGGACGGGTACCCGAGATCCCGGTGAGCTCGTCCGCCGCCCGGTCCAGGGTCCGACGAAGGTCGTCGGCCGAAAGGTGCGTGGGCGGCTCGTGGCACCAGCCGTGCAGTGCGAGCTCATGTCCTTTGTGGACGATCTCGGCGACGCGATCCGGGTACTCGTGGGCGATCCAGCCGGGGACGAACGCCGTCGCGGCCAGGCCCAGATTGTCCAACATGGACAACAGGTTCAGCACACCCCGGTTCGGGCCGTACCTGCGCTGCTCGAGTTCGCCGACCGCGGGACCGTGGGAATCCCTGCTGCGCCAGAGGTACGGGGACTCACCGTCGAAGTCGAAGGTGAAGCACACGGCGGCACGTTTGCCGTCAGGCCAAGGATAGGTCATCACGAACTCCTCGGAGTCGGGGTGAAGTCGCCGGCGGTGCGGCCACCGTCGACGGTGAGCGTCGTCCCGGTCACGAACGACGCCGCGCTCGAACAGAGCCACAGGATCGCCGACGGCGCGTCGCGCGGCCCGGACGTCCGGCCCAGCGGGATCGTCCGGCGCATCTTGTCGACGTGCTCGGCCGGCAGGTCGCTGACCTCGCTGCCCGGCGCGAACCCGGGCGCGACGGCGTTGACCCTGATCCCCGCCTCGGCGGATTCCAGGGCGAGCGCCTTGGTGAGCATCTCCAGTGCGGCCTTGCTGGCGGCGTAGACCCCGCCGGTGCGGGTCGTCCGCTGCGCCGCGCCGGAGCTGAGGTTGATCACGCTGCCCTCGACACCGGCCTCGGTCATCGTCGCGATCACATGCTGTGCCAACTGGAAGGGCGCGATCACGTTGACGTCGAAGATCGACTCGATCAGCCCGCGCTCGGTGGTGGCGACCGGGGTGCGCGGGTAGATCCCGGCGTTGTTGACCAGGATGTCGGCCGTGGGCCACAAGCGGTCGAGCGCGACGAGCAGCTCTTCGACCCCGAGTTCGGTGCTCAGATCCGAAACCACACTGTGCGCACCGAGTCGCCCGGCGAGGTCCTTCAGCGGCTCGACACGGTTGTCGCACAACAACAACTCGGCTCCGGCGGCGCTGAACGCCTCGGCGATCCAGGTGCCGATGATCCCGGAGGCGCCGGTGACGACAACCCGCTTGCCGTCGAATTCCTTGCCGTAGTCGGGAATCGTCATGCCGTCACGACCTCACGCTTGAAGATGCGGCTGCGCCGGACGTCGGTCCGCCTGGCCGGGTCGAGCCGGTCCCTGGCCGCGTCACCGAGCAGGTTGACCGCCAGCACCAGCACGAACAGCGCGAGCCCGGGGAAGGTGGCGAGCCACCACGCGGAGCCGAGGTACTGCTGGCCGTCGGAGAGGATCGAGCCCCACGACGCCGTCGGCGGCTGCACGCCGAGCCCGAGGAACGACAGCGACGCCTCGTACACGACCATCAGGCCCAGTTCCAGCGTCCCCACCACGATCGTCACCGGCAGGACCTCCGGCAGCACGTGCCGCAGCACGATCCACCAGGCTGGGGCGCCGGTGGCGGTCGCGGCACGGACGAATCCGCGGTCGCGGGTCTGCAACGTCGTCGAATACGCGATGCGGGCGTAGCGCGGCCAGCGGACGAGCGCGAGGCACAGCACGACGTTGACCAGGCTCGGGCCGAGTACCGCGACCACCAGGATCGCGAGCAGGAAGAACGGCACCGACAGGACGACGTCGACGAGCCGCATGATCACCGCGCCGAGCCAGCCGCGTCGCCAGCCGGCGATCACGCCGAGCGCGACGCCGAAGATCCCCGCGGCGAGCACCGCGACCACCGCGACGAGGAGCGAGACGCGGGTGCCGTACATCGTGCGGGACAGGACGTCCCGGCCGAGCGCGTCGGTGCCCATGAGGTGGTGGGCGTCCGGGCTCATCAGCCGCTGGGCCAGCGTCGTCGTGTCCGGGTCGTAGGGTGCCACCAGCGGCGCGAAGATCGCCACCAGCACGTAAAGAACGAGGATCGCCAGCGGGAGCCGGACCCCGGCCGCCGCGCGCAGTCGCTTCATCATGCGGGTTCTCCCTTGCCACCGGCCGAAACCCGGGGATCGATCACGCCGTAGAGCAGGTCGGTGCACAGGTTGATCACCACGTACACCGCGGAAGCCAGGATCACGGTCGCTTGCACCACCGGAAAATCACGGGCCGAGACCGATTGGATGGTCAGCTGGCCGAGTCCTGGCCAGGCGAAGATGACCTCGGTGACCACAGCGCCGCCCAGCAGGTTCGCCAGCTCCAGCCCCGCCACCGTGAGCACCGGGATCGCGGTGTTGCGCGCGAGATGCCTGCTGACCAACCGGAATCCGCTCGCACCTTTCGCGCGGGCCGTACGCATATAGTCGAGCGGCAGCTGTTCGAGGACCGCGCCGCGCGTCACCCTCGCGATGGCCGCGGCCGACAGCGAGGCGAGCGTGATACTGGGCAGCAGCAGGGAAAGCGGGCCGTCGTAGCCGGTCGACGGCAGCCAGCGGAGTCCGACGGAGAACACCAGGACGAGCAGCAGGCCGGTCCAGAACGCGGGCATCGCCTGCCCTGCCAAGACGATCGGCATCAACACCCGTTCCTGCCATTTGCCCCGGTTCAGCGCGGTGATCACGCCGACGGTGACGCCGAACAGCAGTGACAGCAGCAACGCGGCCACCGCGAGGTTCGCGGTGTACGGGAGACGCTCGGTGATCAGGTCGGTCGCGGGCCGGTTCTGCACATAGGAATAGCCGAGGTCGCCGTGCAGCGCGTTGCCCAGGAAGTGGAGATATTGGTCCCACAACGACGCGTTGAGCCCGAGTTTGTCGCGCAGCCGGTCGATGTCGGCCGCGGTCGCGCCGTCCGGGACCAGCAGGCGCGCGGGGTCGCCCGACAGGCGCAGCGCGAAGAACACGATGGTGACCACACCGAACAGCGCCAGCAGCGCCTGACCCAGCCGTCCAGCGACATATCTGGTGGTGCCGGAGGAAAGCACACGCGACGGCGAGCGCCGCACCGAAACTCCTGCCATGGTCAGCTCACCTTCATGTCGGTCAGGAAGAAGCTTTCCTGCGCGTCCGGTGTCCAGCCGAGACGGGAGTTGGCGCCGTAGATCGCGTAGTCCTGGAACAGCCCGATGCCGGGGAGGTCGTCGGCGAGGATCCGGAACGACGCGTTGTACAGTTCGACGCGTTTCGCCGGATCGGTGACGGTCCTGGCTTGCTCGACCAGCTTGTCGAAAGCGGGATTCGAGTAGGAGCTCCAGATCGTGCCGGTGTGGAAGAGCGGGTAGATCACGCCGTCGGCGTCGAGGCACGAGCACGACCAGCGGCCGAAGCGCACCGCGCCCCAGTCGTGCGCGGGTGCCTGGACCTTCTTGAGGTAGGTCGCCTGGTCGGTGTTGCGGATCTCGACCTGGAGCCCGACCGCGGCGAGGTCGGCCTGGATGGCCTGCACGATCTGCGGGTTGAACGACGGCGAGGTCGCCATCACCACGGTCGCGCCGCGCACGCCGGCTTCGTCGATCAAGCGGTTCGCCGTGGCCGGGTCGTACCGGTTGTCCGGCAGGCTCGTGTCGTAGCCGAACGCGAGCGGGCTGAGCAGGGAGTTGATCGGTTTCGCGTAGCCGCGCTGGAGGTTCTTGATGAGCGCGTCGTAGTTGATCGCGGCCGCGATCGCGTGCCGGACGCGCGGATCGTTGACGGCGCCGCCGTTGATGGCGTTGAAGGCGACATAGGCGACGCGCTCGGTCGGCGTGGAGAGGATCGACAGCTTGGGGTCGCGGGTGATCTGGTCGGCGGCGTCCGGGGTGAGCGTGGTGACGAGGTCGGCCTTGCGGGACTGCAGGTCCGCGACCCGGCTGGCGACGTTGGGCACGGCGCGGAACACCGCGCCGCGCACCTGCGGCGCCGGTCCCCACCACGTCGGATTGGCCCGCAGCACGATCTCCGAGCCCGCTGTCGCCGACGCGAGCACGTACGGTCCGGAGCCGATCGGCTTGGCCGCGAACTCCTTGTCCCCCACCCTCTTCACGTACGCCTCGGGGACCACGGACAACGTCGTCAGGTAGCTGAGCAGGGTCGGCGACGGCACCGACGTCCGCACGATCAGATCCGGGCCTTCCGCCGACGCGGCACTGACGACGGAGAAGTTCGCGTACTGCTGACTGCCGAAGCTCTTGTCGAGGATGCGGTTGAGGCTGAAGGCCGCGTCCGCCGCAGTCAGCGGGGTACCGTCGCTGAAGGTGACGCCGGGCCGGATGGCGAACTTCCACGTCTTCGGATCGACCTGCGACCAGGAGGTCGCGATCGACGGTTCCAGCTCGTTCGTCTTCGGGTCCCGGCGCAGCAGCGGGTCGAAGATGTTGCGGTACACCGAATAGCTGTCGGTGTCGTACTGCTGGCCGGGGTCCAGTGTGGACGGATAGTTCGTGGTGTCGATGACCAGGGTGGACGCGTCGCGTCCTTCGGTGGCCGGGGCGATGCCGCAGGCGGCGGTCGCCAGCGCGACCGCCATCGCGGCCACGGCCTTACGTGTGCGATCCCGTCCCATTGGATCGGATCCAATCTGTTTACCTAGCGGGAATACGGCCGTCCTTCGCCAGCGTCGGCACGTCGACCGCCACCGTCTCCGGGTACTTCACGCCGGTACCGGTGTTGAGCACGACAACCTCGTCGTCCTCGCCGAGCCACCCGGCTTCACGCAACTGCTTGGCGGCGACGAAACAGGCCGCGCCCTCCGGGCAGATGAACGTGCCCTCCGCGGTGGCCAGCTCGACCTGCGCGGCGAGCAGATCCTCGTCGGTGACCGCGATGGCGGTGCCGCCGGTGTCGTAGACCCCTTCGAGCACCAGGAAGTCGCCGAGCGCCTTGGGCACGGTGATGCCGAAGGCGACGGTCTTGGCATCCGGGAACGGTTCGCTCTCCCGGGCTCCGTTTTTGAAGGCTTCGACGATCGGGGCGCAGCCCGTTGCCTGAACCGCGACGAGCCGCGGCAGCGGGCCGGTCACCCAGCCGAGCTCGACCATTTCCCGCAGGGCCTTGTAGATCCCGATGATCCCGACGCCGCCGCCGGTCGGATAAAGAATGACGTCGGGCATCCGCCAGCCGAGTTGCTCGACGATCTCGTAGCCCATGGTCTTCTTGCCTTCAAGCCGATACGGCTCTTTCAGCGTCGACACGTCCTGATAGCCGTCGCGTTCGGCGACCGCGGCGCCGATGAGCTTTCCGGCGTCCCCGATCAGGCCGTCGACGAGGTACAGCTCCGACCCGGCCGCGTGGCACTCCGCCCTGGTGATGGCGGGCGCGTCGACCGGCATCGCGATGAGACTCGCCATCCCGGCGCGCGCCGCGTACAGCGCCCACGCCGCGCCGGCGTTGCCATTGGTCGGCATCGCGACCCCGCGGACCCCGAGCTCACTGGCCCGGCTGACGCCGACCGCCGCTCCCCTGGCCTTGAAGGTGCCCGTCGGGACGAGCCCTTCGTCCTTCATGAGCAGCCGGGAAAGCCCGATCTGCTTGGCGTAGTTGGGCAGGTTCAGCAACGGCGTCATGCCCTCGCCAAGACTGACGATGTTCTCCTCGGCACGCACCGGCAACAGCTCGTGGTAACGCCACAAATCCGGCGCCCGGCTCGCGATCTCCTCGCGCGTCACCGTCTCGCGAACCCGCTCCAGGTCGTACCGCGCCAGCAGCGGCGCCCCGGCCGCCGAGGTCCCCTGCACCTTCTCGGCGTCATACCGCTCCCCGGTCCGCGAGCACTCCAGGTGGGTGAGAGCTGAAAAGGCCACGGATTCTCCTCCGGACGGCGACAGTTGCCCGACATATTGGATCCAAAACACGCCCGCGTCAACCCCTGCCCACCTACTGCGACGCTCACACTCAAACCCCGACAAGATGTCGACACCTCGTGATCTCTCACGAACTAAGAGATCGCCACCTGTCGACAGATGGCGAGTCGCACAATCCCCGCGGAACGCACTTTCGCGGGAAAGTGCGCCGCGCTGAAGCCGTCACGCCCCCAACGCCGCTTTGGGGTACTTCCAGGTCCGCCGGACGCGGCGCGAGATGTCGACAGGTGGTGATCTCTTACGAACTAAAAGATCGCCACCTGTCGACAGATGGCGAGTGGGCTACGAGTCCCAGCGCCACATCAGCGGCGGCCGGCCGCCCTTGGGCAGCGCGGCGGCATGCTCCGTGGTCCGGCTCAACCCCGGCACCCGGTCCATCGTGCGCCCCAGCGACTCACAACCTGCACGGCAAGTGGTTACCGCGTTCGGCGCTAGCCGCACCCCACGGCCGCCGGGCACCATATGCGCGTGGACCTGGACCTCTTCCTGACCGAAGCCGAGGAACTTCTCGCGATCCCGTCGACCGCGGACCGGCCCGAAAACCTGTACCGCGCCTTGGAATTCGTGCTCGCCACTCTCGGCCCCGGCTTCACCGCCGAACGCTTCGAGTCAAACGGGAAACCCAGCGCGCTGGTGTACTCGGGCAAGACACGGCCGCGGTTCCGGGTCATCCTCAACGCCCATCTCGACGTCGTGCCCGCGACACCCGAGCGGTTCCGCCCGCGCCGGGACGGCACCCGGCTGTACGGCCGGGGCGCCCAGGACATGAAGATCTCGGCGTTGATACAGGCCAGGGTCTTCCGCGAACTGGCCGCGTCGTTGCCCTACCCGATCGCGCTGCAACTCGTCACCGACGAGGAGGTCGGCGGCCGGGACGGAACGCGCTACCAGCTCGAACGCGGGGTGCGCGGCGAATTCGTCGTCATCGGCGAGCACAGCGGACTGCGGATCGTCGCCGAGTCGAAGGGTTTGCTCACCGCTTCGGTGCACGCGACCGGGCGCGCCGCCCACAGCGCGTACCCCTGGCTGGGCGAAAACGCGCTGCTCACCCTGATGAAGGGCATCGACGGCCTGATGGCCGCCTATCCCCCGGTCACCGAGGAGGTCTGGCGGACCACGATCAACCTCGCGCGGATCGAGACCACGAACCAGGCCCTCAACCAGATCCCGGCCGACGCGACCGCCTGGCTCGACATTCGTTATCCCCCGGAAGACAGCGACTTCGACGGCCGCACAAGCGACGAGATCACCAAGCACCTGTCGGCCCACTGCCCGCCTGGGGTGACGGTGACCGTCGCCAACCTGGATCCGCCCCACAAAGCCGATCCGACCACCGATTACGTCGCGAAACTCCGCCGGGCGGCGGAAAACCAGGGCTACTCGGCGGAGTTCCTGCGCAAACACGGCGCCGCCGACGGCCGCTTCTACTACCAGCACGGTATCGACGCCGTCATCTTCGGCATCGGCGGTGACGGCCAGCACGGCCCCGGCGAGTACGCCGACGTCACCACGATCGAACCGTATTGCCGGGCGCTCACAGAGTTCCTCGGCTCATTGGCATTTGCCGGCTAGCCGGCTTCGCGCTCGGCGGCGGCCATGGCCGAGTCGCTCAGGTTTCTCATGCCTGCCAACAGGATCAGCAGTACCACCGCCATGATGGCGAACACCGAGCGAAGCCCGAGCACCTGCGCCAGCACTCCACCGGCGGCCGCGCCGAGCGGCCTGCTGCCCCAGGCGACGAGACGGTGACTGCTGTTGAGCCGCCCGAGCAGCCGGTCAGGGGTGATCCGCTGCCGCAGCGACACCATGACCACGTTCGAGATGACGAGCGCGACGCCGCCGACGAAGAACGCCGTGCCGATCAAGAACGGATTCCCCGTCAACGCCGGGACACCGACGGTCAGCGCGCCACCGACGATGGACGCCCACAGCACCCGCGAGCGGCCGAACTTCCGCTCGGCCACTTCGGCGGCGAACGAACCCACCAGACTCCCGCCGGCCAGGGTCGCCAGCAGCACGCCGAAGGCCTGAGTGGACAGCCCCATGGCCGATCCGGGGCCGACAGCGTACAGCACGAAGACCGCGAAAGTCGCGTTCGTGGCGAAGTTGAACACCCCGACCATGACCGCGAACATCCGCAAAAGCCGGTTGTGCCACAGGAAACGCAGCCCTTCGGCGATGTCGGCACGCAAGGTGGTACGAGGCCCGCGTTCGACCCGGAAGGAACCCCGCACGAACAGCAGCACCACCACCGCGACGACCCAGAGCCCCGCCGGCGACGCCAGCGCGACGAACGCACCCGCCGCGGCCAGGAACCCGGCCAGCGGCGGCCCGACGAACTCATTGGCCGACAACTCGGCCGCGTACAACCGCCCATTGGCGCGCGACAGCTGGTCGCGCCGCACCAGCTGCGGCAGAATCGACTGCGCCGACGTGTCGTAGATCGTCTCGGCGACGCCCGCCCCGAGCGCGACGACGTACAGCGCCCAGATGGAACCGACGTCGAACATAACGCCCAGCGCGAGCCCCGCCAGCAGTGCGGCCCGGACACCGTTGGCACCCAGCATCGCGCGGCGGCGGTCGAGCCTGTCGACGAGCGCGCCCGCCGGAAGGGCGAACAGCAGCCACGGCAGCGTGAAGGCGAACGCGAGCCCCGCGATCAGTGCGGGCGATCGGGTGAAATCGAGGGCGACCAGCGGGAGGGCAACCTTGAGAACACCGTCGGCCAGGTTGGACAGGCCCGACGAGGTCCACATCCGCCAGTAGGCACCGCCCAGGGCTCCCGGTTCGTCGGTCATTGATGGAGGATCGCACATCGATTGAGAAAACTCAATCGATCTGACTGTTGTCTATCGGTGGGCTACGCTGACGTGATGGATGATCACGCTTCACGACCTCGACGGGAGGCAACCGCTCGCGAGGCGAAGGCTCTGGCGCATCCGCTGCGCTTGCGGATCCTGCGGTTGTGCTGGCAGCAAGAGTTGACCAACAAGCAGCTGGCCGACCGGCTCGACCGCGATCCGGGCACTGTGCTCTACCACGTCCGGCAGCTTGCCGATGCGGGTTTGCTGGAGCAGGCGCCGGTGCGTACCGGCGAGAGCGGCGCGCTGGAAAAGCCCTACCGCTCGAAGGCACGGTCGTGGTGGCTCGACGACCCGCCCGACACCGACGCGGACGCCGCGTTCGCTCCGATCGACGCGCTCAAGGACGAACTGAACGAGGCGGGGACGGATTCCGTCCGCGCTTTCGCCCGGTTCGCGCTGCACCTCTCCCCCGAAGACGCGGCGACGCTCAGCAGCCGCGTCCTTGCGATCATCGACGAGTACCTCGAAACCGAGGGCCAACGGCTTGATCAGCCGGCGCATGGCGGCATCATCGTCCTGCATCAGCTTGCTGATTAGCCCCCATCGCGGTCAGCGACAACCCGCAAGATGTCGACATCACGTGATCTCTCACGAACCAAGAGACCGCCACCTGTCGACAGATGGCGAACACCGCGCTCGACTCACGATCCCTGAGGCACCACAGCGTTCTACTACTAGCCCTTGACCTCTCCGAGTGGGATCCGTTGGAAGGTCAGGGTTTCGTACGGTCCGGCGGTGCCGGTCTCGTAGATCAGGCCGATCGTGCGGGGGTCGATCTGGACCAGGTCGGAGTACGCGGCGGGACCGGCGGTCACCGTCAGACCCGGCTGCCAGCTCTGGCCGCGGTCGGTGCTGATCCGCAGCTGCATGACCGTCCGCGCCGCGGGGTCGGACGGGCCGGAGAACACCAGCAGGTCGCGTTTCGAGGTTTGCATCACGCTGCCTTGGACCTTCGGGCCGGTCAGGGTTTCCTGTGGCTGGTACGGCTCGGTGAGGGTCTTGCCGCCGTCCGTGCTGTAGGCGTCGACCCGGCGTGACGGCGAGGAGCCCTGGTTGCGGCTGGAGAAGTACAGTTTGCCGTCCGGCAGCTCGGTCACGGTGGTTTCGTTGGCCGCGATCACACCGTCGGTCCGGTCGTCGCGGAAGCCGATGTGCCAGGTCCGGCCGTCGTCGTCGCTGTACAGGTCGTGCCCGCCGTAGTATTTCGCCTCGGTGCCGACGTCAGCCGAGCCGGCCGGTGGCGCGCAGGAATGGTTGGCGGGCACCACGATCCGGCCGGCGTGCGGGCCGTGCCGCAAGGTGATCGCGTGACCGGGGCCGGTGGCGTACCAGCGCCAGTCCGCCTGCTTGGTGTCCGCGGTGATGTCCGTCGCCGCGCTCCAGGTGCGGCCGTTGTCCTTGCTGCGCTGGACGAACACGCGGCGACTGTCCTGTTCGGACGCCTTGCCCGACATGATCTCGGCTTCGGAGACCCGCCCGTTGCGGGTGGTCAGCAGCACGAGGTCGCCGTGTCGCGTGAGAGCCGGGCTCGGGTTGCCCGCGGTGGCGTCCCCATTGGACGACACCACCGACAGCGGGCCCCAGGTACAGCCACCGTCCCGTGACGCGCGCGAGACGACCTCGATCGCGCCCGAGTCGCCTGCCGAGTCCCGGCGCCCCTCGGCGAACGCCAGCAGGGCACCGGTGGCGGTGCGCACGAGGGCCGGGATGCGGAAGGTGTGATAGCCGTCGGTGCCCGAGGCGAACGGCACGGAAGCGGCACAACGACTTGGCGGCGCCGCCGAAGCCTGGGGCGCGAAAGACACGCAGAGCAAGGCAGTGGCCAACAAGGTCGTGGCAAGCCTGGAACGCGGGGACACCGGCACTCCTCGGGGAAGAGGGTAGGACATGGGATGTCCCACGTCTGATGTCCGAACCTAAGAGCCGCCACCCCGCACGTCAAGGGCCAGTCGTGCGCCGGCCGCGGGCGGGATAGCCTCGAACAGAGCACCCCCGGCAGAAGGATGCACCGCATGACCACGGATCGTGATCCCTCCTCAGTCGCCCCCGACACGGACTACGTTCGCGACCAGCGCTACCTGACCACCCGTGTGACCGCCGACGGCCGCGACGGCTACCCGGTCGAACCCGGTCGCTACCGCCTCGTCGTCAGCCGGGCGTGCCCGTGGGCCAACCGGGCGGTGATCGTGCGGCGGCTGCTCGGCCTCGAACCCGTCCTGTCCATGGGCATCTGCGGTCCCACCCATGACGCGCGCAGCTGGACCTTCGACCTCGATCCGGGCGGCCGCGATCCCGTCCTGGGCATCGAGCGGCTTCAGGAGGCCTTCTTCGCCAGGGACCCGGACTATCCGCTCGGCATCACCGTGCCCGCCATCGTCGACGTCCCGAGCGGCAAGGTCGTCACCAACGACTTCGCGCAGCTCACCCTGGACCTCTCATCGGAGTGGCGCGCATACCACCGTGTGGGCGCCCCCGACCTCTATCCGGAACGGCACCGCGACGAGATCGACCGGATCAACGCCGACGTCTTCAAGGACGTCAACAACGCCGTCTACCAAGCCGGTTTCGCCGGTAGCCAGGAAGCCTACGAGCGGGCGTACCACAAGCTGTTCACCCGGCTGGACGTCCTTTCCGAACACCTGTCCACCCGCCGCTACCTGGTTGGTGACACCATCACCGAGGCCGACATCCGGCTGTTCACCACGCTGGTCCGCTTCGACGCGGTCTACCACGGCCACTTCAAGTGCAACCGCACCAAGCTCACCGAGATGCCCGTGCTGTGGGCCTACACCCGCGACCTGTTCCAGACCCCGGGTTTCGGCGACACCATCGACTTCGCCCAGATCAAGGAGCACTACTACGTCGTGCACCGGGACGTGAACCCGAGCGGCATCATCCCGGCGGGCCCGGACCTGTCGGGCTGGACGACGCCGCACGACCGGGAGCAGCTCGGTGGCCGCCCGTTCGGCGACGGCACCCCGCCCGGCCCGGTCGCCCCCGAAGAAGCCGTAGCCGCCTGACAAAGCGCCCACGTGCACTGGTAACGGTTCGATACGTCCGCACCGGCAATGTCCGGATCTCCCGGTAGCGTCGCGAAACCAGGTGCGAGGATTTCTGGGGCTCGCATCGGGGTGAGTTCTAGGGCGAACATCGCATGTCCACAGGTACATTTCGTGCTGCCCGAATACTGGCGGCGGCATCTTTTCACTGGTGCTGAGTGGATTGGCCGCCACACCGGCCGCCGCGCAACCAGGTCCGACCGTCGATCTGCGGGTCACCGCCTCGGTCACGGGCGGACCTCGCCTGGTCGGGGAACTCATCTTGGTGCACGTGACCGTCACAATATCGGCGACGTCGCGTCCAAACCCGCGTTCGGCAGCATGACGAACATCGCGGGGTCGGCCTTCGCCGTCGAGTTCTGGGGACAAATCGACCCGAACGGCGGCGGCGCATCCATTACCCCTGGGCATACCCATAACGTCTGGCTCGGCGGCCGCGTAACGGCAACGGTTCGGCGTCACCGGGCGAAGGTCTGCCCGGGGTCAAAGCGGTGCTGGGGCAGGGGATCGACCGCGTTGTGGCCGAGCGGACCACCGACGCCGATGGCAGATTCTCCGTCACCGACATCCCCGTCGGCACGGACTACTACGTCACCGCCACCGGCCTGTCCAGGGAGTGGTACGTCCCGAACAACGACAAAAGCTTCCGGCTCGACGGTTCCGGAGCCAACAACGGACTTTCGTTCCTAGCGCGGCGGCCCCTTTCCGCGGATCTGTCGGCCACGACGTACCTCGACAAGAAGTCCTACGTCGCCGACGACCCGGCACAGCTGGTCATCAGCTGACGAACACGAGTTCGCAGCCGATCGCGGGGATCAGGGCGACCTGTGACCGTGGCGGATTCGGGCGGGACCTCGAAATCACCCCCGCCGCGTGGGGCGAACTCCACTCCTCCGCCGCGGGAGTGACGATGCCCGCCGGGCAGAGCCGCACCTTCGTCGTGGCCGGCAAAGTACGAGCGGTCAACGCCTACTTCGGGCACCTCGGCCAGGGGTGTGACTTCAACCTGGATCCCGGCCCGGACGGCGGCCCGGAAACCCTGGCCACCGTGAAGGTGACCGGTATGCAGGACTCCACCGGCGGGCAGTTCTACCGCGACGACAACGGGAACGGGAGCTCCGATGCCGGTGAAGGGCTGGCCGACACGAAGCTGGTGCTGACCGATGTCGGCAACGGCCGGATCATCGCCGCCCGCACGGACGCGAACGGCGACAGCACGGCGACCGGACCCGCTGGCAAGTATCGGATCCAGATCATCGGGCCCTGGCAAATCGTGGGCGAGTACCGCCATTTCGACCTCGTGGCCTCTCCGTTCACCACGAGCGGCTCAAAGTTCGAGATCGTCCCTCGCTGACCTGAAGCCCGGAATGGCCCGTCCCGCGATCCGCGAGACGGGCCATTCCGGGTTTTCGGGTCGGCAGGGCTAGAAGTTGTCGCCGCCGACGTACCGGTGTTCGAGCGTGTCGGCGGCGCTCGCCACCAGGTGGAGCGGGTCGTCGAGCTCGTTGTACTGCAGGTTCCGCAGCGGCAGCGAGTGCCGGAGCACGAGCCACTCGCCCATGATCACCGCGCCGCCGACGACCGTGGTCTGGCCCATCTCCTCGAGAACGGCGTTGACGTCCACGCCGGCGACCTTGGCGAAGGGGGTGGCGATCTGGACCCAGTCCTCTTCCTTGTCGAGCTCTTCGCGCGCCAGGATCATCACCTGGGTGCGTTCCTCGATGATGCTGTCCTCGTCCTGGTCGCCCAGCCGGTACAGGATCCTCATCTCGTCCTCATCACCCCGCATCACCTCGTAGCGGAGCCTGACGTACCGCACCAGGTCGTTCCACGTTGCCACTCGGCTTTCCCTTCGATCGTCTGACGTACCCGCCGGGGTTGGAGGCGATGAGTGAAAGATACCCAGTCCGCGCACCTCCGTTGATCACCGGCACCTTTTCCGCGATGCGCGAGTTTCCCGAGCAGACGATCGAGAATGTCTGGCTCAACGACGCCCCCGGCTCGAAGTGGAACCATCGCGACGGGTTGCTTTTCGGGGAGCTGGACGCGTTGAGCGCGTCCGAACTCCTCGCCGATCTCGCCGACCTGACCAGCTGAACCAGAACCGGTGGCGCACACCGTCGGCTGCTGGCGAAGGTCGGCCTGAGCACGGCGGCGGATCATCTGGTCCTGTTCGTGAAGGCGCTCGGCGAGGACGAACAGGCCCGGGTCACGGCGTGGGTGAACGCCCAGACCCGGCTACTCGCCACTCTCGAACTCCGGTGAGCCGTCACAGCAGGTCGAGCACGGCTCCGGCGGCGTCGTCGGTATCCGGGCGCAGCACGAGTTCGGGGTCGGGCGGCACCTCGTAGGGATCGTCGATACCGGTGAACCCGGTGATCTCCCCGGCCCGGGCCTTGGCGTACATCCCTTTCGGATCCCGTGCCTCACAGACCTCGAGCGGCGTGTCGACGTAGACCTCCACAAAGGACAGGCCCGCGGTCTCGTGCGCGGTTCGCGCCAGCTCGCGGCCGGCCAGGTACGGGCTGATCAGCGAGACGATCGCGATCACCCCGGCGTCGGCGAACAGCTTCGCGACCTCGCCGACCCGGCGCACGTTCTCGGCGCGATCCTGCGCGCTGAAGCCGAGGTCCGAGGTGAGGCCGTGCCGGAGGTTGTCCCCGTCGAGGAGGTAGGCGGGCCTGCCCGCGGCGACCAACCGCCGCTCGATCTCCACCGCCAGCGTGGACTTGCCCGACGCGGACAGTCCGGTGAGCCAGATCGTCATCCCGCGGGTGGCGCGGTCCTTCCTGGCGACCGCGGCCGAATGCCACACCACGTTCGACGCCGGCAGCGTGGGCCCGGTGATCATGCCCGCGGCGACGGTGTCGTGCGTGGCTTCGTCGATCAGGATGAAACCACCGGTGTCCCGGTTGCGGCGATAGGGATCGAACAGCAGCGGCTGTTGCGTGCGCAGCTTGATCCGGCCGATCTCGTTGAGGGTCAGGCTTTCCGCGCTGTCGTCGCGGTGGAGCGTGTTGACGTCGAGGCGGTAGTCGAGTTCGCGCACGCGGGCGGGCGTCTGCCGCGTGGTGTGCTGGACGACGTACCGCGCGCCCGGCGTCAGCCGGGAGCGTTCGGTGAGCCAGCAGACCATGGCGTCGAGTTCCTGTCCGGCGTGCGGCCGGTTGCCGGGGCGGCAGACGAGGTCGCCGCGCGCGACGTCGAGATCGTCGGTCAGCCGCAGCGTCACCGACTGCGGCGCGAACGCCTCCCGCACCGGCACTCCGCCGGGGCCCCGGATCTCGCGGACTGTGGTGGCGAAGCCCGACGGCAGCACGACGACCTCGTCCCCCGGTTTGAACACGCCGCCGGCCACTGTTCCCGCGTACCCGCGGTACTCCTTCGAGCGGATCACGTACTGCACGGGGAACCGGGCGTCGATCAGGTTCCTGTCCGAGGCGACGTGCACCTGCTCCAGCTGGTGCAGCAGCGGCAACCCCTCGTACCACGGCATCTCCGCGCCGCGGTGCACCACGTTGTCGCCGTGCAGCGCCGAAACCGGCACGAAGCTCAGGTCGTGGACGTCGAGTTTCATCGCGAACCGGAGGAAGTCCTCGCGGATTTCGTCGAAGCGCTCCTGCGAGTACCCGGCCAGGTCCATCTTGTTCACGCACAGCACCATGTGCGGGACGCCGAGCAGGCTCGCGAGGAACGCGTGCCGCCGCGACTGCTCCAGCAGGCCCTTCCTGGCGTCGACCAGGATCAGCGCGAGGTCGGCCGTCGAGGCGCCGGTGACCATGTTGCGGGTGTACTGGATATGGCCCGGGGTGTCGGCGATGATGAACTTCCGCCGCGGGGTGGCGAAATACCGGTAGGCGACGTCGATGGTGATGTTCTGTTCCCGCTCGGCACGCAGGCCGTCGGTCAGCAGCGCGAGGTTCGGGTGTTCCTCGCCGCGTTGCGCGCTGACACGTTCGAGCGCGGCCAGCTGGTCGGCGAAGATCGTCTTGGAGTCGTAGAGCAGGCGGCCGATGAGCGTCGACTTGCCGTCGTCGACGCTGCCGGCCGTGGCGATCCGCAGCAAGCGGGCCATCAGAAGTAGCCTTCCTTCTTCCGGTCTTCCATGCCCGCCTCGGAAATCCGGTCGTCGGCCCGGGTCGCACCGCGTTCGGTGACGCGGGTGGCGGCCACTTCGGCGACCACGGCTTCCGGGGTCACCGCGGCGGATTCGACGCAGCCCGTGCAGGTCGCGTCGCCCACGGTCCGGAACCGGACCAGTGCCTCGTAAGGCTTTTCGCCGTCTTGCAGGGCGAGGAACCGCGTGTGCGCGAGCAGCATCCCGTCGCGCTGGACGACTTCGCGGCGATGCGCGTAGTAGAGCGACGGCAGTTCGATGCCCTCGTCGAGGATGTACTGCCAGATGTCCAGCTCGGTCCAGTTCGACAGCGGGAAGACGCGGATGTGCTCGCCCTTGTGGTGGCCGCCGTTGTAGAGGCTCCACAGCTCAGGCCGCTGCGCTCGCGGATCCCATTGCCCGAACTCGTCGCGGAAGCTGAACACCCGTTCCTTCGCGCGAGCCTTCTCCTCGTCGCGCCGGGCGCCGCCGAACACCGCGTCGAACCCGTTGGCACCGATCGCCCGCAGCAACGCCGTGGTCTGCAGCCGGTTGCGTCCGGCGCCTGGTTGTTCCACCACGCGTCCGGCGTCGATATCGTCCTGCACGCTGCTGACGACCAGCCGTACACCGAGTCTCCGCACGGTGTGGTCCCGGAACGCGAGCACCTCGTCGAAGTTGTGCCCGGTGTCGACGTGCATCACCGGGAACGGCAGCGGCGCGGGCCAGAACGCCTTGGCCGCCAGGTGCAGCATGACCACCGAGTCCTTGCCGCCGGAGAACAGCAGGACCGGGTGTTCGAAGGTCGCCGCCACCTCGCGGAAGATGTGCACGGATTCGGCTTCCAGCGCGCCCAGATGGGAAAGCTCGTAGCTCGTGGTCACCGCGCACCGCCTTCTCGACCTTCACACTGTCGAAAAGTAGAACAGGTTCTTGTGCGCGGTCAAGGCGCGGAGGAAACTGCCTGGCATGGACCTCGTCGCTCTCGAAGAAATTCGCCGGCTGAAGTACCGCTATCTGCGCTGCGTCGACCTGAAGCTCTGGGACGACCTCGCCGAGACCCTCACGCCGGACGCCGTCGCCGACTACGGGACCCCGGTCTACGGCAAACCACTGCTCCTGACCGGCCGCGACGAGATCGTGCGGTTCATGCGGGAGACACTCGGGCCCGGTATCACCACGGTGCATCTGGCGAGCCAGCCCGAAATCGACATCGACGGCGACACCGCCACCGGGACCTGGGGCTTCGAGGACACCGTGATCGCCAGCGAGCACAAGACGGTGATCCAGGGCGCCGCGTTCTACGAAGACACCTACGCCCGCGGCGAGGACGGCGTCTGGCGGATCAGCCGCACTGGCTACACCCGGACCTACGAAGCCGTGTTCTCCTACGCCGACCTCCCGGGTTTCCGGCTCACCGCGAACCGCTGGGCACCGGTCGAACAAACCCAGTCTTAGAACGCGTTCTCATCGAATTCGGACCATAAGGAGACCCGGTTGTTCACCCAGCCGTTCGCCGACGCGGTACTGGCGGCCGAAAAGATCATCACGGAAGCCCCGCATATCCGGACCGAACAGGACCTGCTGGAGGGCTACGACTATCTCGCGGGCAGCATCCGGGCCTCGATGCAGATGGCCTGGGCCTACGAACGCGACTTCCCGTTCTTCACGCAGTCCACCGGGCCGTACACGAAAATGGGCCTCGACAACCCGGACACGCTGTACTTCCACGCCAACATCCGCGACGACGCCGAATACATTGTCACCGGCAGGCGGGGCAGCACCCGGGACCTGAGTTTCCAGGTGCTCAACGGCGACTACTCCCCCGTCGACGTGCCGGACAGTCTCACCGCGTTCGACGATCGGGAAATCAAGATCGGCGAGGACGGCGAGTTCGAGGTCCGGTTCGGCCCTGAGTGTTCAGGCCCGAATCACTTCACGCTCGGACCCGGCTCGGCGATGCTCGTGGTGCGCGAGGTGTACAGCGACTGGACGGCCGAAAACCGTGGTGTGCTGCGCATCCAGCGCGCGGACCGCGTCGGCTCGGCGCCCGCGGCACTGACCGAGGACCTGATCCGCAAACGCTACGGCGTCGCGGGAAAGATGTTGCTGGGGCGGCTCAAGACGTTCCTCGCTTTTCCCGAGTGGTTCTACCTGAAGCTGCCGGTGAACACGATGACCGCGCCGCGGTCCACCCCGGGCGGGCTCACCACGCAGTTCTCCTCCGCCGGGCACTACGAACTGGCCGACAACCAGGCGATGGTGGTCACCGTGCCGAAGTCGGACGCGCCTTACCAGGGCATCCAGCTCGGCAGCATGTGGTACCTGTCGCTGGACTACCTCAACCACCAGACGAGCCTCACCGCCGACCAGGCGCACGTGGACCCGGACGGGAAGATCCGATTCGTGATCAGCGAACGGGATCCCGGGTTGGCGAACTGGCTCGAACGCACCGGGCATGCCCGCGGTTACGTGCAGATCCGCTGGCAGCGCCTGTCCCGCGACCTCACCGCCGAGGACGGGCCCGAAGTCGAGGTGGTCGAGGTGGACGAACTCCCCGAGCGGCTTCCGTTCTACGACACCGCGCGTGTGACTCCCGAGCAGTACGCGGCGACGATCGCGACCCGACAGGCGGCCGTGGCCGCCAGGATGCTGGGCTGAAACTGTGTCCCCGCAAACACCGTTACTCCAAGGGAAAGTCGTGGTCGTCTCCGGCATCGGCCCCGGGCTCGGGCGCTCGATCGCGCTTCGCTGCGCGCACGCCGGTGCCGACATCGTTCTCGCCGCCCGCACCGAATCGCGGCTCGCGGAGGTGGCCAAAGAGGTCACCGACCTGGGCCGGCGCGCGGTGACGGTCCCCACCGACATCACCGACGACGCGTCCGCCACACAGCTGGCCGACCAGGCGGTGGAGGCGTTCGGCCGGGTGGACACCTTGGTGAACAACGCGTTCGCGATCCCGCCGATCACCGATCTGCTGGAGGTCGACCTCGATGACGTCCGGGCCGGGTTCGAAGCGTCGTCGCTCGCCGCGCTGCGCCTGACCCGGTTGTTCACCCCTGCGCTCGAAGACACCGGCGGCTCGGTGGTGATGATCAACTCGGCGGTGCTGCGCCATTCCCGCCGCACCTTCGGCCCGTACAAGATGGCCAAGGCCAGCCTGCTCGCCCTCGCGCAGAGCCTCGCCACCGAACTCGGGCCACGCGGCATCCGGGTCAACACCGTCGCGCCGGGCTATATCTGGGCGGACTCGCTGAAGTGGTACTTCGCTTACCTGGCCGAGAAACGCGGCGTCGAACCGCAACAGGTCTACGACGAGACCGCGGCCACCATCGACCTGCGGAAGCTGCCGGAGCCGGACGAGATCGCCGACGCCGTGGTGTTCCTCGCCTCGCCGCTGGCCCGGATCATCACCGGGCAGTGCCTCGACGTCAACGGTGGCGAGTACCACCACTGAAGGAGCAAAATGCCTCTCGGACGTGACGACGTCGGCACCGTCGAAGACCTGCACGCCTCGGCCACGAAGGTCACCGGACTGACCGACTTCGGCTCCGGCGACTACCTCGACGGACTTCAGGTGCTGCTTGAGTCCTACGAGCGCGACGCGGGCCTGACCCCGTTGGGCAACAAGGTGAAACGCGCGTTCCTGCGCGGCGCGCTGATGGCCCGGCTGCTCAGCGAGTCGGGCTGGAAGCAGTATCCGGACTACGCCCAGGTGGCGATCGAGCGGCCGATCTTCGTCACCGGGCTTCCCCGCACCGGGACCACCGCGCTGCACCGGCTGCTCACCGAGGATCCGGCGCACCAGGGACTGGAGGTGTGGCTCACCGAGGTGCCCCAGCCCCGGCCGCCACGCGAGACGTGGCCGGACAACCCGGTGTTCCAACGACTTCAGTCCGCCTACGAGCAGCATCACGTCGAGCATCCGGAATTCATGGGGCTGCATTTCATGTCGGCCGAGCAGGTCGAGGAGTGCTGGCAACTGCTGCGGCAGTCGATGACGTCGATCTCCTTCGAGTGCCTGGCTTTCCTGCCTGGCTATTCGTCCTGGTTGGACGGTCGGGATTGGACGGACGCCTACCGCAGGCATCGCCGTAACCTGCAGCTCATCGGCCTGCCCGACGCCGGGAAACGCTGGGTACTCAAGAACCCCAGCCACCTGTTCGCGGTCGACGCGCTGTTCGAGGCGTACCCGGACGCGCTGGTGATCCAGACACACCGCGCGCCGCGGGTGGCGATGGCGTCGGTGTGCAGCCTCACCGAACGCGCGACCGAAGGCTGGTCCGACGTCTACCGGGGAGCGGTCGTCGGCCGCGCCCAGCTCGACCTCTGGGCCGGCGGGCTCGACAGCTTCAGCTCGGCCCGCGCGAGGCACGATCCGAACCGCTTCTACGACGTCCACTACGACGACTTCGTCGCCGACCCGATCGGCACCGTCGAGTCGATCTACGCCCATTTCGGCCTCCCGCTGACCCCCGAAGCCGAAACCGCGATGGCCACCTTGCACACCGAAAGCCGGTCCGGCGAACGGCGGCCTTCGCACCGCTACCAGCTGGCCGATTTCGGCCTGACCGGCGAGGAGGTAGACGCCCGCTTCGGCGACTACCTGCAGGCCCACGCCCAGTGACGGCCTTGCTGGACGTTTCCGCTGGGCAGGGGTCGTGAGTGGCTACAAGTGTTATTATAGAACACTTGTAGCCACTCAC
>NZ_DASYMU010000219.1:0-91558 GCF_036008905.1 Amycolatopsis sp. | reverse complement strand
CCACACCGGGGTGGGCACACCGGCGCCGCTTTTGCGGAAAGTCGTGACCATGACGTACTTTTCGGCGGCCAGCCGCTCGAACTCGGATCCCATATGGACACCGTAGCGGGGGTTCGGCTATGGCGTGCGGCGACGCAGCGTGGCGGCGCCGAGCATCAACGCCAGTAGCGCGCACACCGCGACGATCAGCAGGTTCCGCAGCAGGGTGGCGTCGATCGTGCTCGACGTCGTGACGCGGGTCAGCCCTTCGACGGCGTAGGACAGCGGCATCACGTTGGACAGCCAGTTCAGCAGCCAGCCCATCTGCCCACGCGGCATGAACAGCCCGCACAGCAGGATCTGCGGCAGCACGAACAGCGGCATGAACTGGACGGCCTGGAACTCCGTGCGCGCGAAAGCGCTGACGAACAGGCCGAGCGCCATCCCGAGCAGCGCGTCGAGCACCGCGATGAGCAGCAGCATCCCGACCGAGCCGACGATGTCGAGACCCAGCCAGGCCAACGAGATCCCCGCGGCGAGGCCGACCTGCACGATCGCGATCGACCCGAACGCCAGCGCGTAGCCGAAAAGCAGGTCGAGGCGGCCGATCGGCATGGTCATCAGGCGTTCGAGCGTGCCGGTGGTGCGCTCGCGCAGAGTGGTGATCGAGGTGATCAGGAACATGATCAGGAACGGGAAGACGCCGAGCAGCGCGGGCGCGGTACGGCTGAACATGAGTTCGTTGTTGAACACGAACCGCAGCAGGACCATCAGCAGCGACGGCACCAGGATCAGCATGACGACGGTGCGCCGGTCGTGCCGGAGCTGGGTGAGGATGCGCTGGGCGGTGGCCAGGGTGAGCGTCGGGTTCATGAGCGGGTCGCCTCGAATCACAACACTGCGCGGACGAGCCGGAGGAACGCCTGCTCGAGATCGGTGGCTCCGGTACGGGCACGAAGTTCGCCCGGAGTTTCGTCGGCGAGCAGAACTCCTTCGCGCATAAGGAGAATCCTGTCGCAGCGCGCGGCTTCGTCCATGACGTGACTGGACACGAGCAGCGTCGCGCCGGCGTCGGCGAGCCTGCGGAACAGCGCCCAGAGTTCGTCGCGCAGGACCGGGTCGAGGCCGACGGTCGGCTCGTCGAGCACCAGCAACTCGGGTTTGCCGAGCAGTGCGACGGCCAGGTTCGCGCGGTTGTGCTGCCCGCCGGAGAGCGAGCCGACGAGCTTTCCCGCGTGGTCGGTGAGGCCGACCTCGGCGATGACCCGGTCCACATCGGACATCGGCGCGCGGAGCACGGCGGCGAAGTAGCGCAACGCCTCGGTGATGGTGAGATCGGCGTAGATCGCCGGATTCTGGGTCGCGTAACCGATCTTGCGACGCAGCTGCGGGCTGCCCGCGTCTTGGCCGAGGACGGTGACCGTGCCGCCTTCGACGATCTGGACGCCGACGATCGCGCGCATCAGGGTGGTCTTGCCGCAGCCGCTCGGGCCGAGCAACCCGGTGATCACTCCGCGCGGAACCTCGAAGCCCACGTCGCGCACAACCTCGCGTCCGCCGCGGCGGACGCGCAGCCCGGCCGTCAAGATCGCTGAATTAGTCATACGTTTAATTCTGCGCTCGATGAGTTTCGGAGTCAAGGGGGCGGCTGGGTGGGTGGGTCGTGAGTGGCTACGAGTGTTATTATAGAACACTTGTTGCCACTCACGAGCCACGCTGGGTCGGGGCCGTCGGGCAGACAGCCGGAACGTGCTGGGCATGTCGATCGTGTCGAGCTGCTCGACGCCGACCTTCCCGCCGGGCTTGTCGACGAGCTTCAGCAGCGCGAGCCGGGCTTCGTGCCGCTGCGTCACGGCGACGATCCGGGCGCCGCTAGCCGTCGAAGTAGTGCTGGATCACCGGCGCGATGAGGGTGACGAGTTCTTCGTCGGAGGCGTCGGCGAGCGGCGGGACGGCGACGATGTAGCGCAGCAGCGCGACGCCCATCATCTGCGCGGCGGCCGCGGCGACCCGGACACGCGGGATGCCCTTCGCCTCGGCGACTTTCGCGAAGACGGCCTTCTCCATGAATTGCCGCAGTGTCGCCGCGAACTCGTCGTTGGTGGTGGCCGAGCGGAGCAGCGCGAGGAAAGGCGCCCTGGTCACGGGGTTGGACCAGATGCTGAGGAACATCCGCACGAGCCGCTCGCCGATCTGTTCGGGCGGGCCGTCAAGAATGAGCGGGACGATCTCGGCCGGGTTGATCGGCAAGTTCATCGCCGCGGCGAAGAGTTGCTGCTTCGAGCCGAAGAAGTGGTTCAGCAGTGCCGCGTTGACGCCCGCGTCGCCCGCGATGGCGCGGACCGTCGCGCCGTCGTAGCCCTGCGACGCGAAGCGCTGCTTCGCCGCTTCAAGGATCGCCTCCCTGGTCTCGTTCTGTCCCGGTCGCCGACCCGCCTGTGCCATGAGACGAGCTTAGGCGGACCGGTCCGAGTGCAATCCACGCACGCCTGAGTGCGGTCTGTGCACATCCGAGTGCGAACTGCGGCGTGGATCGCGTTCGAGTGTGCACAGACTGCACTTGAGTGCGCGTGGATTGCACTCGCGCGATTTGGGCTGATGGGCGAAAGTTTGCCGGGGGGACACCGCGTGCGCCTTTCCGGTGGTGTCTTCGTGTCGGTGGTGGAAAATTCGGCGCGGGGTTTTAGTTTTTAGCGCATGGATGATCGAGAAACGACTGTCCGCAGCCGGGAACTCGGGGACGCGTTGCGCCGGGCGATGCGGAATGCGGGATACAACGGGCGCGAGATCGCGCGGAGACTCGGATGGCCGCATCCGAACGTTTCGCGCTTGCTGAGCGGGAAACGGGGTGGGGCGGAGATCGATGTGGCGACCTTTCTCGCGGTGTGCGGGGTGAAGGGGGAGGAGCGGGCTCGGCTGCTCGGGTTGTGCGGGGAACTGCGGAAGCTGGGGTGGTTTCAGCAACACGGTTCGAGACTCCCGAAGCAGCTTGAAACTCTTATGCGGCTGGAGAGACAGGCGGATTCGTTCTGTGAGTTCCAGCCGATGGTCGTGCCTGGGCTCTTGCAGACACCCTCCTATGCGCAGGCTTTGCTGACTGGAACGGGGACGTTGCCGGTTGAAGAGATCGACGGACGGGTGCTGGCTCGGATGGAGCGGAAGTCGCTGTTCGAGCCGCCTAAGCGAGCACGATTCAGCTTTTTCCTGCATGAGTTCGCGTTGCGGTTGCCGGTGGGAGGGAACGAAGTGATGTCAGAGCAGCTGCATCACTTGCTGGAGATGGCGGTGCGTTTCAATGTGACCATTCGGGTGATTCCGGCCGTGATCGGTGCCCACGCCGCGATCGCAGGTCAGTTCAAGATGATGGAATTTCCTGAGTTCAACCCAGTTGTGTATTTGGACAGTGAGACGGCCAGTCTTTTTCTTGAGGAACCTGGGGAAATCGCCGCTTACCGCCGAGTGTCGGAGACTCTGGCGACTACAGCACTTGATGAGGGAGAATCGAAGGACGCGATTGCCGCACTGGCAGTCGAGCTCTACTCGTAGCTGGAGGATCGCCATGGTCACCCCCGAGCCGCACGTGATGTGGCGCAAGAGCAGCTACAGCACGAACAACGGTGACTGTGTCGAGGTCGCGAATACAGTCCCGCAGGTGCGGGTCCGGGACACCAAGGACCGCGCCTCCGGCGCCCTGACCTTCGCCGCACCGGGCTGGCGGGCCTTCCTCACCGCACTCGGCGGAGGTCACTAAGCTGGACGTATGTCTGTCGCGGTGAGGGTGATCCCGTGTCTCGACGTCGATGCGGGGCGAGTCGTCAAGGGTGTCAACTTCGCCGACCTGCGTGACGCCGGAGACCCGGTCGAGTTGGCGCGCCTGTATGACGCGGAGGGCGCCGACGAACTGACGTTCCTCGACGTCACGGCGTCTTCAGGAGACCGTGAGACCACGTTCGACGTGGTCCGGCGCACCGCTGAGCAGGTGTTCATCCCGCTGACCGTCGGTGGCGGCGTGCGCACGAACGAAGACGTCAACAAGCTGCTGCGGACCGGCGCCGACAAGGTGAGCATCAACACCGCCGCCATCGCGCGCCCCGAGTTCCTGCACGAGGCGTCGCGGCGGTTCGGCTCGCAGTGCATCGTGCTTTCCGTCGACGCTCGGCGGGGTGGCGGCACCGAATCCGGCTTCGAGGTCACCACACACGGTGGCCGCAAGGGCACCGGTATCGACGCCGTCGAGTGGGCCGCTCGCGGGGAAGAACTCGGCGTCGGCGAGATCCTGCTCAACTCCATGGACGCCGACGGCACCAAGGCCGGGTTCGACCTCGAACTCATCAAGCTGGTCCGCAAGGCCGTCCGCGTGCCGGTGATCGCCAGCGGCGGTGCCGGGGCGCTCGAACACTTCCTGCCCGCTGTCGAAAGCGGCGCCGACGCGGTCCTCGCGGCGAGCGTGTTCCACTTCGGGCAGTTGAAGATCAGCGAGGTCAAGGACACGCTGCGCGCCGGGGGAGTGGTGATCAGGTGATCCTCAAGACCTGGAAGGTGCCCGCCGAGGTCAAGATCGCTTCCGGCCTGCTGCTCGGCATCGCGCTCGCGTGGATCCTGGTCGTGCTGATCCCGGTGCTCGGCGCGGGAGCGTCCAATCGCACGTTCGTCCTGCCCGTCATCAGCCTGGTGCTCGGCGGGCTCGTCGTCGCGGGGCTGGTGCTGAAGATGCCGTCGGCGCGGATCGCGGGTTTCATCGTGACCGTTCTCCTCGGCCTGCTGCACGCGCTCGGCCTGCTCAGCGCGGAACTGTGGTGGGTGAAGCTGTTCTCCGGCCTCGCTTTCGCCGGATACATCTACGCGCTCGTCATGCTGAATTCGATGCCCCTGCGGCGTTATCTCCTCGGAGCGGCGGCATGACCCTCGATCCCGCACTCGCGTCCCGGCTCAAGCGCAACGCCGACGGGCTGATCTGCGCCGTCGTCGTCGAGCACTCGACGTCGGACGTCCTGATGGTGGCGTGGATGGACGACGAAGCCCTCGACCAGACGTTGAAGACGCGCCGCGCGACCTACTACTCCCGCAGCCGGCAGCAGCAGTGGGTCAAGGGCGAGACGTCCGGGCACACGCAGCACGTCCGCGAAGTGCGCATCGACTGCGACGCCGACACGGTCCTCCTTCGCGTCGACCAGGTCGGGCCCGCCTGTCACACCGGCGAGCACAGCTGTTTCGACACCGGGGAGCGCTTGCTGCTCGCCGACGACAGCTGACCTGCTTAGATACTGCGCGAGCGTCCGCTCACCTGCGAAGAAGAAGTGAGAAGAACTCGTGAACGTCGTCGCGAACATCCTGGTCGGGCTCGTCGCCCTGATCCACGTCTACATCGTCGTGCTGGAGATGTTCCTCTGGACCTCGCCGCGTGCGCGGGCCGCTTTCGGTACCACCGAAGAGTTCGCCAAGGAAAGCGCGCCGCTGGCCGCGAATCAGGGGCTGTACAACGGTTTCCTGGCCGCCGCGCTCGTCTGGGGTCTCATCGCGACCGATCCGACCGGCTTCCAGTTCAAGGTCTACGGCCTGGCCTGCGTGATCGTCGCCGGGTTCTACGGCGCGGCGACGGCGAACAAGCGCATCCTGTTCGTCCAGGTCGTGCCGGGCACTCTCGCGCTGATCGCCGTGCTTCTCGCGCGGTGACCTCCCCGGCTGGTTTCCACGGCGTCCGTACCCTCGGGCGCCGTGCGGATTTCGTCCGCTACGACGGGCCGATCGACCTCGATGCCGCCACCGAGGTCGTCGACCGCCTCCGGCGTGGTCCTCTCGGTTTCTTCGGCTGGCGTGGCCGCGGCCGTGCGCTGCTGCGGATCCCTTGGCGCGAGGGCGAGGCCGTCGCGCATCGGCTCGGCCGCCGGTACCTGCTGGAGGTCCGGCTGACTGCCGGGGTCGAGCTCACCGTGGTGATCACCCGGACGTTGCCGCCCGAGCTCGTCGCGCTCGAACGGCTCCGTGTGTGGGTCGGCGGCACCGGCGACCGGATGACGGTCCTGCTCGGTGACGCCCCCGTCGTCGTGGCCGCGAAGAAGTCCGTTAAAGCTCGCCCGTGAGGTAGCGCTGGACGTTCGGGCCGACCGCGTCGACCAGCGTTTCGATATCGGCCGACGCGAGTGGCTCGAATTTCGCCACGTACCGGATCATGCCCATCCCGATGAGCTGGGACGCGCACAGCGTGGCGCGCAGCTCGGGGCGGTCGGCGTCACCCGGGCCGACCAGCTTGCTGAACAGCTGGTTGAGGAAGAGGTCGCGCAGGACGTGGGCCACCTGGTCGTGCCCGGCGACGCTGCGGACCAGCGCGGTGAAGATGTCGCCGCCGCCGGTGTCCCACCGCGTGAGAAACGTGCGCACGATCCGCTCGCCGAGGTTCTCCATCGGGCCGGAGAGCAGTTGGGCGACCAGGTCGCGCGGGTCGAACGGCAGCTCGAGCACCGCGCGGGCGAACAGGTTCTCCTTGCCGCCGAACCAGTGGTTGACCATGGCGGCGTCGACCCCGGCACGGGTGGCGATGGCGCGGACGGTGGCGCCGTCGTAGCCGACTTCGCCGAACACCTCGCGGGCGGCGGAGATCAGCGCGGTTTTGGTGTCCTGGCCTGCCGGTCGGCGGCCGCGGCGCTTGGCGGGCGTGGTCTCATGGGCAGAGGCGGATGTCACGTCCCCCATCATGAACCCTGCGTGGCAATAATTCAACATTCAATGAATTTGTGGCCGCATTCGGCGGGAAACGACCATGCAGCACAATGAACCGCATGGTCGCTAACGCCGCTTCCGCGGGCCTCGGCTCGGTGAGCCCCACCCGCGACGACTTCCGTCTGCTGGCGGAAGGCCGTCGAGTCATCCCAGTCGTACGCCGCCTGCTTGCCGACGGCGAAACGCCCGTCGGTGTCTACCGCAAGCTCGCCGCGAACCGTCCGGGCACGTTCCTGTTCGAATCGGCGGAGAACGGCCAGTCCTGGTCGCGATGGTCGTTCATCGGCGTCCACAGCCCGGCCGCGCTCACCGTGCGCGACGGCAAGGCCGTGTGGGTCGGCACGCCACCGCAGGGCCTGCCCGTCGAAGGTGACCCGATGACCGTGCTGCGCGAGACGGTCGCCGCGTTGCAGACCGAGCCGCTGCCCGGCATGCCGCCGCTGACCGGCGGGATGGTCGGCTACATCGGCTACGACTCGGTGCGCTGGCTCGAACGGCTGCCCGAGCTCGCCGTCAAGGATCTCGACATCCCCGAGCTGACCATGCTCTTCGCGACCGACCTGGCCGCCTTCGACCACCACGAGGGCACGGTCACGCTCATCGCGAACGCCGTCAACTGGGACGATTCGCCCGAACGGGTCGACGCGGCGTACGACGACGCCGTCCGGCGGCTCGACGAGATGAGCAAGCAGCTCTTCGTCGCGGCCCCGCCGACGACGGCGGTGTTCGAGCGGCCGGCGCCGCAGTTCAAGCGGCACCGCACCAAAGAGGACTTCCACCATGCGGTGAACACGGCCGTCGAAGCCATTCACGCCGGTGAAGCGTTTCAGGTCGTGCCGTCGCAACGCTTCGAGATCGAGACCGGCGCCGACGCGCTCGACGTCTACCGGGTGCTGCGGACGTCCAACCCGAGCCCGTACATGTACCTGCTGCGCCTGGACGGGTTCGACATCGTCGGGTCCAGCCCCGAGTCACTGGTGACCGTGCGGGACGGCCGCGCGACCACCCACCCGATCGCCGGCACGCGCTGGCGCGGCGCCGACCCGGAGGAGGACGCGCAGCTCGCGAAGGACCTCCTCGCCGACGAGAAGGAGCGCGCCGAGCACCTCATGCTGGTCGACCTCGGGCGCAACGACCTCGGCAAGGTCTGCAAGCCGGGCACCGTGCGCGTGGTCGACTTCTTCGACGTCGAGCGGTACAGCCATGTCATGCACATCGTGTCGACGGTGACCGGTGAACTGCTCGACGACAAGACGGCCTACGACGCCGTCGTCGCGTGTTTCCCGGCCGGGACGCTGTCGGGCGCGCCGAAGGTCCGCGCGATGCAGCTGATCGAGGAGCTCGAACCGGTCCGGCGCGGGCTTTACGGCGGTGTCGTCGGCTATCTGGACTTCGCCGGGGACGCCGACACCGCGATCGCGATCCGCACCGCGCTGATGAAGGACGGCACGGCCTACGTGCAGGCGGGCGGCGGGGTCGTCGCCGATTCCGACGCCGACTACGAGGACAACGAATCGCTCAACAAGGCGCGCACGGTGCTCTCCGCGATCGCCGCCGCGCAGACGCTCGCCCCGGCGGCGGTGCTCGATCCGACCAGCGACTCCGCCAGTGTCTAAACGTCCACTGTGGATGGTGGTGGCGGCGCTCGTGCTGGGCGCCGCCGCACTATGGGGTTCGTCACGGCTGACGTGGTTCGCCGAGGACCGCGACGCCGGGGCGCGCGGAATCGTGCACTACACCGAAAACGGCGCCCAGCTGGCGGGATCGCTCGTTCCGCTGGCACTGCTGGCCCTCGCCGGAGTGGCGGGTATGGTCGCCACCGGCGGCTGGTTCCGCCGCGTTCTCGGCGGGCTACTGGCGTTGGGCGGTATCGCCGCCTGCTGGGCCGGGATCGACGGCTTCGGACACGCCAACGGATTCCCGTACGGGCCACTGGTCGCGGTGCTCGGGGGAATTCTGATGGTCTCCGGCGGGTTGCTGGGGATCAAGGGCGCCAGCCGGATGCCACGGCTCGGAGCCCGTTACGCGGCACCGGGAACCAAGCGGGTGGCGCGCGATCCGGACGTCGAACTGTGGGAGGCGCTATCCGAGGGCGAGGATCCGACAACAGGCCGTTGACGTGGCGCATTCGGACCAACGGGATGCCCCGGGACCGGTCCGCACAAGTGCGAGGGTTAGCATCTTTTCAGCGGGAAGGGGAAGGTTTTGTGAGCTACCTTGCGAGTGAACCTGTGAACATTGAGGCCTTTGAGGGCGCCCGGTGACTGTGCTGGAAGAAATCATCGACGGCGTGCGCGCCGATCTCGCCGAGCGCGAGGCGGCTCTGCCGTTCGATGAACTCAAGCGACGCGCCGCCGCGGCCGCGCCCGCCCGTGACGCCTTGGCGGCCCTGCGTGCCGAGTCCGGCATCGGGGTCGTGGCCGAGGTCAAGCGGCGCAGCCCGTCCAAAGGCGACCTCGCCGAGATCGCCGACCCCGCTTCCCTTGCCAAGGACTACGCCGACGGTGGCGCCGCCGTCATCAGCGTGCTGACCGAGCAGCGCCGCTTCGGCGGATCGCTGGCCGATCTGGACGCCGTGCGTGCCGCTGTCGACATTCCCGTGCTGCGCAAGGACTTCATCGTCAGCCCGTACATGGTGCACGAGGCGCGCCTGCACGGAGCCGACATGGTGCTCCTGATCGTCGCCGCGCTCGAGCAGAACGCGCTCGTCTCCCTGCTGGACCGGGTCGAGTCGCTCGGCATGACCGCGCTCGTGGAAATCCACAACGCCGAAGAGGCCGATCGTGCGCTGGAGGCGGGCGCCCGGGTCATCGGCGTGAACGCCCGTAACCTGCACACCCTCGAAGTCGATCGTGACGTGTTCGGCCGGTTGGCCCCCGGGCTGCCGATGGACGTGTTCAAGATCGCCGAGTCGGGTGTGCGCGGTCCTGGCGACCTGATGTCGTACGCCGGTCACGGTGCCGACGCGGTGCTGGTCGGCGAGGGCCTGGTGGCCTCCGGCGACCCGAAGGGCGCGCTGGTCAAGCTCGTCACCGCCGGTTCGCACCCCGCCTGCCCGAGGCCGTCACGGTGAGCGAAGAAGAGGTCGCCACCCGGGCCCACGAGCACACCGAGCACGATCCGGACGAACGCGGCCATTTCGGCCCGTACGGCGGCCGGTTCCTGCCCGAGGCCCTGATCGGCGCGATGGACGAACTGTCCGCCGAGTACGAAAAGGCCAGGACGGACCCGGCGTTCACCGACGAGTTCGCCCGGCTGCTGCGGGACTACGCGGGCCGTCCGTCGCTGCTGACCGAAGCCCCGCGCTTCGCGAAGCACGCCGGTGGCGTGCGGGTGTTCCTTAAGCGCGAGGACCTGAACCACACCGGTTCGCACAAGATCAACAACGTGCTGGGCCAGGCGTTGCTGACCAAGCGGATGGGTAAGAAGCGGGTCATCGCCGAGACCGGTGCCGGTCAGCACGGCGTCGCCACGGCGACGGCGTGCGCGCTGCTCGATCTCGACTGTGTCGTGTACATGGGCGAGGTCGACACCGAGCGCCAGGCGCTGAACGTCGCGCGGATGAAGCTCCTCGGCGCCGAGGTGATTCCGGTCAAGACCGGGTCGCGGACGCTGAAGGACGCCATCAACGAGGCGCTGCGTGACTGGGTGTCCAATGTGGACACCACGCACTACCTGCTCGGCACCGCGGCCGGCGGTCACCCGTTCCCGGTCATGGTGCGGAACTTCCACAAGGTCATCGGCGAGGAAGCGCGTCGCCAGATCCTCGAGCAGACCGGCAGGCTGCCCGACGTCGTCGCCGCGTGCGTCGGCGGCGGCTCCAACGCGATCGGCATCTTCCACGGCTTCATCGACGATCCCGGCGTCCGGCTCGTCGGTTTCGAGCCCGGCGGCCACGGCATCGAGTCCGGTGAGCACGGCGCGACCCTGTCCGAGGGCACGCCCGGCACCCTGCACGGCGCGATGTCGTACCTGCTGCAGGACGAGGACGGCCAGACGATCGAGGCGTACTCGATCTCGGCCGGGCTCGACTATCCCGGTGTCGGCCCTGAGCACTCGTGGCTCAAGGACACCGGGCGGGCCGAGTACTTCTCGGTCACCGACGACGAAGCCATGCAGGCGATGCGGCTGCTGTCGCGGACCGAAGGCATCATCCCGGCGGTCGAGTCGGCGCACGCGCTGGCCGGGGTGCTCAAGCTCGGGCCGGAACTCGGGCCGGACGGCCTGATCGTGGTCAGCCTCTCGGGTCGCGGTGACAAGGACATGGACACCGCGGCGAAGTACTTCGACCTGGTGGACGAGGAGAAACTGTGAGCCTCGCAGAGGTCTTCAAGCAGACCCGCAGCGAAGGCCGCGCGGCGCTCATCGGGTACCTGCCCGCCGGTTTCCCGACGGTCGACGGGTCCAAGGACCTGCTGTCCGCGGTCATCGACGGCGGCGCGGACCTGGTCGAGGTCGGCGTGCCGTACTCGGACCCGGTCATGGACGGCCCGACGATCCAGGCCGCGGCGGTCGAAGCGCTGAAGAACGGCTTCCGGCTGAAGCACCTGTTCGAGGTCGTCGAAGCCGTGACGGCGCGCGGTGGCAAGGCCGTCGTGATGACCTACTGGAACCCGGTCTTCAAGTACGGCGTGGACCGGTTCTCGCGCGATCTCGCTTCGGCGGGCGGGCTCGGGATCATCACGCCCGACCTGACGCCGGACGAGGGCGCCGACTGGATGCAGGCCTCGGACGCGCACGGACTGGACCGGATCTTCCTGGTGGCGCCGTCCTCGTCGGAGGAGCGGATCGTCCGCACGGTCGAGGCGAGCTCCGGGTTCGTGTACGCGACCGCGGTCATGGGGGTCACCGGTGCTCGCGAGAGTGTCGGGGCTGGTGCTCGTGACCTGGTGGCGCGCACGCGGGCGCATACGGAACTGCCGATCGGTGTCGGGCTCGGGGTTCGCTCCGGCGCTCAGGCCGCTGAGGTGGCTTCGTTCGCCGACGCGGTGATCGTCGGCTCGGCCCTGGTCACCCAGGCCGGCTCCGGCATCGACGCCGTCCGCACCCTCTCCGCCGAACTCGCCGACGGCGTCCGCAAAACCGTCGCCCCCGCCTGACCCGCGGCCAAGCAGGCCACTGCGGCAGTGCGTGTGGTCACCCCTCGTGAGTGGCTACAAGTGTTCTAACACTCGTTGCCACTCACGAGCCAGGTGGCTACGGGGTGGGCATGGCGGAGGAGTGGTGGTTGGTGATGAGCCAGCGGCCGTGGCGTTTTTCGTAGACGAAGGTGTAGCGCGCGTCGACGGCGCTCGGGTGGCCGTCGACGGTCAGGTCGAAGTGGTAGACGCCGGTGTTGATGGCGGTGTTGTCGTCCAGGACGGTGATGATCTCCTGGGTGAGCGTGCTTTTCGGCTTCTTCTCGAGGAACTCCTCGAAGTAGTCGATGAGCCCGGCGCGGTCGGTGCGCACGACGTTGGACAACGTCGGCAGCAGCACGGCATCGGGGGCGTAGAGGTCGGCGACCTTCGCCGGGTCGTGGGAGGCGAGGGCCGCGTTCCACTTGGTGAACTGGGCGGTGATCTCCCGTTTCGACGGTTCGTGGGTGGCTTCGGCGGAAGTCGTGAACGCGACGGTCAGGGCGAAACCGGCGGCGACTCCGACGCGTACGAGGCGCTTGTTACGCAATGTGAACTCCTGTACACCCGATCTAGTGCGCGGAAAGCGAACTATCGGGCAATCCACCAGAAAACGGTAGACAAAATACCGCAGCCGTTATCTGTTGGTAGTAATAAACCATCCAAGCTCACTCAATCGGGCAAATTCCCTTAATGGCGATAGAAATGCTCGATCCGCTCATAAGCGACGGTTATCGAAAAGCGTTCCGTGGTGAAAGGCGATTTGTAGGGATCATGTACGCGGCTCGCGCAGAGTCCCGCCCATGGACGTCGACTTACACGCGCTGAACCGCCGAGGGTTTCTCCGAGGAACAGGACTGGCCGCGGGGGTGGGCATCGCGGCGCTGGCCGTACCGGGTATCTCCGGCGCCGCCGTGGCTGTCCCCCGTATCTACAGCTGCGACGAGTGGGCCGCGCGCCCGCCGTCGGACACCCTCGCGGTCCTCGACCACCCCGCCAACCGCATCCTCGTCCACCACATCGCGAGCGCGAACAGCACCGACTACTCGCGGGCGCACGCGTTCCAGATCTGCCGCGACAACCAGGCCGACCACATGGACAACAACACCTGGGCCGACACGGGGCAGCATTTCACCATCAGCCGCGGCGGCTACTCGCTCGAAGGACGCCACGGCAGCCTCGACACGCTGCGCTCGGGCAACAAGATCGTCCGCGCGGCGCATTGCCCTGGCCAGAACGAAAACGCCATCGGCATCGAGAACGAAGGCCTGTACACCGCCGTCGAGCCGCCGCAGGCGCAGTGGAAGGCGCTCGTCGTCTTCTGCGCGTACGTCTGCAAGCAGTACGGCATCCCGGTCGAGGAGATCAAGGGGCACCGCGACTTCTACAACACCGAGTGCCCCGGCGAGGCGCTGTACGCGAAACTTCCCCAGCTGCGCAAGGAAGTCGCCCTCGCGCTCAAGCGTTAGTGCGTCCAGCGCATGGCCCGCGCGATCTCCTCGGCCGTCGCGCCCGTGAACAGTGCCGCTTCGGCTTTCCGGATGTCCGTCAACGTCGTCGCCAGCGGAGCGCCGAAGGACCCGGTCAACACGGTGTCGGCCTCGAAGGCGGCCACGGCGTCGAGCAGGTTCGTCGGCAGACGGTCGATGCCGAGGCGCCGGCGTTCGTCTTCGGGGAGCGTCCCCGGATCGACGTCGACCGGCTCCGGCAGCGTCCCGCCTTCGTCCAGCCCGGCTAGTCCGGCGAACAGCAGGGCCGCGACGACGAGATACGGGTTCGCCGTCTGGTCGAAGCATTTCACCTCGAGATTCGCCGCCTTGGCCCGCTCACCGACGGAACCGGTGACGAACCGCAGCGGCGCCTCGCGGTTCTCCAGTCCCCACACGCCGTACACGCCCGCCCAGTGGTGCGGCTCGAGCCGGAGATAGCTGACCACCGAAGGCGCGCCGACGGCCAGCAACGCGGGCAGCCGCCCCAGAATGCCCGCGCTGAACGACTCCGCGACGCCGGTCATGCCGAACCGGCGGTCGCCGCCCGCGTAGGCGTTGGTTTCGCCGTCCCAGACGCTCAGGTGCACATGGCCGCCGTTGCCGACGCCCTCACCGGCGAAGCGCGGCGTGAACGACGCGCGGAGCCCGTGCTGCCGGCTCACCGCGCGGACGGTTTCCCGCACCAGGACGTAGGTGTCCGCCGCGGCCACCGGATCCGAAGCCGCGACGGAGAGTTCGAACTGCCCGGCCGCGTACTCCGGATGGATCTGTTCGACGCCGATCCGCTGACGTTCCAAAGCGGACACGACCGCACGCAGGTAGTCCGAATGCCGGGAAAGGCTGGCATAGCCGTAGCCCGGGCCGCACACGGCCGAGGTGATGTCGTCCGGCGCGCTCTCCGCGGTGATGATCCACTCGACCTCGAAAGCCATCTTCGCCGTGTAGCCACGTTCCGCGAGACGCTCGACGGCCGCCTTCGCCAGACTGCGCTGGTCCTGCGGATGCACCACGCCTTCCTGGTCGTAGCGATCGGCGGGCGCCCAAGCCCAGCCGGGCTGCGCGGACAACGCCGTCAGCCGCTCCAGGTCCGGATACAGCCGCAGGTCCCCGACGGCCCCGCGCGAGTACTCGCCGGTGATGAGATCATCATTGAACAGGAAGAAGTCGAACGAGTACGAAGCCCCGACACCCCATGCCGCCGCGTTCGCCAACCGGCGCAGCGGCACCGCTTTGGTCCTGGTGATACCGCTGTTGTCCACCCAGGTCAATGCGACCAGCTCGACGCCACGCGCCGTCAGGCGGGCACCGAGTTCGTGGGCGCGTGCCCCCAGCGCCGCCCGATCGAGCTCGCCCATGACACTCCCACGATGATTGACTGCTGTTCGGGAATCGAGGTGCATCGTGTCAGACACCGTCGAAACCGGTCCACCCGAGAACACTGGTGGCCTGTTTCCTTGGCACGTATACGTTTTACGCCGTGGTGACGTCGTCGGCCGCCGGGACGCCAGGCACCGCTTTTCTTAACCAGGTCGGAATCTGGCCAAACCCGCCGAGCTGGGACCGTTCGTCTAACGGCTTTTGGTGTCCTTGTACGCGTAACGGTCCGCGTGGTTCGTTTTCGGGCGCTTCGTCTGTTCAGGGACTTCGATGCCCGGGGGAACCCACTCGCCGTGCTGCGTCCGGTAGATCCCGTCGCACCTCCAGCACGTCAGGTATTCCTCGGGCTTAGCCATGATCTCGTAATACGGCGGGCACCGGTGATCCTGCGGGACGAGATCTCGCGTACAGGTGCGCTCATCACTCCGGCCTTTCACTGTCGACGTGCACGCTGTCGATCATGCCTTCCTGCGCGGCGGCGATCATCCAGTTGATGCACGCCTTGGTAGCGGAGACGGCCACCCGGTCCGCCTGCTCGTCCGAGAGGGTGATCCCATCGGCCGCCAGGTCGTCGCGGATGGCCGCCGCCACGAAGCTCACCTGTCGCTGATCCATTGCTGCGAAATCTACCCGCAGTTGCAGGGATCGCACGTGCAGGCGTCACCGCAACTGCAACTGCAACCTGGCTTCATAACGTCACCTTCCTGTAGACACTAACGGCAATCTCACGCTAGGTGGTTTCGAAGAGACAGCGGTACCGCCGGGCGAGGGGTACCGCCGGCGGTGGTCTATTGGTGGTCCATCGGCACAATGATTCTGCTGGTCATCTACCTGTTGACCACGATCGGGTCGATCTTGCCGGTGTTCGTCCGGCGTAAGCTCGCCGCGCCCGGCAACCCGCTCGGCGCCGGACGATACTGAGCGTCGAAGGAGGAAGATGACCGGCTTGCTGCCCTTCGTCGCCGATCTTCGCCTTGTCGATCACCACTGCCACGGCCTCGTCTCGGCCGAGCTGGACCGCCCGGCGTTCGAGGCGATGCTCACCGAGGCCGACACGGTCTCGCCGCTGGGCACCACCCTCTTCGACTCGCTGATCGGGCTGGCGGTGCGCCGCTGGTGCCCGCCGGTCCTGGACCTCGAGCCCCACGCCACGGCCGACGAGTACCTCACGCGCCGCGCCGAGTTGACGGCGAGCGAGGTCAACGGGCGGTTCCTGCGTGCCACCGGCACCGGGGACTTCCTGGTGGACGGCGGCTTCCTGCCGGACCAGCTGACGAGCAGCACCGAGCTCGCGCGGCTGGCCCAGGCCAGGGCCCACGACATCGTGCGGCTCGAACAGGTCGCCGAAGCCGTCGTCTGGGCGGGCACGTCCGGCGTCGGGTTCGCCGACGCGTTCTCGACGGAGCTGGAGAAGCGCACGGCGAACGCCGTCGGGGTGAAGTCGATCGCCGCGTACCGCGTCGGGCTGGAGCTTTCGGGCGAGCGGCCCACTTCCGCCGACGTCGCGATCGCGGCCGGGAACTGGCTCGCCGACGTCGACGCGGGCGCGCCGATCCGGCTCGCCGACGAGGTGCTGCACCGATTCCTCGTCTGGACCGGTATCGACCTCGGCCTGCCGGTCCAGTTCCACGTCGGCTACGGCGACTCCGACGTCGACCTGCATCGCTGCAATCCCTTACTGCTGACCGATTTTCTGCGCGCGACCCGGCGCAGCCGGGTGCCGATCCTGCTGCTGCACAACTATCCGTTCCACCGCGAGGCCGGTTACCTGGCGCAGGTTTTCGAGCACGTGTTCGTCGACGTCGGCCTCGCGACGCACAACACCGGCCTCCGGTCCTCGGCGTTGATCGAGGAGACGCTGGAAATCACCCCGTTCGGTAAGTTCCTGTTCTCCACCGACGCGTTCGGCCTCGCCGAGCTGTACCACGTGGGCACACTGCTCTTCCGGCGCGGACTTTCGGACTTCCTCAGGAAGGGCCTCGACGCCGACGAGTTTTCGCTCGCCGACGCCGAACACATCAGCAGGCTGGTCGGTATCGAAAACGCCCAGCGAGTCTACGGATTGGATACCTAAGTGAGTTCAGAGCTGTGGGATGACTGGCTGAGTGCCGTCTCCGCCGAGTTGCCCGCCGCGACCGAGTTGCGCCACCGGCTGCACGCCGACCCGCGCGTCTCGGGAGACGAAGACGACACCACCCACGAGCTGGTCCAGGCACTCGGACTGGGCGACGGCGTGCGGATGGCCAAGACCGGCCGCGCGCTGCTGCTCGAAGGCGCCGAACCCGGCGGGGCCATCGCGCTGCGGGCCGAGCTCGACGCGCTCCCGGTGATGGAGGCGACAGGCGTGCCGTGGGCGTCGGAGACTTCGGTGATGCACGCCTGCGGGCACGACGTCCACCTGGCCGCGCTCGTCGCGGTCTCCCGGGCGGCGGCCAGGATCGGCGTGCCGAAGCCGATCCTCGTGCTGCTGCAGCCGCGGGAGGAAATGGCTCCCTCGGGCGCTTTCGACGTCGTCGAGTCCGGGTTGCTGGCCGAGCACGACGTCAGCGCGGTGATCGGCGCGCATGTCCAGCCGCGGCTGCCGGAGGGGGTCGTCTCGGCGGCACCGGGCCCGATCAACGCGTCGACCGATCAGTTCGAGATCGTGGTGACCGGACAGGATGGCCACGCCGGGTACCCGCATCTGCTGCGCGACCCGATCCTCGCGCTGAGTCAGATCATCGTGAGCCTGCAGACCATCGCGAGCAGGAGGATCGACCCGGTCTTCGGCGCGGTGTGCTCGATCGGGCGCATCAACGCCGGGACGGCCGCGAACGTCGTGCCCAGGGAGGCGACCGCGCTCGGCTCGCTGCGCCTGATGCGGGATTCGGACCGGGAGACGGCCGTGGAAATCCTCGGCGACATCGTCCAGGGCACCGCGCGGTCACACGGCTGCGAGGCGGTACTGCGGGTCATGTCCGGGGAACCGGTGCTGCACAACGATTCCGGCCTCGCCACGCGCGCGCAGACCTGGCTTTCGCGTGGGGGTGTCGGCATCGACACCGAGTTCCGGTCCTTCGGCGCGGACGATTTCGCGCACTACTGCGGGGCGACCCGCGGGCTGATGATGTTCGCCGGCCTCGGCGACACCGCCGGCTCGCCGAGTCTGCACGACGAGCGCTTCCTTCCGCCGGACAGCGCGATCTCGTTGGTGGCGAAGGCTTTCATCGCGGGATATCTCGCCGCGCTCAGCTAGCGATGTCGTTTTCGTCGGACTGCCGGGGCGCGGGGATCTGGACCCAGCCCCGCACGCGCTGGCCGGCGATCTGGACGTGGACGCGGGGGTCGAAGGCGCTGATGTCGATCCCGTCGTAGCCGTGCCGGATCACCGAGCGGTGGATCTCCTGTGAGACGACAAGCACCAGTGGCTGCGGCGTCTGCCTGAGCGTCTTCTTCAAAGTGGGGGAGTTGAGCAGGCGGAACGTGATGTCGATGTCCTCGCCGTAGCATCCTCTGTCGTCGTAGTGGACATCACCGGCGTGCACCGCGGCGCGGAGGCGGAACTGGAAGGCGGGGTGCTGGGCGGCGTGCTGGGCGAGCAGCCGGGTCAGTTCGGGGATGACCCGGCTCAGCAGCACGGTCTTGGGGGCCTGGGTCACGGGGTGGATCAGGACGAGGATCCCGTCGCCCCGGTCGATGAGGGGGTCACGGTGTTCCTCGGTGATCCCGGCCTCGAGCAACGCTTCCTCGAGAAGGTCGTAGAGCACGCGCCGGAGCTGGGCCCGCACCGGGTTGGTCCTCGTCGTGGAACCTTCGATGTCCACCGCCACAATCGCTCGGTGGTAGGGAAGTACTGGAAGCAGCGCGTTCATTTCAACCCCTCCTCATCTCTACGGGCCGTTGGAAGAAGCGGCGTGGTGGGTGTTGCCGTCCAGGTGCACGAGCACGTTCATAGCCATCCCATCGTGTCGAAACTGAACTTCAGTGAAGTTCTCTTTAGTTCGCTCTGGCTTCAGAGTAAGCCCTGGAGAGCGACTGGACAATACGTGGAGGAAGTCCTCTACCTGCAAGACCGCTGCGCGACACGCGTTACCCTAGGGTGCTGGTAGAAGAGGTACCGCAGAGTGTAAGGTAGACGCTTCAGCTGTTTAACTGAAGTTCACTGGAGGGCCAGCGGCCGTGCTGTCATCCGAAGACTCGCGCCAAGCACTCGCACGCCGCTTGAAGGCGTTGCGGGAAGAGTACTGGCCTGGTCAAGGGATCACGCAGCTGCAACTCGCGGAAGCGCTCGGCGGCAAGAAGCCGCTCAGCATCTCGTTGATCTCTTCTTGGGAGAACTCGGCGAAGCCGGTGGCGCCCCCGCTTTCGCGCCTTGCCGCGTACGCCAGTTTCTTCGCGACACAGCGGTCCGTGGCCCAGGAGCCGTTTCGGGTGCTTCCGGCTTCGCAGCTGAACGAGGACGAGCGGACGCTGCGAGAGAAGCTGCTGCGTGAGCTGACCGAACTGAGGACGGACGCGATCAAGGAGCCCGTCCGGGCCGCGCTGACCGGCACGGGTCTGTGGCACTTCCCGAATCTCGAGGTGGTGACCATCGTCTGCGCGCAGCTGCCGGACACCCTGCTGCGTGAAGGATTCTCGTACGCGGATCCGGACAGTCCCGACTACGTCGAGATCTACAAGTACGCGGATCCGGACGCGCTGATCGAGCTGTTCGGCCACATCCGGGCGGTCAACCCGAACACCGCGGTGCATTTCCGTACCGCGCCGGAGCTGACGCCGGACGACTACACCACGCATCTCGTCCTGCTGGGCGGCGTGGATTGGAACGTCGTGACCCGGGATCTCCTCGCGCGGGTCGAACTGCCGGTGCGCCAGGTGGTCCGCACCGAGGAATCCGGCGAGGTGGGCGGGTTCGAAGTGGACGGGCACCCCCACCTGTTCGCGCCCCAGCTCGATGCGAAGGGGCGTCTCATCGAGGACGTGGCACACTTTTACCGTGACCTGAATCCGTTCAACGCGAAGCGGACTGTCACTATTTGCAACGGTATGTACGGGCGTGGTGTCGTCGGAGCTGTACGAGCGCTCACCGACGTGAAATTCCGCGACCGCAACGAGGCCTATCTGAAGGCCCGCTTCGAAAGCATGGACGCCTTCAGCATAATCTCCCGTGTCTCAGTCGTGATGGGTCAGGTGCTCACTCCCGATTGGACTGTCGATGAGACGCGGCTACACGAATGGCCGGTTTAGAACTTGACTATGAGCACACCTACGGCTGCGGCGCTTTCGACGCACCACCACGGGTCCCACAGTTCCCTGCTGAGCCCCGTGAAAGCGGCTGACTCGGTCCCGGCGGACGTCGACGCGATCATCGTGCCGACCTCGCGCCCGATCGCCAACCTGAGCAAGGCGATAGCGCTCGCCGCGCGGCTCGATTGCACACTCGTGGCACTCTGCAGCCAGTCGGCCAACGCGGATGACGCGCTCGCCGAGGCGAAAAAAGCCGGGGTGAAGATCGTCGCCGTCGACACCGACCCCTTGCCGGCCGGGCTGATCCCGGAGTTCCAGACCGGCACCAGGCTCCGGTCGACGGTGTTCAACCGGCCGACCGACCTCAGCGCCAAACGGAACCTCGGCCTGCTCCTCGCGGATGTCATCGGCTGGAAACGCATTGTCTTCCTGGACGACGACATCACGATCGAGCGGCTGGACGATCTTCGCGACGCGGCAGGACTTCTGAGCAACCACGACGCTGTCGGGCTCGCCAATGACGGCTACCACGACAATTCCGTGGTCTGTCACGCTTATCGGGATGCCGGTGGCAAGCAGGAAAGCTTCATCGGCGGGGGCGCGCTCGCCGTGGGAGAGGACTCGTACCGGTCGTTCTTCCCCAACATTTACAGCGAAGACTGGTTCTTCCTCATCGGTGACGACAACCGTCTGCGACCCACCGCGATCACCGGGAAGGCCAGCCAGTCGCCGTACGACCCGTTCCTGGACATCCGGCGTGCCCGTGCGGAAGAGTTCGGCGACTGCCTCGCCGAGGGCGTCTACCGGCTGCTGGATTCGGGACAGCCGATCCAGGACGCCACCTTCAAGTACTGGCGGGGGTTCCTCGACCACCGCAAGCGGTTCATCGAAGACGTCCGCGACCTGGTCGCCGGGGATGACCACCTCGATAGCGAGGTGAAGTCCCGCAGGATCGCCGCCCTTACCGCCGCGCGCAACCGCAGCACGATCATCACCCCGAAGCTGTGTGTCGCCTACCTGCAGTGGTGGCAGGCCGATCGTGACCGTTGGACCCTGCATCTCGAAGACATCCGGGACAGGTGCGGTTACGAACTCGAGCCGGAGAAGGCCATCACCAGGCTCGGTCTCATGCACTGCTCCCGGGTAGCGCTTTGACCAGCATGTAGCAGGTCTCCGGGCAGGTTTTCCGGGTTCCGTCGGGCTGTTTGACCTCGGCCCAGCAGATCAGGGTGTCGTGTTCCCAGCGCTGGTACCCGAGCCGTTTGTACAGCCGTTCGGCGTTGGTGTTGTCGACGTTGACCGCCAGCGCCACCTGGTCGTGCCCGAACCCCGCCAGGATCCGCTCCGCTTCGCTCACCAGCCGGGTGCCCACCAGCTGGTTGCGATGGCCGGCGAGCACCTCGACGTGGTTGAGCAGCGGGACCTCCGGCAGATGGTCACGGACCTCCTGCTCGTCGGCCCGCTCCCGCCACAGGTACACCGTGCCGACCGGAAGGCCGCCGGACAGGGCCAAGAGCAGCACCCCACGGCCGTCGTCCTGCCTGGCCACTCTGTCGGCGAAGAACTCCTGGTCACCCAACTCGGCCGGGATCGCCCGGAGGTCGCCGGCGCGTGCGCGCCGGATCTCCACGTCGTTCGTCGGACTCACTGATACGCCCCTCCCAAAACCCTGAACTCCGATTCTGCCCGTATCCGGCGCCGGAAGGGACCCGCGGAAGTCGGGCCGTAGACGGACCGAACGGCGGGCACGTTACGGTGACCCGGTGAATTCCGCCGCGGCTGCCTTCCTCGCGACCATCCCGAGCCCTGACCGGGGCGTATGGCATCTCGGGTTCATCCCGATCCGGGCCTACGCGCTGTGCATCATCGCCGGCATCGTCGTGGCCCTCTGGTGGGGCGAACGCCGCTGGGTCGCCCGCGGCGGCACGAAGGGCACGGTCATCGACGTCGCCGTGTTCGCGGTGCCGTTCGGCCTGGTCGGTGGGCGTCTCTACCACGTGATCACCGACAACTACCGCTACTTCGGCCCGGGCAAGAACCCGCTCGACGCGCTGAAGATCTGGGACGGCGGCCTCGGCATCTGGGGCGCCGTGGCCCTCGGTGCGGTCGGCGCGCTCATCGCCTGCCGCAAGAAGGGCATCCCGCTGCCCGCGATGGCGGACACGCTCGCCGCGCCGCTCGTCGTCGCGCAGGCCATCGGCCGCCTCGGCAACTACTTCAACCAGGAGCTCTACGGCGCGCACACCAACCTGCCGTGGGGCCTGGAGATCTACGAACGCATCAATCCCGACACGGGCGTCACGGACATGCTCGGCGGCGTCGCCGTGGGGCACATCCCGCTCGCGACCAGCCCGGTGCACCCGACGTTCCTCTACGAGCTGCTGTGGAACCTCGGTGTCGCGCTGCTGGTGGTGTGGGCGGACAAGAAGTTCCGCCTCGGGCACGGTCGCGCGTTCGCCGTCTACGTCATGGGCTACACCGCCGGTCGCGGCTGGATCGAGCTGATGCGCACCGACGACGCCAGCCACGTGCTCGGCCTGCGGGTCAACGTGTGGACGTCGATCCTGCTGTTCGTCGCCGGAGCCGTGTACTTCGTGCTCGCCAAGAAGCGCGGTCCGCGGGAAGCGCCGGAGCTGTTGCGAGGCAAGGACTACGAGGACCCGGATACGGTCGACCCCGCTGTCGACAAGCCCGACGCCGACGAGGCCGCTTCCTCCGAAGAGGTGTCGGTCCCGGCCGACCCCACCCCGGAGAAGCCCGCCGAACCCGCTGAAGACGCGAAGCCCAGCGACCCCACGAAGTAACCCCGCGCGCCCACGCGCCGCGAGATGTCGACATCTCGTGATCTCTCAGTTTTTGAGAGATCACCATCTGTCGACAGATGGCGGGTGTGGCCTCACGCGCCGCCATCTGTCGACAGGTGGCGTTATTCGTCGAGGGGGGAGCCGCCGAAGTAGTCGTCGTCCTCTGGGGCATTGGCGCTCGGAGGGCGTCGCGGCGGGGGTGACGGCTTGGGCGGCGCGGGCGGGGGTTCGACCGGCGGTGCCGGTACGGGCGGAGGTGACGGGGTGCCGTCGTCTTGCAGCGCGGTGCCGCCTTCGAAGTAGTCCTCTTCGGACAGTTCCTCGGGCGGGGGAGCCGTCTGCGGAGTCCGGGTTTCGTTGAGGGAACCGGTTTCGCCCGCGGCTTCCAGCACGTCGTCGAGGGTGTGGCCCTCTTCGAACTCCTGGTAGACCTCGGACAGCGGAGCCATCCGGGTCATCAGCGCGGCGCGGACGTCCGGGTCCTGGTACGCGCGGCCTTCGAGGACGTCGGCCCAGGTGAGCTCACCCGTGTCCACTTTCCGTTTGAGCGCCCGCATTTCCTCCGGAGCGTTCGCGCGTTCGGCCTCGGCCTTGATCGCGGCGATGTCCTCGGGGCCGGCAACGGGCGGCTGCTGCGGCAAGTCCATCTCGTCGACTTCTTGTTCGAGCACCCTGGACCTCGCCACGGTCTCGTCGAGCCGTGCTTCGGCTTCGCGCAGTTCCGGCGGTTTCCAGGAATCCTGGTCGGTGGTCACGACTTCTCCGTGGTTCTCGCGTAATTTCAGAGCTGGCCGGAGATCCGGCCGCTGCGGTTCTGGCCCTTCGGCTGCACCTTGTCCTGGTGCGCGGTGTCGTTCACCCCGGTCGCGGTGTCCTTGATGTCGGTCACGTTGTCCTTGATGTCGCCGAAGTCGCTCTTGACGTCCTTCGCGGCGCCGCCGACGTCCTTGGCGAACTGCTTGGCGTCGGCGAAGCTGCCGATGTCCTTGATCTTGCCGAGCTGGGAGCCGACCTTCTGCAGCGAGTTCCACATCTCGCCGACCTTCTGGACGGTCTCCTTGACGAGGTCGACGATCTCGATGATCTTCTGGTAGAGCTGGTAGGCGTCCCAGATCAGCTCGGCCGCGCGGACCCAGCCGTACGCCGGGATCCAGATCTTCGCGATCGCGTCGATGACCTTGTCGACCAACGTCTTCAGCAGGTCGAGGGCCTTCGCACAGAGCCGCTGCGAGACATCGGCGACCGACTGGAAGCCCTTCGCGATCACCTCGGCGACCTTGGCTTCGACGGTCAGCCCGAGCTTGAACCCGGTGTCGACGTACTTCTTGTGCGCCTCGGCCGCTTTGCCCTTCCAGACGCCGCCGACGATCTCGGCGTTGCCGGACATGGTGGCGGAGAACTGCTTCATGCTGTCGGCGATGGTGTTCCAGGCTTCGGCGTTCTGCTGGATCTTGTTGAAGTCGCCGGTGATGGGCATGATCACGGTCTGCACCAGGCTGTTGCCGGTGACCTGTTCGAACGCCCAGTCCACCGCGGCGACCTGCCAGCCGGCTTCTTCCACCATCTTCTGGATGTTCTCGCCGCCCGGGGCGGGAGGCGGCTGCAAGACGGCGATGATCTCGGTGCCGTCGCCGTAGGTGCCTTCGGGTTTTACCGCCTCGAAATCGCCGTCTCCGGCGCCGCGGCCGTCTTCGCGCCGACGTCGCCGATTCTCGTCGCGAGTGTCTTCTTGTTCGTCGGCCTTGTCCTGGGCCTTTTGTTCCGGGCTCTCCTCCTTCTTTTTGCCGTCGCTCTTGCTCTTGGTCTTCACCACGCCGAGTTCCCCTCTCGATTACCCGCTCAGCGGTTGTCCGGTCCCGGCGGAATCCAGCTGCGCCAGAATGTCCTGCAGCGCCTTCGTGACCTGCTTGTCGTGCTCTTCGTAGGTCTTCGCGACGTCGGTCATCCCGGCGGCGAGCGAGGTCAGCCGCTCCTTGCCGAACTTCAGGGTCTCGCCGAAGAGCGAGCCGACCAGGTCGACCGCGGGATGCAGAACGGTGAGCAGCCCGGTGAAGCCGGACTTGTCGCAGCCGTAGGTGTGCATGTATTCGCCGATCGCGTCGGCCGCGGAGTTCAGCCCCTCCATGTTGCGGCCGTACTCGGCCAATGCGTCGGGTCGGACGTCGTAGCCCGTCACGGATTCCCCCCAATAAGAGTCGATCAAGCGATGGGCCGAAGTATGCCATTCGCTAACGGACTCTCGGGGGGTTTTGAAAAAGGTACCCCTAAACGGGCTTCACGAGGCCACGCCCGGTGATCAGCGGGAGGTCGAGCGCGGTGAGCAGACCGGGCTCGGCCGCGACGACCGCGGGGACGGCGTTCACCAGCCGCATGGCCGTCGCCTTCAGCCCGGCGGTGTTGTGGTCGCCGTCTTCGCCGAGCAGCCGCAGGTCGAGGGTGTAGTTCGGTTCACCGGTGAGCTGGACGCGGTAGCAGCCTTGCCCGGTCGGCTGCGGCCACTCCGGGCCGAGGTCGGGCCGCAGGCGTGTCACGTGTTCGAGCACGCACACCGCCCGGCCGCCGCGCATGCCACGCACCTCGAAATGCAGCGCCGCGACGGTGTCCTTTTCGATGGTGCCGGCCGAGATTTCGAAGGTTTCCGGTGCGGCCAGCCGTTCGTAGTGCTCTTCGACGCCGTCGAGTTCGACGTCGAGCCCGGCCGCGAGCTGCCGGACCACACTGCCCCAGGCCATGCCGAGAACACCCGGCTGCAGCAGGAGCGGGATCTCGTCCATCGGCTTGCCGAAACCCATGATTTCGAAGAGGACTTTGCCGTTGTCGTAGGTCGAGTAGTCGAGGATCTCCAGGCAGCGGACCTCGTCGATGCGCTCGCAGACGCCGGTCAGCACGAGTGGCAGCCAGTCGTTGGCGAACCCGGGGTCGACGCCGTTCACCCACAGCGAGGCGTTGCCCTCGACGGCGGCTTCGCGGATCGGCGCCGTCATTTCGTCCGGTACGACCCCGTCGGGGAACTGCAGGAAGACGGGACCGCTGGAGACGACGTTGATCCCGGCGCGCAGGAACCGTTTGAGGTCTTCGACGGCTTCGAGCAATCTGTCGTCGGCCATCGCGGTGTAGACGACACAGTCCGGCTTCAGCGCGAGCAGCGCCTCGACGTCGTCGGTCGCGGTGACGCCGAGCGAGCGGCCGAGCCCGGCGAGCTCACCGGCGTCCTTGCCCACTTTGTCCGGAGTGGACACCCAGACGCCGACGAGCTCCAGGTCCGGCCGGGCATCGATCCCGGTGATGGCGTTGCGGCCGACGTTTCCGGTGCTCCACTGGACAACCCGCAGCGGCATATCTGCTCCTAGAGGTCGGGTAAGCCGAGTTCGAGGTTGGGGGCCTGCAGTCCGCCGTCGACTTCGAGCACCTTGCCGGTCATGTACGCGCCCGCTCGCGAAGCCAGGTAGACGACGGTCGCGGCGACGTCCTCGGCCTCGCCGATCTTCCGCAGCGGGGTGGCGCCTTCCATCTTCTCGCGGATCTCCTGGTTGCCCACCACGATTTCCAACGCCGAGGTGGCGACCGAACCGACGGAGATGGCGTTGACCCGGATCTTCGGCGATAGGTCGGCGGCCGCGAGTCGCGTGTACTGCGCGAGCGCGCCTTTGGCCGTGCCGTAGGCGAGGAAACCGCGCCCGCTGACCCGGCCCATGATCGACGAGATGTTGACGATCGCGCCGCCGTCGCCCTTGAGCATCGCCGGAGCGGCGGCGACGGTCAGCGCGTGCGCGGTGGAGACGTTGAAACGAAAGGCTTCTTCGAGGAAGTCGGCCGTGGTTTCGAGAAACGGGCGCGGATATGTGCCGCCGACGTTGTTCACCACGATGTCGAGCCGTCCGAAAGTCGCGACGGCGGCTTCGGCGAGCGCACCCGCGGCGGCGGGGTCGCTCAGGTCGGCCGGGACGACGTACGCGCGGCGCCCGGCGGCTTCCACCCGCTCGGCGACGGACTTCAGCTGGTCTTCGGTGCGGGAGGAGATGACCACGTCGGCGCCGGCCTCGGCGAGCGCGATCGCCGTCGCCGCCCCGATTCCGCGGCCCGCGCCGGTGACCACCGCGACCTTGTCAGTGAGCAGGAACCGGTCAAGGATCATCTCGCGAATGTAACACGTTCTATTCGGCGGAACGCACGTGATCTCTCAGTAGCTAAGAGGTCGCCATCTGTCGACAGATGGCGAAGCCACGACCCGTCACGGTTGACCCTTTCCCTCAGTGGCTAGCGGATGGGCACGATCGCGAGGTGTCCGCCGCTTGTCGTCAGTACCTCGACGCGGGCGGAGTAGTGCCGCTCGACGCGTTCGGCGGTGAGCACTTCGTCCGGTGGGCCGGAGGCCGCGACCCGGCCGTTGTCGAGCAGGAGCAGCGTGTCGGCGTACTGCGCGGCCAAGGTCAGGTCGTGCAGGGTCGAGACGACGGTGGTCCCGTCCTCGCGGCTGAGCTTGTCGACGAGTTCGAGCAGCGCCTGGGCGTGCCCGATGTCGAGGCCGGTGGTCGGTTCGTCGAGCAGGAGCAGGGCGGTCTTCTGGGCGAGGACGCGCGCGAGCACAGCGCGTTGACGCTCGCCGCCGGACAGCGTGCGCAGTGTCCGGCCCGCCAGTTCGCGGAGATCGAGCCGGGTGAGCACGTCGTCCACAATGGACAGATCGCGGACGCCTTCGCGGGCGAGGGTGCCGAGATGCGGGGTCCGGCCGAGCAGGACGTAGTCGGTGACGGTGAGTCCTTCGGGGAGCACCGGGTCCTGTGGCGCGTAGCCGATCAGGTGGGCCCTTTCCTTGCGGGACAACGAAGACTTGCCGTGGACGAGGATCTCGCCATGATCCTGGCGCAGCAGACCGGCGATGGTCTTCAGCAGCGTCGACTTCCCGGCGCCGTTCGGCCCGACGATCCCGAGCCAGCCGCCCTGCGGCACTTCGACGTCGACACCCTGGACGACCGGGTCGCCGCTGTAGCCGGCGTGGACGTCTCGCAGCTGAAGCGCGATGAACGGCACTTTCATAGCGCGCGCCCCTTGACCGACCGCAGCACCAGGACGAAGAACGGCGCTCCGGCGAACGCCGTCACCACGCCGAGCGGGAGCTCGCCGGGCAGGGCCGTGCGGGCGATGTGGTCGGCCACCACAAGGAAAGCGGCGCCGCCGAGGAGCGAAAGCGGGATCACCACGCGATAACTCGCGCCGAACAGCATCCTGACGACATGCGGCACCACGATCCCGACGAATCCGATCAGCCCGCTCACCGCCACCGCGGCCGCCGTCGCCAGCGAAGCCGCCGCGAGCAGGAGCAGCCGGACGCGCGCCGGGCGGATGCCGAGCGACGCGGCTTCGGCGTCGCCCAGGGTGAGGACGTCGAGCAGGCGCGCGCAGAGACACAGCACGATCGCCGCGACCGCCACATATGGCAGTGCGATCCACACTTCGCGCCAGCCGCTGATGTTCAGCCCGCCGAGCATCCAGGTGTAGACCTGCTTGATCGTGTCGGTGTTGAGCTGCTGCACGAAGGTCTGGATCGCGGTGAGGAACGCCGCGACGGCCACCCCGGCGAGCAGCAGCGTCGCGGTTCCCGTGCCGCCGGACGACTTCCCGAGCAGCCAGCTGAGCCCGACCCCGCCGAGCGCTCCGGCGAACGCGCCCAGTGGGAGCGGGCCGATGACCCAGCCGGTGGTCGCGGGCAGGAGGACGACCACCATCGTCGCCGCCATGCCCGCCCCGGCCGCGGCGCCGAGCAGGTACGGGTCGGCGAGCGGGTTGCGGAACACACCTTGGAACGCGGCGCCCGAACTCGCCAGCGCCGCCCCCACCAGCCCGGCCAGGATCACCCGCGGCACGCGCAGCTCCCACACGATCGCCGCTTCCCTCGCGGTCAACGGTGATCTGCCACCCGTCACCTGCGCGACGATCTCCCCGAGCACCCGCTGCCACCCCAGCCCACCGGCGCCCACGAGCACCGACGCCGTCATGACCACCAGCAGCACCAGCAGTCCTAGCAACACCGTGCGCACCTTGAGCCTCGACGCGAGCCGAAGGGGACTGTTCCCCTCGCTCATGGGGTGGCGACGGCGGCGGAGATCGCGCGGGCGAGGTCGGTGATGCGCGGGCTCCAGCGCGACGCGATGTCGTCGTCGAGCGGGAAGACGTGGCTGGACTTGACGGCGGTGAGCGTGTTCCACCCGGGACGCGCGGCGACGGTCTGCGCGTTCTGGCCGCAGCATTTGGTGTCCGCCAGGAAGATCAGCGCGGGGTCGGCCTGGATGATCTTCTCCGCGGACAGCTGCGGGTACCCGCCGGACGCCGTGGGATCGGCACCGTCGGCGATGTTGGTGAGCCCGAACCGCTGGTAGAGACTGCCGAGGAAGGTCGCCGAAGTCACGCTGTAATACGTCTGGTCGAGCTCGTGGTAGTAGCTCAGCGGCTTGGCGGGCTTCGGCGTGTCGGCGACGAGCTTGTCGATGTCGGCCTTGGTCCGGCGCGCGAGGTCTTCGCCCTCGGCCTTGTGCCCGGTCACCTCACCCAGTCGGGCGAACTGGGCGTACGCGGCATCGAGCGTTTTCGCGTCCGGCAGCACCAAGGTCTTGGTGCCGGTCTTCTCCAGCGCGGCGGTGAGGTTGGTGACGTCGGAGGAGACGATCACGAGGTCCGGTTTGTGCGAGGCGATCGCCTCCGGATCCGGCGTCAGTCCCGACAGCGTCGTGCGTGGTGCCTGCTCCGGGAACGTCGACGCGGAATCCACGGCCACGACCTGCTGCCCGGCGCCCACCGCGAAGAGCGTCTCGGTCGCCGACGGCGAGAGCGAGACGATCCGCTCGGGACGCTTGTCCTGGGCGGCCGGGTCCGGCTCGTCCCGGGTCGCGCAACCGCCCAGCGCGGCGGCGCCGAGGAGCGCGAGCAGGCTGGTCAACGTGGCGAAGGAGGTGCGTCGTCGTCGCGGCGTATGGAACATTGCGAGGACGCTACCAGCGCCGGAGTAGTGCTCAGGACCGGTTCGCGGGGTAAGGTGACCGGACTGTCCACGAGGTATGCTTAGCTCGGCGAACTACTCGCGGCTCATCAAGAACGATGTCGTTCTGCACACCCAGATCGTTACCGTTCGGATGATCAAAGCGCGTCCGAGCGGGTGCCTCCATGTTTCCTGGGTGTTAAAGTCGCGCTAACGAACGGGCCATCGTCGTCCCGTGCGCACACCCCCGGGGGTGTCCCGAACACGCACGAACACGACGAAGGAGGTCCCCTCATGATCTTCTCCGCCCTTCCCGGCAAGCAGGGTCTCTACGACCCCGCCACCGAACAGGACTCCTGCGGTGTCGCCATGGTGGCCGACATCCAGGGACGCCGGTCACACGGCATCGTCACCGACGGTTTGACCGCGCTGACGAACCTGGACCACCGCGGAGCCGCGGGCGCCGAGCCGACCAGCGGTGACGGTGCCGGCATCCTGCTGCAACTGCCGGACGAGCTGCTTCGCGAAGAGGCCGGGTTCACGCTGCCCGTGCCCGACAGACGCGGCCACCACCGCTACGCCGCGGGGATCGCCTTCCTTCCGGCCGATCCGGAGCAGCGCCGCAAGGCTGTCGCCCTGATCGAGAACACCGCGGAAGAAGAGGATCTCGACATCCTGGGCTGGCGTGAGGTGCCCGTCGACGCGGACGCCGCCGACCTCGGTCCCACCGCGCGCGGGGTCATGCCGCATTTCGCCATGCTGTTCGTCTCGGGCAAGCCGAACGCCGAGGGCATCCGTCCCAGCGATCTGGAGCTCGAAAGGCTTGTCTTCTGCCTGCGCAAGCGCGTCGAAAACGACAGCGTGACGGCGGGCTGCGGCACGTACTTCCCTTCGCTGTCCTCGCGCACGCTCGTCTACAAAGGAATGGTCACGCCGGAGCAGCTGCCGCTGTTCTTCGCCGACCTCAAGGACTCCCGGCTCGCCAGTGCCATCGCGCTGGTCCACTCCCGGTTCTCCACCAACACTTTCCCGTCGTGGCCGCTGGCGCACCCGTTCCGGTTCGTCGCGCACAACGGTGAGATCAACACGATCCGCGGTAACCGCAACCGCATGCGGGCCCGCGAGGCGCTGCTCGAATCCGAGCTGATCCCGGGTGACCTGACCAGGTTGTACCCGATCTGCTCCGGCGACGCGTCGGACTCGGCGTCCTTCGACGAGGTCCTCGAACTCCTGCATCTGGGCGGCCGCAGCCTGCCGCACGCGGTACTGATGATGATCCCCGAGGCGTGGGAGAACCACACCTCGATGGACGCCGGGCGTAAGGCGTTCTACCAGTTCCACGCCAGTCTCATGGAGCCGTGGGACGGCCCCGCTTGTGTCACCTTCACCGACGGCACGCTGGTCGGGGCGGTCTTGGACCGCAATGGCCTGCGCCCCGCGCGATGGTGGCAGACAGCCGACGGACGCGTGGTGCTCGCCAGTGAAGCGGGCGTGCTCGACGTCGCGCCGGCCGACGTCGTCGCCAAGGGCCGGTTGAAGCCGGGCCGCATGTTCCTGATCGACACCGAAGCCGGCCGGATCGTGGACGACGAAGAGGTCAAGTCCTCGCTGGCCACGAAACTCCCGTACGAGGGCTGGCTGCACGCCGGGCTGCTGCAGATCGCCGACCTGCCCGACCGCGACCACATCGTGCAGAGCCACGACTCGGTCCTGCGCCGCCAGCTTTCCTTCGGCTACACCGAAGAAGAACTCAAGATCCTGCTGACGCCGATGACGGAGAAGGGCGCGGAGCCGCTCGGCTCGATGGGCTCGGACTCCCCACCGGCGGTGCTGTCGAAGCGATCCCGGCTGTTGTACGACTACTTCAAGCAAGGCTTCGCCCAGGTCACCAACCCGCCGCTGGACGCGATCCGCGAAGAGCTGGTCACCTCGATGAGCCGGATCATGGGCCCCGAGCGCAACCTGCTGGAGCCCGGCCCGGCGTCGTGTCGTCATATCCAGCTGCCGTACCCGGTCATCGACAACGACGAGCTCGCGAAGCTCATCCACATCAACGACGACGGCGATCTCCCCGGCTTCGCCTGCAGTGTCCTTTCCGGACTGTACGAAGTGGACGGTGGTGCCGACGCGCTGGCCGACGCGATCGAGCGGGTCCGCCGCGAGGCGTCCGAAGCGATCGCCGGTGGCGCGCGCACGCTGGTGTTGTCCGACCGGGACTCCGACCACCGCATGGCGCCGATCCCGTCGCTGCTGCTCGTCTCCGCGGTGCACCATCATTTGGTGCGTACCAAGGAAAGGCTGCGCGTCGCGCTCGTCGTCGAGTCCGGTGACGCCCGCGAGGTACACCACGTCGCGCTGCTACTGGGTTACGGCGCCGCCGCGGTCAACCCGTACCTCGCGTTCGAGACCATCGAGGACCTGATCAACACCGGCGCGGTCACCGGGATCGAGCCTGCCAAGGCGATCCGGAACTACGTCACCGCGCTCGTCAAGGGCGTCCTCAAGATCATGTCGAAGATGGGGATCTCGACGGTCGGCGCGTACACCGCCGCCCAGGTCTTCGAGTCCTTCGGCCTGGCGCAGGACATGCTGGACGAGTACTTCACCGGCACCAGCTCGAAGCTCGGCGGCGTCGGCCTCGACGTCCTGGCCGAGGAAACCGCCGTACGCCACCGCCGCGCGTACCCGGACAACCCGACCGACAAGGTCCACCGCAGGCTCGACACCGGCGGCGAGTACGCGTACCGCCGCGAGGGTGAGCTGCACCTGTTCACCCCCGAGACCGTGTTCCTGTTGCAGCACGCCAGCAAGACCGGCCGCGAAGAGGTGTACCGCGCCTACAGCGACGAGGTGCACCGCCTGTACCGCGAGGGCGGCACGCTGCGCGGGTTGTTCGCCTTCAAGGAGCGCGAGCCGATCTCGATCGACGAGGTCGAATCCGTCGAGGCGATCTGCAAGCGGTTCAACACCGGCGCGATGTCGTACGGCTCCATTTCCATGGAGGCGCACCAGACCCTCGCCATCGCGATGAACCGGATCGGCGGCAAGTCGAACACCGGTGAAGGCGGCGAGGACCCCGAGCGCCTCTACGACCCGGAGCGCCGCAGCGCGATCAAGCAGGTCGCGAGTGGACGGTTCGGGGTCACGAGCGAATACCTCGTCAACGCCGACGACATCCAGATCAAGATGGCGCAGGGCGCGAAGCCCGGTGAAGGCGGTCAGCTGCCGCCGAACAAGGTGTATCCGTGGATCGCGCGCACGCGGCATTCGACGGCCGGTGTCGGGCTGATTTCCCCGCCGCCGCACCACGACATCTACTCGATCGAAGACCTCGCCCAGCTGATCCACGATCTGAAGAACGCCAACGAAAAGGCCCGCATCCACGTGAAGCTGGTCAGCTCGATGGGCGTCGGCACGGTCGCGGCCGGGGTTTCCAAGGCCCACGCGGACGTCGTGCTCATCTCCGGGCACGACGGCGGCACGGGCGCCTCGCCGATGAACTCGCTCAAGCACGCCGGGACACCGTGGGAGATCGGCCTCGCCGAGACCCAGCAGACGTTGCTGCTCAACGGTTTGCGCGATCGCATCACGGTACAGGTCGACGGCGCGATGAAGACCGGGCGTGACGTCGTCATCGCCGCGCTGCTCGGTGCCGAGGAGTACGGCTTCGCCACCGCGCCGCTGATCGTCGCGGGCTGCGTCATGATGCGTGTGTGCCACCTGGACACTTGCCCGGTCGGCGTCGCGACCCAGAGTCCGGAACTGCGCAAGCGGTACACCGGGCAGGTCGAGCACGTGGTGAGCTTCTTCAAGTTCGTCGCGCAGGAAGTGCGGGAAACCCTGGCGTCGCTGGGATTCCGCACGCTCGACGAAGCGATCGGGCACGCCGAAGTCCTCGAGACCGACAAGGCCATCGAGCACTGGAAGGCCAGCGGGCTCGACCTTTCGCCGATCTTCGAGATGCCGACCGAGACCCCGTACGGCGGCGCCCGTCGTCGCACGCGCGGTCAGGACCACGGCCTCGAACACGCGTTGGACCGCACGCTGATCCAGCTCGCCGAAGCGTCCCTCGAGGACGCTCACCCGGTGCGGCTGGAACTGCCCGTGCGCAACGTGAACCGGACCGTCGGCACGTTGCTCGGCTCCGAAATCACGCGGCGCTACGGCGGCGAAGGCTTGCCGGACGACACGATCCACGTGCTGCTCACGGGATCGGCCGGGCAGTCGCTCGGCGCGTTCCTGCCGCGCGGCATCACGTTGGACATGGTCGGCGACGCGAACGACTACGTCGGCAAGGGACTTTCCGGCGGGCGGATCATCGTCCGGCCGCATCCGGAGGCGAAGTTCTCCGCGGAGCGGCAGGTGATCGCGGGCAATACTCTCGCGTACGGCGCGACTTCGGGGGAGATGTTCCTCCGCGGTCAGGTCGGCGAGCGGTTCTGCGTGCGGAACTCGGGCGCGGTCGTCGTCGCGGAAGGCGTGGGGGACCACGCTTTCGAGTACATGACCGGTGGCCGTGCGGTGGTGCTCGGCGCGACCGGGCGCAACCTCGCCGCCGGGATGTCGGGCGGCGTCGCGTACGTGCTCGATCTCGACCGCAAGAAGGTGAACCGCGAAATGGTCGACCTGATGGCCCCGAACGCGGACGATTTCGCGTGGCTCAAGCAAACCGTGCGGAAGCACCACGAGCTGACCCGCTCGGCGGTGGCCGCGTCGCTGCTCGGCGACTGGCCGCGCCGCTCGGCGTCGTTCACGAAGGTCATGCCGCGCGACTACCAGCGGGTGCTGGACGCGGCGAAAACGGCACGCGCGGCGGGCCGCGATGTCGACGAGGCGATCATGGAGGCGGCTCGTGGCTGACCCGGCGGGTTTCATCAAGTTCGAGCGTGAAGAGCCGAAGAAGCGGCCGAAGGAAGAGCGTCTCGAAAGCTGGGGCGAGGTCTACGCCGAGGTCCCGGCAGGCGAGCGCAACGCGGCCGTCCGCAAGCAGGCTTCGCGGTGCATGGACTGCGGGATTCCCTTCTGTCACTCGGGAACCGCGGGCTGCCCGCTGGGCAACCTGATCCCGGAGTGGAACGATCTCGTCCGGCGCGGGGACTGGGAGGCGGCCAGCGATCGGCTGCACGCCACCAACAACTTCCCCGAGTTCACCGGAAAGCTTTGCCCGGCACCGTGCGAGGCGGGCTGTGTCCTGTCGATCTCGCCGCTGTCCGGTGGCCCGGTGACGATCAAGCGCGTCGAGCAGACCATCGCCGACCAGTCCTGGGAAGCCGGGTACGTCAAGGCGCAGGTTTCGGCGGTTTCGTCGGGCCAGCGCGTCGCCGTCGTCGGTTCCGGTCCCGCCGGGCTCGCCGCGGCGCAGCAGCTGACGCGCGCCGGGCACGAGGTGACCGTGTTCGAGCGGGACGACCGCCTCGGCGGGTTGCTCCGCTACGGGATCCCCGAGTTCAAGATGGAGAAGAAGGTCCTCGACCGCAGGCTCGCGCAGCTGCGCAAAGAGGGCACGGAATTCGTCACCGGCTGCGAGGTCGGCGTCGACCTGACCGTCGACGACCTGAACGAGCGCTACGACGCCGTCGTATTGGCCGTCGGTGCCCTGCGGGGCCGCGACGACACCACCACGCCGGGCCGTGAGCTGGCCGGCGTGCACTTGGCGATGGAGCACCTGGTGCCCGCCAACAAGTTCGTCGAGGGCGACGGGCCGTCACCGGTCGACGCCGCGGGTAAGCACGTGTTCATCATCGGCGGCGGCGACACCGGCGCCGACTCGTACGGCACCGCGACCCGCCAGGGCGCGCTGTCCGTCACGCAGCTCGACCAGTACCCGATGGCCCCGGCCGAGCGCGACGACGAGCGTTCGCCGTGGCCGACCTGGCCGTACATCCTGCGCACCTACCCCGCGCACGAAGAAGCGGGCGAGCGCCGGTTCGCGGTCGCGGTGAAGCGGTTCATCGGAGACGAAAACGGGCACGTGCGGGCCGTCGAGCTGCAGAAGGTGCGGGTGTCGAAGGACCCCGAAACCGGGCGGCGCGAAGTGGTCCCGCTCAGCGACGAGGTCGAGGAGCTCCCGGCGGACCTGGTCCTGCTGGCGATCGGTTTCGAAGGCGTCGAGGAGATGGCGCTGCTCGACGAGCTCGGCATCTCGCTGACCAAACGCGGCACCGTTTCTTGTGGCGCGGACTGGCAGACGTCGTCGCCCGGGGTGTTCGTCTGTGGTGACGCCCACCGCGGCGCGTCGCTGGTGGTGTGGGCGATCGCGGAGGGCCGTTCCGTGGCCCACGCCGTCGACGCCTACCTGACCGGCGCTTCGGACCTGCCCGCCCCCGTCCACCCGACCCTGCTGCCCCTCGCGGTCGTCTAGGGGAGTCCAGCTGATGGGAGGAGTGTCCCATTAGTCGGGTGGCTGGCCGGGTTCGTATGCTGGGGGTGTGAATTGGACAGTAGACGTCCCAGTCGACACTCTTCCCGAATTGCCGCCCCTTCCCCCGGAGCTGCGCGCTCAGCTGGATGACGCCCTTTCGCGTCCCGCCGCGCAGCAGCCGGAATGGCCGGACCCCGCGCTCGCGAGCCGTGTCCGCAGCCTGCTCGAAAGCGTGCCGCCGGTCACCGTGCCCGCCGAGATCGACAGGCTGCGCGAGCGCCTGGCCGAGGTCGCGCGCGGTGAGGCGTTCCTGCTGCAGGGCGGCGACTGCGCCGAGACGTTCGAGTCCAACACCGAGCCGCATATCCGCGCCAACCTGCGCACCCTGCTGCAGATGGCGGTCGTGCTGACCTACGGCGCGAGCCTGCCGGTGGTCAAGGTCGCCCGGATCGCCGGGCAGTACGCCAAGCCGCGCTCGGGCACCACCGACGCGCTCGGCCTGCCGGTGTACCGCGGCGACATCATCAACTCGCTGGTCGCCAAGCCCGAGCTGCGCGTGCCCGACCCTGGCCGCATGATCCGCGCGTATGCCAACGCGGGCGCGGCGATGAACCTCGTCCGCGCGCTCACCGGCGCCGGCATGGCCGACCTCCACCAGGTGCACGAGTGGAACAAGGACTTCGTCAGCAGCTCGCCGGCGAGCGAGCGCTACGAGGCGCTGGCCGCCGAAATCGACCGTGGCCTGCGGTTCATGTCCGCCTGCGGGGTCACCGACGCCTCGCTGCAGTCCACCGAGATCTTCGCCAGCCACGAGGCGCTGCTGCTCGACTACGAGCGCGCCATGCTGCGGATGGACAACGCGCACTCGTCGAACCCGAAGCTGTACAACCTGTCCTCGCACTTCCTCTGGGTGGGTGAGCGCACCCGCCAGCTCGACGGCGCGCATATCGCGTTCGCCGAGATGCTCGCCAACCCGATCGGGCTGAAGATCGGCCCGACGACCACGCCGGAGCAGGCCCTCGAGTACGTCAACCGGCTCGACCCGCGCAACGAGCCCGGCAGGCTGACGCTGATCTCCCGGATGGGCAACGGCAAGGTCCGCGAGGTGCTGCCCGCGATCGTCGAGAAGGTCGAGGCGTCCGGGCACAAGGTCGTCTGGCAGTGCGACCCGATGCACGGCAACACGCACGAGTCGTCCACCGGCTACAAGACCCGCTCGTTCGACCGGATCGTCGACGAGGTGCAGGGCTTCTTCGAGGTCCACCGCAAGATCGGCAGCTACCCCGGTGGGATCCACGTCGAGCTGACCGGCGAGGACGTCACCGAGTGCCTCGGCGGTGCTCAGGAGATCTCCGACCTCGACCTGGCCGGCCGCTACGAGACGGCCTGCGACCCGCGGCTGAACACGCAGCAGTCGCTGGAGCTGGCTTTCCTCGTCGCGGAGATGCTGCGCAGCTAGTCCAGCACTTTCTCGCCTAAGTGCCCCAGGTTCACCGAGGGCACTTAGGCGAGAAAGTGCCTTCAGTGGCTGAGCTGGTACAGGACGGCCGTGGACTTCGCGACGGCGTCCTGGAGGGACCCGATGTCCGGCACGGCCGTTCCGTTGGCCTGGAGGCCGATGTGGGCCGAATCCCGGTACACCGCGACGGCCATGCCCAGCGCCTGACGCGGCGCGAGCGGCACGAACGGGTAAACCTCGTCGAGCGGCGCTCCGTCGAGGCTGAGCTTCAGACTGGGGAGCGGGACGTTCGTCACCACGGTGTCGAACAGCAGCGGTGCGGCCTGGCCGGTCATCCGCCCGGTGAGGCGGTGCAGTGCGGGCGGCACCCTGTCGGCGAGCAGCGGGAACGCCCCGGCGCCGCGGCTCGGGCCCGCGGCCTTGTTCCGCGCCATCGCGTGCTGGACGACGCGCAGCCGCTCGATCGGGTCGTCGACGCCGATGGGCAGTTCGCACAGGTACCCCGAGAGCTTGTTGCCACCGGTCTGCGCCGCCTGGCGGCCGCGCAGGCTGACCGGGATGAGCGCGCGCAGGCTGCGGCCGTCGGCCCGGTGGCCGCGGTTGACCAGCCACTCGCGCAGCGCGCCCGCGAGCACGGCGAGGATGACGTCGTTCGCGGTGCCGCCGTGGGCCTTGCGGATCTGGCGCACATCGCCCATGTCCAGCCGCACGAACCCGAGGCTGCGGTCCTTCGCGCTGGGCGCGGTGATCGGCGAGATCGGATACGGCCGCGTCGCGCGCAGCACGGACGAGGCGATGGTGGCGGCTTCGCCGGCTTGGGAGAGCGTCGCGCCGATGGTGCCGAGGACCGTGTCCAAAGTGGACCGGATCGGGGCCGCGGCCGGGGTGGCCACCGAACGCGAGGTGACCGGCAGGCGGTCCAGCAGCCCGGCGGCGACGGCGAACGCCCCGGCGCCGTCCGTCAGCGCGTGGTGCAGTTTCAGCAGCAGCGCGAACCTGCCGTCGTGGAGGCCAGTGACCAAATGCAGGTCCCACAACGGTTTGCGGGTGTCCAAGGGCTGCGCTATCCACCGCGAGGCATAAGCGGCCAACGGGTCCGGTTCGTAAAGCCCGCTCGCGCGGTGAACGTGAATATGCTCTTGCGGGTCGAATTCGGGATCTTCGGCCCAGGTAGCCGAGCCGGGCGGGAAAAGGGACGGCATCGCCACCTGGCGGAGTTTCGGGATTTTCCACGCACGCTCGGCGAGAAGAGCGGCCAACCGGTGGGGCTCGACCTGTCCGCGCGGGCGGAAGGTGACCACCGCGCCCATGTGCATGGGGGTGGAATCTCCTTCCATACTAAGGAAAGCGACATCGAGTCCGCTGAGCTGGGTGCCGGCCATCGTCGACCTTTCCGGTAGCTGGGCTGGTTCACCTACTGCACCAGCAACACATGACGAGTGGGTGGTCGCCGTGTTTCATCGACGCTAACGAGCGCCCCTTTCACCCGAATGAGAAACCCACCCACACTGTGTCGTGGTTACCGGCAATGTTTTACCAAACGCCGATGATGCAACGACTTCTGGCGCATCCGGCGGGTCCGGCTCCCCCAAGCGGCGGCCCGCTACGTGAGAAAGGGGACCTACCTCACATTCGAAGCGAGGCATTTCGGTCGAGGAGCTCGACCCGCCACTTTGGCGAGAAAGTACCCCTCTGCCGGGGACTTTCGCTCCCCAAAAGGAAGTGAAAGTCCCCTTCGGCTCACGGGGTTACCGCGGGAGGTAGGCGCGGTGCCCCTTCGAGAACTCGAAGTTGTTGAACTTGTCCCAGTTGATGGACCACGCCATCACGCCGCGCAGGTTCGGGTACACCCCGCGTGGCTTGTAGCTGCCGCAGCTCTGGGCCTTCGTCAGGCAGTCATAGGACGCCTTCACCTCGGCCACGGACGTGAATCCGTTCCCGGCGTTGGGACTCGCGGGCAGGCCGATGGCCACCTGGTCCTGGCGCAGCGCCGGGAAGGTGTTCGCCGCCTTGCCCTCGATCGGGAAGCCCGACAGCAGCATGTCGGTCATCGCGGTGTGGAAGTCGGCGACGCCCATCGTGTGATATTGGTTGTCGAGGCCCATGATCGGGCCCGAGTTGTAGTCCTGGACGTGCAGCAGCGTCAGCGCGTCCCGCATGGCGTGGATGACGGGCAGGTAGGACGCGGCCCGCGCGTCGGCCGTGCCGTTGGCGCCGCTGCCGTAGAACTGGTAGCCCAGCTGCACGAAGAACGTCTCCGGCGCCATCGTGAGCACGAAGTTCGCGCCGTACCTCGCCTTGAGCGACTTCAACGCGGAGATCAGGTTCACCACGACGGGCGTGGTCGGGTTCTTGAAGTCGCGGTCACCGGCGTTGAGCGAGAGCGAATGACCCTCGAAGTCGATGTCCAGTCCGTTCAGGCCGTACTTGTCGATGATCGCGCTGACCGAGCTGACGAACGCGTCGCGTGCGGCGGTGGTGGCGAGCTGGACCTGGCCGTTCTGGCCGCCGATCGAGATCAGCACCTTCTTGCCCGCGGCCTGCTTGGCCTTGACGCCCGCGATGAACTCGGCTTCGCTCTCGACGTTCGGGCACTCCGCGACCGGGCAGAGCTTGTACTGCAACTGCCCCGAGGTCACCGATGTCGGCTCGGCGAAGGCGAGGTTGATGATGTCCCACTCCGCCGGCACGTCGTTCATGCGGATGTAGCCGGAGCCGTTGGCGAAGCTGGAGTGCAGGTAGCCGACGAGCACGTGCTTCGGCAGTGAGCCCGCGGGCGGCGGGGTGGTGGTCGTCGGGGGTGGCGTGGTGGTCGTGGGTGGCGGGGTGGTCGTCGGCGGCGGGGTCGTGCTGGTCGGCGGCGGGCCGCCGGGGCCGGACAGGGTGACGTCGTCGGCGAAGTAGCCGGGCTGGCCGTACCAGCCGTGCAGGTACACGGTCACGCTCGTGGTCGACGGGCCGGTGTTGAACGCCGTCGAGAGCTGGGTCCACGTCGACGCCGCCGGGGTCCACGTGCTGACGTCGCCCGCGGCGGTGCCGGTCGCGCCGAGGTAGACGTAACTTCCCTGCACCCAGGAGGAAAGCGTGTACGCCGAGTTCGGCTGGACACTCACCACCTGCGAGCACTGGCCGGTGTCCGAGGAGCTCGGCGTCGCCGAAAGCGCGCGGCTGCCGCTGTGTACCGGCGTGGTCACCGCGCGGCCCGAGGTACAGGTCCAGCCGCTGGTTTCGCCGAGTTCGAACCCGGGATTGGCCACCAGGTTCGCCGCGGCGCCCGCGCTCGGTGTCACCGTTGTCAGGGCCAGCACCGGCAAGGCCGCGAGGGCCAGCCCGGCGAGAACCGAAAACCGTCTGCGCGTCATGGAAGACCTCCAGTGGAGCCCAACTTCGGGACCGCGGCGTTCACGTTCCTGAATTGGACTAGACCACTAGAGGTCTGTCAAGGTCTAGACCACGTTTGGGCGTGCACAGATCGCGCTCACGTGTGCACAGACCGCGCTCGGGTGCGCGTCAGGGGGTTTCGGGCTCGGGGGCGGCGCCGAAGGCTGTCCAGGTGTCGGAGGCGTCGGCGGACTTCCGGAGGACGCGGCGGACGGGCAGGCCGTCGGGGCCGCGGCGTTTGAGGCCGGGCCAGATTTCGCGGGCTTCGAGGGCGGCCGCGCGGATCGCGGCGCCGTCGAGTTCGGTGAACGTCTCGCTGATGTCCCGCTTGAGCCATTGGACGACGACGTTGAGCGGGCCCTTGGGCGGAAGGGGCCAGATGAAGACGTTGTGCCGGAAGTGGAACGAGCTGCCGCCACCGCTGTCGGCCCGCAGGACCGGATGGTCCGGGCGGGTTGGCGACGGCATGGAAATGGTGTCCGAGCTGGCCCGCTTCCCGTCGGCGAACAGCACGCCGATGAGCAGGGCGTCCCTGTCGGGGACCCGGCTGTGGTCGACCAGCCCGATCCGGCCCTCTTCGATGAGGTTGTCCAGCGCGTAGACCGAGATGCGGAGCGTGATCGCTTCCGGCCAGACCTCGATGTTCCGCAACGCCACGATCGTGCGTTCGGAGCGGCCCAGCGGAAGCGACCACGGCAGCACCGCGGGCACGATGTACTCGTCCGGGGCGGCGAGCCACGGCCGCCCGCTGTACGCGAACAGTTCTTTGTCCGGCAATGGGAACACCGGGCGCGGCCGTGGCTCGTCCTCGAAGAAGTTCATCATGGTCAGTCGCGTGTGGTCAGATCGCCGTTCTGCTTGGCCAGTTCGCCGGTGCCCGGGCCGCTCGTGCCCACGCCGTTCGAACCCATGGCGTCCATGAGCTGCTTGGCCAGGCCGAGGCCCGTGCCACCCAGGGACAACGCCTTGGCGAACATGTCCGACATCCCGTCGGCGCCGTTGAGAACCACCATGTGGTCGATGTTACTGAACGCCTTGGCTCCTGCCTCGACGATTTCCGGCCACTTTTCGGCGAGTTGCTGCGCGACGACCGCCTCGGTGTTCTCCGCGAGCGCCGCGGCACGTGCTTTGATCGACTCCGCCTCGGCGAGACCCTTGGCCTTCGCGGCGTCCGCGTCGGCCAGGCCCTTCGCCCTGGCCGCGTCGGCCTCGGCGAGCCCCTTCGCCTTCCAAGCCGCCGCTTCCGCTTCACCGGTCGCCCTGGTCGCGCTGGCCGTCGCCTCGGCACGGGCCTTCGTCGACTGGGCTTCGGCCTCCGCGGCCGTCTTGACCCTGGTCGCGTCCGCGCCCGCCCGCAGCTCGGTCTCCTTCGCCTCGGCCTGGGCCTTGGCGATCTGCGCGTCACGGTCCGCGTCGGCCGTGGTGCGCGTTTCGTACGCGCGCGCGTCGGCGGGCTTGCGGACCTGCGACTGCAGCTTCTGCTCGGCCAGGTCCGCTTCGAGCTCCGCGGCCCTGGTCTCCTGCACGACGACTTCCTGCCGTGCGGTCGCCTCGGCCAGTGGGCCGGACTGGCTCGCCTTGGCCTTGGCCTGGTCGACCTCGGCCTGGTAGCCGGCCTGCTGGATCTGGCTCTCCCGGACCGCGGCGGCCTTCAGCGCGGCGGACTCCTGCTCGGCCGTGGTGGCCTCCTGGTCCCGCTGCGCTTCGGCGATACGCGCCGAGGCCGCGATGGCCGCGGCGTGCGGCTTGCCGAGGTTCAGGATGTAGCCGGACTCGTCCTCGATCTCCTGGATCTGCAGCGAGTCCACGATCAGCCCGAGCTTGATCATCTCGGTCGCCGACGACTGGCGGACCTCACCGGTCAGCGCGTCGCGGTTGTGGATCATCTGCTCGATGGTGAGCCCGCCGACGATGGACCGCAGGTGCCCGGAGAACAGCTCGTGAATGGTGTCGTTCATGCCCTTTTGCTGGTCGAGGAACCGGCGGGCGGAGTTCGCGATGGAGGCGAAGTCGTCACCGACCTTGTAGATGACCACGGCGCGCACGGTCACCGGCAGGCCTTGCTTGGTGACACACGAAACCTGCAGGTTCACCCCGCGTGTGTCGAGCGAAAGCCGGCGGGCGGTCTGGAAACCGGGCATGACGAGCACGCCCTTGCCGGTGATGATCTTGAAGCCGAGACTGTCCGCCGTCTCGGTGCGCTCCACGCGCACGCCGAGACCGGAGATGATCAACGCTTCGTTGGGCTCGGCGACCTTGTAGAGCAGTCGCAGGATGACGAACAGGACGATGATTGCGCCGACGATCACGCCGACGAGGACCAATGGTTCCATCGAGTCTCAACCCCCACCTCGAGATGAAAATGCCGTAGTGACCCTACGACGCCGTCATCGTCCGATGGGTTGCCACCGTTCCACATAAACCGTGCGCGGCGGCTCGAAGTCGACGACGAGCACCTGCGTCCCGGATTCGAAGCTCTCCTCCGGGTTGAGCGGGTACGCGTAGAACGCCTCCGTCCCGCCGCGGATGCTGAGCAGCACCTCGCCGATCAGCCCGGGCCCGATGGTGCCGGTGACCCTGCCACGACTGCCGATCAACCGAAGCCCCTGATCTCGACTTTGCTGCCCTTCTTGACCTTGGTGCCCGGGTCCGGGCTCTGCTCGAAGACGAAGTTGAACCCGCCGCCGCCACCGCCGCGGCCGCCCTTGCGATCCGGGTTCAGCCCGGCATCGCGCAGGATCTTTTCGGCGTCGTCGAACGACTTGAACTTCACGTCCGGCACTTCGACGGTGCTGGACATGAAGACGTTGACCTTCTTGCTGCCGCTGGTGACGGTGGTCCCGGCGGGCGGATCCGTCTTGGTGACGGTGCCTTCCTGGTCCTCGCCCGCCGCGACCGGCTCGAACCCGGCCTCGCGGAGCAGCTGGAAGGCCTCGTCCTTCTGCTTGCCGACGACGTTCGGCATCGGCTTCGGTTCAGGGCCCTTCGAGATGATGATGGTGACCTGGCTGTTGATGTCCACCGTGCTGCCCGGCGCCGGGTTGACGTCGACGACAGCGTTCTTCGGCACGTCCGCGCTGAACGCCGGCTCGGTGCCGCGCACGGGCACGAGCTGCTGCTCCTTGAGCGCGGCCTCGACCTCTTCGACCTTCGCCCCCGGCCGGACGTCCGGCACGATCGGGCGGCCGGAGGACAGGACCACGGAGATCTCGGCGCCCGGCTGCACGGAGGTGCCCGCGGCCGGGTCGGTACGGATGACCTGCCCGCTCGGCACGTTGTTGTCCCGTTCCCGGTTGGGGTACTTGGGCGTGAGCTTGAGCTTGCGCAGGGACTCCCCGGCCTGGGCCTGGGTCTGCCCGTCGAGCGAGGGGACGGCGACCGCGGTGGGCCCGCCGTCGTTCCCGCCGAGCAGCCAGGCGCCGGTGCCGATCAGCGCGCCGAGCACGACCACGGCGACGGCGAGCGCGATCAGCTTCTTCCGGCGGCTCTCGGCCTCGGCCTTGTCCGTCCTGTCCGTTCTGTCCGTGGGTGGCCGGCCGGACGGCGGCCTGCTCTGCCTCGGCATCCCGACCGGCGGTGACGGCGGCGGCGGTGCCATGTTCCGGTTCAGCGCCATGGTGGGCCGCGGCCCGGTCTGCGGCTGCTGCGGCATCGGCGGCGGGGTCGACGCCGTGATGGGCGCGATGATCGTCGTCGAGGCCAGTCCCGGCAACGTGCGTTCCACATCGGACACGCGGTCGCCGTCCGGCGGCGGCGGGACCGGGATCATCACGGCGGGAATGCCGAGCGAGGCGCGCAGCGTGTTCAGCTCGGTCAGGAGGACACCGGCGTCGGCGGGCCGCGCGTCGGGCTCGCGGCCGGTCGCGCGCAGGATCAGGTCGTCCAGTGCGGGCGGGATGCCGGGGCGGAGCTCGCTCGGGCGGCGGACGTTGTCGTTCACGTGCTGGTAGGCCACCGAGATCGGCGTGTCGCCGCTGTAGGGCACCTGGCCGGTGAGCATTTCGTAGAGCAGGATCCCGGCGGCGTAGACGTCACCGCGTGAGGTGGTCATCCCGGTGGTGACCTGCTCGGGCGCGACGTAGGCGACCGTGCCGAGGATGGTGCTCGCCTCGGTGGTGCCCGACTCGGAGATGGCGCGCACGAGGCCGAAGTCGCCGACCTTCACGACTCCGCCGGCACCGAGCGTGCCGCCGCGGCCGATGAGCACGTTCTCGGGCTTGACGTCCCGGTGCACCAGGCCGGCGTTGTGCGCCGCGGCGAGCGCGGACAGCATCGGCTCGGCCACGCTCAGTGCCAGCGCGATGTCGAGGGGGCCCTGCTCGTTCATCAGGTCGCGCAGGGTCCCGCCGTCGACGAGCTCCATGATCAGGAACGCGCGCGTGGACTCTTCACCACCGGTCGTGTCGACTCCCTGGTCGTGCACCGCGACGACGTGTGGGTGGTGCAGACCGGCCGCTGACCTGGCCTCACGCTCGAAACGCTCCACGAAAGAGCGGTCATCGGCGAAGCGCGGGTCCATGATCTTTATGGCGACCTGGCGGTCGAGTCGGGTGTCCAATCCCCGGTACACCGAGGACATCCCGCCGCGCGCCAGCAACCTGTCTACCCGGTAGCGGCGCTCCAGGAGCGTGCCGACCAGGGTGGTGTCGGTTCGTGTCACAGCTACCGATCGTACGGTTCAGCCGGGGCGAATGGGACTCGCCCCGGTGACTCGGTGGTGACCGAGTTCGCGAATTCCTGCTCCAACAGTGTGATATTGCGGGCCGTCACGGCCAATGTGGCAGAGTGTCACCTGTGAGTGGGCTTCCGATTGCTGATGATGTGCTAGATGCCGATGTCGACGTGCTCTCCGTCCAGGAGACGGCCAACGCTCTCGGGGTGTCGGCCAACAAGGTGCGCCAGATGCTGCGGGACGGGGACCTGATCGCGGTCCGGCGGAAGGGCGACCTGTTCGTCCCGTCGGCGTTCCTCGTGAAGGACGGGATCGCGAAGGGCCTCAAGGGGACCATCACCGTCCTGCTGGACTCCGGGTTCACCCAGACCGAGATGCTGCGCTGGCTGTTCGCCGACGACGAGTCCCTGCCCGGCGGCAACCCCATCAACGCGCTGCGCACCAGTCACCACACCGAGGTCAAGCGGCGCGCGCAGGCGATGGCCTTCTAGCGGGTTTCGCTTCACCGACGTTCCCGTGGCATGAAGGGACCTTTCATCTCAGGCTGTGTCTTCCACAGAGTGAGATGAAAGGTCCCTTCATGCCACTTTTGGGCCGGTACCCTAGGCGTTCTGCTTGTCGCGCCACTCGATCCAGCGGCGGAGCGGGCCGAGGTCGAAGTCCGGGCCGCCCGCGTTGGCGGTGAACAACGAGACGCCGAGTTCGCGCAGCTGGGTGCCGAGCACCTCGGGATCGCCGTCGCCGACGCCCACGGAGCGCTCGATCTCCGACGGGTCGCGGCCGACGTCCGCGCAGTGCTGGTCGAGGATCTTCACCTTGCGCGAGACGACCTCCGGGTCGCCGAAGCCGTGCCAGATGTCGGCGTGCTTCGCGACCAGCTTGAGGGTCTTCTTCTCGCCGCCGCCACCGATGAGCACCGGGATCTTGCGCACGGGCTGCGGGTTCAGCTTGGCGAGGCGGCTTTCGATCCGGGGCAGGGACTCGGCGAGGTTGTCGAGCCTGCCGCCCGCGGTGCCGAACTCGTAGCCGTACTCGTCGTAGTCCTTTTCGAACCAGCCGGAGCCGATGCCGAGGATGAGCCTGCCGTCGCTGATGTTGTCGACCGTGCGGGCCATGTCGGCGAGCAGCTCCGGGTTGCGGTAGCTGTTGCAGGTCACCAATGCGCCGATCTCGACCCGGGAGGTGGCCTCCGCCCAGGCGCCCAGCATGGTCCAGCACTCGAAGTGCTTGCCCTCGGGCTCGCCGAACAGCGGGTAGAAGTGGTCCCAGTTGAACAGGATGTCGGCGCCGAGTTCCTCGGCTTCCGCCGCGACCTGACGGATCTTGGCGTAGTCGGCGTGCTGGGGTTGGATCTGCAGGCCGATCCGGACCGGCCTGGTTGTCGCTGAAGTCATGATCGAAGCCTACGGCCGATCGACCCGGTTCCGCTCGTCCAAGCACGGAGGAGGTTCGGGGCGGCGACAGCGAGACGGCGTCCCCGCGAGACGGCCGCGCGCCGGTTCAGCACGTCGTAATCGGCCGCGACGATCTTGTCCAGGATGCCTTCGTAAAGCGTCAGTGCTGTTTGGACACACGGCCGGGATTCCTTGCGCAGCAACGGAATACCGACCTCCGCACGCCGGTAGATCGCGCGTGTGCGAGACACGGCGCACGCCAGCGCGCGCCGGATCCGCCGGTCGGTCCTGCCGTGGCGGCGCGACCAGACGAGCAGCTCGCGGTCCACGTCGTACGCCGAAAGTTCATCGATCGGCAAATAAAGTCGCCCGCGGTCAAGATCTTCGCCGACATCGCGCAGGAAATTGGTCAGCTGGAAGGCTTCGCCGAGCGCGGCCGCCGCGGGGGCGGCTTCCGCCGGGGCGCCGACGGTACCGAGCACCGGCAGCATCTGCAGCCCGATGACACCCGCCGAACCGTAGACATACTCGGCCAGCGCCGGATATGTCGCGTATCCGGTGATCGTCAGGTCCATCCGCATCGAGTGGAGGAACGCGTCGAAGAGATCCCTGTCGAGGTCGTAACGGCCGACGGTGTCGGTCAGCGCGGCGAGGACGGGGTCAACCGGGCGTTCGCCGCTGAACACGGCGTCCAGCTGCGCGGAAATCTTCGCCAGCCCGGCGGCCGGATCGCTGCCGGGGGGCGGGTTGTCGACGATTTCGTCGGCGGCGCGGGCGAATCCGTACAGTGCGTGCGCCGCCGGGCGGGCCCGCGCGGGCAGCAGTTTCGTCGCCAGGAAGAACGTGCGGCCGTGATGGGCGTTGATGCGGCGGGATTCGCGGTACGCCGCGCGCAGGACCGGGTCCGAGATTCCCGCGGCACTGAGCTCGCTCACCGGCCCGTGATCCTCGCCGCCGCCAGCCTGCCGGAGATCAGCACCGGCGGGATGCCCACGCCCGGGGTGGTGCCGCAGCCGGCGAGGACGACGTTTTCCACGCCCCGCACCAGGTTTCCCGGCCGGAACGGGCCGGTCTGCGCGAACGTGTGCGCCAGCGAGAACGGCGTGCCCGCGGCGAGTCCGCGTGCCGCCCAGTCCTGTGGCGTGACCAGTTCGGTGACCTCGAATTCGCCGTCGAACCCGGTGAGCCCGCGGGAGGTCAACGTCTTGAGCAGCTCGTCGCGGTACGCGGGGCCGACGCGTGCCCAGTCGACGCGGCCGCGGTGCAGGTTCGGCGCGGGCGCCAGCACTGAGACCACCTGCCTGCCGTCGGGGGCGAGCGCCGGGTCGGTCGCGGTGGGGCGGGTGACGAGCAGCGACGGATCACTCATCAGCGAGCCCTCGCGGATGATCTCCGAGAACGTCTTCGCCCAGGCGTCGCCGAAGAAGATCGTGTGGTGGTCCAGTTCCGGCCAGCTGTGGCCGGTGTGCCCGTGCACGACGACCGCCGAGGGGGAGAAGCGCAACGGCACCGGGCGTCGAGGCCGTGTCCCGAGCAGCCGGTACGCGCCGGTCAGTTCGGTCGCCAGCACGACGGCGTCGCACTCGATGCGCTCGCCCGACCGCGTGCGGACCGCGCGGACGCGCGACGAAACCCGTTCCAGCCAAGCGGCTTCGGTCTTGAAGTGGAGCTCGGCGCCCGCGCGTTCGGCCGCGGCGGCCATCGTTTCGGCGATCCGGCCCATCCCGCCCGCCGGGTAGAACACCCCGCCGACGGTGTCCATGTACGAGATGACGCCGTACGCGCCGATCGCGCGCATCGGGTCGAGGCCGGCGTAGAGCGACTGGAACGAGAACAGCCGCCGGACGCGGTCGTCGTGCAGGAACCGGCCGATTTTGGGGCCCAGCCTGCCGAAACCGCCCAGCGCGAGGAGCTTCGCCAGCTCCGGTCGGACGAGATCGAGCGGAGAATCGAAGTTGGCGCCGATGAAATGGTCCTTCTGCGCCGCGTAAAGCTCGGTGAGCCAGCGTCGGAGCTGCCGGTAGCCCTCGGCTTCGCGCGGCCCGGCCACAGCCCGGATCTCGGCCTCCATCGCGGCGGCTCCGGTGTGCACGGCGATCGTGCTGCCGTCGGCGAAATGCGCGCGGTAGGCCGGATCGAGCCGGGTGAGCGCGAGGTTGTCCGACAGCGTCTCGCCGACAGCCGCGAACGCTTCGTCCAGCAGCTCGGGCATGGTGAGCACGCTGGCGCCGGTGTCGACGGAGTAGCCGCCCTCGCTGCGCCGCCCGACGCGGCCGCCGGGACGCGGATCCTGTTCCAGCAGCGTGACCTTCCGGCCCGCGCCGAGCAGGTGCAGGGTCGCCGACAGCCCGGCCAGCCCGGCGCCGATGACGACGACGTGATCGGTCGCCCCCGTGACCGTCCGCGCCCTCCCGTCGCCCACCACCACCCTCAACGGAGACGCTTCGCGCCCTGCCATGTCAATAAGCCCGTTTGGTGGCCTTGACCACCAGTTCGGTCAGCTCGGCGGGCGCGGGGCCGGCCAGGTGCGCGCGGTCCAGCGCGGCCATCGCGGTGCCGGTGAGCTCGTCGATGCGCTGCTCGACGGCGTCCACCGCGCCGACCTCCACCAGCGTCTGCCGCACATTGTCGACATCGGTGTCGGCGAGGTCCGCGTTGCCGATGGCATCGGTGATGACCGTGACCGCGCCGGTGCGGCCTTGCTGCGCGGCGCGCTCCAAGCCGAGCGCGACGAGCAGCGTCCGCTTGCCCTCGCGCAGGTCGTCCCCGGCGGGCTTGCCGGTGACCGACGGGTCGCCGAACACGCCGAGCAGGTCGTCGCGCAGCTGGAAGGCGACGCCGACGTCACCGCCGAACTGGAGCAGCGTGCCGATCAGTTCGTCGTCGGCACCGGCGAGTGAGGCGCCAAGGTGCAGGGGCCGCTGGACGGTGTACGCGGCGGTCTTGAGCATGTCGATGCGCAGCGCGGCCTCGACGGAGGTGTCCCCGGTGGCCTGCGTGCGCATGTCGAGGTACTGCCCGGCGAGGACCTCCGTCCGCATGGCGCGCCACGCGGGCCGGGCGCGGGCCATGGTGGCGGGCGGGAGCGGGGCGTCGGCGAACATGTCGTCGGCCCACGCGAGCGCGAGGTCGCCGATCAGCACCGCCGCGGCGAGGCCGAAGGTGGCGGGCGAACCGAGCCAGCCGTTGTCCGCGTGGTGCTTCGCGAAGGCGATGTGGACCGTCGGGGAGCCGCGGCGGGAGTCGGAGGAGTCGATGAGGTCGTCGTGGATCAGCGCGCAGGCCTGGATGAGCTCCAAGCTGGCCGCCGCCTGCACGACCCCTTCGGCGTCCGCACCGGCCGGGTCGCCGCCCGCGCCGCGCCACGCCCACCAGGCGAACGTGGGACGCAAGCGCTTGCCTCCACCGAGCACGAACTCGCTGAGCGCGTCGATCCCGGTGTGCACGCTCGGCTCGGTCCGGCAGATCTCCTCGCCCGCGCGGCCGAGGAACGCGCCGAGCGCCCGCTCGACATGGGCCGGCAGGTCTGCGTCGTAGCCGAGCTCGCTCATGGCTCTATCGTCCGCGAACCCCGGCCTCCCGTCATCGCGGGGTGCCCTAGATGTGGCGGAGTCGACTCGGTATGGGTTAAGGCGTGATCCGCGGCCGGTTGAGGTAGGCCGAAGCGAGGGACAACGCGCAGCCGAACCCCAGGATGGCCGACAGCCACCACACGCCCATGGTGAGACTCCAGACGAACGCGGCCGCCATCAACGCCGCCGTCAGGAGATTGCGGAACTGGAGTGGCGTCAGCTTCGGCTTCTGCATACCCCACGATCTCACGCCCCGCCCGCCCCTCCCGACATACCCCGCGTCCGCAACCATCGCCATCTGTCGACAGATGGCGAAAGGCTCAGGGTGCCCAGAAGGGGCCGGTCAGGCCTACGGAGGCGAAGTAGGCGGCCGACGTCTGCGGGGAGCGACGGCGGTAGCCGTGGTCGAGGCGGCCTTCGTACCAGCGTGACGCGAGGTTCCACAGCGTCGGCAGGTCCATCACGTAGCCCTTGGTGTTCCCCGACGCGGCCAGCCAGCCGTCCACACAGGACTCCCCGCAGAAGACGCGCTGGTGCCCGCAGGTGTGCACGACGTCGTCCCAGATCCGTCGCACGGGAACGAGGAAGTGCGCCACCTGAGAGCCGGGCGGCGGGGCTTCGCGGCCGACGACCCAGGCGTGCGGTTCGGCGCAGCCGGGGCAGCGGGTGGCGACGAGCACCTCCGGCTCGTCCGGGACCAGGTGGGGGATGGCGAACGAGTCCCACGCGCAGCCGCCCCACCACAGCGTGTTCTTCCCCATTGCCGAAAATCCGAGCGGGATCGAGGCGAACGGATGGGCCATCACGATGTGCTCGGACTCGTTCAGCACGACGTGGTGCGCGTCGGCCAGGCGGTGCAAAGCGTGCTTCGCCACAGCTAGGGACCCTCCGGCCACGGCGGCGAGCTCGGCCGCGGCCGGCGGCACTCCCCGGGTGGCGAACGAGTGGTACACGGCCAGCCGGACGTCCTCGTCTGTGTCGCTCACGTCTACCAGTATCCGCGTTCCATTCCTCGGGAGACGATTCCCAGATCGCGGGCGAACGCCCGATATGATGACTTGCATGACGTCTGTGGTCGAGCGGTTGCAGGGCGATGGCCCGCAGTTCTCCATCGAGTTCTTCCCCCCGCGGGACGAGGCCGACGAGGCCACTTTGTGGCGCTCGATCCGCGAGCTCGAGTCCTACGACCCGGCGTACATGTCGATCACCTACGGCGCCGGCGGGTCCAGCCGCGACGGCACGATCCGCAGCATCGCCCGCGTCGCCACCGAGACCACGCTCGTGCCGATGGCGCATCTCACCGCCGTCAACCACTCCGTCGCCGAGCTCCGCAACGTCATCGGGTGGTACGCCGCCGTCGGCGTGCGCAACGTCCTCGCGCTGCGCGGGGACCCGCCGGGTGACCCGTACGGCGAGTGGATCCCGCATCCGGACGGCCTCAACTACGCCGAGGAGCTCGTCGAGCTGGTCCGTTCCCTCGGCGACTTCTGCGTCGGCGTGTCCGCTTCCCCGTACGGGCATCCGCGCTCGCCGGACCTGGAGAGCGACACCAAGTACCTCGTCCGCAAGCTCCGCGCGGGCGCCGACTTCGCCATCGCGCAGCTGTTCTTCGAGCCCGAGATCTTCCTGCGGCTGCGGGATCGGGTCGCCGCGGCCGGCTGTGACGCGCTGATGCTCCCCGGCATCATGCCGCTGACCACGCTGCGGACGCTGCACACGACCATCCGGCTGTCCGGCGCGCCCGCGCCGCAGACACTGCTGGACAGACTCGAACCGCTGTCCGAAGATCCGAAGGCGTTCCGCGCCGAAGGCATGGACGTCGTCACCGAACTCTGCGAGCGGCTGATCGCCGAAGGCGTGCCCAACCTGCACTTCTACACCTTCAACCGGTCCAAGGCGACGAGCGAACTCATCGGCAGGCTGGGCCTCGTCCCCGCTCGCGCTTAATCGGCTATCGGCGGTTTGAGCGGGGCCCGGTAGCGTGCGGCTATGGCTTCTATCACGCACGGTGTGCACCAGATCTGTGATCGTTTCGTCGACGAGTACGCGGCGGCCGATCCCGTCACGGCGACCTCGGTGGGCATCGACGGATACGACGACCAGCTGACCGACTACTCCCCGCAGGGGTACGAAGCGCGGGCCGCGATCAGTCGCCGCGCGGTCGAAGCGGTCGAAGCCGCCGAGCCCGCCGACGACAGCGAGCGCGCCGCCAAGGCGATGTTCCTCGAGCGGATCGGCCTGGAGCTCGAGATCCACGACGCCGGTCTCGATCTGGCTTCGCTCAACGTGATCTCGAGCCCGGTGCAGGACCTGCGCATGGTCTTCGACCTCATGCCGACCGAAACCCCCGGGCAGTGGGCCACCATCTCCACCCGGCTGAGCAAGCTGCCGAAGGCGCTCGACGGCCTCCGCAGCTCGCTGCTCGCCGCCGCCGAAAAGGGCCACGTGTCCGCGCTCCGCCAGGTCGGCAAGGTGGCCGAGCAGGCCGAAACCTGGGCCGGGCTGGGCGGCGAAGAGGGCTTCTTCACCGCGTTCGTCGAGGGCGCCAAGGACGTCTCCGACGAACTCCGCGAGGAGCTCGCCCACAACGCCCGCGTCGCGCAGGAGGCGTACGCCGAACTGGCCGGATTCCTCCGTGCCGAGCTCGCGCCCCTCGCCCCGACGAAGGACGCCGTCGGCGAGGATGCCTACCGCCTGTGGTCGCGCTACTTCACCGGCACCGCGCTCGACCTCGGCGAGGCCTACGAGTGGGGCTGGGCCGAGTTCTCCCGGATCGAGGCCGAGATGTTCGCCGTCGCCGAGCGGATCAAGCCGGGCGCGACCCTCGCCGAAGCCGCCGCCGTCCTCGACGCCGACCCGAAGTATCTCGTCCAGGGCCAGGGCGCCTTCGAGGAGTGGATGCAGAGCCTGTCCGACAACGCGCTGAAGTCGTTGCGCGGCAAGAACTTCGAGATCCCCGACGCGCTCATGGCGCTCGAGTGCAAGATCGCGCCGCCCGGCGGCGGGGTCGGCGCGTACTACACCGGCCCGAACGAGGACTTCACCCGTCCGGGCCGCATGTGGTGGTCGGTGAACCCCGACAAGACCGAGTTCCCGACCTGGCGCGAGGTCAGCACCGTCTATCACGAGGGTGTCCCTGGCCACCACCTCCAGATCGCGACGGCGGTGTACCAGGCCGCTTCGCTGAACAAGTTCCAGCGGCTGATGGGGTTCACCTCGGGCCACGGCGAGGGCTGGGCGCTCTACGCCGAGCGGCTCATGCAAGACCTCGGTTACCTCACCGACGACGGCGACCTGCTCGGCATGCTGTCCGACCAGCTGTTCCGCGCGGCGCGGGTGGTCGTGGACCTCGGGATGCACCTGGAACTCGAGATCCCCGCCGGGACCGGGTTCCACGAGGGCGAGCGCTGGACGCCCGAACTCGGGCTGGAGTTCATGCTGACGCGCACGATCACCGACGCCGACCACGTCCGCGACGAGATCGACCGCTACCTCGGCTGGCCGGGGCAGGCACCGGCGTACAAGATCGGCGAACGGCTGTGGCTGGCCGCCCGCGAGGACGCCAAGCTGCGGCAGGGCGACGCCTTCGACATCAAGGACTTCCACACCCGCGCGCTCAAGCTCGGCGGTATGGGTCTCGACACCCTCCGCGAACAGCTCGCCCAGCTCGACTAGCGGGCTGAAAGGGACTTTCGCGGCCTTCTGGGCCGTGAAAGTCCCTTTCACCCCCGATAAAGCAGGCAAAGTCCCTTCGGCTTCGTGTTAGGTTCCCGCCATGCACCGGATCTTTCTCGCCACTCCGCCTCCGCGTCCCTGAGCGGGGCGTCCGGCTTCTCGGTTCTCACCTGAACCCACGCCCCGCGTCGTCGTCTTTCCCACTCCCTCGACGCAGGAGCGTTCCTTCATGTCTTCAGTCGCTGTTGTCCCAGCCACGCGCAATCGATCCGGATTGGCGCTGATCCTCGCCGGGATTCTTTGGGGGACCGGTGGTCTGTCCGGTTCCCTGCTCTCCGCGAAAGCGGGCCTTCACCCGCTTTCCGTTGCCACCTATAGGTTGTTGCTCGGCGGCGCGTTCGCCGTGCTCTTCCTGTGGCTGACCGGCGGGCTGCGGGAGTTCCCGCGGACCCGCGCCGCATTTCGACGTCTACTCGTGGCAGGCGGGCTGCTCGGGCTGTTCCAGGCGAGCTACTTCCTCGCGGTCTCGCTGAGTTCGGTGAGCATCGCGACGATGACGACGATCGGGGGCGCGCCGGTGTTCGTCGCCGTCGTCACGGCGGTTCGCGAACGCCGCGTGCCCGGCGCGGCGACGCTGGTTTCGATCGGGGTCGCGCTGGTCGGCCTGGTGTTGCTCAGGTGGTCACCCGACGGTGCCTCCGTGGACTGGCGGCTCATCGGCGGGGTCGTGTTCGCGCTGCTCGCCGGAGCCGGGTTCGCCACCCTGACCCTGGTGACGGCGAACCAGGTCGACGGCCTGGAGCCCCTGCGCACCACGGCGTTCGGCTGCCTGATCGGCGGTCTTGTGCTGCTGCCCGTCGCGGGGTCGCTCGGGCTGGCGATGCCGTTCCATGCCGACGTCCTGGGCTTGGCCGTCTACCTCGGGTTGGTGCCGACCGCGCTGGCTTATGCGGCGTACTTCCGCGGGCTGGTCAGCGCGCATCCCGTACTGGCCGCGCTCTCGGCGTTGCTCGAGCCGCTGACGGCCGCGATGCTCTCGGCGCTGGTGCTGCACGAGCGGCTCGGTGTGGTCGGCTGGTGTGGCGCCGCCCTGCTCGTCGGCGCGCTCGCCGTGAGCTACTGGCGCCCCGAGCCCCGCTAAAGGAGGGCATCAAGGGACCTTTACTGCCGTTTGGCGGTAGTAAAGGTCCCTTGCTCCCGCTTCAGGAGCTTCAGGAGCTTCAGGAGCTTCAGGAGTCGAGGGGGAGAGGGCGGCCGAGGATGGCGAAGGGGCGCGGGTCCCCGGCGAAGTGGTAGTTGCGCAGCACGTCGACGAAGCCGACCCGGCGGTACAGCTTCCACGCCCGGCTCGGGCCCTCGGGGGTGGAGAGCAGCACGTTCGCGCTCGGCACGCCGTCGAGGAGCATCTTCAGCAGGTCTTCCCCGATGCGCTTGCCCTGGTTCTCCGGGCGCACGTGGATCTCGGTCAGCTCGAAGTAGTCGGTGAGCCAGTGGTGGGCGACCTCGTCGCCGTCCTGGCGCGTCAGGCCGCGGCGGACCTGCTCGTGCCACCACTGCCCGGCCTTGCCGCGGTAGCCGTAGCCGAGACCCAGCATCGTGTTGTCCTCGTCGAAGGCCGCCATGCAGCGCCAGCCCTCGCGCAGCGCGTGCGTCAGCCACATCGGCGCACGCTGTTCCGCGGTGCCTTCGGGGTAGCGCATCGCACTCACGTAGAGCTTGAGCGCTTCCGGCAGCCTCGCCCGGAAGTCCTCCGGCGAGAGCTGTACGAAGCGGGTTGAAGACGTCGCGGTCACGGCTGAGTATCTTGCCCGTCCGCCGCGACGTCCGCGGCGGTGCCCCCGGTGAGCACGAGCAGCTCGTCGAAGGTGGTAGGGAAGACGGACTTCGCGTGCCCGGCCGCGGCCCACACCACGTCGTAGTCCCGCAAGGCGGTGTCGACCAGCGTGATGAGCCGCTTGGGGTGGCCGATCGGGGCGACCCCGCCGATCACCTGGCCGGTGTTCTCCTTCACGAACGCCGGGTCCGCTTTGCCGACTTCGGTCGCGCCGACCAGCGTCGCGAGGTGCTCGGTGTCCGCCCGGTGCGCGCCGGAGGTCAGCGCGAGGATGGCTTCCACCCGATCGGGGAAGACGGCTTCGAAGATCAGGCTGTTCGCGATGGCGCCGGGGACGACGTCGAGCGCTTCGGCCGCGTGGACGGCGGTGCGGACCTCGGCGGGCAGGATGCGGATCCCGTCGGCGGCGGCGTGCTGGCCGGCTTCGGCGAGGGCGGCGGCGACCTTGGCGATCGCGGGGTGGTCGAGCGTGCTCATTCAGACATGAGACCACGGGCACCTCTTGCCCGGCGACGGAGTATCCCCTGGTCGCCGGATGTCGAATACGTCACGAGGTTGAAAGAGTCAACAGTTTCGGGCTACATTGGAGATGTTCGAACACACGTTCGACGTTCGGTGGGGTATCGCACCGATCGACGTCCGGTGGCGGGAGCGGGGGAAGCGTCCCGCCACCGGATGCCGCCTGAGTACGGGCTCCAAGCCGAAGGAGGGGCTATGTCTGTAGCAGTCGTGTCCCGAGAAGACGCCGGGCAACCGGCGTTGCCGATGCCGTTCCGCCCACCGGCGGCACCGGCGGCGGTGGCGTTGCTCGCGCAGGCCAGGCGTGGTCTGGCCGAAGCCGGAAGTGAAACCGATCCGGCCGAACGGTTCACCGGTTCGTACCTGTCCGCACTGCGCGCGGCGGCCGCCGTGCTCGCGGCGCGGGGCAGGCCGCACCGGGGCCGCGCCAAGCCGGCCAGCGTCTGGGTGCTGCTCGAAACCGCCGCCCCGGAGCTGCGGGAGTGGGCGATCTTCTTCGCCGCGAACTCCGCGACCCAAGCCGCCGTGCAGGCCGGTATCACCGGGCGGCTGACCCCGGGGATGGCCGACGACCTGCTCCGCCAGAGCGACCAGTTCCTGGAGCTGGCCCGGCGAGTGGTGCACGGAGGTGATTGATGGGACAGTCGATGATCGACAACGGCACGCTGCTCGAAGTGCTCGCCGTTGAGGGTGCGGCGCTGGCGGAGGTGGTGCGCGGCGCGTCGGCCGAGGCGCCGGTGCCGACCTGCCCCGGACTGACCATCGGTGAGACGGCCCGGCACGTGGGCAGCGTGTACCGCATGGCAAGGGGCTGGCTGATCGAAGGCCACCGCCCGACCCAGTGGGACCGCGATCCGCCGCCTGGCCAGTCCACCGTCGAGTACTTCCTGGAAGGCCACCAGGATCTGCTCGGACAGCTGAGGGCCCACGACCCGGAGGACCACGCCGCGACGTGGTGGCCCGCGGACCGCACCTACGGTTTCTGGGGCCGCCGGATGGCACACGAGACGACGATCCACCGGATCGACGTCCAAGCCGCGTCCGGGGCGGAGATCGCCGAGGTCGCGGAAGACGTGGCACTGGACGGCGTGGACGAGGTACTCGCGTTGTGGTTCGCCCAGAAGCTGCCGCTGCTGGGGCTTTCCGGGACGAAGGCGGGTTCGGTGGGCATCAAGACCGGCGGTCACCACTGGATAGCCAGGGCCGGGCCGGGCGAGACCACCGCGTGGCGTTGTTCGGCGCGGGAGGCTTCGCAGGCGGACGCGGTGGTGACGGCCACGCCGATGCAGGTCTACCTCTGGCTGTGGGGCCGCGCGTCCTTGCTGTCGGTGAAGGTCCGCGGACAGCACGACGCGGCGGCGCAACTCTGGGCGTTGCTCAGGCTGGCGACACGGTGAATCGGTTTTGCGGGGAAGCAACGCTGGTTTTGCCGGGGTCACGGTCTAGGTTTCGGCCATGGGAACCCAGCTCGTCAACGTGGTGATCGATTCGGCGCGGCCCCGGGAGGTCGCGGCTTTCTGGGCCGGGCTGCTGGGCTGGGAGGTCGCGATCGACCTTCCGGACGAAGTGGACGTGCGGGCACCGGCGTCGGACGGCTGGGCACTCGACCTGACGTTCGTGCCGGTGCCCGAAGCGAAAAAGGGGAAGAACCGGATCCATCTGGACTTGGCCAGCGCGTCGGCCGAGGCGCAGAAAGCCATGGTGGACAAGGCGCTCGCCCTCGGCGCCCGGCCGGCCGACATCGGCCAGTCGGACACCGCGTGGGTGGTGCTGGCGGATCCGGAGGGCAACGAGTTCTGCGTGCTGGAGCCGCGCCCGAAGTACCTCGCGATGGGCGCGGTCGCCGCGATCGTCGTCGACGCGCACGACCCGCACACGCTGGCGGCCTTCTGGGCCGAGGCGACGGGGTGGGCGATCGGGGACCGGGAAGAGGACATCGTCGGACTCCGTGCGCCGGACGGGCGCGGGCCGTGGCTGGAATTCCTGCGCACAGAGGACGTGAAAACGGTGAAGAACCGGATTCACCTCGATGTCGCGCCGCAAATCGGTGAGGAAATATCCGACTCCGTAACGCGGCTGGCCGATTTGGGCGCGACCACTCTCGAAAGTGGCACCCTGCCTTGGCAAGTCCTCACCGATCCCGAAGGCAACGAATTCTGCGTACTTTCCGCTCGCTAGTCACTTTGAGTGTTTCTCGCGCGTTGCCGGGCGGCGCCGAAGCCTGACACGAGCGAAACACCGGTGTCCCCGGCAGGCAACAACCGGACGGGACGGTGGAGGAATGGAGATCCGTCACGTTCGAACAGCGCAGGACGCCCAGGCCGCCGAGCCGTGGTCACCGGAGGCGGTGGACGAAGGTGACACGTCCCTCACCTGGCGGCTCCGGATCCGCATGGACGACCGGCCCGGCACGCTCGCCAGGATCGCCATCCGGCTCGCCGACCTCGAGTGCAACATCCTCGGGCTGACGGTGCTGCCGGTCCCCGGCGGGGTGCTCGACGAGATCGTCGTCCGGCCGGCGACCGGGTTGACCCGGCCGCATCTGGTCAACGCGATCCGGGAGGAGGGCTGCGAGTGCTCCGGCATCGTCGACGCGGACGTCCGTGAGCTCGTCGACGCGTCGGCGGCCACGCTTTCCTCGGCGAGCCGCGCGGTGAGCGATCCCGCCAAGTTCTCCGAAGTCCTCCGGGACGTGCTCGCCGCCGATATCGTCACCGTGGTGCCCACGGCCGAGACGAACCCGTCGCGGACCGAGGGCGGCCACCGCGCGGTGTTCCCGATCGACGGCGAAAGCGCGCTGGTCGCGCGGCGCGGATGGGCGCCCTTCGTCCAACTCGAACTGGCACGCGGCCAGGCGCTGCTCGGGCTGCTCGGCGCGGTGCGCGCGAACGCGGCCGGGCCGGCGGTGATGACGTGCACCGACGGCGCCAACCTCGTGCTCCGGCAAGGCGCGCCCGGCGACGCGGACGCCGTCTTCGCGCTGCACGGCCGATGCTCCAAGGCGACGCTGTTCCAGCGCTACCACACCGGGATGCGGACGGTGCCGCGTCGCTGGCTGCACCGGCTGCTCGTCCCGCCGCGCGGGGTCAGCCTGCTGGCCGTCTGCGGGCGTGACGTCGTCGGGCTCGGCCAGCTCATCCCGGCCGCGACCGGCGAGAGCGCCGAAGTTTCGTTGCTGGTGGAGGATTCCTGGCAGCGCAAGGGGGTCGGCGCCGCGTTGCTGGCGAGACTCGGCGTGCTCGCGAGCGCGCGCGGGCACCAGGAACTGACCGCGGTTTGCCTGCCGAGCCAGGACACGATCTTCCGGACAGCGGTGAACGCCGGGCTCAAGCCAGAGAAGCCGGTCGACGGCGTGGTCAAGATTCCGCTGGGCTAACCCTTGTCCCGCTTCCAGAACCAGTCCTTCTCCCGCGTTTCGCGCATCGCCTGCTTCTTCAGATCGGGCGTGAGGCGGTCGAGGTAGAGCTTGCCGTCGAGATGATCCGTTTCGTGCTGCAGCGCCTGCGCCAGCACGTCGAATCCCTCCACCTCGATCGGATTGTTGTGCTTGTCGACGCCGCGGACCAAGGCCCGCTTGGCGCGTACGACCGGGAATCGGAGCTCGGGAACGGAAAGGCAGCCCTCGGTGATCTCGTGGGTCTCCTCGGAAAGTTCCACGATCTGCGGGTTGATCACGTAGCCCGTGAGGCCTTCGACGTTGTAGCTGAACACCCGCAGGCTGACGCCGATCTGGTTCGCCGCCAACCCGGCCCGCCCCGGCAGTTGCACCCCGTCGAGCAGATCGGTCACCAGGAGGTCGATGGACTTGTCGAACCGGGTCACCGGATCGCAGACGGTTTTGAGCACCGGGTCCCCGAAGTAACGCAGCTCCCGCACGGCCATCGTGGAATTTCCTTTCCCTTTTCGCCGTGCGAACTCTAGAGGATCGGTGCCGCTACCGGTCGAGCAGGGAAGCGGCTTCCGCGAAGACGTCGTGGGCGCGCTTGTCGAACAGCACGAACCGCACCGAGGTGATTCCCGGTGTCCCGTCCAGGGTTTCGGCGACGGCGGCCAACGCGATTTTCGCGGCGGACTCGACGGGCCAGCGGTAAATACCGGTCGAGATCGCCGGGAACGCGACGGTGCGCGCACCGAGATCGGCCGCGACGCGCAGCGAGGTGCGATGGCAGTCGGCCAACAGTGCCGAGCGATCCTCCTCGGCCGACCAGACCGGCCCGACCGTGTGCACGACCCAGTTCGCGGGCAGCCGCCCAGCGGTCGTCGCCACCGCCTGTCCGGTCTTGAGCCCGCGGCCGTAATGCCCGGCGCGGAGTTTGCGGCAGTCGGCGAGGATCTCCGGGCCGCCCTTGCGGTGGATGGCACCGTCGACCCCGCCACCGCCCAGCAGTGACGAGTTCGCGGCGTTCACCACGACGTCGACGTCCTGCGCGGTGATGTCGCCGACAACGAGTTCGATCTGTGCCATACGCGCATTCTTTAGCGCCGAGCGCCGGGGCGCCACGGGATTGTTCCCAGTGGCAGGCGGACCGTACACGGATCCGTCTACCTCGAAACGGGTCGCGACATGTCCGGCCAGGTCGGCCAGCCGTGCCGCCACTTTCCAAGTTTCAGTTCCCTGGGTAGTCTGTAGTTGGTGGGAAAGGCGACCACTTGTCGACCCCTCGGGGTCTGACTCAACTTGGCTCGTAAGAGGCCGTGTGGCACTTTCCCACCGTTTCACCGGTGTCCACGCTTCACTGTGAGGCACGACCCACCCGATTGAGCGGCCCGTGAAGGCCTCCTTCACGGACCGGCAGCACGCCGCCCTATCTTCCGTAATCCGAGAAGTCGAGGGCACCGACCACCCTTGTGTCGCCGAATTGGCCGAAGCTCTCAGCGCTTTCATCGCCGAGGGTCTGCCAGCTCAAGATCTCACTCAAGCGTCAGCGCACCCTGGCGGCCTTGTCGCGACAAGGCCGCCAGGGTTTGTCGCAGCGGCGTCAGTGGACCAGTGCCGGGCCAAGGGGCAGCGCTGAACCGCCTGTCGCCTGCGAAGCCGAACTGAAGAACAGGTAGACACCCACCGCGGCGAAGAGGAAGACCACGATGCCCGCGAGGCGCAGCACGCCCGCGGATCCTTGCGAAGTGCCCGCCAGCACCAGGACCAGCGCGACTTCGATCAACGCGAACAGGACCGTGTAGGCGACCGGCAGCCGCAGCGAGCCCAGGGTCAGCATGCCGACGACCACCAGCCAGGCGATGAGGAACAGTTCCTGCGTCGCGACCGCGGCACCGGCGTCGACCCCGAACCAGCCGTGGGTCAGGCCCAGTACGAGGAGGGCGTAGCTGAGCCAGAATCCGGCGAAGATGCCGAACACCCCGGCGACGGCGCTCTGGCCGACGGCAGCCGCCCAGATGGCCGCGATCACCAGGCCCAGGCCGGTGGCCGCGACGATGATGGCCAGCGACGCGCCGACGGCCGCGGCCGGGACGTAGCCGACGAGGACGAGACCGAGGGCGACCGAGCCGACGATGAACGCGGGCAGGCCGATCATCATGGGGTCGCCGACCGGGGCGGGTGGTGGAGCGACTTCGGCGGCGTGCTGGGCGGGTACTCGGTGCGTGCTTTCGGAACCGGCGTCGATGGCGGTCATGGGGCTCCCTTTCGGAGGCAACCGGAAACGTGCCTAGGGTTGTCGCGGAGGCACGTACTCGGTTTACCCGATCTTCGCCTTGCGCCGGGTCTCACTTTGAGGCGCTGGTCAGGCGCGCAGCCGCAGGCCCTTCGGGGTCGCGCGGAAACCGGCCTCCTGCAGGATGCCGGACAGGTCGGTGCCCAGTGCGTGCTCGCCGTCGGCCCGCTGCACCGCCAGGTGACCCAGCCAGCCTTCGCGCACGGCGGTCGACAACGCGCGTGCCGCGGCGCGCAGCGGCTCCTGGGATTCGGTGAACGTCAGCAGCGACCGGCCCCCGCGTTCGACGTACAGCGCGGGCACGCCGTCGACCAGGACGGCGAGCGCGCCGGCCTTGCGGGCCGGGCGGTGTTTGGTGTCGCCCGTCGCCGCGGGCCACGGTAGCGCGGCGCCGTACGGCTGGGCCGGGTCGGCCGCCGCCAGTACCACGGCACTGGTCGCATCGCGTGAGCTCTTGAATTGGACTGAGCCGGTGTCGGACAGCGCGCGCAGCCTGTCCACCGCGCCCTTCGCGGCGAACTGGGCCGCACCGAGTCCTTCGACGACGTAACCACGCACGACCTGTCCGGAGTCTTCCATGCCGCGCAAAACCTTGTAGATCCCCGAAAAACCACCGGTGACTCGTTCTGTTTCCAGCGCACCGCGGGTGAGTACGCCGTGGCGTTCGAGGAAGGCTTCGGTGCGGGCGTGGGCACGCCGGGTCGGGTCGGGCTCGCGGACCGGCGTCAGCGCCCATCTCCCGGCGACCGTCGGCGGGCCGGAGCGCGAAGGCATCGCCGGACGGCTCGCGCGCATCCGGGCGTAGCGTCCACGAGGAGCGGTTCGACGTGGTTTGTGCGCCGCGCCTTTACCGGCCACTTGGGCGCGGAGCGGGCCGAGCGTGTCGCCGGTGACCAGACCGGCCCAGACGAGATCCCACAGCGCGGCAACGACTTCGCCGTCACTCGGCGCGGCCTCGACGAGCGGGGTGATCCTGTCCACGAGCTGCCGGAAGAACAGTGCGCCACCGTCCAAAGAGGACAGCAGGGCTTGGTGCAACGGCCCTTCCGGTACCGAATCCTCGATCTCGGGCAGCAGCAGATCCGCGACGTCCGTCGGTGCCAGCGCGAGCCAGCCGTCGCCCCCGGCGAGTGAACCGCAGCCGCACCAGGTGACCTCGCCCGCGGTGGTGAGCTCGTCCAGCAACGCGGGGGAGTAGCCGGGCAACCGGCTAGGCAGGATCAGCGATTCCACCGCGCTCGCCGGAAGCGGGGTCCCCGCAAGCTGTTCGACCACGGACAGCACGTCGTCGGCCGTCGGTGCCGAGCGAAGTCGCGCGCCGACTCCGTGCCAGGACGGGAGGAAACGTCCCAGTGCCGCGGGTTCCACCGGCTCGACCTCGGCGCGCAGCCGCGCCAGCGACGCCCTTCGCAGTCTGCGAAGCACGGCAGCGTCGCAGTACTCCATGCCCGCCGGATGCAGCTCCGCGTGCCCCAGCGGACTGAGTTCCCCGCGCGCGAGCCTGCCCTCGGACGTCAGCCTGTCGAGCACGCCGGTGACGACAGCCGTGCCCAGCCCGAACCGGTCCGCGACCTGGCGCGCGCCGAACGGTCCTCGGCTGCGGGCGTACCGGGACAGGAGATCACCGAGCGGGTCGGCCACGGGCTCGGTGAACGCCTCCGGCACACCGACCGGAAGCGCCGTGCCCAGCGCGTCCCGCACCCGGCCCGCGTCTTCGATGGCGAGGTACCGCTCTTCGCCGCCGATCCGCACCCGGATCGCCCGCCGGGCGGCTTCCAGTTCTTTCAGCCACTCGGGCTGGATCCCGCGGGCGGCCGCTTCTTCGACCGTCATGTCCCCGAGGAACCGGAGCAGGTCCGCCGCGTCTTCGGCGTGCCGGGCGTGCCTGTCTTCGTCGAGCCGCTGCAGTGACCGCTCGATCTCGGTGATGACCTCGGCGTCGAGCAGTTCCCGGATCGCCTCGGTGCCCAGCAGTTCCGCGAGCAGCGTGGAATCCAGTGAGAGTGCCGCGGCCCGGCGCTCGGCCAGCGGCGCGTCCGTCTCGTACAGGAACATGCCGACGTAACCGAACAGCAGGCTGCGGGCGAACGGCGACGGACTGGGCGTCTCGACGTCGACCACCTTGATCCGGCGGGCCCGGACATCGGTCATCAGTTCGCGCAGGCCGCCGACGTCGTACACGTCCTGCAGGCACTCCCGCATCGCTTCGAGGACGACCGGGAACCGTTCGTACTTCGCCGCGACCGACAGCAGCTGTGACGCGCGTTGCCGTTGCTGCCAAAGGGGAGTCCGGCGCCGCGGGTCCCGGCGCGGCAGCAGCAGCGAGCGCGCGGCACACTCCCGGAACCGCGCGGCGAACAGCGCCGAGCCGCCGACCTCGGCGACGATCAACTGCTCGACCTCCTCCGGATCGAGCAGGATGTCTTCGACGCCGACGGTGACTTCCGCGCCGTCGGCGTCCAGCGCGTCCGGCAGGCGCAGCACGATCCCGTCGTCGGAGTGGGCGACCTGCGCGTCGACCCCGCGGTTCTCCCGCAGCCGCGCGGCGATGGCCAGCGCCCACGGCGCGTTGACCTGCGCGCCGAACGGCGAGTGCAGCACTATCCGCCAGTCACCGAGCTCGTCGCGGAAACGCTCCAGCAGGATCGTGCGGTCGTTGGGGATATGCCTTGTCGCGGAGCGCTGTTCTTCGAGGTAGCCCAGCAGGTTGTCGCAGGCTCGTTCGTCCAGCCCGGCCACTTCCGCGCGGGTGCGTGCGTCCGCAGAGTCCAAAGTAGACAGTTCGCGGACGAACGCGCCGAGTGCCCGGCCCAGTTCCAGCGGGCGGCCCTGGGCGTCGCCCTTCCAGAACGGCATCCTGGCCGGCTCGCCCGGCGCGGGCACCACGATCACCCTGTCGTGCGTGATCTCCGTGACGCGCCAGGAAGAAGTGCCCAGGAGAACGGTGTCGCCCACGCGGGACTCGTAGACCATTTCCTCGTCGAGCTCGCCGACGCGCGAACCCGGCCTGTCGTCGGAGCCCGGGGTCATCACGGTGAACAGCCCGCGATCCGGGATCGTGCCGCCCGAGGTCACCGCGAGCCGCTGCGCGCCGGGACGTCCGGTCAGCTCGCCCGTCACCCTGTCCCAGGTGATCCGGGCGCGTAGTTCGCCGAACTCCTCGCTCGGGTACCGCCCGGCCAGCATGTCGAGCACCGCGTGCAGCGCGTCGTCCGGCAGCGCGGCGAAGGGGGCGGCGCGGCGGATGAGCTCGGCCAGCTCGTCGACCGTCCACGACTCCAGCGCGACCATCGCCACGATGTGCTGCGCCAGCACGTCCAGCGGGTTGCGCGGGTAGTGGACCGCTTCGATCTTGCCGGTCGCCATCCGCTCGGCGACCACCGCGCAGGAAACCAGGTCACCCCGGAACTTGGGGAACATGACCCCGCGCGACACCGCGCCGACCTGGTGCCCGGCCCGGCCGACGCGCTGCAGCCCGGACGCCACCGTCGGCGGTGCCTCGATCTGCACGACCAGGTCGACCGCGCCCATGTCGATGCCCAGCTCCAGTGAGGAGGTGGCGACCACACACGCGAGTTGTCCGGACTTGAGTTCTTCCTCGACGTGGGTGCGCTGTTCACGCGACATCGAGCCGTGGTGTGCCTTGGCTATCGTCGCCTCGGCGCCCGTGGTCAGGCCCGACTGCCCGACGGCTTCCGCCGGGAACTGTTGCCCCACCCGGAGTTCCGACTGTTCCGCGGCGAGTTCGTTCAGCTTCGAGGTCAGGCGTTCGGTGAGCCGCCGCGAGTTGGCGAACACGATCGTCGAGCGATGCGACTTGATCAGCTCGAGGACACGCTCCTCCACCGCGGGCCAGATCGAGGGACGCTTGGCCGGGCCGACCTCTTCTTCGAACCCGAGCGGCCCGTCGACCGGATCCACCGGCGCGGCGGGAGCGTCCAGGTTCCCCATGTCCTCGACCGGGACCTCGACCCGCACCTCGATGGTCTTGGCGAGCTTCGGCTGGACCACGCGCACCGGCCGCTGCCCGCCGAGGAACGAGCTCACCTCGTCGACCGGGCGGACCGTCGCGGACAGGCCGATCCGCTGGGCGGGCTTGGACAGCAGCGCGTCCAGCCGCTCCAGCGACACGGCCAGGTGGACGCCGCGTTTGCCGCCCGCGACGGCGTGCACCTCGTCGACGATCACCGTCTCGATCCCGCGCAGTGACTCGCGCGCCGACGAGGTCAGGATCAGGAACAGCGACTCGGGGGTGGTGACCAGCACATCGGGCGGGGTGCGGCCGAACGACCGGCGCTCGGCGGCCGTGGTGTCGCCCGTCCGCATGCCGACCTCGATATCGGGCGGCGCGAGCCCGAGCCGGCGCGAGGCCTGCGAGATCCCGGCCAGCGGTGCCCGCAGGTTGCGCTGGACGTCGACAGCCAGGGCCTTGAGCGGCGAGACATAGAGGACACGGCAGCGCTTCTTCGGATCCGCGGGCGGGGGCTCGGAAGCCAGCCTGTCCAGCGCCCACAGGAACGCGGCCAGCGTCTTGCCGGACCCCGTCGGCGCGACGACCAGCGCGTGCTCGCCCGCGTGCGCCGCCCGCCAGGCGCCGGCCTGGGCGTCGGTGGGCGCGACGAACGCCCCCTTGAACCACTCGCGGGTGGCGGGGGAGAACAGATCGAGCACGTCGGCCGTGGCCATACCCCCATCTTGCGCCTCGGCACCGACAGTTTTTGCGCCGAGCGTGACTTTGGCGGTCCGGCACACGCGCGGCCCACCGGCGTGGGAGCATGCACCGGCAGGCGAACCAGGGCCTGATCAGGGCGTTGAAGATCAGGGCATTGAACAAGGGGAGAGCTGTGCGGATCCTGTCGGTGGATCTCGGGACGTCCAACACCGTGGCGGTGTTGTCGGCGCACGGCCGGCCGCCGCGGGTCGTCGAAGTGGACGGCTCGGCGAACATGCCGTCCGCGGTGTTCGCCGCCGAGGACGGCACGCTCATGATCGGCCGCGACGCCGAGCGCCGCGCCCGGCTCGACCCGACCCGGTTCGAGCCCAACCCCAAGCGCCGCGTCGACGAGCAGACGCTGCTGCTCGGCACCGACATCGTGCCGGTGAACGAAGCCCTCGCCGCGATCCTGCGCCGCGTGCTCGACGAGACGGTCCGCCAGCTCGGTGGTGAACAGCCCGACGAGGTCCGCCTGACCCACCCCGCGCAGTGGGGCCCGGTCCGGCGCAACGTCCTGCTCTCCGCCGCGAGACTCGCCGGGATGGGCAACGCGGTTTCGCTGGTGCCCGAGCCGGTCGCCGCCGCCGCGCACTTCGCGTCCTTCCCCGGCAGGTCACTGGCCCCCGGCCAGGCGCTCGCCGTCTACGACCTCGGCGCGGGCACCTTCGACGTCGCCGTGGTCGGCGCGACCCAGACCGGGTTCGCGGTGCTCGCCGAAGACGGCTTGGCCGACCTGGGCGGGCTCGACGTCGACCAGGCGTTGCTGGTGCACGTCGGCCGTGAGGTCTCACACCGGGACCCGGCGCGCTGGCAACGGCTGCTGCGCCCGGAGTCGACGCCGGACAGGCGCACCCGGCGTGCCCTGCAGGAGGACGTGAAGGCCGCCAAAGAGGCACTTTCCCGGCACCCGCAGACCGACGTGCCGATGCCGGAACCGTTCACCGACGTGCTGGTCACCCGCGCCGAGCTCGAAGCGCTGGTCCGCCCGGCCCTGCTCCGCAGTGTCGAGCTGCTGGCCAAGACGGTCCGCGCGGCGGGGATGTCGCCGGATCGGCTGGCGGGGATCTACCTCGTCGGCGGGTCCAGCCGGTTGCCGCTGGTCGGGGCCATGATCTCGGAGAAACTCGGGGTCGTTCCCGCGAGCCTCGACCAGCCGGAGACGGCCGTCGCGCTCGGCGCGCACCACGTCGCGCCGGACGGCATCACCATGCGTACGCAGAACCTGGAAGGCCAGGTCGCCGCGAGCGCGTCCGGTCCCTACGGCTTCCCCGGTCAGCGGCAGCCGATCCCCGCCGGTTACCAGCGGCCAGGGCAGTACCAGCAGCCTTCGTTCCCCCAGGGCGGGCCGCAGCCGGTGCAGCAGCGGCCCGCGCCCTCGAACTTCCCGGCGTACTCGCCGGCGCGCGAAGTACCGAAGAGCGGCGGCAAGAAGAAACTGCTGATCGCGCTCGCGGCCGCGGTGGTCGTCGTGCTCGGTGTCGGCGGCGCGATCTTCCTCACCTCGTCTTCTTCGGTCACCACGTACACCGCCGACGAGTGCAAGCAGCAGGCGCAGGGCGACGACAAGGGCCTCACCGGCTGCCTGCGCCAGCTCGCCGGGACGATCGCCGACACCGGCAGCTGCACCCCCGGCATGGGCAACGGGCCCGCCGCCACCACGGAAAAACTCGGCGTGACCTCGACGTGCTCCGCGCCCGGCCGCGCCGGCACCCAGGTGACCTATCTGCAGGGCACCTCGGCCGAGGCGATCAAGCCCTATACCGACCAGCTGCTGCAGTCCGCGGGCGGGGATCGCACGAATTCCCAGTGGAAGGGCAACGGCCTCCAAGGCGAGTATTCGTCCGCCGCGGGCAAGAACTCGGCCGTGCTCGTCTTCACCGTCACCGACCGCCCCTTGGCCGGCTTCATCTATCAGGTGAATTCGAGTGATCAGGCCGCCGCGACGACTACGGGCGCGCTCGCGGACTACTTCGAACAGAGCGTCCAGCCGGGGGAGTAGCCGAGGTCCCGAGCCGAGGTCGTGTCTGGTGGGTCTTGTTCGCGGTATCCGCGCCCAGGCGGCCCCTGGTCGCACCGGGGATTCACCCAAGTACGGCCAGTACGAGGGCGAATCCCCGGCACAACCAGGAACCACCTGGATCACGAATCCCATCGAACAGAACCACCAGACACGACCTAGGCTGTAACCGATGCGTATCACGGATTTCCAGCGGATGATGGCCGGCGAGTTCGGCTCGAGCAGGGCTTCGACGCTGGCCAGGGACCATGTGTTCAGCGGGCTCGACGGGCGGACGGTCGAAGAAGCCGTCGAAGCGGGCGTGCCGGTCAAGGAGATTTGGCAGGTCGTCTGCGAGTCTTTCGACGTCCCGTCCGAGCGTCGCTGACACACGGGCAGAAAATCCTACCGCAAGGGTGTGTCGGTTTCGCGGTCGAACAGGTGTTCGTCTATGGTGTTGTCCACAGCGGGGCCAGCTATCCACAGATTGCCGCCGAGGCCCGGAATTGTCGGTCCTCACCCGTAGCGTCTGGTCCGACAGCCGAAAACTTTGCTCGACTCTCAAGACTCGAATCTCTGAACAGAGCCGCACAGGCTCCCGGCAACGAGGTGGACTCCATGGCACCAGCAGCACCCGACAAGGACAAGGCGCTCGAACTGGCCCTTGCACAGATCGACAAGCAGTACGGCAAGGGCTCGCTCATGCGCCTCGGCGACAAGGGTCACGTGCCGATCGCCGTGATCCCGACCGGCGCCATCGCGCTGGACATCGCACTGGGCATCGGGGGCCTGCCGCGTGGCCGCGTGGTGGAGATCTACGGTCCGGAATCCTCCGGTAAGACCACGGTCGCCCTGCACGCGGTCGCCAACGCGCAGAAGGCCGGCGGTATCGCCGCGTTCATCGACGCGGAGCACGCGCTCGACCCGGAATACGCCAAGAACCTCGGCGTGGACACCGACGCGCTGCTCGTCTCGCAGCCGGACACCGGTGAGCAGGCCCTCGAGATCGCGGACATGCTGATCCGCTCCGGCGCGCTCGACATCCTGGTCATCGACTCGGTGGCCGCGCTCGTGCCGCGCGCCGAGATCGAGGGCGAGATGGGTGACAGTCACGTCGGCCTGCAGGCCCGGCTGATGAGCCAGGCGCTGCGGAAGATGACCGGTGCGATGAGCAACACGGGCACCACCGCGATCTTCATCAACCAGCTGCGCGAGAAGATCGGCGTCATGTTCGGCTCCCCGGAGACGACGACCGGTGGTAAGGCGCTGAAGTTCTACGCGTCGGTCAGGCTGGATGTCCGCCGGATCGAGACGCTGAAGGACAGCGGCGAGGCGGTCGGTAACCGCACCCGCGTCAAGGTCGTGAAGAACAAGGTCGCGCCGCCCTTCAAGCAGGCCGAGTTCGACATCCTGTACGGCAAGGGAATCTCCCGCGAGGGCTCGCTCATCGACATGGGTGTCGACCAGAGCATCGTGCGGAAGTCCGGCGCCTGGTACACCTACGAAGGCGACCAGCTGGGACAGGGTAAGGAAAACGCCCGCAAGTTCCTGCTGGACAACCCCGATGTCGCGAACGAGATCGAGAAGAAGATCAAGGAAAAGCTCGGAATCGGTGCCCAGCTGGATGCCGAGGTCGCGCCCGCCCCGGTCGACTTCTAGGGACTAGCGCATGGCAGAGGGGCGCAAACCGAAGTTCGATCCCATGGAGCTTTCCCCGGAGGAACGGTGGAAGAAGGCCAAGGAGATCTGCTACGACCAGCTCGCCGTTCGCTCACGCTCCCAGGACGAGCTTCGGCAAACGTTGCTGCGTAAGGGGTTCGACGACGAGACCACGGAAACCCTGCTGGGGAAACTGGTCAAGGCCGAACTCGTGAACGACGCGACGTTTGCCGAAGAATGGGTGAACGCCCGGCATACCCACAAGGGTTTGTCGAAAGCCGCCCTCGTCATGGAGCTCAAGCGTAAGGGTGTCGACAGCGAGATAGCGGTGCAAGCCGTGAGCGAGCTGGACCAGGAATCCGAAGAGGCCCGGGCCCGCGAGCTGGTGCAAAAGAAGCTGCGCAGCCTGGGCGCCGACGTCGACGAGCAGACGGCCATCCGTCGCCTGCTCGGCATGCTGGGCCGCAAGGGCTACCCGCAAGGCCTGTCCTACATGGTGATCCGCGAGGAACTCCAGGAGTTCGGCGCCGAGTCGACCATCCTCGACGACGCCCTCAACGACTGAGCCCAGCCACCCACGCCCGAGTGCAGTCTGTGCACGCCCGAGTGCAAGTTATGCGCGCTCGGGGGCAAGTTGTGACCGCGCGGAGCCGAACCAGTGGGCGAGTGCGGTGCGCAGGCCGGTCGGTGAGCCTTCACCCGCCCAGGCGATGTAACCGTCGGGGCGGATCAGGAGGGCGTCGGCGGGCGGCTTGCCGCAGCGGGCGGTGACGACGGTGATCCGGTCCGCCCAGCTGGTCGCGGCGTCGCGGAGATCCTGGCGGTCGGCGAGGTCGAGCAGGACGGGTTTGGCGGCACGTAACAGTTCCGCGACCCGCGTGACGCCGTCGGCGGTTTCCAGGATGAGGTCGGGGGCGAACCGGCCGAGCAGTGGATGTGTTCCGGCGCCGGGGGTGTCGTAACGGACGTTGGAACCGTGCAGAATTTCGCCGAGATGCTTCAGTGGCTCGTCGAAGGCGAAGATCTTGGTGAGCAGCCCGCGCAGGGCCTCGCCCTCTTCGTCCTCGGCGCGCTCCAGCGCGGCTTGCGCGCGGGTCTGCATCAGGGTCCGGGCACCGACGGGGTGCCGCTCGGAATGGTAGGTGTCGAGCAGCCCGGCCGGGGCCCGGCCCTGGACCTGCGCGGCCAGTTTCCAGCCGAGATTGACCGTGTCCAGCAGGCCGACGTTGAGCGCGGAGCCGCCTGCGGGGAACAGGTGCGCGGCGTCCCCGGCGAGCAGGATCCGGCCGGTGCGGTACTTCTCGGCCTGGCGGGCTTGGCTGACTGTCCGGGAAAGCCAAATAGGCTCGTCCAGCGGCAGTTCCTTGCCGAGCACGCGGTGAATGCTTGCTTGGAACTCCGCCGGCTCCAGCGGGCTCGTGAGGTCGATCTCCTGGTGCTGCCGTTCGCGGACACCGACGATCAGGACCCCGGGCTGCAGGGACATGACCATGATCCGGCCGTTCGAGGTGCGGTTCCACCCCGGCTTCAGGTTCCCGAACTCCGGGTCGTTGAACGAAGCCACGGAGTCCGCGGCTTTGAAATGACCCAGCCGCAGTACGTCTTCGTCGGTCGTGCCGGGGAAACCGATCCCGGCCCGCTCCCGTACGAAGCTGTGCCCGCCGTCGCAGCCCACGAGGTAAGGAGCGCTCAACCGGTACTCACCGCCGGGGCCCACGACGTCGAGGGTCACGACGTCTTCGTCCTGGGAAAGGCCGCGGATCTCGTGCCCACGCCGGATGTCGACGTCGAGCTCCTCCGCGCGTCCGGCGAGGAGGAGCTCCATCCGTGGTTGCTGGATGGCCATTCCCCGCAGCGGGCTGGTGTCCAGTTGCGAGAAGTTCAGCGGCACCGAACCGAACGGGAAACTCGGGAAAGGCCCGGCGAAGGCGGCCTCGGCTTTGAAGCGTTCAAGGAGGCCGCGGTAGTCCAGCGTCTCCACGATCCGGCCCGCGAGCCCGTTGGCTTTCGGCAGTGTGCCCGCCGCTGCCCGTCGTTCCAGGATCACCGGGCGTGCCCCGGCCAGGCGGAGCTCGCACGCCAGCATCAGTCCGACCGGTCCGGCCCCGGCTACTACCACGTCAACAGTCATGCTTGTCAGGCTAGCCTGACAGCCCGGATTGTCAAGCTAGACTGACAGCTATGGATCCCGGAGACCTCGCCGAACCCATCGCCTCAGCCGACCCCGCGGTGTCGCTGCGGGCTGTCGGCGCCTTGCGCCGCCTGGCTGAACAGGTCGAAGAGGTCTCCGTCGCCCGAGCGAGGGAACACGGCTGGACCTGGGAACAGATCGGCGACGCGCTCGGCATGTCCCGGCAGTCCGTGCACGCGAAGTACGGAAAATGAGCTGATGTTCGAGAAAATGGCGGCACGTGGCCCGTTCGCCGCCGTGGTCACCGCCGCGCTGGAGGAAGCCCGGCGACGCGGTGACCGCCGGCTGGGCACCGAGCACCTGTTCCTCGGCCTCCTGCACGATCCTGATTCGGCCAAGGCGCTCGGCGTCGAACTCGAGTCCGCCCGCGCGGCTTTGGACATCCTCGACCACGAGGCGCTGAAGGCGATCGGGCTGGACCTCGGCGAGCCGCAAAGCACGGCCCTGCGCAGGCATCCACCCCTGAAACTGAGCGCGCTCACTTCCGGCGCGCGAGCCGTCCTCGACCAGGCCGTCAAGGCCACCACCGCGAAAACCCGGCACACCGGGCCGGAGTACCTGCTGCGTGCGCTTCTGACCTGCGAGCCGCCCGACGTCGTGGCGGAGTTGATCACCCGGCTGGACGTCGACCGGCAGGCGGTTCTGTGACCGGGCGGGCCACAGAACCGCCCTGACCTCAGGTCAGCGGCTTCTCGAAGTGCTGGTAGTCGATGGGGCTGTCCCAGTAGCCGCCCCAGTCCCAGCCGCGCTGCTCGAAGGCCTTCACGGTGTTGTCCTGGGCGTAGATCATGCCCTTCTGCCCGGGGGTGCGATCCACGTACGGCGCGCCATTGGGCGGATAGACCGTGCCACCGGCCGAGATGTACGGGTTGATCTGCGGATTGATGTCAATGGCCCGGCCGTAGGAATGATTGGACCAGCCGCCGCCCCCGGTGATTTCCCGGCAGTTGAAAGCGGAGGTATTGTTCGCCTCCATCGACCGGTCGTCGTCGGCGTCGTAGTTGGCGACGTTTTCCATTCGCTCGATGGCGAAGCGCTGCTGGTAGAGCTCACCGAAGGTCTGCGCGACCTCGACGGCCACATCCTTGCTGACGACCACCTCGCCGTTGTGGGCCCTGCCGTCGAAGCCGAAGTATCTGAGCTTGATCATCTTCAGCTGATCGGGGCCGAGCGGGCAACCCTCGTGCCAGCTTTTGCCCAGCTCAGCCGCGCTCACCGAGCGGATGAGCGCGACGTACGGCGGCAGCGCCGTCTCGTCGGCCGTGGCTGTGCTTGCCGACGCGGTGCCCGCCACAGCGCCGGTCAGCATGACAGCGGCTGTCAACGTCATCGTGATTTTGGTCAGTATTCGCATGCTCACATTCCCCTGAATGTTTTGTGGTGCGCGAAAGAAGCGGTCGACGAAAGGAATCGTCACCGCGCGAAAGAAGAAACCCCCAGAGAAGCGTCGCCCAAAAGGGTGCTTCTGTCTCCGTTCTCGAAATAGTGCTTCCCCAGTACCTGTGCCCGCGTCACCGCGGCCCCGTCCTATTAATACCGGAAAAAGCGAATGGCCGCTATCAAGGCACGACGGCGTTCATGAAAAAGCCGGTCGTCCGGGTAAACGAGCTACTCGGACGACCGGCGGTGAAGAGCTCAGCGCAGGGCGGCGGCTTCCCTGGCCAGTGCTTCGATCCGGCCGAAGTCCTTGGCGGCCAAGGCGTCCTTCGGGGTCAGCCACGTCCCGCCGATGCAGCCGACGTTCGGCAGCGCCAGGTAGTCCGGCGCGGTCTTGAGGCTGATGCCACCGGTCGGGCAGAACCGCAGCCCGGGCAGCGGACCGCCGACGGAGCTCAGATAGGGGATGCCGCCGCTGGCTTCCGCGGGGAAGAACTTGAGCGCCGTCAGGCCACGCTCGGCCAGCCGCATCGCCTCGGACACCGTGCTCGCGCCGGGCAGGAACGGCAGTCCGGTGGCGAACACCGCGTCCAGCACCTGATCGGTCGTGCCGGGTGTCACCAGGAACGCCGCACCGGCGTCCGCGGCCTGCTTGGCGTGTTCGGGCGCGGTGACCGTGCCCGCGCCGAGGACGATGTCCGGGACCTCGTTGGCGATCCGTTCGATCGCCTCGAGCGCGGCCGGGGTGCGCAGCGTCAGCTCGATCACCTTGATCCCGCCGGCGAGCAGGGCCCGCGCGGTGGGCACGGCGTCCGCCGCGTCCGAGATGACCACGACGGGTATGACGGGGGACAGGTCGAGCAGGTCCTCGCCGGTGGTCACTTGCCTACCTCCTGGTTAACGGGCATTGGTCGAAAAAGAGTGCGTCGGGGTGCCGAAATGCTCCGGCGTGAGCGGGCCGAACACGCTGGCCCCGTGGTCGGCGGGGCCGACCGAGCGGCGCAGCGCGCCGAAGAGCTCCCGGCCGGTGCCCGTCCAGGATGCCTCGTCGGGGGGACTGTCCACCAATTCGCGGGCCGAGAGTTCGGTCTCTTCGACCAGGACGTCGAGCGTCCCGGCGTTGGCGTCGAGGCGGACGATGTCGCCGTCGGCGATCCGCGCGAGCGGGCCACCGGTGGCGGCTTCCGGGGTGAGCTGGATGGCGGCCGGGATCTTGCCCGAGGCGCCGGACATCCGGCCGTCGGTGAGCAGCGCGACCTGGAAACCTCGGTCCATCAGCACGCCGAGCGCCGGCGTGAGGCCGTGCAGTTCCGGCATGCCGTTGGCCTGCGGGCCCTGCTGCCGGATCACGACGACGACGTCGCGCTCCAGCTCGCCGGCGGCGAAGGCCTTCGCGAAACCGTCCTGCGTGGTGAAGACCCGGGCCGGGGCCTGGACCACCCGATGCTCGGGAGCCACCGCGGAGACCTTGATCACCGCGCGGCCGAGATTGCCCGCGACCATGCGGAGACCGCCGTCCGCGGCGAACGGCCGGTCCGCCGGACGCAGCACGTCCTCGTCTAGGCTCTTGGTCGGCACTTCGCGCCAGACCAAGCCGTCGCCGTCGAGGATCGGCTCCTGCCGGTAGCGGTGCAGCCCGTCTCCGGCGACCGTGCGGACGTCCTCGTGGAGGTAACCGGCGTCGAGCAGGGTGCCGATCAGGAACTGGAGCCCGCCCGCGGCGTGGAAGTGGTTGATGTCCGCGCTGCCGTTCGGGTACACCTGCGCGAGCAGCGGGACCACGGCCGAGAGCTCGGAGAAGTCGTCCCAGGTCAGCTGGATGCCCGCGGCCGCGGCGATGGCGACCAGGTGCAGTGTGTGGTTGGTCGAACCGCCGGTGGCGAGCAGCGCGACCACGCCGTTGACCACGGCCTTCTCGTCGATGACCTCGGCCAGCGGGGTGTACGGCTCGCCCCGCGAGATCTCGACGATCCGGCGGCCCGCCTCTTCGGTGAGCGCGCGCCGCAGCGGGGTGTTCGGGTGCACGAAGCTGGCGCCCGGCAGGTGCAGGCCCATCACCTCGACGACCATCTGGTTCGAGTTGGCCGTGCCGTAGAAGGTGCACGTCCCGGCCGAGTGGTACGACGCCGATTCCGCCTCGAGCAGGTCCTCGCGGGTGGCGAGGCCCTCCGCGTACAGCTGGCGGATACGGGCCTTTTCCTTGTTCGGCAGCCCGGAGTTCATCGGCCCGGCGGGCACGAGGATCGCCGGGAGGTGGCCGAACGACAACGCGCCGATCAGCATGCCCGGGACGATCTTGTCGCAGACGCCGAGCAGCAGCGTGCCGTCGAACATGTCGTGCGAGAGCGCGACGGCGGTGGCCATCGCGATCACCTCGCGGCTGAAGAGGGACAGCTCCATGCCGGGGCGGCCCTGCGTGACGCCGTCGCACATGGCGGGCACGCCGCCGGCGAACTGCGCGACCCCGCCCGCGCCGCGGACCGAGACCTTGAGCCAGTCCGGGTACTCCTTCAGCGGCTGGTGCGCGGAAAGCATGTCGTTGTACGACGAGACGATCGCGACGCCCGGCATCCGCATGGCACGCAGGGCTTCCCTGTCGGTGCCTTCGAAAGCGGCGAAACCGTGGGCGAGGTTGCTGCAGGCGAGGCCGCGGCGGACCGGGCCCTCGGCGTGCGCGGCGGCGGTCCGGTCGAGATACGCGGCCCGGGTGGCGGCACTGCGCTCGGCGATACGGGCGGTCACCGCGGCGACCGCGGGGTGGATCTTGGCGTGGTGGTCAGTACGGGTAGAGCTCATTTGGTGTCTCCGGCTCGGATCACTGGTGAGTGGTGGTCCGGCGGACGGCAACACTGGCGTCGCTGGGTCGTGACACTCGACACGGTACCCGGAGAACCGACCAGTATCAAAATCGATTCAGAAGATCTTCGAACGTGACCCCGATCACGCCCGAAACGCTGGGTGTGCTACTTGTCACAGTGCACACGGCACGGCAGAGTCGGTAGTGCACCCGGAACCCACCATCCGGCTCTGCCGACGAACGACTCGGAGGTTAGCGATGTCCACCACCGAAATCACGGAGCTTCGTCGAACTATCGGGCAGCTCAGGCAATGCGTGGGCGCGTTGCGCGCCCGGTACGGCGACGCGTCCGCGGTCCGCAGGCTCGCGAACGACGTCGAGCGACTCGACATCGACGCCGCCGAGCTCGACGCGGCCGTCCCTCCCGTGCCCGCCCAGGCGAAAGCCGCGGACAGAGTCGTCGTCCCGGACACCCCGTACGACCCCGCGCTCTGGCACGGGGCCGACGATGAGGGTGTCGGCGGCTACAAGCGCGACCAACGGTGAGCGCGCCTGCCGGCAACGAAGCCGGCCAGGCGAGCACCGGAGTACACGCACCGTCGAGGGCCAGCATCTCGCAGCGCACGCTGCGCACCGATCGCTGGTGGTTGTCGCCACTCCTGACCACGTTGGGATTGGCCACTTTCGTCGTTTACGCGACGATCCGCTCCTTTGTGCGCACGGCGTACTGGGTGCCGGAATACCACTATCTGACGCCGTTCTATTCCCCGTGTCTCAGTGATTCCTGTGTTGCCGGCTCGTCGCATTTCGGGACGCCGTTCGGTGAACTGCCCGGAATCATTCCGCTCGGCTTCGTCGTATTGCCTTTCCTACTCGGTTTCCGGCTGACCTGTTACTACTACCGCAAGGCGTATTACCGCTCGGTGTGGATGTCGCCACCGGCCTGCGCGGTGGCCGAGCCGCACGCGAAGTACACCGGTGAGACGCGGCTCCCGCTGATCATCCAGAACGTGCACCGGTACTTCTTCTATGTGGCGCTGGTGGTTTCGCTCATCAACACCTACGACGCGATCATGGCGTTCCATGGTTCCGGTGGCGGGTTCGGGTTCGGGCTTGGCAACGTCGTGTTGCTCGTCAACGTGGTGCTGCTCTGGGCGTACACCCTTTCCTGTCATTCGTGCCGTCATGTCACGGGTGGCCGGCTGAAACATTTCTCGAAGCATCCTGTCCGCTATTGGATCTGGACGCAGGTGACGAAACTCAACACCCGGCACATGGGACTCGCGTGGACCACGCTCGCCACCCTGACACTCACGGATCTTTACGTGATGCTCGTGGCCAGTGGGGCGATCACGGACCTCCGTTTTATTAATTAAGGATCGAATATCTTGACAAGGGCGTCAACAGAGGTGGCTATTTCATGACCGAGGTCGAACGGCACAACTACGACGTGGTGGTGATCGGTGCCGGTGGTGCCGGCCTGCGTGCGGTCATCGAAGCCAGGGAACAGGGCTTCAGCGTCGCAGTGGTGTGCAAATCGTTGTTCGGCAAGGCGCATACGGTCATGGCCGAAGGCGGCTGTGCGGCGTCGATGGGCAATGCCAACGAGAACGACAACTGGATGGTCCATTTCAAGGACACCATGCGCGGTGGCAAGTTCCTGAACAACTGGCGCATGGCGGAACTGCACGCCAAGGAGGCGCCGGACCGCGTCTGGGAACTGGAGACCTACGGCGCGTTGTTCGACCGCACCAAGGACGGCCGGATCAGCCAGCGCAACTTCGGTGGCCACACCTACCCGCGGCTCGCGCATGTCGGTGACCGCACCGGTCTCGAACTGATCCGCACCATGCAGCAGAAGATCGTTTCGCTGCAGCAAGAAGATTTCGCCGCCACCGGCGACTACGAAGCCCGGATCAAGGTCTTCGCCGAGTGCACGGTCACCGAGCTGCTCACCACCGACGGCCGGATCTCCGGTGCCTTCGGCTACTGGCGCGAGACCGGCCGGTTCATCCTGTTCGAGTCGCCGGCTGTGGTGCTGGCGACCGGCGGGATCGGCAAGTCGTTCAAGGTCACCTCGAACTCGTGGGAGTACACCGGCGACGGCCACGCGCTCGCGCTGCGGGCCGGGGCGAACCTGATCAACATGGAGTTCGTGCAGTTCCACCCGACGGGCATGGTCTGGCCGCCGAGTGTGAAGGGCATCCTGGTCACCGAAGGCGTTCGCGGTGACGGTGGCGTGCTCAAGAACAACGAGGGCAAGCGCTTCATGTTCGAGTACGTGCCTGACGTCTTCAAGGGCCAGTACGCGGAAAGCGAGGAAGAAGCCGACCGCTGGTACGAGGACCAGGAGAACAACCGGCGCACCCCGGACCTCCTGCCGCGCGACGAGGTCGCCCGCGCGATCAACTCCGAAGTCAAGGCAGGCCGTGGTTCCCCGCACGGCGGGGTGTTCCTGGACATCGCGAGCCGGCTGCCGGTCGAGGAGATCAAGAAGCGGCTGCCGTCGATGTACCACCAGTTCAAGGAACTGGCCGACGTCGACATCACCGCCGAGCCGATGGAAGTCGGCCCGACGTGTCATTACGTGATGGGCGGCATCGAGGTCGACCCGGACACCGCCGCCGCGAGCGTGCCGGGACTGTTCGCCGCCGGTGAGTGCTCCGGCGGGATGCACGGTTCCAACCGCCTCGGCGGGAACTCGCTGTCGGACCTGCTGGTGTTCGGCCGCCGCGCGGGTCTCGGCGCGGCGAAGTACGTGGGCGACCTGACCGATCGGCCCGTGGTCTCACAGTCCGATGTGGACGCCGCCGGCAAGATGGCGCTCGCGCCGTTCGACCCGCCCGCTTCCGGCGTCGAGGAAAACCCGTACACTCTGCACACCGAGCTGCAGCAGTCGATGAACGACCTCGTCGGCATCATCCGCAAGGCCGAGGAGATCGAAAAGGCGCTGGCGAAGCTCGAGGAGATCAAGAAGCGGATCCTGCAGGTCACCGTCGAGGGTCACCGGCAGTTCAACCCCGGCTGGCATCTCGCTGTCGACCTCCGGAACATGCTGCTGGTCAGCGAGTGTGTCGCCCAGGCCGCGCTGAAACGCACCGAAAGCCGCGGCGGGCACACGCGTGACGACCATCCGGGCATGGATGCCCAGTGGCGCAACAGGTTGCTCGTCTGCAGTGTCGGCGGCGGGGACAACCCGGTGGTGCCCGAGGTGACGATCGAAGTGAAGCCCCAGGAGCCCATGCGGGGCGACCTGATGGCGCTGTTCGACCTTCCCGAGGTGGAGAAGTACTACACCGAGACCGAACTGGCCGGCCACCCCGGGAGGAAGTCATGACGTACAAGGCGAGCTTCCGAGTCTGGCGCGGCGACGTCGACGGCGGCGATCTGCGGGACTACAAGGTCGAGGTGAACGAGGGCGAGGTCGTCCTCGACATCATCCACCGCCTGCAGGCCACCCAGGCGTCCGATCTCGCGGTGCGCTGGAACTGCAAGGCTGGCAAATGCGGTTCGTGCTCGGCCGAGATCAACGGCAAGCCGCGGCTGCTGTGCATGACCCGCATGTCGACCTTCGCCGAGGACGAGGTCGTCACGGTGACGCCGATGCGGACCTTCCCGGTGATCCGCGACCTGGTCACCGACGTGTCCTTCAACTACACCAAGGCGCGCGAGGTCCAGTCGTTCACGCCGCCCGCGGAGCTCAAGCCCGGCGAGTACCGGATGCAGCAGGTCGACGTCGAGCGCTCGCAGGAGTTCCGCAAGTGCATCGAATGCTTCCTGTGCCAGAACACCTGTCACGTGGTGCGCGACCACGAGGAGAACAAGGAGTCCTTCTCCGGGCCGCGCTATCTGATGCGGATCGCCGAACTGGAGATGCACCCGCTGGACCAGGCGGACCGGCGTGACGTGGCGCAGGACGAGCACGGACTCGGGCTGTGCAACATCACCAAGTGCTGCACCGACGTGTGCCCGGAAGGCATCCACATCACCGACAACGCGCTGATCCCGATGAAGGAGCGCGTCGCCGACCGGCGGTACGACCCGATCGTCTGGCTGGGCAACAAACTCTTCCGGCGAGGCTGATGTGACGGGGGCACTTTCTCGCTAAAGTGCCCCCAGTTTCGTGCTGTAGACGGCGAAAGTGGGCGAGGTCAGCAGGTCACCAGAACTCTTCGCCGCGTTCCTCAAGCGCCGCACCAGGAACCTCAACCGGGTGCCGCCGGAGGTCGGTGAACCCGCCGCGTGCCAACGGCGGGTCGGCCAGGGCGTGGACCTGCCAGCTCTCGCGCCCCTCGGACTCGCCGGTCCGCGCGAGTGTCATGCCGTAGGGCGCATAGCGCGCCAGGACTTCCCTGTCGACATCCGGGTTGGGGACGAGCACGACGAGTGTGCCGCGGTCAGGTTCGCGGCGAGACCGGCCAGCATCTCGTCCAGCGCGGTTTCCCCGGCCGCGTAGCCCAGCAGCCAGACAGCGGTGACGACGTCGAACGAGCCCATCCTCGGCAGCCGCACGGCGTCGTAGAGCTCGTAGGAGATCCCCAGCGGATCCCGCTCTTCAACCCGTTGCGCGTACGCGACCATCTCCGACGACGAGTCGACACCGGCGACCCGTCGCGCGCCGGCGTTCCGGAAGAGCGTGGCCTGCTCGGCGAGTCCGACCGGGAGTCGCTGAGTGACACGCCACATTTGCCCTTCTCATCAATAAGTGTGACCTGCTTGACATCGGATCATGATCGACTTAACGTCGAAACTGTTGGAAATTTATCCACATCCTGTGGGGGATGTACGAGGGACAGGAATGAGGGGCAATTTGTGACGTGAGGAATCAAAAAAGTCGGTGCGGGATTGGCCGTGGCCGCCATGGTCGCGACGACCGGAGTGGCACAAGCTTCACCGGCCGGTGTCGCGGGCGGGAATTACGGGGAGTGCGGCGTTCTGCCGGTGTCCGACAACTGTTACATCGAAGCGCCGGGCTTTCCCGGCGGCACCGTGATGGTCGACGTCGACGTCATTCCTTCGCCAGGGGGAGAGGATTTCGAGAACCATTTCGATCTCACCGCACCCGGTCAAATCGGTCTCTGCAGGGCGCAGTTCAAAGCCGGAGCGCCTAACTGGACCTGGTGGTGTGAGCGGGTGAATGCGGGCACGTTGCAGTTGAACGTGCGGAAGCGTGACAACGAAGCCGTCAAGATGGCGATCAGGTGGTAACGATGCGGATAGCACGCTTGACGGTTTCCGCGGTGCTCGCCGCCGTTCTTTCGATCGCGCTCCCGGCAACAGGTTCGGCGAGTGTGCCCGTTCCCTGTACGCCACCGGGACCAAGCGCCGGTCAGGAAACACAGCTGATCCTGGTGTCCACCAACAGTTCCACGTGTACCGTTCTGCGGCTCATCGCGAAGCTGAACCTGGGTAGCGAGGCGCAGGGGCATTTCCAGTTCTTCGGCCCGTTCGGCCCCATCGCCACCAGCCCGGATAAGTTCTGGAGTTCGGGCGAGCAATACCGGTACGACGTGAATCAGGTGACCGGCGGAAATCACCTGTGGTGCGTGGATTTCTGGATGCCGAGCGGGGGTGGTTGGGTCCGCCACGGCGAACCCAACTGCGTCGGATTCTGACAATCACCTTGGGGTGAAACGAAAAGAGGGGCGTCATCGCGGTCTATCGCGGTGACGCCCCTCTGCCTAGCCGGTTCGAAACAGCTAAACGGCCCGGCCGGTGACCGAGTCCGCACCGGCCGCCACGGCGATCGGATCGGGCGCGTCGCCCAGGGGCTTGGCACCTCGCGGGGCCTTCTTGCGCCGCGAGAGCTTGCGTTCCAGGTACGAGGCGAACGTCGTGAGAATCAGGTTCAGCACGATGTAGATGATCGCGACCACGATCAGCGTCGGGATCGTGTTCCCGAAGTTGGCCGTGATCGGGCCGGAGCCGCGGATCAACTCGTCGTAGCCGATGGTCAGCTGCCCTGCCAGCGCGGTGTCCTTGAGGATGACCACGAGCTGGCTGACCAGTGCCGGCAGCATCAGGGTGATGGCCTGCGGGAGCAGGACGTTCACCATGGTCTGGGTCTTGCGCAGACCCAGCGCCGACGACGCCTCGGCCTGGCCACGCGGGAGCGACGAGATACCCGCGCGGAACACCTCGGCCAGTACGGAACCGTTGTACAGCACCAAGCCGGTGACCGCCGCGAACAGCGGCCGGATGTCCGCCGCGATGTCGGTGTAGTAGGCGTAGAGCGAAGCCGCAAACACCATCAGCAGCAGTACCGGGATCGCCCGGAAGAACTCGACGATGGCGCCGGCCGGAATCCGGATCCACCGATGCTCGGACATCCGGCCGATACCCAGCAGAGCCCCGATCGGCAAGGCGATCACAATGGACAGTGCCGCGGCCTTGAGCGTGTTGACCAGACCAGGAAGCAGGAACTGGGTCCAGGTGGAACCCTCGATGAAGGGCTTCCAGAGCGCGCCCGCCCACTGGCCCTTGCCGTCGAAACCGGTGTAGATGAACCATGCCACCAGGAGCAGCACCAGCGCGAAGAGCACGCTCAGGAGCATGTTCCGCACCCTGGCCTTCGGCCCGGGAGCGTCATAGAGAACGTTCTGGGCACTCATCGCTTGACCTCGACCTTCTTGGCGATCCAGCCCATGAGCAGGCCCAGCGGGAGGACCAGGGCGACAAAGACGGCCGCGAACACGAGGAACACCAGGAACAGGGAGTCCGACTCGTTTTCGACCATGGTGGACATCAGCAGCGACGCCTCCGCGACACCGATGATGGCGGCCACCGTGGTGTTCTTGAGCAACGCGATGAGCACGTTGGCCAGCGGGGCTATCACCGAGCGGAACGCCTGCGGTAGAACGATGATGCGCAGCACCTGGAAGAAGGTCAGGCCGAGCGCGCGAGCCGCTTCGGCTTGGCCCACCGGCACCGTGTTGATACCCGAACGGATCGACTCGCAGACGAACGTCGCCGTGTAGGCGATGAAGCCGAGGATGGCCAGCCGGAACGAGTTGTCCGCCAACGAAGTCGAGGACTCCGACGAGGCGAGCTGGATACCCAGCGTCGAGGACAGGCCCAGCGAGGTGAACAGGATGATCACCGTCAACGGCGTGTTCCGGAAGACGTTCACGTAGACCGTGCCGAACCCGCGCATGATCGGGACCGGGCTGACCCGCATCCCGGCCAGGATGGTGCCCCAGATCATGGCGCCGATCGCGGAAAAGAACGTGAGCTTGATCGTCATCCAGAACGATTCGACTAAGTTGTAGTCCGGGTTGTTGAGGAAATCGAACACTTTGTTCAACCCTAGCCTCGGTATGGGAACGGTGCGCCGCGCAGCGCACGGCACACCGTTCTCTGGTTTACGTCTGACTGGTTGTTACGGCTGCAGGGCCGGAACCTCGGGGATCTTGTAGCCCGACGGGCCGACGTTCTTCTCGAGGGCCGCCTTCCAGCTGCCGTCCTGCTGCATCTTCGTGATGGCCGCGTTGATCGCGGTGCGGCTCTCGTTGTCGTCCTTCTTCAGGCCGACGCCGTAGTTCTCGGTGGTGAAACCCTTGCCGACGAGCTTCAGCTTGCCGGGCTGCTGGGCGGCGTAACCGGCGAGGATCACGTCGTCCGTCGTCATCGCGTCCACTTCACCGTTGAGCAGCGAGGTCACGCAGTCGGTGTACTTGCCGCGTTCCTGGAGCTGGACATCCTTGGCGTACTTGTCCTTGATGTTCTGCGCCGGGGTGGAACCCTTGACCGAGCAGAGCTTCTTGTTGCCGGTCAGCGACTCGGGGCCGGTGATGTCGGTGTTGTCCGCGCGGACGAGCAGGTCCTGCTTCGCCACGAAGTACGGGCCCGCGAAGGAGACGTCGTTCTTGCGCTTGTCGGTGATCGAGTAGGTGGCGACGATGAGGTCGACCTCGCCCTTCTTGATCAGGTCCTCACGCTGCGCCGACTGCGCTTCCTTCCAGGTGATGCCCGCCGCGTCGACGCCGAGCTCCTTGGCGATGTACGTCGCCACGTCGACGTCGAAACCGGCGTACTTGCCGTCAGGGGTCTTCAGTCCGAGGCCAGGCTGGTCGAACTTGATGCCGATGGTCAGCTTCTTGCTGTCCTTCGCCTTCGCGACGAGGTTCGTCGCGCTACTGCCGCTGCTCGAGGAATTGCTGCCCCCGCCACAAGCGGCCAGGGCCAGGCCCGCCGCCGCGACGACCGCGCTGACGCGCAGAACTCGGCTAAACCGCATAACTTCTGGTTCCTTCCAATTTGTCCTCACCCGTTGTGGGTATGTTTCCACCGGGTAAAAATAATGTCAGTGGGTCAGGATCTTGCCGAGGAAGTCCTTGGCGCGATCGGACTTCGGCTTCGTGAAGAACTCGTCCGGAGTGGTGTCCTCGACGATTTCCCCGTCCGCCATGAACACCACTCGGTGCGCGGCGCGGCGGGCGAAGCCCATTTCGTGGGTGACGACGAGCATGGTCATGCCGTCCTTGGCCAGGCCGGTCATCACGTCCAGCACTTCCTGGACCATTTCGGGGTCCAATGCGGACGTCGGCTCGTCGAACAGCATCACCTTGGGGCGCATGGCCAATGCCCTGGCGATCGCGACACGTTGCTGCTGCCCGCCCGAAAGCTGGGCGGGGTACTTGTCGGCCTGGCTGGCGATGCCGACCCTTTCGAGCAGCTCCATCGCCGTCTTGCGGGCTTCGGCCCCGCTGACCTTGCGGACCTTCTGCGGCGCGAGCATCACGTTTTCGACGATGGTCTTGTGTGCGAACAGGTTGAACGACTGGAAGACCATGCCGACGTCGGCGCGCAGGGCCGCGAGGGCCTTGCCTTCCGAAGGCAGCGTCTGGCCGTCCACGTGGATCTCACCCGAATTGATGGGTTCGAGCCGGTTGATCGCCCGGCACAACGTCGACTTGCCGGAACCAGAAGGCCCGAGTACGACGACCACCTGGCCTCGAGGCACCTCGAGGTTGATCTCCTTGAGCACATGCAGATCGCCGAAGTACTTGTTCACGGCGGCCGCCTTGATCATCGGCGGGGCCGTCGGCGCGGCGGTCATCTAGCCTCCACGAGCGTTTTCTAACCGGTTTTGTGTCAAAGTAGCGAGCACGTTGGCGGAAACCTACTCCCGCCGAACACGTTGTACAGCCCGCTTGAGCAATACTTAGGGTTTCAACTGTGTCACACGATCACCTGGTGCACGATCGGACACGCGTGCACGGGGCGGAGGGGCAAACGTGCGGGTACTGCTCGTGGAGGACGACGACCGGGTCGCAGGTGCGCTCACACCGGCATTGGCGCGCCGCGGCCTGGCGATCAAGCGATTGGCGTCGGGGGCCGGTGTGCTCGATCGAGTGCACGAGGTCGACGTCGTACTGCTTGACCTGGGCCTTCCCGATATCGACGGGATGGTGCTGTGCCGTCAGATCCGGGCCGTCAGCGACGTCGCGGTGATCGTCGTGTCCGCGCGGGGCGAGGTGGACGATCGCATCATGGGATTGCGGGCCGGAGCGGACGATTACCTGGTCAAGCCCTATGACGTCGACGAATTGGTCGCCAGGGTCGAGGCAGTGCGCCGAAGGCGGGTCGAACGCATCGCGGCGGCCACGCCGGCGTCGGCGGGAGTGGTGAATCTCGGGGACGTACGGGTTGACTTGGACCGGCACGAGGTCACGGTGAGTGATCGAGTCGTGGCGCTGTCCCGCAAGGAGTTCCAGGTGCTCGCGCTCATCGTCATGGCGCGCGGGTCGGTCTGCACCCGCGACCACGTGCTCAACGAGGTGTGGGGGCGGTCGGGTCCGGCGGAGAGCCGTTCGCTCGATGTCCATGTCGCCACGCTGCGGACCAAGATCGCCCGGCCGGCACTCGTGGAGACCGTGCGCGGCGTCGGTTACCGGCTCGCCGCCGCGCCGGACGAGCTCTAGCCGATGCGGGTCCGACTGCAGGGAATCGTCCTGTCGCTGGTCGCGCTGCTCGTGTTCGGCCTCGGCGTGCCGCTCGCGCTCACCGTCGCGGCCGGGCTGAACCAGACGCTCTTCCTCGACAGGCTGACCGACACCTCCAGGTTCGCCTCGCTCGCGCAGCGGCAGCTCGTGAACAACCAGCAGTCGCAGCTCGACAGCGAATTGCGGCGCTATGCCGAGGTGTACGGCGCTTCCGCCATGGTGCTCAACCAGGACGGCGAGCCGTCGTCGACGTCGGCGGAGGAGGGTGCCCGGCCGCCGTTCGATCTGGCCGACCCGAAGATCGCCTCGTCGGTCCGTGCCGCGCTCGCCGGACGCCGCTCCGAACCCGGCGCGTTGCTGACGCCGTGGGACTCCCAGTCGATGGTGCTGGCCGAACCGGTCCTGATCGACGGTGAGGTCCGCGGCGCGGTCGTCACGGTCTCGCCCACCACCGGCGCGCGGACGGAGCTGCTGTTGTGGTGGCTGCTGCTCACGGCGGGCGGTGCGCTCGCCTTCGGGCTGGCGCTGCTGGTCGCGCTTCCGGTGGTGCGGTGGATCCTGCGGCCGGTCCACCGGCTCGACGAGGCGACGGACTCCCTCGTCGCCGCGGTGGTCGCGGGGCGGGAAGCCGAGCGGGTCGGCGACGGCAGCGGACCACCCGAGCTGAGACAGCTGGGCCTTTCCTTCGACCGGATGGCGGCCAGCGTCGGCGAAGCGCTTGCCGCGCAACGGGCTTTCGTCGCGGACGCCTCACATCAGCTGCGCAATCCGTTGACGGCGTTGAAGCTGCGGCTCGGCATCCTCGACGGGCATGTCGACGCCGAGGCCGACGAACACCGCGAGGCGGCGGTGGCGGAGGCCGACCGGCTCAACCAGATCCTCGACGGCTTGCTGTCGATGGCCAGGGCGGAGGCCTCCGAGGGGGAACTCGTGACGGTGGACGTCGACACCTCGGTGGCCGACCGGGTCGCCGACTGGCGGGTGGTAGCCAGTGCCCGCGACGTCGGCCTCGAAACCAGCGGGCTCGGCGAGGGCATCCAGGCGCTCGCCCCGCCGCGGGGAGTAGAGGTCGTCCTGGACGCCTTGCTCGACAACGCGCTCAAGTTCAGCGGGCCGGGCAGTGTCGTCGAGGTTTCGCTCAAGACCGATGATTCCCGGGTCACCCTCGCCGTCCGGGACCACGGCCCCGGCCTGCGTCCCGACGAACTGGAGCGGGCCGCGGACCGGTTCTGGCGCAGCTCCGCGCATCAGAACGTGACCGGCTCCGGCCTCGGACTGGCGATCGTCACCCAGGTCGCGGCAAGGGCCGGTGGCGAAGCGCGGCTGGACCTGCCCGACGGTGGCGGCCTGCGGGTGACCGTCGAGCTGCCCCTCAAGGCTTGATACTCCGGTAGTACCGCAGCGCGCCCGGATGCAGCTCCAGCGGCGCGGTTTCGATGGCCGGGCGCACGTCGATCGACAGCGCGGCCCGGTTCGCCGCGACCAGCCTGGGGCGGGCGTCGAACAGCCCGCGCACCAGTGCCTCCGCCTCGTCGTCGGACATCGCCGAGGAGACCAGCAGGAAGTTGGACACGATCAGCGTCGTGACCGGCTTGCTGTTTTCGAGCTGGTAGGTCGACGCCGGGATGGTCGCGGTGCGGTAGACCTCGTTCTCCCGCAGCAGCTGCGGGAGGACGTCGCCGATGTCGACCAGCCGCAGTTTGGTCGTCGCGTTCTTGTCGACGATCGCCTTCGTCGGCAGGCCGCCGGACCAGAAGACGGCGTCGACCTGGTTGAGCTCCAGCTGGTTGAGCGCGTCGGTCAGCCCGAGATTGACGTGGTCGACGTCGTCGTACGAGCCGAGCCCGGTCGTGACGAGCTTCCTCGCGATCACCTCGACCCCGGAGTCCGGCGAGCCGACCGCGACCCGGCGGCCGCGCAGCATCGCGATGGAGGTGATCGGGGAGTCGTCGCGCACGACCACGTGCAGGTAGTCGTCGTAGATCCGGGCGAGCGCGACGAACTTCGGTCCGGTACCGGGCTGGTTCGCGTTCGCGGCGACGTCGGCGGCGCTGAACCCGACGTCCGCCTGGCCGGTCTTGAGGCGCTGGACGTTGTCCGGCGACCCGGCGGTCATCTGCACTTCCGGCGGCTGGATGCCCATCTGGGTCGCCCACGCCGAGGCGAGCGGGGTGGCGAGCTGGTAGTAGACGCCGCCCTCGGTGCCCGCCGCGATACGCACGCGCAGGCCGTTGAAGTCGGGGCCGCAGGAGCTGAGCAGGCCGCACAGGACGAGCACCACCATCGAAAGCGCCGCGCCCCTGCTTTTGATCCCGCGCAGTCTGACCATGGGCAGATGGTGCCAGACATCGCCGCCGGATGGTCGTGCCCGGCCGGATGGAGGCCTGATGAGACGCGTAGGCTCGGATGCTGATGAACGCGCGTACTTACGAGATCCGCACCTTCGGCTGCCAGATGAATGTGCACGACTCCGAACGGCTCGCCGGTCAGCTGGAAGGCGCCGGCTACGTCCGGTCCGAAGCCGACGGCAAGCCCGACCTGATCGTGTTCAACACCTGCGCGGTCCGGGAGAACGCCGACAACAAGCTGTACGGCACCCTCGGCTCGATCCGGCCGCTGAAGAAGGCCAACCCCGATCTGCAGATAGCCGTCGGCGGCTGCCTGGCGCAGAAGGACCGCGGCGAGATCGTGAAGCGCGCGCCCTGGGTCGACGTCGTGTTCGGCACGCACAACATCGGTTCCCTGCCGACGCTGCTGGAGCGTTCGCGGCACAACGCCGAGGCGCAGGTGGAAATCCTCGAGTCGCTCGAGACGTTCCCGTCCACGCTGCCCGCGCGCCGCGAGTCCGCGTACGCCGGCTGGGTGTCGATTTCGGTGGGCTGCAACAACACCTGCACGTTCTGCATCGTGCCGGCGTTGCGCGGCAAGGAACGCGACCGGCGCCCGGGAGACGTGCTCGCCGAAGTCGAAGCGCTCGTCGCCGAGGGCGTGCTCGAAGTGACCTTGCTGGGGCAGAACGTCAATTCTTATGGCGTCGAATTCGGTGACCGGCTGGCGTTCGGCAAACTGCTGCGTGCCTGCGGCACGGTCGAGGGACTGGAGCGGGTCCGCTTCACTTCGCCGCATCCGGCCGCGTTCACCGAGGACGTCATCGACGCGATGGCCGAGACGCCGAACGTCTGCCACCAGCTGCACATGCCGCTGCAGTCCGGTTCGGACAGACTGCTCAAGGAGATGAAACGCTCCTACCGGTCCGCGAAGTACCTGGGAATCCTCGACCGCGTCCGTGAAGCGATGCCCGACGCGGCGATCACCACCGACATCATCGTGGGCTTCCCCGGCGAGACCGAAGAAGACTTCCAAGCCACGCTGGACATCGTCCGGCAGGCGCGGTTCTCCAACGCCTACACCTTCCAGTACTCCAAGCGCCCGGGCACGCCCGCCGCGGAGATGGACGGGCAGCTGCCCAAGGAAGTCGTGCAGGAGCGGTTCGAACGGCTCATCGCGCTGCAGGACGAAATGGCGTGGCTGGAGAACAAGAACCTGGTCGGTCACAAGGTCGAACTGCTGGTCGCTTCCAACGAAGGCCGTAAAGACGCCGCGACGCACCGGATGAGCGGCCGCGCGCGCGACGGCAGGCTCGTGCACTTCGCCCCGGAAGGCGCCGTCGTCGACCGCTCGGTGCGCCCCGGCGACATCGTCGAAACCGTGGTCACCTACGGCGCGCCGCACCACCTGGTGGCCGACGGCGAACTGATCTCCCACCGGCGGACCCGAGCCGGTGACAACGTCGAAGCGGGGTTGCGGCCCAAGACGAACGGTGTCGGCCTCGGGCTGCCGTCGTTCGGCGCGCCGGCCGTCCAGCCCGTGACCACGAGTGGGTGTGCGCTATGAGTGATGCCGAAGCCGTCAACAACGACTCCAGGCAGCTGGACGAGCTGGCCGCGGAGATCGACGAGGTCGGGCAGAAGGCCGCCAGGGTCGTCGAACTCGGGCGTCGTGGGTTCACGATCGCGTTGTGTACTTTCGCGCTGATCGTCGGGCAGCTGCTGCCTTGGGTCGGTGAGCATGTCGGCTGGCAGGTGCTGGTTGGGCAGGGCGGGGCGATTCCGCAGTTGTTCGCGGTGACTTCGACTGTCATCGGGGTGCTTGGGTCGGCGTTGACGCTGGCTACGCGGCGGTGGTTTTTTGCTTGGGCGTGTGCCATTGGGGGGTGGTTCGCGAGTGTTGACGGGGTGCTGGCCATTTGGTCGCAGCAGTCCTCGCATGCGAACGGCGCTGTGGGTGGCGGGCCTGGGATTGGGCTGATTATCGCGTGGATCGCGACTGTTTTTCTCGCCGTGCAGTGGATGCGGACTGCTTGGTCGCGCACGTAGCTGTGGATTAGCAGTGGTTGGGTCGTGAGGCACGGTTAGAAGCCTGTGTTTATTGGCAGGCGCGCCATCGAGTTTGCGTGACCAGGGCGTGGCATGGGTAGGTCGCTTGCGATCTGTTCGGGGGCGCCCTGCTCCCGCAACTCGGCCTTCGGCGAGCGCGCGCGGTGAAGACTCCCGCCCGTTGGGCGGACGTGAGTCGTGGTGACGGCTTTACGGACTAGAGACCGCGTGGCTGGGTGTGGGGGCATGGTCGTGAGTGCGTAACAGTGTTCTAACACTGTT
>NZ_DASYMU010000218.1:0-21997 GCF_036008905.1 Amycolatopsis sp. | reverse complement strand
CGCGGTGAACGCTGTGCGCCGGCGCGGCCGGGAGGTGCTCACGGACGACCGGGCAGCCGGTAGTTCGGCCCGAGTACCTGGCCGCGATCCGGCTTGTAGAGGTCGAACCCGCGCGGATCGCACTGGAGACCGCCGTTGATGCAGTGGGAAACCAGTGCCGCCAGGGTCGGCACGTCCCAGGCGTTGAAGAAGTCGTAGTGCCACGAGAAACCCCGCCCGCTGGCGAGACGGACCTTCGACATGTCCCCGCTGACCGGGAACGCGGTCTTGAACTCGATCATCGGCACCGCCACCGGATGATCCGACGGGCAGGTCAGGGTCGCGCGGTCCGGATAGACCACGTGACTCCTGTGATCGGGGGAGTCGAGGTTCACCCCGTCCCAGCAACTCGGGGCCTGGTAACGGATGTTGAGCTGGCTGCCGGGGGTGCAGTTCACCGGGACGTCCCAGTTGTGGAAGCTTTCGCCGCACTCCCAGCCTTCGACGGCGCCTCGGGCGTTCTGGAACTCGCCGATCGTCGCGCTCGGACTCCCGGCCACGAACCGGAAACCCGGCGGGAAGGGCCGGACCGAGGTGTAGTCGAGCACCCCGGACTTGTAATAGACCACCTGCGCGAAGTTCGGGAGTATCACCTGGTCGCCGTTGTAGACCGTCGGGAACCAGTAGGCCGACAGGTCGTCGGGCGCGAGACAGGTCGTCGCCCCGACTCCGGCGCCGATCAGCGACTGCGTGGTCGAGTTCGCGTTGGTGGTCTTGTTGCCGAGGAACGTGTGGTCGTGGGACGCCCCCGGCAGGCCGGGATAGACGATCGGGTCGTCGGGCTGGTGGTGACTCGGCGAGCAGTTGACCTGGAATTCGTGATGCGTGACCAGATCGTCGGCCGACGCGGTGACCGCCGAAGCGGTGGTGAGGAAGGCGGCGGCCAGCGACAGGGCCGAAGCGGTGGCGAGTAGCGCGAGCTTAGAAGGCACGGATCCTCCACGGTGAGGAGTGACGGCGGGGAGAGCGCTCTCCTGATGAGCATGGGGACCCGTCCGGTTTCTGTCAAGGACCACGCGTTCACCTGCCGATTTCCGGTTCTGCCCGGTGATCGGCCCGAAGTCTTGACAGTCCGGCGATCTTGCCGAAATATCGGAGCAATCCAGGAGAGCGCTCTCCAGCCTTCCTGTTTCCCCATCCCCGAGTGCGGGAGTCATCGTGGACTTACGTCTCACCGCCGGGTGCTCGCGCCCGGCCATCGTCCTGATCGTCGCCACGCTGCTGGCCGCCTGGCTGACCGTCGCCGCCACCCCGGCTCGCGCCGCAACCCTGCTGTCGCAAGGAAAACCGGCAACCGCGTCCAGCTCCGAAGGTGACTCCACTCCCGCGTCCGCCGCTGTCGACGGCAACGCCGGGACCCGCTGGTCGAGCACCTTCGGCGACCCGCAGTGGCTGCAGGTCGACCTCGGCGCCACCGCGGCGATCAGTCAGGTCGTGCTGAACTGGGAATCGGCCTACGCGTCGGCGTTCCAGATCCAGGTCTCCGACAACGCCACGGACTGGCGCTCGATCTACGCCACGACGACCGCGACCGGCGGGATCCAGACCCTCGCGGTCTCCGGCAGTGGCCGCTACGTCCGGATGTACGGCACGGCCAGGCCCGGCGGGTACGGCTACTCGCTCTGGGAATTCCAGGTCAGCGGCACCACCAGCGGCTCGTCCGACGGGCCCGGCGTGACGAAGGTGACCGGGAGCCATGGCAACTGGCAGCTGACCGTGGACGGCGCTCCGTTCCAGGTCAAGGGCCTCACCTGGGGCCCACCCGTCTCGGAAGCCGCCTCCCGCATGCCGGACCTGCACGCGATGGGCGTCAACACCGTCCGCACCTGGGGCACCGACGCCACCAGCCGCCCGCTGTTCGACGCGGCCGCGGCCAACGGCGTCAAGGTCGTCGCCGGGTTCTGGCTGCAACCGGGCGGCGGTCCGGGCAGCGGTGGCTGCGTCGACTACGTCAACGACGCGAACTACCGCGCGACGATGCTGGGCGAGATCCAGCGCTGGGTCACCGAATACCGCGGCCACGCGGGCGTGCTGATGTGGAACGTCGGCAACGAATCGTTGCTGGGTATGCAGAACTGCTTCTCCGGCGCCGCTCTCGAACAGCAGCGCATCGCCTACGCCCGGTTCGTCAACCAAGCCGCGCAAGCGATCCACGCCCTCGACGCGAACCACCCGGTCACCTCGACCGACGCCTGGACCGGCGCGTGGCCCTACCTGAAGGCCTACACCCCGGACCTCGACCTCTACGCCGTCAACGCCTACAACGCGGTCTGCCGGGTCAAACAGGACTGGATCGACGGCGGCTACACCAAGCCCTACATCGTCACCGAAGCCGGCCCGGCGGGGGAGTGGGAGACGCCGAACGACGTCAACGGCGTGCCGTCCGAGCCCACCGACCTCCAGAAACGCGACGGCTACGCGAACTCCTGGAACTGCGTCACCGGGCACACCGGTGTCGCGCTCGGGGCGACGATGTTCCACTACGGCACCGAAAACGACTTCGGCGGCGTGTGGTTCAACCTCGTGCCCGGCAACGAAAAGCGGCTGTCGTACTACTCCGTCCGCAAGCTCTACAGTGGACAGACAGGCGGCAACCAGCCGCCGGTGATCAGCTCGATGTCGACGAGCCGCACCACCGACGTGCCCGCCGGCGGGACCTTCACCCTCTCGGCGAACGTGACCGACCCGGACGGCGACGCGATCACCTACGACGTCCGGTACAGCGGCAAGTACGTGGACAACAACGGCGCGATCACCCCGGCGGCGTTCACCGGCTCGGGCCCGTTCACCGTCACCGCCCCGCAACGGCTCGGCGTCTGGAAGATCTACCTCTACGCCCGCGACGGCCGCGGCAACGTCGGTATCGAGACGCGCTCGATCCGCGTGGTCGCGCCACCGGTCGCCGGGACCAACGTCGCCCTGAACGCCCCGGCAACGGCGTCGTCCTACCAGGCCGTCGGCGACGGCGCGCCGTACACACCGTCGCTCGCGACCGACGGCAACGCCACCACCCGCTGGGCCAGTGACTGGGCCGACCCGCAGTGGCTGCGGGTGGACCTCGGCCGGTCCACCGCGTTCAACCACGTCCAGCTGGTGTGGGAAGCCGCGTACGGCAAGGCCTACGAGATCCAGGTCAGCGACGACGGCGCCGCGTGGCGGACGATCTACGCGACCACCACCGGCGACGGCGGCGCGGACGACATCGCTGTCTCGGCGACCGCCCGTTACGTGCGGATGAACGGTACGCAGCGCGGTACGGGCTGGGGGTACGCCGTTTACGAATTCGGCGTCTACCGCCCCTGACCTCGCACGCTGCCGATCGCCGAGGCACCATGTCCAAGGTCGTGTCCGGTAAGTCTCGCTCGCGGTCTTCGCGACCAGACTTACCGGACACGACCTTGATGATCAGCAGTGAGGAGCGATGTGGTCAACGTGGTCAACGTGGTCGGAATTCAGTTGCTCGGGCCGGTCGAGGTCAGCCAGGACGGCCGACGGCTGAACCCGACGGTGAGTCAGGGCTGCCTGCTGGCGATGCTGCTCGTGGAGCCGGGCCGGATGGTGACTTCGGCCCGGCTGATCGACGCGGTGTGGGGCGAGAAGGCCCCGGCCTCGGCGCGGAACACGATCCAGGTCTACATCCACCGGCTCCGGCGGGCCTTGGCCGGGTACGACGGCGTCACGCTCGAGACCGCCGGTGAGGGATACCGGCTGGAGGTCAACTCGGCGCGGGTGGACCTGCACCGGTTCCGCCGGCTCGTCACCGAAGCCCGTCACAGCGGTGACGATTCCCTCGCCGCGCGGCTCCTGCGCACGGCACTCGGCCTGTGGCAGGGGCCGCCGCTCGTGGGCCTGCCCGCCACCGCGCTGTGGGACGGTATCCGCACGGGCCTGACCGAAGAGCGGCTCAACGCGCTCGAGCAGCGCATCGGGACCGATCTCCGGCTGGGAGGGCACGAGGAGCTGGTCGACGAGCTGGCCGGGATCCTCACCGAATATCCGCTGCGCGAGCGGTTCGTCGGCATGCTGATGGTCGCGTTGCACCGCTCGGGGAAAACGGCGAAGGCACTGGAGGTGTACGAGGACACCCACCGGCGGATGGCCGCCGAGCTCGGTGTCGGCCCTGGCCGGGAACTCCGGCGCCTGCACCGCCAGGTCGTCGCCGGCGACCCCGAACTCGACACGCTCACGACGCAGCGCACCCTGGTCCGGACCGTGCCGCGGCAACTCCCCGGCGGCATCCCGGGGTTCACCGGCCGTGCCTCGCATCTGCGTGAACTCGACGGCCTGCGGGCCGAGGGCAGCGCGGTGGTGATCACCGCCATCGACGGCAAGGCCGGCGTCGGCAAGACGGCGTTGTCGGTCCATTTCGCGCACCGCGTCAAGGACCGGTTCCCCGACGGCCAGCTCTACCTCAGCCTGCGGGGCTTCGACCCGTTCCACCCGCCGCTCGACCCGGCAGAGGCGCTCGGCCGGCTCCTGCGCGGCCTCGGCGTCGAGCCCGAACACATCCCGCTCGAGCTGCCCGAGCAGGTCGCGCTCTATCGCGGGGTGGCCGCCGGTCGCCGGATGCTGATCGTCCTGGACGACGCCGCGTCCGCCGATCAGGTCCGGCCCTTGTTGCCGGGTGCGCCCGAGAGTCTCGTTCTCGTCACCAGCCGCACCCGCCTGACCGGACTCGGGACCGGCGACGACGCCCACCGGCTCTTCCTCGACGTGCTGGACCCGGCCGAGGCGACGGCGTTGCTGCGCGGTCTCCTCGACCCCGGGATGGCCGACGCCGAACCCGAGGCCACCGGGGAACTCGCCAAGCTGTGCGGGTACCTCCCGCTCGCGCTGCGCATCGCCGCGGCGAACACGGGCATGCGGCCCGGCATCCGGCTTGCCGAGGTCGTCGCCGAGCTGGGCGAACAGAACCGGCTCACCGCGTTGTCGGTGCGCGACGACGACCAGACCGCCGTGCGCGCGACCTTCGACCTGTCCTACCGCGTGCTCGAACCCGCGCCACGACAGCTGTTCCGTCGTCTCGGCCTGGTGCCCGCGGTCGACTTCGGCGCCGTGACGGCTTCGGTGCTCCTCGACCGGTCCGTCGAGGAGACCACACGGCTGCTCGACCTGCTGACCGCGGCGAACCTCGTCGAGCGGCGCGAGGGCGACCGCTACGGCATGCACGACCTGCTGCGCCTCTACGCCGCGGAACAGGCGGAGGCCGGCGAGGACGCGGGCGAACTCACCGATGCGCGTCGGCGGCTTTTCGGCTGGTATGTCGACACCGCCGCCGACGCGGGCGGCTTGCTGTTCCCGGAGTCCAAGCACCTCCCGGCGACGGAAGTGCCCGTGTCGGTGTTCGCGGAGGGCACGGAAGCGCTGGCGTGGCTCGAAATCGAGCGCGCCAACCTCCTCGCCGTCGCCCAGCACGCCGCCGAGCACGGGCCCAAGGAGGTGGCCTGGCGGATCTCCGACGCCGTGCACGGGTTCTTCCACCGCCGCCGGTACCCGGCCGACTGGCACGCGGTCGCTCTCGCCGGTCTCTCCGCCGCGCGCGCCGAGGGTGACGAACGGGTCCAGGCGACCATGCACCACATCCTCGCCCACGCGTTGTGGAGCCAGGCCCGGTTCCGCGAAGGGATCGAGCAGCAGGAGCAGGCGCTGACGCTGAGCCGCCACGTCGGCTGGTTCGAGGGCGAGGCGAAGTTCCTGGTGTTCATGGGACAGCTGCACAAGGAACTCGGCGACATCGACACGGCCATCGGCCACTACGAGCGGGCACTGGCCATCAGCCGTACCCACGGCCTTCGGCACGAGGAGGCGAAGAACCTCGCGTCGATCGGCACCATGTGCTGGCACCGGGGACAGCTGCCCGAGGCCATCGACCACTACTCGCGGGCACTGGAGATCGATCGCGAGATCGGTTCGGCGAACCTGGAGAATCTCCACCTGATCTTTCTCGGCGCGAGCCTGCGCGACCTCGGCGAGCTGGAGCGCGGGATCGGCTACCTGGAGCGCGCCCTGGCGGTCACCCATGCCGCCGGCGCGCGCGACACGGAGTCGTATCTCCTCGACGACCTCTCGATCGCGGCACTCGACGCCGGACGTCACGAGCAGGCCTTCGACCTGGCGTCCCAGGCGCTCACCTTGGCGGAGGAGATCCACGACGCCGGTGCCGAAGCGGACGCGCGCAACGCCATGGCCGGCGCCGACCTCTGCCTGGGCCGGGTCGACGCGGCCGTCGACAACTTCCGCCGCGCGCTCGACATCTGCCACGAGACCGGCTATCGCCACGCCGAGATCCAGGCGCTGACCGGGCTGAGCGGTGCTTACCTCCGGCAGCGACGGATCGACGACGCCTTGCTGCACGCGAACCAGGCCGTGTCGCTTGGCGCGCGGACCGGCTACCGGCTCCTCGAGAGCAAGGCGGTGACCCAGCTGGCGGCGGTCTTCCTGGCTCGGCGGGAGCTGGATCCCGCGCTCTCGTACGGAACACGGGCGGTGGCCGCGCATCGGGCGTCGGGACACCGGCTGGGCGAGGCGCGGGCGCTGAGCGTCCTCGGCGGGATCCGCGAGGCCATGGGACAGACCGCACAGGCGCTCGCGCACCGGCGGGAGGCCGTCGCGATCTTCGCCGAGGTGGGTACGACCGTGCCGGAGGAACTGTCCGCCCTTGGGCCAGATGTGCGACTTGAGTAACGGATCAGTCGCACAGCGGGACTGATCAAGAGGGCGGTGCGGCGCCGTACCCGTGTGGTGCACTGGGAGGCCATCGGATGAAGATCGATCTGTTCAACGAGATCCAGAACCCCCGCCCTCGGCTCGACGGGCATGAGCAACGGCGATTCCGGGAGGCGATCGAACAGGCGAAGCTCGCCGACGAACTGGGCTACGGCTGCTGGTGGCAGGTCGAGCACCACGGTGCGGACGAGTTCAGCCTCTCGTCCGCACCGGAACTGTTGCTCGCGGCGATCTCGCAGCAGACCAGCCGGATCCGGCTCGGTCACTCGGCCGTTCTCTCGCCGGGGAAGTTCAACCATCCCATCCGGGTGGCCGAACGCGCGGCGACCCTCGACCACCTCAGCGGCGGCCGGGTGGAGCTGGGCCTGACCCGCTCCACGAGCCCGGAATGGCGCCTGTTCGACGTCGATCCGGACGGCGTGCGTTCGCAGACGCAGGAAACGTTCGAGATGCTGCCGGGGATGTGGACCTCGGAGCGGTTTTCCCACCAGGGCACCCACTACCGGGTCGACGACGTGCCGATCTCCCCGAAACCGCTGCAGCGGCCGCACCCGCCACTCTGGCAGGCCGCGGCCAGCCCCGGATCGTTCGAAGAGGCGGGCAAGCGCGGCGTCGGCGTACTGGGCACGACGATGTGGGAGTCGCTCGACCGCGCGGGCCGGATGATCGACCTCTACCGGGCCGCGGCCGACAGCTGCGCCGAACCCGTCGGCGCCTTCGTCAACAACCAGGTCGGGTTCTTCACCTTCGTGCACTGCGCGGAGACCGACGAGCAGGCGATGCTCGACGGCGCCGCGGCGGCAGCGGCCTGGTACACCGTCACGGCGTTGAACTTCTTCGAAGCGGCGGACGCTTTCGTGGAGAACCTGGCACGGGAACAGCAATTGCTGACCAAGCCCGACGGCGGCGGCCTGACCGGTGACTTCCTGCGCGGTGAAGCGAACGACGCGCCGACCGAGGCGAAGCTGCTGATCGGCCGGATCCTGCAGGGGGAGAAGGTGTCCGACGACGAGGTCTTCACCGTGCTCAGCGCGCAGGAATCGCTGATCGTCGGCAGTCCGGACACCTGCCGCCGCAAGCTGAAGGCGTACGCAGACCTCGGGATCGACCGGATGATGTGCCTCCAGCAGATGGGCAACATCGGCCACGAAGAGGTCATGGAGAGCATCCGCCTGGTCGGCGGTCTCATCCCCGACTTCGACCGCGGCTGAGTTCCTCGGCCACGGCGTCAGGAACAGCCGGACGTCGTGGCCGAGGCGGACGGTTTCGTGCTGGGCGGGCTGCCACTGACGGCACCGCCCAGCGCGAGCCCGGACACCAGCGCGATGACGGCGACCCAGGAGGTGATCCGGAGAACCCGGCCGAACGGGACCGTGAGTTTCATAGGTGCTCCTGCCTCGGGTGCGGGCGGCGGGCCCGAAGATCGGGAATTCGGCACCCATGGAGAATGCCCGCCCTCGTGGCCGCCTGGCAGCCGTTTCCCGTTTCCCGGCTCGATGGCCAAGGGAAACCCCGGATGTCCAAAGGACAATAAGAGGAAATCACCGTAAATTCCTCCGGCAGGGGAAAGAATCAATTCGCCGCCCGTCGCGGGGCGTTTCCGAACCGCGCCGTAACGCCGCATAGGCTGCGACGACTCTGAAGGAGACAAGCGGCTAATCGAGACCGGCGCCCGGCGCCGGGCGAATGACGAGTTCTGATCGGCTGGAGGATCGATGACCACCTGCGAACGCTGCGAGCGGCCCCAGCGTCCCGGACTCACCTCCTGCGAACATTGCGGGAACGTGTTCAGGCCCGACACCGCGGGCATTCCCCAGGGCACACCGCCGCCTTGGTCACCGCCGCCGGTCACTCCCGCGACGATGGCGGCTCCGGCCGTCCCGCCGCCGGCCCGGCCGATGCCGATGCCTATACCGATGCCGATGCCGGCACCGGCTGGTGGGAGCCAGTCGACGAAGGCGGTGGTGCTCGGGCTGGTCGCCGCCGGAGTGGTCGTCCTGATCGCGATCCTGGTCAACGTCGTCGCGGTCGGGAACCCGCCGCGGGACGGGGAAACCGTCGGAAGCCCGGCGACGACCTATGTCGCGCCGCCCGGCACCGTCACGAGCTACCTGCCGCCGGTCACCACCACGACCTTCTCCACGCCCACGAGCACGGTCGTTCCCGACGACGACACGGCACTACTGGCCCTGCGGCAGCAGGCGGCCACCGACAGTTCGAACGTCGAAGCGACCGTCGGCTACTGGATTCCGCAGTTGTCGGCGAAGAAGCCCGGCATGGTGGTGGGCGGGGTTTCCTTCGGCTACTCGGAGATCTGGCAGGACTTCCTGACCATCCGGTTGCACTACCCGGAGGCGAAGCTGCTGTGGTCGGGTTCGTACTCGTCCTTCCGGTACAAGGACTTCTGGATCACCGTGCTGCCCGAGGAGCATGACACCGGCGAGTCGGTGAACGAGTGGTGCGACTACTCCGGCATCGTGAAGGACGACTGCTACGCCAAGCGGCTGTCGCATTCGAGTGGCTACGAAGGCAACACGCTGGTCCGTAAATAGCCGTTGGTCACCCTTTTCGATACGCGTTCGAGACCTCTCTTTTGGTAACGGCGGTGCGGGCCGAGGGGGAAAGCGCGGCGGGGGAACCGGATCCGACGAAACCGGTTTCCCGTCCGCGCGGCTGTGAGCGGGGATTATTGTCATTCGGCCGGTTGATCCCAGTCCGGAGCGCACGCCGGGCAACTTGACAAATGTCGGCGCTGCAGGAAAATTCATTGCCAGATGCTGGACATGGAATACTCACGGAATGCCGTCGTGACCATTGCTCCATTTCGGTGGGGAGAGGAAAGCCCATGTCACTGTCAGAGGACGCGCTGGCCGTCGAGCTGAGGGCGCTTCGCAAGGGCCGGGGCGTTCAGTCGCCGACGATCGTCGACTCGCTGGGCCCCCAGCTGTCCGTCGTCTGCGGGATCAGAGCGGGCGACTCACCCGCCACCATCAGGGAGAAACTCGTCGGGCGGCTCGGTGCGCTGGCGAAGAAGCTGCCCCAGGACCTCAAAGCGGCCGTGGTCGCCGCGCTCTCGCTGTCACCGGACGCGCCGGGCGCGTTCCTGCAGGATCGGGTGCAGCGGCTGGCGGACCTGGAGAAGCGCGACGTCCGCACCATCCGGCGGCGGGTCGACGACGCCATCGACATGCTCGCCCAGTCGGCCGTTCGCGCCGGGACGACCGCGGCCAGGACGGACGGCGACGGCTGGCGCGTCGAACGTCTCGAATCCCTGCTGCGGATGGACGTCGAGTCGCCGGTGTGCTTCGAGCGGCGCTTCATCGTGGCGGAGTCGTCGGGTGTCGAAGAGGTCCGCGAGCTGATGACCCTGCCTCGCGGCGAGACGGACTCGACCGAGCACGACGTCGGGGTCGAGGTGCAGTACGGCGTCGAACTCGTGCGACGAGAGCGGGTTCGCGACACGCGGTTCGCGTTCGTGCTCCGGCTGCCGCACGCGCTGTCCGCCGGGGATTCCCACGACTACGGTTTGGTGCTCCGGGTACCGCCCGGTCAGCCGATGCGGACCCATTACGTTTTCTTCCCGAAGCGTTCCTGCGATTCTTTCGCATTGAGGGTGCGCTTTCCGGCGGGTGCGGTTCCGCGGAACATCTGGAAGGTGGCGGAGGTGTTCCACCGCGACCTGGACGACGACCAACTCGTGCGCGAGGAGCTCGTCGCCGATCGGGTGGGAGAAGTGAGCGTCGACTTCGACGGGCTCATCGCCGGACACGGATACGGCGTGCAATGGTCTGACTCGTAAGGCTTTCACCGCCGTGGCGGGTCCGTGCCGCGCGGCGGGCACGGACCTCCGCCACGACAGTGGTGGGTGTCAGCCGAACAGGGTGAAGAGCCAGATGAACCAACTGCGGTGGGGTTCCATGAGTTCGCCCCCTTTCGTTCTCCGGAAGTAATTCCGCAGTTCGATCCTCGAAGAAGGGGGTCCCGCCAAACAGTGGTTTCCTGGCGCACAACGGAATGGGAAACGGGAAACCCCGCCCCGGGGAAAGTGTCGACATGTTCCCCGGGGGCGGGGTGCGGGAGGGGGTTAGAGCACAGTGAACCGGGTGAGGTCGGCGTCGCCGGGGCGCCAGGACGGCACGCGGACGGCGACGAACCGCGCCTGCCGGTTCACCGGGGTCCGCGTGGCACGGGACGCCGCCGGATTCGCGGCGTCGGTGTACACGCGGCCGTCCACGCTGACTTCGAGGACGGCGGACGAGACCCGGCCGTGGGTCCAGTCGAGCTCGACACTGCCCACCGCCACGACAGCGCCCAGATCGACCACCATGCGCGGGGACGTCCGCCCGGGCCGCCACGACGTCGAGGCGTTGTCGTCGACGGCCGCGCTCGGGTCCGACATTCCGTCCGGCAGCGGTTCGCCCGGGAAGGTCACCGCGCCGAGTGCGAGGTCGGCCAGTGGGTAGGGCCGGACTTCGGGGACCACCACGGTTTGCGGCCGGCCCGGGAGCAGGACCAGCGGCCGGGGCACGCCCTGGTCGGGCGTGAGTGTCACGAGCGCGAGCGCAGGCGCGGTGAGGGTGACATGCCCGGCGTCGGCCACGATCACCTTGACTCCCAAGGGAACCACGCGTCCGAGAGTGCCGCGCAGGGTGAACCGTGGCGGTTCGATCCGCCCGCCCGCGGCGCTGAACTCGACGGTGTAGCCGGTGCCGGTCGCGGTCACGACCTGTTCCCCGCGGTAGAGGCGTATCGCGGTGCGGTCCTGCGGGAGTGATGCCTTGCCTTGCGCCGCGGTCGCCGCGAGGTTGATCAGCGTGAGGTAGCCGTCGGCGGTGCTGATGCGCACGGATTCCGCGCTGCACGACGCTTGCGGGGCTTTCGCGAGCGCCGCGAGTTGCTTGGGCTGGGCGTCGGGATAGCCCTCGACGAGCAAGGGGGCCGCGGGACCGTCGGAGAGCACGATCCGGTCGCCGTATACCGCGATCGGGTTCGCCGCGCCGCGCACGACGAGCCCGGCTCGGCCGTCGACGTCCAGCCAGCCGCCGGTGGTCCGCAGCGCGGGGTCCGGGTAGGTGACCACGGTGGTCCAGGAGGTCCCGTCGGCGGAGGTTTCGACGCGGTACTTCCGTCCCGCCGCGGCTTCCCAGCGCAGGACCACGTTGTCGAACTCGGCCGGCGCGCCGAGGTCCACGGCGAGCCAGCTGTCGGCCCGGCCGCGATCGGCCCGTGAGACGGCCCATCGGGTGGACAGGTTGCCGTCGGTGGCGAGCCTGGCTTCCTTGCCGGTGTCCTCGGAGGACGCTGTCGTCGTCTTGCCCTGCGCGAGATCGGAACCTGTTGTACCGGAACGGGTTTCGAAGGAGAACACCGAGTAGCCGTAGGTCGGGTCCGGCTGCTCGCCGAGCATCCGCACGAACCGGGCGGTGACCTTCCCGAAGGTCAGCGTGTCGACGCGGCCGGTGGTGGGCGGCGCGGTCTGGGCGGGAACGGTCGCGGTGGCTTCGGCGGCGGTGTACGTGCGATCGCCGTCGAGACCGGGGACGCCCGGCATCGACAGGTTGTGCACGTTCAGCGCGCCTTCGCCGTCCGCGACACCGGTGGTCGCGTAGACGACGGTCCCGGTCGGCAGGGTGGCCAGCGCGGCGTACCCGGTGTCGAACCGGAGCACTCCGACCGTGCCGTCGAACCCGTCGCGTACCCGGGTGTACGTCGTCGCGAGCCGTTCGCGCGCGACGAGTTTCGCCGAGGGCAGCAACATCGGTGTCGCGCCGCTGAGCACGAAGAGCCAGTCGTCGTGATGGGGCTGCCAGGCGAACTTCACGAAACCGGGCTTGCTCACCGTCGCGGCCCAGGCGCCGGGGGATTGATGGGCGAGCAACCCCGGGGCGGCACCGAAGTCGAAGACCCCGGAGGCCCTGGCGAACAGTTCCGCCGACGTCGACGGCCGCACCGGGCCGCCGTGACGCGCTCGCCATTCGTGCAGCAGATAGCTGATCGCCAGCTCCGCGCGGGCTTCGGGCTCGTACTTCGGTTCACCGGAGAACTTCGTGATCCGGTCGACCGGCGGGTACGCCTGGTACGGCTCGAGCCGGTCGGCGAGCAGCGCCTCGGCCCGCGCGGCGTCGCGGTCGCCGAGCACCTGGGCGCGGAAGGCCAGCGGGATCACGTCCCGGCCGTAGAGGTGCTCACGGTCTGCGACCATCGGCATCAGCGGCTCACCCGCGTCGCTCATGACCGCGAGAATGCTGTCCCACAGGCGTTCCCCGTTGGGCTGTGCGGTGATCACCTCGGGCAGCGGCTGCCCGGCCACGAGGAAGTGGATGGCGTTGCGCCCGGAGGTCCGCCACAGTTCCTCTTGGTAGTGGGGGCCGAACGAGCCGTGGTTCTCGACGATGAAGGTGTCGTAGAGGTTCGTCGCGGTGTTGGCCGAGATCGGTTTGCCGTCGACCACGCGCGGGTTCGCCAGGTCGGCGGCGGGCAGCCCGGCTTCGTTGCGGCTCCAGGTGCTGAACCGGTCCCGCCACGCGGGCGCGCGGGGATCGTCGGCGGCCCAGGCGATCCCCGGGGCGAGGGATTGGGCGTATACCCCCATTTCCTCCAGTTTGGTGTCGCCGACGTTGCCTCCGGTGAGACCGTTCGGCGTCCAGCCACCGGAAGTCGGGTCGTCCGCCGAACCGAGCGCGGTGGTGTAGGCGGCCTGACCCCGGGCGATCTTGTCGACGTTCGCCTTCGTGTCCGCGTCGAGGTCTGTCCACAGTAGACGCGCGGCGAGCACGAAGTAGGACTGGAAAGTGGTGTCGAAGAACAGTTTGCGGCCCCACTGGGTGCCTCCGGCCAGCGCGTTGCTCGCCGCGAAGTGCTTGATCGTCGCGATCGTGTGCGCGTGGAGGTCTTCCTTGCCGATCCCGGCGGCCTGGGCGTCGTAGGTGCCGCGGGTCAGGAGCACCGCGTTGCCGAGGACGACGGCGAAGGAGAAGTCGGTGCCGGAGTAGATGCCCGCCGCCGGGTCGAACTGCTGCTCGGCCCAGCGGGTGTGCCGCGACAGGATCCGGTGGTAGGTCGCGGCGACCGAGTCGGGCGGTGCCGCGGGGCTCGCCGTCGCGAGGCCGGGCGCCACGAGGTCGAGGGTCAGCGCGGCGACACCTCCGGCGCCCAGTAGCTGGAGTGCTCGCCTGCGGCTCAGTTCGTCGCTCATGGTCCCCGATTCGTAGACAACGTTGTCATCGGCTGCTGCGGGGAAGATTATTCGACTTGAGGCGGCCGGCAGGCAAGCGTCCGCGGTGATTCCGTCTCGTTCTGGACAGAGTGGTCGCGGGCCATGGGCACTTCGCGCACTGAAGGGGGTGAATGTGGAACGCCACGCCGCGCGAGGGGGGAGACTCGCGGCGTGGCGTTCCGCCTACAGAGTGCCCAGACTTTCCGTGGGTCAATCACGGGCGGCGAAAGTTTTTCAGGCGACCCGGGTGGAAGCGAAGCGATTGCGGATCCGGATGACGTTCCCCGGCACCAGGAGCAGCAGCAGCGCGTAGTAGCCCACCTCCGGCACGACCGCGACCAGTAGCAGTGCCACCGCCAGCGCCGCCGTGCTGCCGTGCTGCCGATCGAGTTCAGCAGCCCGTTGTCGGGGATGGCGTCCGGGCCTTTGGCGACGTCGGGATTGCGGCGGATGATGAGCACCATGGCCGTCTGTCAGAAGCTGCTGGCGAGGACGGTGCCGATGTAGAACAGCGGCGTGAAGTAGTCGTGGTCGAACCCGGCGATCATCTCGGTGGGGAACGGCAGCACGACGATCGTCAGCAGCCAGCACAGGTTCATCTGGATCAAGGCCGGCTGTAGGCCTTGACCTGCTCGAAGATGTGGTGGTGAAAGATCCAGAACCGGGAGATCACCGCGAAACTCAACAGGAAGCCGTAGATCTGCCACTGGTTCTTCGTGATCGCCTCGATCGATTTACCGTGTTCGGCCACCAGTTCCGGGATCACGTCCACCAGGGGGAGGATGAGCAGGGTCATGGCGATGGCGACGACGGCGTCGCTGAAGAAGACCAAGCGCTCGGGTGACCTGCTGGTGTCCATCGAGTCATCCTTCCCGGTGATCGTCGATGGTGCATCAGACCACGCGTACCCGGATGGACGACTTCGGGGTGAATTCGTGCTCAGTTGTCCAGTAAGGCGGCGATCTTCGGCTTCCACGGCCAGTTGGCGGCGTTGTCCGGGCACCGCAATCCGCGGTCCCACACCTGCCGGGCTTCGGCGATGTCGCCGACGTCGGCCAGCGCGCGGCCGTAGTAGAACAGGTCGCGCGAGAGTTCCTCACGATGCGAGGGCTCGCCCGTGAGCTCGTCGCGAAGCAGGGTGCCGAAGAGGGTGCAGGCCTCCGCGCGGTCCCCGACGACAGCGGCGACCCGGGCGCGGTACTTCGTCACGATGTCGGTCCGGCCCGCCTGCCGGATCCACGGCGCGTCTTCCATCGCCTGGAGTTCGGTGGCGGCGAGTTCGGCGTCTTCGAGGGTGAGTGCCAGGTCCAGCAACTGACCGTGGACGGTCATCGCCCACCGGGCGGCGTGCGGGCCCCTGGCTTCGTCGCTCGTGAAGTAGACGAGCGCTTCCTCGAGTGCCGTGCGATAGTCCTCCGGGCTCACCGCTCCGCTGAGCAAGCCGACCCGCAGGCCGACGAGCCGCGAGATGTACGCGCCGGTCCGGTCGCCACCCTCCTCGGCGGCCGCGCGGGACCGCTCCAGGGAATCGAGCGCCCGGTCGTGGTCGCCGTGGAGGAAGTCGAGATAGCCGAGGTCGTAGAAGAGGCTGGACCGCAGGCGCGTGGTCGTGCGGCCGTCGAAGTCCTTCGCCGCGGCCGCCGCCCGGAGCAGGAGCGCGCGGGCTTCTTCGAGACTGGCCGGGTCACCCTTCCGCCGCAGCCGGGTCGCCTGGGCGTGCGAGAACGCGATCAGCGTCAGGGACCTGTCCGTCTCGTCGGCGACGAACCGTTCGAGATACGCGGGATCGCTGAGCCGGCTCAGGATCGTCTCGTTGAGTTCGTCGGCGTCGATCCGCACGCCCACCACGGCGTGTGTGGTGTCCGCGACGTCCCGCACGCCGCGCCCGGCCAGCCGCGCCAGTACTTCGGCGAGTGTCGATGCCAGCGTGTGGATCAGCCCGGGGGAGGCGGGACGAAGAGCTTCGTGGGCGGCCACGTAGTCGTCGAGCATCGTGTCCGTGCCGGCGCGCAGCGCCCGGCCGACACCGAACCCTGGGTCACCGAGCAGCCCGATGAGCAACTCGGTGGCCTTGTTCCGCAGGGAAGCCGAATTCGCGACCCGGATCGCCGCGACGAGATGGGTCACGACATGCGCCAGCGCGTACTCGTCCTCGCAGTTCTCCCACGAGCCCCCGTGTTCCACGATGAGCAGGGCGGCGACCTCGTAATGGCTCTCGTCGGCTTCCACGTGCCAATCATCGAGCACGCGCGACTCGTCGGCAGAAGTCAGGAACTCCGCCAAACTGGTGTGATAGAGCTGGACGGCGAGCCCTTCCCAGTACACGAACTGGGTCAGCTCTTTCAGCGCGTCGGCGACTTCGTCCCGATGGTCGTGAAGATCACCCAGCCGGAGGATCTGCCGGAAGGTCAACGGAGTCTGGGCGACGGCGAGTACGGCCAGCAGCGGCCGATAGGCGTTTCTCCACAACTGCCTCCACCGCGGTTCCTGTCGCCGGACCGAGTCGCGCACGAGGACGAGGAAGTACCGGTGGATCCCGTCGAGCCCGGCGGGCAGCGCCGACATGTCCGTCACCGCGGCGATCCGCGCGCTGTCCCCGGTTTGCGCGGCTTCGCGCAGGGCTTTGCCCCACAGCACGACGTAGAGGAAACTCCCGCCGGCGCGGGCGGCGACGCGGCGGGCGAGTCCGGGCGGGGCGCGGAACACCGACGCCACAACGGTTTCGGCGAGCAGTGTGACGGTGTAGGCCAGCAGATCGCCCTGGACCTCCGGACCCGCCGGGTCGATGACGATCTCACGGAGCCGGTCGCTCTGCCGCTCCCGGAATTGCTCGAGCTTGTCGTCCGGCCGGGAGGTGACCACGATCCGGACGTTCGGCGGGAGTTCCGGGCACTCGGCGAGCCATTCGAGGATGTCGCCCCGACCGCCGACCGCGCTCCACTGGTAGCGGAGTTCGTCCACGGCGTCGATCAGCACCACCACAAGGCTTTCGCTGTCCCGTTCGGCGAGCCGGACCGCCGGTTCCAGCAACGCGAGACTCTGCAGGTTGCCGAGGTTGTTGAGCCGGGCGTCGGCGATCAGGCGGTTGATCTCGAAGGCGACGACGCGGCCTTCGACGTCGTTGATCTGCTGTGTCACCTGGAAGGCCGTGTGCTGGAACGGGGTCACCCACACCTCGCCGACGCGCACGCCGACCACCTCGCCGCCGGCGGCCACGCGGCCCACGTCCTGGGTGACCTCGACGTCGAGGTCCAGGCTCATGATTTCCGGGCGCAGCACGGCCAGTTGGTGCCCGATGCTCAGCAGCAGCGACCACGCGTCCCCGCTCGCCAGCGGGTGGTTGCTCGACCGGCGCAGGAAATACCGCGGTGCCACCGGATGCAGGCGCGCCAGCCACGCGAGGAACGCGCTCTTGCCCGTTCCCGGGCCGCCGGTCAGCAGCAGGAACCGGCATTCCGGGTCACGCAGATGACGCTCGACGCGCTCGGCCAGCCAGGCGCGTTCGAAGAAACCGGCGTCGAGATAGCCGGCGATGAGCCGTTCGTGGAGCAGTTCGGCCCGGTCGAGACGATCGTGGTCCCCGGCCATCAGCCGATCCGGTCGATGTCGACGCCGATCGCCTGGCCGCCTTCCTTCACCTCTTCGGTCCGCACCGCGCCCTGCACGGTCGCGGAGCCGCCGACGGTCTTCGCGCGCACCGCGGCGACGTACCCGGCGACCTCGAGCGCGTCGACCGAACCCTGGACGAGCGGGCCCGATTCCGGCCGGTGTTCGCCACGGAACGTGATTCGCTGCCCGTAGACCGCTTCGAGGAGACGCCGTACTTCGTCGGTCGCTTCGAGCAGTTCGCGGTCCTTCGGGTCGATCGGCACGATGTCGTCGACGTAATCCTGGAGCACGTGTCGGAGCCGTTTCAGTTCGGCTTCCACTTGCGAGGCCACGTCGTCGTCCGCCTCGAGCGGTTCGAGTTCGCCCGCGAGCGCGGTGGTATCGACGGGTTTCGCGGGTTTCGCGGCGCGCTCACGACGTTGTTTCAGCAGTTCAGTGGCCTGCGAATAAAGAAACTTGATGCCTTCGGTCAGCGCCGTCGCGCCCAGGACGGAGAGCGTCAGCGGGTCGGGCAAAGGGTTCCTCCAGGAAGTCGGTGCGCAGCCCCAGCAGCGTGTTTCCCAGGCTACCAACTTTCGCGGATCTCCTTGTCCGCTTTGGGGAATCCCCGGGGAAAGAACCTTTCCGGCTACCGGCACAGTGTGGTCCACATTAACGGATCCGTGTCACTACAGTGCCCATCCGGTGACTCACCGTCATCGAACCTCCACTGTTTTACAACGTATTGGCAACCTCCTTGACACCCGCTGTGGTCCGTACCACTCTCCTCCCTAACATTGGTCTACACCATTTTTTGGCAGTCCGGCCGGGTGGCCGGACATCGAAAGGACGGCACGAGTGAAACGCTGGCTCAAGCTGGTGGCGGGCGCCGCCGCCATCACCCTCGCGACCGCGGGCTGCGCCGGCTCCAGTGGCACCGACACCGGTGCCGCCGCGAGTACCGCTCAGTCCGACGGCACGCTTACGGTCTGGCTGATGACCGGCTCCGTGCCGGACGCCACTTCCGCCGCGCTGCACAAGGAGTTCGAGGACGCCCACCCCGGTGTCAAGGTGAAGTACGAAGTCCAGCAGTGGAACGGCATTCAGCAGAAGCTGACCACCGCGCTCGCCGGTGACGACGCGCCGGACGTCATCGAGGTCGGCAACACCCAGACCCCGTTTTTCGCCGCTTCGGGCGTGCTGACGGACCTGACGGCTTCGGTCGGCGACTTCAACGGGCCGCAGTGGCTCGCGGGTCTCAAGGCCTCCGGTCAGTACGACGGCAAGACCTACGGCGTCCCGTTCTACGCGGCCAACCGTGAGGTTATCTACCGCAAGGACATGTTCGAGCAGGCCGGTATCGCCGCGCCGCCCACCTCCCGCGCGGAGTGGATCGACGCGATCGGCAAGCTGAAGGCCAAGTTCGGCGGCGACCCCGACTTCCAGCCGCTGTACCTGCCGGGCCAGTACTGGTACGCCCTGCTTTCGTTCATCTGGGACGACGGCGGTGACGTCGCCACCTCGACCGGCACCTCCTTCAAGGCCTCGCTCGACAGCGCGGGCTCGAAGGCGGGCATCGAGTTCTACAAGCAGCTCGTGGACGTCTCCGGCACCAAGGCGCCGAAGGACAACGACGAGAGCAACCCGGCGCAGGCCGGGATCTACGGCGGTGGCAAGGCCGCCATGTTCATCGGCGCGCCCTACGAGGTCGCCACCGCCGCCAAGACCGACCCGAGCATCACCGCCAAGACCGGCGCCTTCCCGATCCCGGGCAAGACCGCCGGCTCGACCGCACCGGTGTTCCTCGGTGGCTCCAACCTGGTGATCCCGATCAACAGCAAGGACCAGGCACTGGCCAAGGACTACCTGAAGCTGATGTCCAGCGCCAAGTACCAGACCGAGCTCGCGAAGGCCGGCTACGTGCCGGGCACCTCGACCGACGTCAGCGCGCTCGACTCGGACCCGCTGGCCAGTGTGATGGCCAAGGCGTCCAAGAACGGCCGCGCCGTCCCGGCCAGCCCCAAGTGGGGTGAGGTCGAGTCCGGCCAGAACCCGCTCAAGGACATGCTCACCGCATACCTGACCGGGAAGAAGACGCTGGACCAGGCGACCACCGACGCCAACGCCCAGCTCGACAAGCTCATCGGTTGATGACGACGATCAAGGATGTGGCGGTGCCGGCGGGGTCTTCCCCGTCGGCACCGCCGCGTGTCAGTCCCCCCTCGCCGCGGACGCTGCGCGCGAGGATCGGCGAGCGTACGGTGCCGTACCTGCTGATCCTGCCCGCGCTGATCGCGATCCTGGTGCTGCTGGGCTGGCCGACGCTGCAACTAGCCGGGATCAGCCTGCGCAAGCTCGACCTGCGCGAACTGGTCAGCGGACAGATGGTGTGGATCGGGTTCGACAACTACACCGCCGCGCTGACCGATCCCGCGTTCTGGGAGATCACGATCCGGACGCTGGTGTTCACCGCCGTCATCGTGATCACCACGTTGCTGGTGGCGCTGTTCATCGCGCTGCTCATGCGGCATCTGAACCCGGTCGTCCGGGTTCTGCTGCAAGTCACCCTCGTCCTCGCGTGGGCCACGCCGGTCATCGCGACGACCACGGTTTTCCAATGGATGTTCGACCAGCAGTACGGCATCCTCAACAAAACGCTGGCGCAACTCGGGTTCGAGTCGTTCATCGGGTATTCGTGGTTCTCCACGGGGACTTCCACGCTGACCGTGATCGGGCTGCTGATCCTGTGGCAGGCCGTGCCTTTTGTGGCGTTCACGCTCTACGCGGGCCTGCTCGGCGCGCCGAAGGAACACTACGAAGCCGCCGGTATCGACGGTGCCAGCCCGTGGCAGACGTTCTGGGCGGTCAGCTGGCCCGCGATCCGGCCGATCCTGACCATGGTCACCTTCCTGTCGGTGCTGTGGGACTTCAAGGTCTTCGGCCAGGTCTGGGCGATCCGCCAGGGCGGCCCGGACGGCGAGAGCACGACGTTGCCGATCTACCTGTACCTCAAGGGTGTCGCGGGTAGCCACTTCGGCGCGGCGGCGGCGATCGCCATGCTGATGCTGCTCGTGCTGACCCTCATCACCGCCCGGTACGTGCAGTTGCTCGTGCGTTCGAAGGAGGCCGACATCTCGTGAAGAAATCCTTGTCCCAGCGGGTGAGCCTGTCGGTGGTCGGGGTCATCGCGGCGATCTTCTTCGGCTTCCCGACGTACTGGATGTTCACCACGTCGCTCAAGACACCGGGCGAAGTCCTGTCGCCGAAGTACGATCTGATCCCGTTTTCGGGGACGATCGACAACTTCACCTCGGCGCTGACGAAGCCCGGGTTCCTGACCTACCTGACCAACAGCCTGATCGTCACGGTCGGCGCGGTGCTGTGCGCGCTGGTCGCCGGGGTGCTCGCCGCCGCGGCGCTCGCGCGGATGCGGTTCCGCGGCCGCAAGGGCTTCCTGCTGCTGGTGCTGGTCGCGCAGCTCGCGCCGGTCGAGGCGTTGTTCATCCCGATGTACCTGCTGATGAAGGACGCCGGGCTGCTCAACACCCTGCCGTCGCTGCTGCTGGTGTACTTCGCCACGACGCTGCCCTTCACCGTCTGGATGCTGTACGGCTTCATCAACGGCATCCCGTACGACCTCGAAGAGGCCGCGATGATCGACGGCTGCAGCCGGGCCGGCGCGTTCCGCCGGGTCACGCTGCCGCTGCTGGCGCCGGGCCTGGTCACGACGTCGGTGTTCAGTTTCATCACGGCGTGGAACGAGTTCCTGTTCGCGCTGGTGTTCATGCGCGACCAGTCCAAGCAGACGCTGCCCGTGTGGCTGTCGTCGTTCCGCACGGCGTTCGCGGTGGACTGGGGCGGCGTCATGGCCGCGTCGGTCATCTACGCCATCCCGGCGCTGGTGTTCTTCCTGATCGTGCAACGCAAGCTGGTGTCCGGCATGACCGCCGGCGCGGTGAAGGGATAGCGGTTGTCTTCTCCCGAGCTACTTGCTGAATCCGTTCTGCTGCCCGGTTTCGGCGGCACCGAAGCGCCGGAGTGGTTGCGGCGCAGACTCGGCGAAGGTCTCGGCGGCGTGGTGTTGTTCGGCCGCAACGTGGTCGACGACGAGCAGGTGGCCGCGCTGACGGCGCAGCTGCGTTCCGAGCGTTCCGGCATCGTCATCGGGATCGACGAGGAGGGCGGTGACGTCACGCGGCTCGACGTCGCCACCGGCTCGTTCGTGCCCGGCCCGCTCGCGCTCGGCGCGGCCGACGACGTCGAGCTGACCACGGCCGTCGCCGCCGCCCTCGGTGAGCGGCTCGCGGCCTGCGGGGTCACGGTGAACCTGGCGCCGTGCGCGGATCTGACGCTGACGCCCGACGACCCGATCATCGGGGTGCGGGCGTTCGGTTCGGATCCCGTGCACGCGTCGCCGCATGTCGCGGC
>NZ_DASYMU010000217.1:0-52678 GCF_036008905.1 Amycolatopsis sp. | reverse complement strand
GACAGATGGCGGCACGCCCTTATGTGCTCAGAGTCGGTGGTGGCGGAAGAAGTCCCAGATCACCGGGGTGGCGTCGATGACACTCGGCGTCGCGGTGTCGTTGTTCGGCTTGGTACTGGGCCAGACGTGCCCCGCGCCTTCGACGCGGTAGTGCCGCACGGTGCTGCCGTGGTCACAGCCGAGCCACTTCTGGACCGTCACGCCTTTCTGGGGCGTGTACGTCACCGGACGCGATTTGCAGCCGTCCAATGTGGACCATCCGGCCAGCCAGTCCGGAATGGACGGAAGTCCCTTGGCGGGGTTGCCCGTGTACGGGATCGTGGTGTCGGCGGTGCCGTGGAAGTCCAGGATCGGGACGTCGCGGGACGGGTGGCACGCGCCGCCCTCGGGGTAGAACGCACCGGAAACCGGGGCGAACGCGGCGAAGCGGCCGGCCATCCGGCAGGCGAGGACACCGACGAACCCGCCGCCGTTCGACTTGCCCGTCGCGAAGATCCGGTCCGGGTCGACACAAAGCTGACGCTGCAACGAAGTCAGCAGGTCGCTGGTGAACAGCACGTCGTCCGCGGCGGCCGAGTACGGCGCGCCCGTCCAGGCCGATTCGCCGTCGGTGCCGATGAGACCCTGGGGATATACCGCGATTGTGTCCACCTCGGAGAAGCCGGACAGCTCCTCCTGGTACTGGCTGGTGCGCTTGTGCCCGTGGAACGACAAGACCAGCGGGTACTTCTTGGCCGGGTTGTAGCGTTCGGGCAGGTGGACGGTGAATTCCCGGGTGATACCACCGGAAACCAGTTCGAGGCCGGTCGTCGTGCCGGGCGTCACCGGTGGGGCCTGCCGGCAGCCGGTGGTGCGGACCGGCTGATCCACCACCCCGGCCGTGGTCGCGGACGCGGTCGTGACGGAGACGGAGCTCAAGCCGACGGCGAGTGCGGCCACCAGCACCCAGCGGGGCAGCGATTTTCCAGGCACGCGATCCTCCTTGATCGAGTAAAAGCTGCCGTGACGATAGCTTCGGAGGACCGGCGGTTCGGATTGAGTTCATTGAGTTCGTGAAAACCCCGCCAACGGCTCACCCGACGGTCGGAGAGCGCGTTTTCAACCCTGTCGGCAGGGGAAATCGCCCGTTCAGGTCAAGTTCGCGACATGGGCGCGCACATCGGCGTCGCGCTGGTGAAGATTGCCCTGTGCAGGTGGCCACCGTGCCTCGGGGGGCGCGGTGGCCACCTGGTCCTCGAAGTCAGTGGGCCGTCGGCTCGGCCGTGGTGGCGTGCCGGACGAGGGTTTCCGAGACGTCCGACGCCGTGCGCTTGTCGGCGGGCTGGAGTTCGGCGGCGAGTTCTTCCAGCCGTGCTGTCACCGCTTGGCGGGACTCGGTGCCGATCCGGGTGCCCTCGGGGGTCAGCGCGATCGCACTGTCCGGCGTCCGGGTGACCAGACCGGCCTGCTCGGCTTGATCGACCAGCGCGGTGAATTCCGGTTCCTCGAGGCTCAGCAGACCGCTCAGCTCGGCCGGTTCGACCGGTCCGGCGACGAGCATGCCGAGGAGTTGGGTCTGTCCTGCGGTGAGGCCGTGTTCCCGGCTGACGTCGGCCAGCACCCGCTGGACGACTTGGGACAACCGCACCAAGGCCGAGGCGAACTCTGTCTCCTCGAGTGTTTCGGTCATGACATCCCTCCTCGATCGACTATACGGCGGTACCGGTACCGCCGGGGGTCAGGGGCTCTGCCTGGCGCACCCAAGATCGCTGCAACAGACTGGCACGATGAACTTTCTGGACGACAGGGCAGTGGTCGTCACCGGCGCGGGCCGCGGCCTGGGTGCCGCGTTCGCCCGGCACGCGGCGGCGGCCGGCGCGGCGGTCGTGGTCAACGACATCGACGGCGAACTGGCCGAGGAGGTGGCTCGCGGCATCCGCGAGTCGGCGGGCAACGCGGTGGCCAGCGCTCATTCGGTCGCGGACGCCGAACAGGCCGACGCGCTGATCGAGCAGTGTGTCGCCGAGTTCGGCGGGATCGACGGCCTGGTCAACAACGCGGGCCTGAACTACAAGTCGGTGCCGTGGGAGGACGATCCCGCTCGCATCCGCGCGCTGATCGAGGTCAACGTGCTCGGCTCGCTGTACTGCGGAGTCGCCGCGGCCAAGGCGATGCGGCGTGGCTCGATCTTGAACATCGCGTCCGGCTCACTGCTCGGGCAGCGCAACGCGGCCGCCTACTCGGCGTCGAAAGGCGCCATCGCTTCGATGACCTTCTCGTGGGCGGTCGATCTCGCGCCGCGCGGCATCCGCGTCAACGCGCTGTGCCCGATCGCGTGGACGCGGATGGTGTGGGACGACCCGAAGGGCACCACCGCCGACCAGACCCCGGAACGGATCGCGCCGGCGGTGACGTACCTGCTCAGCGACCTCGCGGCCGGGGTCACCGGCCAGCTCGTGCGGTTCCACGGCGACCGGCTGCAGATCGTGCGCCAGCCCGCGGTCAAGGAACCGTTGCTGACCAAGGAAAGCTGGGGCGTCGAGGACATCGCCGATGCCTTCGGGAACGAACTCGCCGACGCGCTGGAGCCGCCGCCCTCCGCGCGCTGGTGAGGTTGCTTCCCTGTGCGCCATGTCACCCGTGAGCATCCCCGGGCGCCCACCGGACATCTCTTCCCACAGAAGCGACACGACCGGCATACGGGAGGACGACCATGGGAACCAAGGTCTGGACCAGGTCGGGCCTCGGCGCCGCTGTGGTCGTCACCGGCGCGCCGGCGGCCAAGGCGACGTTCACGCTGCCCTCGGGCCGACCCGGCGCCACCGTGACCGTGGCTTGGCCGAGCGACGTGAACGGGCCGGTCAGGCTGGGCAACGTCGGCGACGGGGTCAGCTGACATCCCGGCCCCGGGCGGTCCGATCGGGACCTGCGATTCGCCCCCGATCGGACCGTGTGCAAGCGTGGGGGGACCGCGACGAGCTGGAGGGCAGAGGGCCGTGACCGCCAAGAACAAGATCGTCTACGGTGCCGTCGTACTGGCGCTCGTCGTCACCGGCGCGGCTGTGACCACCGCGGCGGTGGTCGGGAAGTCCGACCGGGACACCGCCGCGCCCGCCACGGACACGCCCATGATCGGCGACGCCACCCAGACCGGGCCGGGGACGACCCCGTGCGCCGCCGGGCAGTTGCGGATGGACGTCGCCGAAGCCCGGTCGCCGAACGACACCGGCCGGATGTTCCAGATCGACTTCGCCGCGCACCCGGCGGTGAGCTGCACGCTGAGCGGATCGCTCGGCGACATCCGGTTCCTCGACGCCGAGGGACAGACCGTCGCGCTCGCTGTCGGGGCGTCGGCGGGCGCCGCCGAGGAACTCCAGGACGTCACGGTGGCGGGCGACCGCACGGCGGTGGTCTACATCGTGACGCCGAAGGCGAGTGGCGAGCCCAATTCCGTCACCAGTATCGGGTTCAGCCTGCCGGCGTCCCGGGAGCGGGTGAAGCTGGCCTGGCCGTCGCCGGTGGACGGCCCGGTCAACGTCACGCCGATCATGGCGCCGGTGGGCTAGCCCTCAGGCCGGCGTGATGATCACCTTCAACGCCGAGTTGGCCGCCGCGTTCTTGAAGACGTCGTAGGCTTCGTCCATCTGGTCGAAGGTGAACCGGTGGGTGCCCATCTTCTCCGCCGGGATCCGGCCACTGGCCACCATCTTGAGCAGCGTGGGGATCGAAACCGTGTCCACCAGGCCCATCGTGAGCGTCACGTTCTGGATCCACATGTCCTGCATGGGCAGTTCGACCGGCGTGCCGTGCACGCCGATGTTGGCGATCGTGCCCCCTGGCCTGACCAGTGCGGCCGCGGTGCGCAGGGTTTCCGGATAGCCGACGGCCTCGATCGAGACGTCGACGCCGAGCCCGTCGGTGAGCGCGAGGACGTCGGAAACGGTGTCGGCACCGGCTTCCACGACGTCGGTGGCGCCGAACTCGAGTGCCTTCTCGAGGCGGAACTTGTTGGAGTCCACGGCGATGACCTTCGCCGCTCCCCAGAGCCCGGTGGTCAGGATGGCCGCCAGCCCCACCGCGCCCGCGCCGACGACGGCGACGGTGTCACCAGGGCGCACCTTTCCGGCGAGCACACCGACTTCGTAGCCGGTGGGCAGCGAGTCGGCGAGGAAGATCGCCTGCTCGTTGGTGACGCTTTCCGGTACCGCGTAAAGGGAAGTGTCGGCATAGGGCACGCGCACGAACTCGGCCTGGGTGCCGTCGATGAGATGACCGAAGATCCAGCCGATGCCGCCGACGGTCTGGCAGTGCGACGGAATCCCGCGCTGGCAGTACTCACACCGCCCGCATTTCGTGATCGCCGGGACGAGCACCCTGTCCCCGGTCTTGAACCCCTTGATCGCCGAGCCGACTTCGGTGATCGTGCCGACGGCTTCGTGGCCGAGGATGCGGCCGTCGGTCACCGCGGCGACGTCGCCCTGCAGGATGTGCAGGTCCGTGCCGCAGATCGTGGTGGTGTCGACGCGGACGACCACGTCGGTCGGGTCCTGGACCCGGGCGTCGGGAACCTCTTCCCAGCTCTTGTTGGCGGGTCCGTGGTACACCAGTGCCTTCATCGCTACCTCCGACGCTTCGCTGCCCGAAACCCCGACGGTAGCCACGCCGCGCGGACCCGGCGGTCTCGATATGCGACACCCGCCACATAGGGATTTCGCGCCGATGCCGGTAACTTGATCATGCCCCGCACCGGAAAGGTAATTCGTGACCGTTCGGCTGACCCTGATTTCGCACGCGCCGACCCTTGCCACGCACTCGGCCCGTTTCGCCGCCGATGAAGGCTTGAGCCGCTCCGGTCCGTTCGACGTCGCGCCGGGGGTGTTCAAGCGCGTCGACGAAACCTACTGCGGCCCCGAACGCCGGTGCGCCGAGACGGCCGACGCGCTCGGGCTCCCGGCCGTGGTCGACCCCGCCCTGCGGGACCTGGACATCGGCGGCTGGCACGGGCGCACGCTGGACGACGTCGAGCAGGCGGACGCGGACGGCCTCAACGCCTGGTTGACGAACCCGGCCGCGGTGCCCCACGGCGGCGAGTCGCTCGTCGGACTGCTGGACCGGGTCGGTGACTGGCTTTCCTTGCCCCGCACCGAAAACGCGCGGATCGTCGCGATCACGCATCCGTCGATCGTGCGCGCGGTGCTCGTGCGGATCCTGCGCGCGCCGGCGGAGTCGTTCTGGCTGATGGACGTCACGCCGTTGTCGCAGACCAGGCTCACCGGCGCCGGTGGCCGGTGGACGCTACGGGAGACCGGGCACCCGATCACGTCGTGACTCACCGGGCCCGGCCGATCCGCCACCACCTCTTCGTCGACCTCACCTCGTCGATTCAACTTTTCTGTCGCGATTGTGCCCGAACTTCCACGAGGTCTTCCCGAAAGACTCGAAAGTAAACATTGTTTCCTCCCCGGTTTGACAGTGCGGGGTCTCCGGTCGATGGTGAAAAAGCCAACCGGACTAGACCAATACATGTGTATAAATCACCGGACCGGTCGGCAGGCACAGCTCTCCCCGTAACACCTGTGAGAGGTGACAATGAAGTCTCCCAAGCTTTCCGCTCGATGGTCCCGGCTCACCCGGTTGCTCGTCCCGGTGGTCGTGCTGGCGGCCACCGCGATGGTGGTGGCGCCGGCGAGTGGCGCCAATGCCGCCGCGGCCGTGTTCACCGACGACTTCAACGGCGCCGCGGGCAGTGGCGTCGACGGGTCCAAGTGGCAGCTCGAAACCGGCGACAACGTCAACAACCATGAACGGCAGTACTACACCAACGGCACGAACAACGCCGCTCTCGACGGCAACGGCAACCTGGTGATCACCGCGAAGCGGGAGAACCCGGCCGGCTACAACTGCTGGTACGGCCCGTGTGAGTACACCTCGGCGCGGCTCAACACCGCCGGGAAGTTCACCCAGACCTACGGACACTACGAAGCGCGCATGAAGCTGCCGCGCGGACAGGGGATCTGGCCCGCGTTCTGGATGCTGGGCGAGGACATCGGCAGCAACGGCTGGCCCAACTGCGGTGAGCTCGACATCATGGAAAACGTCGGTTTCGAGCCGAACACCGTGCACGGCACCCTCCACGGCCCGGGTTACTCCGGATCCGGGGGCATCGGCGCGGGCTACAACGGCCCGAACTTCTCCGACGACTTCCACACCTACGCCGTGGACTGGTCGCCCAACAAGATCACCTGGTCCGTGGACGGGAACCTCTACCAGACCAGGACCCCCGCGGACCTGAACGGCAACCGCTGGGTCTTCGATCACCCGTTCTTCCTGATCCTGAACCTGGCTGTCGGTGGCTACTGGCCCGGTGACCCGGACGGCAGCACCCAGTTCCCGCAACAGCTCGTGATCGACTACGTGCACGTCACCGCTTGAGATTTGCGTGGAGGGGCGTCCGAATTTCGGGCGCCCCTTTATCGTGCGCCGAGCATCTCGGCCCGCGCTTGGTCTGTCGCGAGGTGTAGCGCGCCTCGTAGCGGCGCGTTCGTCGTGATGCTGCCCGCCTCGATCCTGACCGGGCCGGGGAAAATCCCTTCGACGACCGTTCGCACCGGTGCCAGAAGCGCGGCGTGGCTCCCAATCGGTCCGCCCAACAGGACAAGCTCGGGGTCGACGACCGCGCAGATCGCCGCGATCGCCTGCCCGACGGCGGCACCGATACGGCGCAGCGCCTCGGCGTTCTTCCCGCTGCTCAACAGGTTCGTCAGCGCGTCGACGTCGTTGGACGGCGCGTCGGACCGCCCGAACCCTTGTGCGGTCAGGAATTCGGCCAACGTCGTGGTGGCGCCCGAGTCCATGGTGACCGGCAGGTACCCGATCTCACCGGCGAGCCCGTGCGCGCCGCGGACGAGCTGGTCGCCGAGCAGGAAGCTGACGCCGAGTCCCGCGCCGACGTAGACGTACGCGCAGCTCGCCGCTTCCGTCGCCGAGCCGGATCGCCGCTCGGCGAGCGCCGCGAGGTTGACGTCGTTGTCGATCAGGATCGGCGCTTCGGTGAGGTCGGACAGGATTTCCGCCGGGCGGAGCAGGCCTTCGGGGAACGGTGAGTGCCGCAGCGCGATGATCTCCCGCGTGGCCGGGTGGACCGGATTGGCCACCGACACGCTCACCGCCCGCAGTGGTCCTCGTCCGGTCCCGCACCGGTCCAGCGCCTCGCGGACGGTCCCGCGCACCGCTTCGACCAGTGCTTCGACGTCGCCGGGCGGCCCGGGTGGCTGGTGTTGTTCGTCGAACGGGCGTCCCGCGAGATCCGCCGCGCTCGTGTCCAGCCCGCTCTGGTTCACCTCGAGCGCCAGGACCCAGCCCGCTTTGCCGTCCAGCTCGTAGAAGGTCGCGACGCGTCCGCGTCCGCCGCTCTGGTTTCCGGTGGCTTCGAGCAGGCCCGCGGTTTCCAGGCGCCGCACCGATTCGGAGATCGTCGGCTTGGAGATCCCCGTGCTGGTCGCGAGTTCCGCGCGGGTGACACGGCCGAGCCGGAACACCTCGTCGAGCACCGTGCGGTCGGTGAGGTCCCGCAGCATGGCCAGCCGGGGGAGCGGCCTGCCGGAAAGCTCGGTCACGGGCACCTCTTGTGTTGATCTCGGGGGCGGGGCTATCTTGATCCTAGTCTAGTTAGGACTCCTAACCAAAACGACGAGGCAGGTGCCCGATGACGTTCACCGAACAGGCCCCGGAGAACCTCCCGGAGCTGATCAAGACCACAAAAGACCGGCTCCGAGCACAGATCGGCGACGTCGCCGCGGCACTCGCCGAGGTCGAAGAGACGTTGCGGCCGAAGATCGCCGAGATCGTGGCGCTGCGCGAGCGTGGCGAGGAGGTGTGGCCGGTCGTCGACTTCCGCGATGTCGCCGCGGGCACGGTGCCTCGCGAGACTGCCGACGCGATCCGGCGTCGCGGCTGCGCGGTCGTCAAGGGCACGTTCAGCCGCTCACGGGCGGAAGCCTGGGATCGTCAGCTCGTGTCGTACCTGGAGGACAACAGCTTCGGCGAGACCTACCAGTACCTCGACGACGGGGTCTTCGGTTCACTCGCGGCGGGCAAGCCGTCGATCTTCCCGATCTACTGGTCCAAGCCGCAGATGGAAGCCCGCCAGGACGACAACATGGTCGCGGTCCGCGGGTTCCTCAACGGGTTCTGGAAGCACGAGTCGCAGGGGCGCGTGTGGTTCGATCCCCGTAGCGACACCGCCTATCCCGACCGGGTGCGGCGCCGTGAGCCCGGCACCAGCTCGTCCGGGCTGTCCCCGCACACCGACTCCGGTTCGATCGAACGCTGGCTTTCCCCGGCGTACCAACAGGTTTTCCGGCACGTCTTCGCCGGCGAGCCGAACCGGTACGACCCGTGGGACGGCGCCTACCGCACGGAGGTCAACGAGTTCGCCTCGACCGTGATGTGCTCGGCGTTCCGCACTTTCCAGGGCTGGACCGCGTTGTCGGACATGGCACCGGACCAAGGGGTGCTGCACACCGTGCCCATTCCGGAGGCGATGGCATACCTCTTGCTGCGCGCGCTGCAGGACGACGTCGCCGAAGACGACCTGTGCGGTGCCGCGAACGGCGCTGCCCTCGCTGTCGACGAGAAGTACCACTCGCTGCTGCTCCCGGCGCTCAGCCCGATCCCCGCGGTGGAACCGGGCGACACCGTCTGGTGGCACGGCGATGTCATCCACTCCGTGGGCGCGGTCACCGGGCAACAGGGCTGGGGCAACGTCATGTACATCCCGGCGAGCCCGCGGTGCGAGAAGAACGCGGCCTACGCCAAGGCCTGCGGGCGGGCGTTCACCGAAGGCGTCAGCCCGGGCGACTTCGCCGCCGAGGACTACGAAACCGGCTGGACCGGGCGCGCCACCGCCGCGGATCTCAACGAGACCGGGCGGCGGCAGCTGGGCTTCAGCAAGTCGCCAGCATCTGTGTGAGGGCGTCGCGTTCCTTGCCCGAAATCGTCAGCTTGAAGGTGTGCTTCACCTTCACCCAGCCGGTCGCGTAGTTGCACCACTGTTCTTGGACCGGCAGATAGTCCGGGGGCGGGTCGTCGCCCTTGGAACGGTTGGAATGCGCGGAGACGGCGACGAGCTCGCCGTCGGAGTAGTCGTTGGCGAAGCGCTCGCGCTCCTCCTGCGACCAGCTCGCCGCGCCGGTGCGCCACGCCTCGGCCTCGGGCACCAGGTGGTCGATGTCGAGCTCGCCGGGTTCGGTCACCGTTTTGCCGTCGTAGAGCGACACCCAGGTGCCCGACGTCGGCTTGCAGTCCTTGCCGGACTTGACGTCCTTGCCCTGCTGCTGCAACACGATCTCGCGGGTGTCGCAGCTGTTGCCCTGGCTCTTCCAGCCGTCGCCGAACTTATCCCGCGAGTACCCGGCCATCGAACCCGCTTTGCCGATGGTCAACGCCGCCAGCTTCTGCGAGGCCTCCACGGAACCGCCCGATCCGGTCGCCGGAGCCGGGGTCGTGGAGGCGGCCGTCCCACCAGGCGGCACACAACCGGCGGCGGCGACCAGCACGACCGCGGCGAGCAACACCCTTGCCGACACGCGGATACTCATACCGAAGACGCCCTCATCCGTTTCGTGGCAAGAAGAATTCCGTGATCTTGCCACCTCCGGACACCCCGGGACAAGCGCCCCCCCTAGCGAATTTTCACTCCGCTGGATACAGCCGTCCCATCAGTTCCAGCACCTCGTCGATCATCCGGTGCGCCTTGGCCTTCGAAGACGCGGCGGCAACCTCACGCCCGGCTTCGGTGGAGATCGCCGTCAGCACCATCACCAGCATGTCGCTCAGCGGCCGCGGATACCCTTCCACCAGAACGGAATTCGCCCGCAGCCACTCCCGGCGGCTCTCCCGTGTCGCCAGATCGAACCCCGGCGGCCCGCCGCCCGACAAGAACAACCGAGCCAGCCGCCGCTCCTGCCAGCACCCTTCCAGATACGCCCGCGCCCCGGCGATGAACAACTCCAGCGCGTTGTCCTCGCCCGCGGCCATCGCCGTCTTGAACGCCTTGGCGGACCGATGCTGCTGCCGTTTCTGGTAATCGTTGTACAACGTGAGAAACAGGTCGGACTTCGCCGAAAAATGGTGGTACAGACTGCCGACGCTCGCCCCCGCGAGATCAGCGATGTCCACGATGTTCGCGTCGGCGTACCCCGCCGCGCAAAACACCTCACGCGCCGCGTCGAGCAACCCGACCCGCGTAGCCCGCGCCTTGCTACTACCCGCAACCCCAGTCATGGGGTCCACCCTAACGCTGTGCGGGTCGTGAGTGTTTACGAGTGTTAGAACACCTTTTGCCCCTCACGACCCCGGCTGACCAGCGGAAACCCCGCGTCCGCAACTACCGCCATCTGTCGACAGATGGCGAAGGTCGTTGAACACCCACGGCACGCCATATTTGCCTTGCCCGTCAATAAGAGTTGACCGGGTTTGTGGTTGGCCACGCAGGTCTTGACTCGAGGAGACCGAACGTTGTTCTGGGGTGATCTTCGTGCTATACCGGCAGCTGCCCCGGCTTCGCAACGACGCGATGCCCAGAGCGAGCGGAGTTCTTGGTGGCAAACCGTGCTGTGCGCTCAGTGATCGTCGCTGTCTTGGCGGTTCCTGTTCTTGTCGTCGGCTCGACCCCGGCGACCGCCCATACGATCACTCGGCAGCTGACGATCGAGTCGGTGTCCAATCCCAGACCGGAGCTCGTGAGCGGAGGACAGGTCCTCCTCAAGATCGACCCGCCGGACAGATCCCCGGTCACGGTCACGGTCAACGGCAGGAACGTCACCTCCGAGTTCCACACCCAGCCGGACGGAACCCTCCTGGGCCTGGCGACCAACCTGCGCAACGGGTCCAACGACGTCACGGCCAAGACCCGGGGTGACCGGACCAACCTGCGTGTCACCAACCATCCCGGTACCGGGCCGGTGTTCTCCGGGTCGCAGCAGCGGCCGTTCTACTGTGAGACGACGGCCTTCGGCCTGCCGCCCGCGACGCAGCCGCTGTGCTCCGCGCCGACGCAGGTCAGCTATCAGTACCGGACCACGGCGGGCACCTTCGCCCCGCTCGCGGATCCCGCGACCCGTCCGGCGGATCTGGCCACGGCCAGGGTGAACAACACGCCGGTGCCCTACATCGTCCGCGTCGAGCGCGGGACGATCGACAGGGCGGTCTACGAAACGGCGGCGCTCTTCGACGGGCAGCCGTCGCCGGTCACCGCGAACAAGTCGTGGAACCAGAAGCTCGTCTACACCTTCGGAGGCGGCTGCAACGCCGGTTACCACCAGGGCAATTCCACCGGCGGCGTGCTCAACGACCTCTTCCTGGCCCAGGGCTACGGGGTCGCCTCGTCGACGCTGAACGTCCTCGACAACAACTGCAGCCCGATCATCTCGGCCGAAGCGGCGATGATGGTCAAGGAACACTTCGTCGAGACCTACGGCCCGGTCCGCCACACGATCGGCTGGGGCGGCTCCGGCGGGGCGATCCAGCAGTACGACATCGCCGAGAACCACCCCGGCATCGTCGACGGCATCATCCCCGGCGTCTCCTTCCCCGACCCGTTGACCACCGGCGCCCCGGTCTCGGACTGCCGCCTCCTCAACCGTTACTTCGCGGGCCAGGGCGCGTCCTTCACCGCCGAGCAGAAACAAGCCGTCGCGGGATTCAACACCTACAGCACCTGCGTCTCGTGGGAACAGACCTTCGCCAACCGCGCCACCGCCACCGGCAGCTGCAACGCCGCGATCCCGCTCGCCGCGCGCTGGGACCCGGTCACCAACCCCGGCGGCGTCAAGTGCAACTCGCTCGAGCAGCTGGTCAACCAGCTGGGACGGGACCCGAAGACCGGGTTCGTGCACAGTCCGCTGGACAGCGTCGGCGTCCAATACGGCCTGACGGCGCTGAAGGCCGGGAAGATCACCCCGGCCCAGTTCGCCGATCTCAACGCGAACGTCGGCGGGCTCGACTACACCGGCACCCCGATCCCGCAGCGGACCGCGGCCGATCCCAAGGCGCTGAACTCGGTCTACGCCAACGACCTGATCAACTCGGGCTCGCAAGGGCTGCGCACCACCCCGATCATCGACCAGCGGACCGATCTCGACTTCGCGGGCTTCGGCAGCGACATCCACACCTCGGAATGGTCCTTCGTGATGCGCCAGCGGCTGCTGAAGGCCAATGGCACCGCGGGCAACCAGGTCATCATCGAGAACCACCCGACCGCCGGGGAGCAGGCCGCCGCGAGCGTCTACGAGCTCGACGCCATGGACCGCTGGCTGACGGCGATCGACGCCGACGGCTCGCGGCGCAGTCCGCAGCAGAAGGTACTGGCCAACCGCCCGGGCGACCTCGCGGACGGCTGTTACCTCTCGCCGACGCAACGGATCAAGGAGCCGTTGACCTATCCGTCGGGCGGTCAGTGCGGCGCCGCCTACCCGGTCGCCGCGAACACGCGGATGGCGGCTGGACAGAGCCTGGCGATGGACGTCTTGAAGTGCCGCTTGGAGCCGCTCGACTTCCGCGACTACCCGGTCAGCTTCACCGCCGCCGACCGGCAGCGCCTGCGTTCGGCGTTCCCGGACGGCGTCTGCGACTACGGCAAGCCCGGTGTCGGGCACCGAGACCCGGTCGGCACCTGGCTGAACTACGGAGATCGGTGAGGTAGGGGGCACTTTCGCGAGAAAGTGCCCCCTACCTCAGCGCCGAAGTGAGTCGAGCAGTGTCCTGCCGTCCTCAGGGAGCAGGAAGCGCTGCCCTTCGAGCCGTCGCACGACGTCCTCGAACTGCCGCCGGTAGTCGTTCCTGTCGTAGTACAGCGCCGCGAGCTGCTCGGGCGTGAAGTCCCGATGTGTGCCGTACAGGACGCAGAAGGAGTTCAGCGGGTTGTCGAGGTTCGCCGGTGCGTTGACACCGTCGTTGAGACCGACCGGTACCTCGACGTCCGGTAGCCGGATGCCGCCTTCCACGATCCCGTTCGCGTCCCGGACGAAGGTCGCCGGCGGGCCGGGGTTGACGATCGCCAGCGGTTTCGCCGTCCGTGGCGCGACGCCTTTCCGCACCCACTTGTCGAGAGCGTCGTACGCGGCATGGAAAACGGTCCAGGACCGAACCTCGCTCGGGCCGGGGTTGACGCAGTCGAACGGTTCCCTGGCGCCGAACTCCCGCTCCAGGATCGCGCCCAGCGTCGCCCGGAAATCCTTGGGGTCAGCGGAGTTCGAGTACGCGGGCACATGGGACGCCCCGGCGATGTGCCAGGTACGCAGCGTCGACGAGTCCGGCGCGGTCTTGCTCGGGATGGCCGCACCGCGGTAGACGTCGTTCTCGGTGAGCACGCGGATCGCCTTGGTGCCCACCTCGCCCCGCGGAGGCAGTGAGCTGTCCGCGAGCGCGAACAGGAAGCCGTCGTAGACATGCTTCAGCGGCTGGACGGTGTTGTAGTAGACACCGAGATACCGGCCCGACTGTGACGCCCCGCCCGCGTAGACCTTCGAAATATCGAGCTCCGACAACGGGTTCTGCCTGCCGCTGCCCTTGAGCAGCTGCGCGATCTGGGTGAAGACGTCGAACGACTGCGAGTCGTCCAGCAGGGTTCCGCCGCTGGTGAGGTCGAGCGAGCCATAGCGCTGCGGGCTCCACTGCGTGAGACCCAGGCCCGCCGTCGCGCCGGTGGTCGCGCCGTTGACGCCGACGCGCTGGACCGACGCCCCGATCCAGGTCCAGCCGTTGCGCACGAAGTAGTCCGCGCTGGTGCCCCATTCGGTGTCGATGTCATGCCCGGCGGTCACGTTCTGCCAGTCCACCACCGCGATCCCGGCGGACTTGGCCGGTTTCGCCGGGCGCCGCACGACGATCCGGGTGGTGTAGGGCGTCGAACCCAGCGGGGTGGCCGGCCGGGTCTGCTCGTCGGCGGTGGGGTTCGGGTTGTATCGCGTGGCGGTGCCGGAGATGACGAACTCCTGTTCGACGTAACCGGCATTCTTCAGGTCGTACGGCGTCGAGTAGAAAACGTAGCCGTGAGAAGGGTCTCCTGGCCTCGCGGTGGCGGGGACGGGACCGGTGATCGTCGCCGGACCCGTGCCGGGTGAGGTGGTCGGCGGGCTTCCGGTGGCGAACGCCGGGGGAGCGACGACGAAAGCCGCGGCGGCGGTGAAAACGAGGGCGAGGAGCGGGAGCGGGCGACGCAGTCTTCGTTGAACGCGTTGCAGGGCCATGGTTTCCCTTCCTGGTCAGGCGGTTCGAAAACCGAACGGGATTCTAGTGCCGACAGGCTCCGTCAGGACAGTGAAGTCGGTCGCGTTACGCGTATCGCCTTAGTTGCTTAGCATTACTAACGAGTACGACATCTCCGCGTCACACGCCCGCGCGCCCGGTGCGATCAAACTTTTCCGCGCCACCGGGCGAAAAAGCTGGGAGCTCGCATGACATCTGATGTCACTCGTCGGACCCTCTTGAAATCGATCGGCGTCGCAGGCGGAGCGGGGGTGATGTTCGAGTCCATGCGCGCACTCGGACTCGTCGCCTCTCCCGAAGCCCTCGCCGCCCCCGACTACCACCCACCGCACGCCGGAGACCTCGCCGTCACCGGGCGGCGCGGGAAGAGCGTCGTCATCCTCGGTGCCGGGATCGCCGGCCTCGCCTCCGCCTACGAACTCGCCAAAGCCGGTTACCGGTGCACGATCCTGGAAGCCAAGGACCGGGTCGGCGGCCGCAACTGGACCGTCCGCGGCGGCACGACCCTGACCGACCTCGACGGCCGCACGCAGACCGCGCGGTTCGGCCGTGACCAGTACATGAACGCCGGTCCGGCCCGGCTGCCGCAGTCGCACCTCACGCTCGACTACTGCCGCGAACTCGGCGTGCCGATCGAACCGTTCATCAACCAGAACGCGAACGCCTTGATCTACAACGAAAGGACCGGCGCTCCCGTCCAGCAGGCACGCACGGCGAAGGCGGACGTGTACGGCTACGTCTCCGAACTGCTCGCCAAAGCGCTCGATCAGGGCTCGCTGGACAGCCGGTTGTCCGGTGAGGACAAGGATCGGGTGCTGACCTTCCTGAGCGGTTTCGGAGCGATCGGCAGCAAGGCCGACGGTTATGCGTACACCGGCACCGACCGTCGCGGATACACCGTCGAACCCGGCGCGGCGGGCGAAGCCGGGACGGTACTGGGCCCACCGCCATCACTCACCGACGTCTTCGCCGGTCAGGTCGGCCGGTACGTCAGCTTCGAATTCGGCTACGACCAGGCGATGATGATGTTCCAGCCGGTCGGCGGGATGGACGGGGTGCCGATGGCGCTGTACCGAGCCGTCGGCGCGGACAAGGTGCGGCTCGGCGCCGAAATCACCAAGCTCACCAATTTGCCCGGTGGCGTCGAAGTGGCCTACAAGGACAAATACGGCAAATCGCAGCTCGTCAAGGCGGACTACTGCATCGCGACCCTGCCGCCGCACATCATGGCCAGGATCCCGACCAATCTCGATCCCGCCATCGCTTCGGCGTTGGGTTTCCCGACGGTGACACCGGTCGGGAAGATCGGCCTGGAATACTCCCGCCGCTGGTGGGAGGAAGACGACCGGATCTACGGCGGTATCACCGAAACGGACACCGATCTCGCCCACGTCTGGTATCCGTCTTATGGTTTCCACGGTAAACGTGGCGTGGTCATCGGCTATTACAACACCGGTGGCAGCGCGAACACCTACGGCGCGCTGACGCCGGAGTCCCGTTTGGAGCGTGCGCTGGCGCAGGGCGCGAAAATCCACGGCGAGAAGTACAAACAGGGTCTGCTCAGCTCGTTTTCCGTGGCCTGGCAACGCACTCCGTTCATCGAGGGCGGCTGGGTCGGCTGGCCCTCGCGCACCAGTGGTCAGTACGACCTGTTGAACAAACCGGCGGGCCGGGTTTACTTCGCCGGTGACTGGCTCAGTTATTTCATCGCTTGGCAGGCCGGGGCTTTCGACTCGGCGCGATATGCGGTGACCGGCCTTCACCAGCGGGTTTTGGCCGGCGGATAAGGAACGGACACGGCGTGTGCGCGAGGTGATTACCGGGCGCACACGCCGTGTCCACAATCTGGGCATTCGGAGTATCGGCGTACGCCCGTTTGCTGGTACGGTCGCCCGCACTGAAAGCGTCGACGCGCGCCGAACGCGCGCTGCGGTGAGGCTGAACAGATGCGAGACGATGTTGTCGAAGCGCGCTCGGTACTAGAGCACACACCGGACCGGATTTGGGAGGTAATCGGGACACCTGAGCTGTATCCACGGTTCGTACCGGAAATCAGCTGGTGCGAGGTGATCGAGCAAGCCGAGCGCGGACGTGGCCCCCGCTGTCTGCTCCGGCTTTGCCCCCAGCGTGACGTGCTGATCGAGGAAACCATCCACGCGGTGGTGTACCGGGCAGGCGAACACGTGGTGTGGTGCGGGGAAAGTAACCAGAAGAACTGGGTCTCCCTTGAGTTGCACGCACTCGACGCCAAGCGCACCGAGCTCGTGATCCGGCTGATGATGCCCGCTCCGGGCCCGTTGTACGCCGATCTGGTGGCCCACTCCGCGATCAAGCGCACCCTGCGCGAGGTGTCTCGCCGGATCGACCGCTTTCTGTCGGGCCTGCCGTCACCGGCGTCGGATCGTGCGCGGCACCTCGACGAGGCCAAGTCGACGGCGCTGGGCACGGCCGCCATCCTGGTCCGCGCCGGGGTGCTGTCGCCGGGACGGCCGGACAAGCTGATCCGCCAGTTGTCCTCGGTGGCCAAGTGGGGCGCCACGGTGGCCGGTGGTTACGAGGCCGCGGCCGGTCGGGTACCCGACGCGCTCGCGCTGCACGACGAGCGGACGCTGAGAACCTTCGGCCAGGCAAGGGAACGCAGTAACCGGCTCGCCAACGCCCTTGCCGCCAAAGGTGTTCAGGCCGGTCAGCGGATCGCGCTGATGTGCCGCAACCACGCCGCGATGGTCGAGTCGTTCATCGCCTGCGGCAAGCTCGGCGTCGACGTCGTCCTGATCAACACCGGCCTGCCCGCGGTGGCGGTGGCCCAGGTGATCGGCAAGCACCAGCCGGTGGCGGTGTTCACCGACGACGAGTTCGCCGACACGATCGAGCGGGTGCCGGGCGACTTCCTGCGGCTCAGCACCTGGCCGGAGGCCGAGAACGGCTACCAGACGATCGAGGAACTGATCCAGGGCGCATCCTCGGAGACCCCGAAACCGGCGGACACCCCGGGCCGGATCGTGGTGCTGACCTCCGGCACCACCGGTTCGCCGAAGGGCGCTCGACGTCCGACGCCGAAGGGGTTGGGCACGGCGGCGGCGCTGCTGGGCCGGATCCCGCTGCGGGCGGGTGATCGGATCCTCGTCGCCGCGCCGCTGTTCCACACGTGGGGCCTGGCGGCGATGCAGGTCGGGATGGCGCTGCGGGCTTCGCTTTCGCTGGTCCGGCGGTTCGACGCCGAGGAAACGCTGCGCATGATCGCCGAACACAAGTCGCAGGTGCTGTTCGCGGTGCCGATCATGCTGCAGCGCATGCTCGACCTGCCGGCGCGGGTGCGCGGCCGCTACGACCTGTCGTCGCTGCGGATCGTGGCGAGCAGCGGCTCGGCGTTGTCCGGCTCGTTCGTCACCGAGTTCATGGACGCCTTCGGGGACGTCCTCTACAACACCTATGGCTCGACGGAGGTCTCCTGGGCGAGCATCGCCGACCCGATCGACCTGCGGGCCGCGCCGACCACAGCCGGGCATTGCCCGCCGGGGACGCAGGTCGCGATCCTCGACGAGTCGGGCCAGTTCGTGCCGCCGGGGGTCGACGGGCAGATCTTCGTCGGCAACGAGATGCTCTTCGACGGCTACACCGAAGGCGGCACCCTGCCGAAGTCGGCGGAGCTGATGGGCACCGGCGATGTCGGCTACATGGACGCCGACGGCAGGCTGTTCGTCACCGGCAGGGCTGACGAGATGATCGTTTCGGGCAGCGAGAACGTCTTCCCCCGGCCGGTCGAGGAAGCGCTCATCACAATGCCGGAGGTCTACGACGTGGCCGTCGTAGGCGTGCCCGATGACGAGTTCGGCCAGCGGCTGGCGGCGTACCTCGTGCTGCGGCAGGGCGCGTATCTCGAAGCCGACGAGGTGCGCGAGTACATCCACCAGCGGCTCGCGCGGTTCGCCGTGCCGAGGGACGTGTTCTTCGTGCACGAGCTGCCGCGCAACGCCACCGGCAAGGTCGTCAAACGGCTGCTCAACGACGACACCTGGCCGGTCATGACCTGAGCGCCGCCGATGATCTGGTCCGCGGAGCTGTCCTGTGGTGGGATACCGGGCGACGGCGTTTCCGGTGCGTGGGAATGGGGCTCAGATGTCGGTTCTGCAGGATCTGCTGGGTGCGCTTGGCTCGGGACGGGTCGAGGTCGTCGATCTGACGTCCCCGCTGCATTCGGGGACGCCGATCCTCCAGCTTCCCGAGCCGTTCGCGAACACGATCCCGTTCCGGCTCGAGGAGATCAGCCGCTACGACGACCGCGGCCCAGGCTGGTACTGGAATGACATCCACACCGGGGAGCACACCGGGACCCATTTCGACGCGCCCGTGCACTGGGCCACCGGCCAGGACGGCGAGGACATTTCGCAGGTCAGCCCGTCGAAGCTGATCGCGCCCGCGGTGGTGCTGGACTTCGCTTCGGAGGCCGCGAAGGATCCGGACTTCCTGCTGGAGATCGAGCACGTGCGCGCGTGGCAGGAGCGGCACGGCGCACTTCCCGACGGCGGCTGGCTGCTGTATCGGACGGGATGGGACGCCCGGAGCGAGGACCAGGCGCAGTTCCTCAACGAGGGCCACAGCCCCGGGATCTCGGCCGACTGCGCGAAATGGCTGGCCGAGGAGACCCCGATCCTCGGCATCGGCACGGAGACGGTCGGTACCGACGCCGGTGCCGCGCACTCGTTCGAGCCCGCGTTTCCTTGCCACTCCTACTTTCTCGGCGCCGGCAAGTACGGCCTGACGCAGTTGCGGAACCTCGTGTCGCTGCCGCCGGCCGGTTCGGTGGTGGTGGCGTCGCCGTTGCCGATCGTCGGCGGTTCGGGCAGTCCGGCGCGAGTGCTGGCACTGGTCGAACGGTGACGGTCGCCGAGTCGGTCGGGCGGGCGCTGGCCGGGCTCGGCGCGGATCACGTCTTCGGCGTGGTCGGCAGTGGGAACTTCCACGTCACCAACGCCCTCGTCGCCGGGGGAGCGCGGTACGTCGCGGCCCGGCACGAGGGCGGCGCGGCGACGATGGCGGACGCGTACGCCCGCACGAGCGGCAAGCTCGGCGTGCTGTCCGTGCACCAGGGCTGCGGGTTGACGAACGCGATGACCGGGATCGCCGAGGCCGCGAAGAGCCGCACGCCGATGGTTGTGCTCGCTGCGGAAGCCACGTCGCGGAGCTCGAACTTCCATGTCGACCAGGACGCGCTGGCGGTGTCGGTCGGTGCTGTTTCGGAGCGGGTGACTTCCGCCGCATCGGCGCTCGACGACGTCGTGCGCGCGGTCCGGCGGGCCATGCACGAGCGGCGGACTGTGGTGCTCAACCTGCCCTTGGACGTCCAAGCTCAGCCCGCGTCGCCAGGAGCGGTGACGCCGTTGCCGTCGTTCAAGCCGCCCGCGCCGGACTCCGCCGGAGTCGCGGCGCTGGCTGAGGCTTTGGGGCGGGCGCGTCGGCCGGTGTTCGTCGCGGGCCGGGGAGCGCGGCACGCGGGCCCCGCGCTGGAGCGGCTGGCCGAACGGTGTGGCGCGCTGCTGGCGACGTCGGCGGTCGCCAACGGGTTGTTCGCGGGAAACCCTTGGTCGCTCGGCATTTCCGGTGGGTTCGCCAGTCCGCTGACGGCCGAGCTCATCACCGGCGCGGATCTCGTGATCGGCTGGGGCTGCGCGCTGAACATGTGGACCATGCGGCACGGCGCGCTGATCGGACCGGCCGCGACCGTCGTCCAAGTCGACCTCGACGCCGAGGCGCTGGGCGCGCACCGGAAGATCGATCTGGGCGTGGTCGGTGATGTCGGTGCGGTGGCGGCGGCTTTGGACGTCGACGAATCGCCGGGATATCGGTCACCCGAGCTGGCGGCGCGGATCGCGGAGTCGAGCCGGTGGCGTGATGTGTCCTTTGTGGAGGAGTCCGAAAAGGACAGGATCGATCCGAGGACGCTTTCGGTGCGGCTGGACGATCTTCTGCCTGCGGAACGGGTCATCGGGGTCGACTCGGGGAACTTCATGGGGTACCCGAGCGCGTATCTGTCGGTGCCCGATGAGTACGGATTCTGCTTCACTCAGGCGTTCCAGTCGATCGGGCTCGGGTTGGCGACCACTATCGGCGCGGCGTTGGCCCGGCCGGACCGGTTGCCGGTGGCCGCGCTCGGTGACGGTGGCGGCTTGATGAGCGTCGCGGAGCTCGAAACCGTGACGCGGCTGGGGTTGCCGATGGTCGTGGTGGTGTACAACGACAGCGGGTACGGCGCCGAGTTCCACCACTTCGGGCCCGGCGGGCATCCGCTGGACACCGTGCGGTTCCCGGACACCGACCTGGCCGCCATCGGGCGCGGCTTCGGCTTCACCGGCCTGACCGTGCGCGGCCCCGCTGACCTCGGTGGCCTCACCACCTGGCTCGACGGCCCCCGCGACACCCCACTCCTGATCGACGCCAAAGTCACCACCCGCCACCCCTCCTGGTGGCTGGAAGACGCCTTCCGCGGCCACTAACCCCCGTTTCCCGGCGGGGCGCGGATGTCTCGCGCGCAAGACACCGCCACCTGTCGACAGATGGCGACCGAAGGTTCGCGAGATGTCGACAGAACGTGATCTCTTAGTTCCTGAGATATCGCCATCTGTCGACAGGTGGCGATCGAGGGGAGGGTCAGCGGTCGGGGGTGACGATGGAGTATTCGTGGATCTTCCGGTAGATCGTCGCCCGCGAGATGCCGAGCAGCTGCGCGGCGCGCGCCTTGTTCCCGTCGGCGTCCTCGAGGCTTCGCACGATCGCGTCGCGTTCCATCGTCTCGATCCGGTTGAGCGGACGCCGCGCGATCGTCTGGTACTCCGCCGGGAGGTCGCTCGGCCGGATCGCCCCGGCCCGCCGCTGCTGGGCGGCCTTCTTCATCACCTGGTACAGCTGCGCGGTGTTCCCCGGCCAGTTCGCCCGCGTCAGCAGATGCATCGCCGCGGGCGAGCACGAAACCTGCGCGCGCAGGCAGTGCTTGCTGAGGAAGAGCGGCACCAGTTCCTTGAGGTCCTCGATGTGCCGGCGTAGCGGCGGGACCGCGACCGTACGCGGGAAGAACGCCAGCAGATCGCCCAGGGCGGGGTTGGTCTCGGCGTCCTGCGTCATCGTGACCGTCACCCACGGCGGCCTGCCGCTGTCGCGCGCCTGCTGCAGGATCGGCGTCAGCCTGGCGACGGCGTCGCCGTCGAGCAGGTCGACGTGCCGGATCACCAGCGTGTCGACGGGGTCCTCGACCAGATCGCGCCGGGCGTCGGTCTCCCATGCGGAGTCGGCGACGTCGAGCGTGTGCATCCGCCCGGTCGGGTTCCGGCGCTGATGGACGCCCTTGACCAGGGTGAACTTCCCGGCGCCCCGCTCACCGGCCAGCGCCAGCCACTCGCCGCGCGTGTAGCTCGTGTCGGCTTCGTGGCTGCATCGGAGCCACATCGGCGCGGAACCGACCACTCCGGGCAGGATCATCGGCAACATCGGCATCGACACACCGCTGCTGTCGTCGTCGTTCTCGATGAGCTTCACCGACAGCACCCCGCCGGCGACGCTGCCCTCACGTTGTCCCGGCACCCGGCGGCAGTGCACCCGCACCTTGCCGCCGCTCGACAGCGAGACGGTCGTGGTCTTCCGCCTGCCTTCGGCCAGTGCCTGGGTGGCGTGCGCGAGCAGCACCGACTGGTCCGCCGGATCGAGCAGCTGACGTCCGCAGTCGTTCATCATCACGATGTCGTCGTTGAACGCCATGACGATCCCGGTGGTGCGGCGGCAAGCCTGCAGGTACGCCTGGAACAGGATCAGCTCGCGCACGTCGCTGTGGGTCAGCAGCGCCTGGCGGACCTGCTCGGCCGTCGTCCTCGCCAGCGCGATCAGCAGCCCGCCCGCGTCCTTGCGCCAGCACGTCAGGTCGACCGCGCCGATCACGCGTCCGGAGATCGGGTGGTGGATCGGCACCCCCGCGCAGGCGAGGTTCTCGAGGTGCTCGGCGTAGTGCTCGTGCCCGAACACATGCGTCGGTCGGCCGTCCTCCAGTGCCGTGCCGATCCCGTTCGTGCCGACGAACTTCTCGCCGTAGCTGAACCCGGGCACCAGTTCGACGCCTTCGAGATGCCGGTGCAGATCGGTGTCGCCGGTGCGCTGGCTGAGGACGACCCCGCTCTGGTCGGTGAGGATGAGGCTGATCGGCTGCCCGTCGAGCTGGTCCCCGAGCCGCTCGAGCACCAGCTCCGCGCCGTGGATCAGGGGACTGTCGAGGTTCTGGTCGCCAAGGTAGGGCAGGTCGATCCGGTCGGCGGGGACCTGGAACTGCCGTGACCGCCACCAGGACGCGAGGATCGCTTCCCGCACCTGGTCGGGTTCCACGGTTTCCCGGGTGAGGAACCGGATCCGGGTGTTCGCGAGCCCCTCGTCGTCGGGCGGGAGGACAGCCCTTCGCGGGGGAGCATGGGGCGCACTGTTGACCACGGAGCCCTCCTACCGCCGCCCACGTCATTGTGTCGCGTTCATAGGTCGCGTACCTCACCATAAACCAGGGCAGGCGGCTTTCGCGTCTCACTTTGAGACGCGTGGACGTCGGCGGCGGCGGTCTCATGGACTGATGAACCACGATGGACCGGCCGAGGAAACCTACAATCCGTGGACGATCGTGAACGCGGTGTTCCACCACCTCGTCGACCAAGGGCTGCATCCGACGTTCAGCGACGCCGGCGACCCCGGGGTGCCTGCCGCGGAGATGCTCCGCGCCTTCGGCATCACTCCGGCGGCCGAGGGCGACGCGCGGATCCGCCACGAGGTCACCGAGCAGCTGGCGGCGTTGCGAGCGGCGATGCTAGACGACAAATGATCTTTCCCGAAGCCCTGTCTCGAATTGAGACTCGCGTTCGGCGCGGCCCGCCTTGTAATCGGAAAGGCAGGACTTGATGCCCCATGACCAGGCCGTTGAACCGGATAGGCGGCCAGGGCGGGCGACGCGGTCTCCGTTGGTCAGGGCGACGGGTAAGGAGTGATTGATGAGCCGCCAGAGCGTGGCGAAAGCCCACCAGAAGATCCAGGAGCTGTCGTGGGAACCGGTGTACCACCAGCCGGTGTCGCACTACGGAACCGACTACACCTTCAAGAAAGCCAAGAAGAAGGACCCGCTCAAGCAGGTCCTCCGATCGTACTTCCCGATGCAGGAAGAGAAGGACCACCGCGTGTACGGCGCCGAGGACGGCGCGATCCGCGGGAATATGTTCCGCCAGGTACAGGAACGGTGGCTGGAGTGGCAGAAGTTGTTCCTGTCCATCATCCCGCTGCCGGAGATCTCCGCGGCCCGTGCGATGCCGCTGCTGTTCCGCACGGTCCCCAACCCGGAACTCCACAATGGCCAGGCCATCCAGATGATCGACGAGGTCAGGCACTCGACGATCCAGCAGAACCTCAAGCGCCTGTACATGAACAACTACATCGACCCCGCCGGCTTCAACTCGAGCCTGCGCAACTTCCAGAACGACTACTGCGGCACCATCGGCCGCCAGTTCGCCGAAGGGTTCATCACCGGTGACGCGATCACCGCGGCGAGCATCTACCTGACGATCGTGGCCGAAACGGCGTTCACCAACACGCTGTTCGTCGCGATGCCCGCCGAAGCCGCCGCCAACGGTGACTACCTGCTGCCGACGGTGTTCCACTCGGTCCAGTCCGACGAGTCGCGCCACATCAGCAACGGGTACGCGACGCTGCTCATGGCGCTGTCCGACGAGAGCAACCATCAGCTGCTCGAACGCGACCTGAGGTACGCGTGGTGGAACAACCACCGCGTGGTGGACGCCGCCATCGGCACGTTCATCGAGTACGGCACGAAAGACCGCCGTAAGGACCGGGAAAGCTACGCCGAAATGTGGCGCCGGTGGATCTACGACGACTACTACCGCAGCTACCTCGTCCCCTTGGAGAAGTACGGGCTGGTCATCCCGCACGACCTCATCGAGGAGGCCTGGACGCAGATCTGGGACAAGGGCTACGTCCACGAGGTCGCGCAGTTCTTCGCCACCGGGTGGCTCGCCAACTACTGGCGGATCGACCCGATGACCGACGAGGACTTCGAGTGGTTCGAGTTCAAGTACCCGGGCTGGTACGACAAGTACGGCAAGTGGTGGGAGAACTACTCGCGCCTGTCGGTGCCGAACGGGCACAACCCGATCGCGCTCGAAGACGTCGACTACGTGTACCCGCACCGCTGCTGGACGTGCATGGTGCCGTGCCTGGTCCGCGAGGACATGGTGACCGACAAGGTCGACGGCCAGTGGCGCACGTACTGCCACGAAGCCTGCCGCTGGACCGACGCCGAGGCGTTCCGCCCGACCTATCAGGGACGGAACACGCCGAACATGGGCCAGCTGATCGGCAAGCGTGAGTGGGAGACGCTGTACCACGGCTGGAACTGGGCCGACGTGGTGTCGGACATGGGTTACGTCCGCGACGACGGCAAAACCCTGGTGGCGCAACCACATCTGGATCTCGACCCGAAGAAGATGTGGACGCTCGACCATCTGCGCCGGTGCCCGCCGCTGCAGAGCCCGAACGTGCTGCTCAACGAGATGACCGACGACGAGCGTGCGGCGTTCCAGGCCGATTACAACCGCCAGGGCCCGGCCGGCCGCCCGGCACGGGCGGAAGCCTGATCGCCTCCCGGCGGCCAAGCTCAGGAGGGGCGCGCTCGCCCGCCGCCCCTCCTGAGTGGGCCGCACCGTTCGACTCGAGGGCAGGCAGCGATGGGAGAAAAGCACCAGGTCCGTTTCGAGCCGGTCGGGATCGAGATCGAGGTCGACGAGGACCAGACGATCCTGCGCGCCGCGGCGGAGCAGGGAATCATGCTCATGCATGGCTGCAAGGAGGGACAGTGCGCGTCGTGCAAGTCCTTCATCCTCGACGGCGACGACGTGGATCACGACCGCTATTCGACTTTCGCACTGCCCGACTACGAGAAGGAGGAAGGCTTCACGCTGTTGTGCCGGGCGCACGCCTATGAGGACCTGACGATCGAGCTGCTCAACTACGACGAGGAAATGATTCGGTCCGGCCTGCCGATCCAGCAGGCCGTCGCCGAGGTCGTGTCCAAAGAGGACGTCACGCACGACCTGCGGCGGCTCGTGATCAAACTGGTGGAACCCACGTCATTGAAGTTCTTTCCCGGGCAGTACATGGATTTCGCGATCCCAGGAAAGGACGACACCCGGTCGTTCTCGATGGCCAACATCCCCGGCAAGGCCGAGGGCGGGCTGCTCGAGTTCGTCATCAAGATCTACCCGGACGGGTTGTTCTCGGGTTTTCTGGACACCGAGGTCTCGGTAGGCGACAGGCTCGACATCACCGGGCCGTTCGGCGTCTTCACCCTGCGGGACGCGCCCGACAAGGAGCTGATCTACGTCGGCGGCGGGGCCGGGATGGCACCGATCCTGTCGCTGCTCCGCTCGATGGCCGATCGTGGCATCGAGCGGAAGGCGACCTACTACTACGGCGCGCGCACCCGCAAAGACCTGTGCTTCGAAAAGGAACTGCGCGACCTGGAACAGAAGATCCCGGGTTTCCGCTTCGTACCGGCGTTGTCCGAACCCGCCGAGGGTGACGACTGGGACGGCGAGGTCGGCCTGATCACCGATGTGCTGCGGCGACAGGAAAGCGACCTCAGCCGGACCGACGCCTACGTGTGCGGGCCGCCGCCGATGGTCGAGGCGGCACTGGAGTTACTGCCCGCGCTGGGTGTCCCGGACAAGCGCATCTTCTACGACAAGTTCACCACGACCGGCGACCCGGACGACTGACCCGGACGACTGACCCGGACGACTGAAGACAAGGCAAGGACCACGAGGACAAAGGAAAGAAAGCCGATGACAACCACGTCAGAACGCAGCGTGCCGAAGCCTGTCTTCACCGACGCGGAGGCCGGCGCCCAGGTGTTCCCGGATTCGAACGCGCGCCGATTCAACTATTTCATCCCGAAGAAGCGTAAGCAAAGCCACTACGAAGACGTCACCGTCGAAGTCCAGCCCGATCCGCGGCATTACCTGAGCCAGGGCTGGCTGTACGGGTTCGCCGACGGCAAAGGCGGCTACCCGCTGGAGTGGACGGTGCTCAAGGCCTGGGGTTCGGACCGGCCAGTGCCCGAACGGTTCCCCGGCTCGGGCGGGAAGGGCTACGACTGGCCTGCTCTCGGCTGGCACGAGTTCCGCGACCCCAACGAGGAATGGGAGCTCACCCTTTATCGCTACAACGCGAACGTCGTGCGTCAGCTGAACCAGAACGTCGACGCTGCCCGCCAGTCGAAGGCGTTCGAGCAGTGGAACCCGAACTGGGTGCAGTTCGTGGCGCAGCACGTGGGTGCCTGGATGCATGTGGACCACGGTCTCGGGTTGTACCTGTTCGCCAATGCCAACCGCCGGGCGCCGACCAACATGCACAACAACGCGATCTCGGTGAACAGCATGCACCGCATCAGGTCCGCGCAGGACCTGGCGCTGTACAACCTCACGCTCAGCGAGGAGATCGAAGGGTTCGACGGCTCGGCGCACCTCAAGACGTGGAACGAAGACCCGGCCTGGCAAGGGGTGCGGGACACCGCCGAACAGCTCACCGAGACCTGGGACTGGTGCGAGGCGATTTTCGCCGCGAACATCGTCTTCGAGCCCCTCGTCGGAGAGTTGTTCCGAAGCAATCTCGTGCAGCAGGCGGCCCCGGCCAACGGCGACTTCGTCACACCGACGGTGGTCGGTGCGGAGGAGTTCGACTATTCCGCGCGTGACCTGCGCTACACCCGCGCGATGTTCGAGTTGCTGGTCAACGACCGCGAATTCGCCGACCACAACACCAAGATCCTGCAGCAGTGGCTGAGCACCTGGGTGCCCCGCTGCATCACCGCGGCGCGGACGATGCAGCCCCTGTGGTCTCAGCCCGATGTCAAGCCACACCGCTTCGAAGATGGTCTCGACCGCGCGAAGAGCCGCTTCAGCGGCATCCTGTCCGACCTGGGTCTGCAAGCACCGAAGGAGCTGGGCCAGTGACCACCTTCAAGACGTCGGAAAGCCCGTACAAGTCCAACCACACCGCGTCCAACATGTGCGGCTTCACCCTGATGAACAACCAGGTCGGCGCGATCGTCGCCGAGGTGATGGGCACGAAGGACAACGTCACCATCATGCCGTTGCCGTCGATGATCCGCGTCGACGCCAAGGGGCGCATGGACGTGATCTACGCCGAGATCGACGAGGCCGCCGGTGAGGAAGAGGGCTGGTTCAACTCGGCCGAGTTCGAGGAGAACATGTCCACCCACTACGGCCGGATGGTCCACCTCGACGACCGCACCATCATGTTCGCCAACCCCGAGGACGCGGCCGAGTACCTCGACTTCGACCTCGTAGCCCGCTCCTAGCGGAGAAGCACTCGATTCAGCCGGGAGGAGTCACCGTGTACGAGAAGGACGGCGAAAAGTACTTCGTGGTCGACGGTCACACCCATTTCTGGGACGCGAGTCCGGAGAACTGGGTAGCCGGGCAGGAGGAATACGCGAAGGGCTGGATCGAGTGCTTCCATGCTTACCAAGGGCTCGGCCCGCCCGAGACGCACTGGCCGATCGAGCAGTTCCAGAAGTACGACGAAGACCTGATGATGAAGGACCTGTTCGACGTCGGCCACGTCGACATGGCGATCTTCCAGCCGACGAGCCTGAAGCAGTGGTACAAGGAAGGTTTCAACACCACCGAAGCCAACGGCGCCATGGCCGAACGGCACCCCGGCCGGTTCATCGTGAACACGAACTGGGACCCGCGTGAGGGCGACGACGGGCTCAAGGCGCTGGAGGAACGGGTAAACCGGTGGGGCTGCAAGGGTGCCAAGTTGTACACGGCCGAGTGGCGCGGTGACTCCCGTGGCTGGAGCCTGAAGTCCCCGGAGGCGTCGCGGTACCTGGAGAAGTGCCAGGAACTGGGCGTCAAGAACATCCACATCCACAAAGGACCGACGATCTGGCCGCTGGACAAGGACGCTTTCGACGTCTCGGACGTCGACTACGCCGCGACCAACTTCCAGGAGCTCAACTTCATCGTCGAGCATGTCGGCCTGCCGCGGATCGAGGACTTCTGCTTCATGGCCACGCAGGAGCGCAACGTCTACGCCGGCCTGTCGGTGGTCATCGGCGGCCTGATGCACGCCAGGCCGCGGTTCTTCGCGAAGGTCATGGGAGAGTTGATGTTCTGGCTCGGCGAGGACAAACTGCTCTTCGGCGCGGACTACGCGATCTGGGAACCGCGCTGGCAGGTCGAAGGATTCGTCGACTGGAACATGCCCGACGGCGAGGAGTTCTCCGACTACGGCAAGCTCAGTGTCGAAGCCAAGAAGAAGATCCTCGGGCTCAACGCCGCGAGGTTGTACGACATCGAAGTCCCGGCCGATTTGAGCCTCGACGCGCCGAAGACCGTCGAGCCCGTCGGCGTTCCGTCGCCGTGACAGCCGGAACCGCGTACACCGACCAGACCGCCGCGCTCACCGTGGCGGTCTGGTCGGCGCTGGCGACCGTCCGGGATCCCGAACTGGACGCGCCGCTGACCGAGCTCGGCTTCGTCGAGCACCACACTGTCAGCGCCGGCGGAGAGGCCGTCGTCGGGCTGCGGCTGCCGACGTACTTCTGTGCGCCCAACTTCGCGTTCCTGATGGTGGCCGACGCGTATGACGCCGTCAGCGCGGTGCCGGGCGTGGAGAAGACCGTGGTGCGGCTGCGGGACCACTTCGCCGCCGATGTGATCAACAACGGAGTCGCGGCCAGAGCGGGTTTCGTCGCTTCGTTCGAGGGTGAGGCCGTCGACGAACTCGACAACCTGCGTGCCGATTTCGTGCGCAAGGCCGTACTCGCCGGGACCGACCGGGTGTGCCGGGCGATGGTGTCGAGCGGCACGGATTCTTCTTCGCTGGCAACACTTTCGCTCGGTGATGCTCCCGAAGGGCCGGACCGGGAACGGCTTCGCGCGCGACGACGGGAGCTCGGCCTGCCCAGCGGTGACGGCGACGCGCTGGTCGTCGATCCGCTGACAGGCGCTCGTATCGAAGCGGACCGGCTGCACAAACACCTCGGGGTCGCCAGGATCACGCGGGTGAGCCAGGAAGCCAATTCGGGGGTCTGCCGCGGCATGCTGCGCGCGCGGTACCCCCATTCCGTGGAACAGGAGGACACACCATGAAGGCGGTCCGGCTGCACACTTACCACAAGCAGCCCGTCATCGAAGACGTTCCGGAGCCCACGGCCAAGGGACCGTTCGACGTGGTGGTGAAGATCGGCGGCGCCGGGGTGTGCCGCACCGATCTGCACGTCATCGAGGAGCAGTGGGCGGAGAAGTCCGGCGTCACCCTGCCCTACACGATCGGCCACGAAAACGCGGGCTGGGTGCACGAAATCGGCTCCGCGGTGTCCAATGTGGCCGTCGGCGACACGGTGATCCTGCACCCGACACCGACCTGCGGGCTGTGCCACGCGTGCCGGGCGGGCAACGACATGCACTGCACGAACGGGTCGTTCCCCGGGATTGACAGCGACGGCGGCATGGCGGAATACCTGCTCACCTCCGCGCGCGCCTGCATCAAACTGGACTCGAAGACCCGGCCGGAGGATGTCGCCGCGCTGGCCGACGCGGGCATCACGGCGTACCACGCCGTCCGCAAGGCCGTGCCGCTGTTGCCGCCGGGCACGGTGACCGTGGTCAACGGCGCCGGCGGGCTCGGCCACATCGGCATCCAGTCGCTGAAGGCGTTGACAGCCACGAGGATCGTGGTCGTGGACCGCAACGCCGAGGCGCTCGAACTGGCGTCGAAGCTGGGCGCGGACGACACCGTGCTGGCCGACGGCAAACAGGTCGACGCGGTGCTGGACCTCACCGACGGGAACGGCGCCGAAGTGGTGCTCGACTTCGTCGCCGAACAAGGCGCGCAACAGGACGCTTTCGCCATGACCCGGCGGAACGGTTCGCATTTCGTGATCGGCTACGGCAGCAACATCGACATCCCGACGATCGACATCATCTCCACCGAACGCAACGTGATCGGCAACCTCGTCGGGACCTACAACGACCTCGTCGAGCTCATGGTGCTGGCACAGGCCGGTCAGGTCACCTTGCACACCAAGAAGTATCCGCTCGACGCGGCACTCGACGCGTTGGCCGATCTCGACGCGGGCCGGGTCCGGGGTCGCGCCATTCTCACTCCCTGACCACCCGGTCCGGGCGAACTAGACGAGGAGCACGCACCATGGCCAAGGAACTGCGCTTCGGCTCGGAAGCCCGCGACCTGTTGCTGTCGGGGGTGGACAAGCTCGCCGAAGCGGTGAAATCCACGCTGGGTCCCAAGGGGCGCAACGTGATCATCGAGAAGATCACCGGTTCACCGGTCGTCACCAACGACGGCGTGACGATCGCGCGCGAGGTGCACCTGAAGAACCAGTTCGAGAACATGGGCGCGCAGCTGGTGAAGGAAGCGGCGATCAAGACCAACGACGTGGTCGGCGACGGCACCACCACCGCGACGGTCCTCGCGCAGGCCATCATCGCCGAGGGGATGAAGGCGATCAGCAGCGGTGGGAACCCGGTGCTGGTCAAACGCGGGATCGATCAGGCCGTCGGCAGGCTCGTCGAATATCTGGAGAAGGTGGCGCACCCGGTCGCGACCGAGCAGGACTACGCCCGGGTCGCCGCCATCTCCGCGAACGACGACGGTGATGTCGGCGCCGTCATCGCGAAGGCGTTGTACACCGTCGGTGACACCGGTGTGGTGACCATCGAGGAGAGCCCGCGGATCGGCATGGCCGTCGACTTCGTGGAAGGCTTCGAGTTCGACAACGGTTACCTTTCGCCTTACCTGGTCACCGATCCCGGCCGCCTCGAGGCCATTGTGGACGATCCCTACATTCTGATGTGCAGCGAGAAAGTGACCAGTGTCCAGCAGTTGATGCCAGTGCTGGACAAGGTGATGCGCAACCCGCGGCCGCTCGTGCTGATCGCCGAAACCGTCGAGGGCACGGCGTTGAGCATGTTGGTGCACAACCACGTCAATGGCACGTTCCAGGCGGTCGCGATCCGTGCCCCCGGTTTCGGTGACCGCAGGCTGCACAAGCTCGAGGACCTCGCGGCGGTCGTCGGCGGTTCGGTGCTGTCACGGGTCTCCGGCTTCTCGATGGAGAACATGACCCTGGAACACATGGGCCGTGCGCGGCAGGTGCGGGTCACCGAGAACAAGACCACCATCGTCGGTGGCGCGGGCACGGGTTCGGACATCGACTTCCGCGTGAACCAGCTGCGCGCCGAACTCGAACGCGCGCAGTACGGCATCGACGAGGACGTCCTGACCGAACGGATCGGTGCGTTGACCGGCAAGGTGGCCGTGATCCGGGTCGGCGCGGCCACCCCCGCCGAGCTGAAGGAGTTGCAGCACCGAGTGGAGGACGCGCTCTCGGCGACGCGGGCGGCGATCGCGGAAGGCGTCGTGGCCGGTGGCGGGGCCGCGCTGCTGCACGCGGAGAAGGTGCTGACGGGACTCGACCTGAAGGGCGACTACGCGATCGGGGCGGACATCGTGCGGCGGGCGTTGAGCGCGCCCGCCTACCTGATCGCCAGCAACGCGGGTTACTCGGCGCCCGAGGTGGTCGCCGACACCCGCCAGCTCAGCGACGACGAAGGGTTCGACGCGCTGGAAGGGCGCTTCGGGAACATGATGGACATGGGCATCATCGACCCCCTGCGGGTGTGCCGCTCCGCGCTGCAGAACGGCGCTTCGGTCGCCGGGCTGCTGCTGACGACGAACTCGCTGATCGCCGAGGAACAGACCCCGTGGGGCGGCAGCGCGGCCCTGATGACCGAGTTCGGCCCCCTGGACGAAGGCCTGCACCAGCCGTCGCCCGATGCGTCCACCCCCCAGTCCCTGGGGATGGGCCCCTCCGTGGGCTGACGTCGCCGGTCGCGAAGGGGTCCTTGAGGGACTCAGAGTCCCTCAAGGACCCCTTCACAGCGTCGGCGGGAACGCTCGTCGTACCAGTTCCTCGTAGGCTTCTCGCAGGTCTTTCGCTTCAGGCAACTCGCGGTGCTCGACAGCCTTGACGACCTCGGCGGCTCGCCAGTGATTCGAGGGGACCACGCGGCCGGAACTGATGGCGCGTCCGGTCGCATCGCAGGCTTCGTCCATCCGGTCGCTGACAATCAGCGCCAAGGCAAGGTCAAGATTCGCAGCCGCCACCCGGCGCGGCCACTTCGCGACGTCCTTGCTGGGAGACAGCCTTGCGAGTATCTCTCGGGCAAAACCTTCCGCGGCTGGATCACCGGCCCATGCCAAGGTGGTAGCCATGTAGGCCACCGCCTTGGTGGGGTCGTAGTGATAGTGATGCTCCGGCCGATCGGGGATTCGCAGCGGAGACACAAGTTCTTCGACACGATCGAGGACGCCGTACACTTCGCGCCGGTTACCTATGCGCGCGAGCGCACGCCCCTCCTGCGCCACGGCCTGGATGGCAATTGAGCTGCCAACCGGTGCAAAGGCCTGTGCCCGCCGAGAAAAGTCGAGTGCGCTGGGGTAGTCGCCGTCGGTCAGCAGTCGCCACGCCTCGGTTTCATAGCCCCACGCCCGTATTTCGTCATGCTCGGCGTGCAGCGCCAAACTATCGGCCGTCCGCAGTTGCGCTCGGGCGGCACTTGGCTGCTTCAGATCGATGTGGACTGTCGCTGCCAAGAGGGAGAGCCAGCCGCCGACAACCAGCAGCCGCCGATGCTCGGCCAATGTCTTCCGGCCGTCCATCAGCCTGGCCACGTACGACAGGTATCCCCGAATACGCCCGGAAAGCTCAGCGGGTGCGCTCGTGGTGTACGCCACCGCGAGTTCATCGACGATATTTTCGAGCTGAGACAACGTCTCGTTGCCAACGTCGCTTGCGGCAACCCGACGTGCCAGCTCCCATGCGGCTTCTTCGCCGGTATCGATGGCGCCAGCGGTTCGTGATGCTGTCTCGTCAGGTTGTTCGTGGAGTAGCTGATCGAGCTGTGTTCTGTCCACCTTGAGCAGATGAGCAAGCTTCGGGCGCTTGTACGGTAAAGGGTCGCTCTTGCCGGCCTCCCAGCGCTGAATGGTGCTGACGTCGAGGTCGAGCGCATATGCAAGGTCTTCCTGCGTGTAGCCAGCCGCCTTCCGGGCCCGCGCGAGGCGCGTTCGCTTGCCGGTCATCTCACCCCTCCCTGCTGAGCGTGACTGCCGTGTTGCCGCAGGTCAAGCGTACCAATGCGGGAAATGTGAACGTTAGGTGCCTGGTTGATGACGTGGTGTCACCAGGCAGGGTCCGGCAGGGTCCAGGTATGCACATGACAACGCAGGACTTGGCGAGGACCGCATCGTGCTGAAGGAAAAAGGAACCCTGCCCACCCTGCGCAGCCGTGAACTCGGTGACGGTTTGCGTGCTGCGATGCGTGAGGCTGGGATGGGGGTGCGGGAGCTGGCGCGGCGACTCGATTGGACGCATCCATATCTTTCGCATTTGTTGAGTGGAAACCGCGCTGTCAGCGAGTTGGATCTGATCAGCATTGTGGTGGCTTGCCATGTCAAGCGCGAGGAACGGGACAGGTTGTTCGGGCTCCAGGGCAATCTTGGAACCCAAGGCTGGTTGCAGCAGTACGGTCCTGGTGTGGTTGAGCAGCGCACTCTTGTCGACAACGTGCGCAAGGCGACGAGTCTCGCGGAGGTTCAGCTGGCCGTGGTTCCCAGGCTGTTGCAGACCGAGAACTATGCGCGGGCGATCCTTGGTCATGCCTCGGAACGTGAGGTTCGGGCTCGGCTTGCCCGGCAGAGCATCTTCAACCGGTCGACGCAGCCGAAGATGACGTTCTTCGTTCATGAGATCGCACTGCGGGTAGTGGCTGGTGACGCGGCGGTGACGTCGGAACAGTTGCATGACTTGCTGCGGATGTCGGTGCGGCCCAGCGTGGAGCTGCGCATTATTCCGAGTGCGGCGGGGGCGCTGGCGGCGTCGTTCACGGTGATGGAGTTCGCCGACTTCACCCCGATCGTCTGCTTGGAAGGCGAGGTCTCCACGGTCTTTCTGGAGCAGCCGTATCAGGTCGCCTTCTACCAGCGCATCCTCTCGGTCGTGGCGGGCAGCGCGCTCGACCGGAGAGCATCGCACGAACTGACTACCAGTTTGGCGGTTGAGTTGTCAGCCGTCCCGGACGGGCTGCCACGATAGAGAGTCTCGACCATCGCCGCAGTGGCGAGAGCGTCTCGACACCATGTCGTGGTAGCACGGAACGCGGCAGGGTCACGGCACCGACGGTCGTGGCCCTGCCGCGCTTGAAGACACGAGGCGCACCGCTGACCGACCAGCTCGCAGACCTGCTCACACGGGGGAGCCAGTGACCACACTCGACACGGATTGGACGGTTTACGCGTGTCGGCTCGCTGACGACCTGCAGGACGCCGGTGACCTTCGCTCACCGGAGTGGCACCGCGCGGTGTCGGCGGTGCCACGCCATCTCCTTGTCCCGGCCGCGTTCGAGCAGGACCCCAGTGGCGGCTGGTCTCGGTTCGAGACCGCGAACGACTTGGAGCGCGTCTACTCGCCGGAAACATTGGTCACCGCTCTTGGGGGCACCGCAGGGCGTCAGAGCCCGATCTCGTCGAGTACGAAACCCGATTTGATGATTCGCATGCTGGAGATCCTGGACGTGCGAGACGGACACCGCGTCCTCGAGATCGGCACCGGAACTGGTTACAACGCGGGGCTGCTGGCTCATCGGCTGGGGGATGCACAGGTCTTCTCCGTCGATGTGGGCGGAAACCTCGTCACGCTGGCTCGTGACCGTCTCGCCGTGGCCGGGTTCCACCCGACACTTGTTGCCTCCGACGGTGTTCACGGTCTGGCGGAGTTCGCGCCCTATGACCGCATCATCGCCACGTGCTCGGTCCCGGCCGTGCCATGGGAATGGGCCGGCCAGCTCGCCGATGGCGGGACGATTCTGGTCGACCTCAAACGCGCGATCAGTGCTGGCAACCTGGTGCACCTCCGCCGTAACGGAGACCGGCTGGAAGGCCATTTCACCGCGCGCTGGGCCGCGTTCATGGCCATGCGCACAGCAACTGAGCCCGCCGCCGCGGCTCACGCCAAGCGAGCGGACGGTGGCACCAGCCGAAGCACGGATACCCCTGGCAAGCCGTGGAGCGACGCTCCCATGGCTTGGTTCCTCGCGCAGCTGCGGTTACCGCCGGACATGACCTTCGGATACGACCTCGATCCGGACACCATGCAGCCCACCACTACGACCTTGGCGACTTCCGACGGTTCGTGGGCACGAGTCGACCTCGTCGACAATGTCGTCACCGAAGCCGGTGAAACCGCGATCTGGTCATCGGTCGAATGGGCACATCGGCAGTGGATCGACGCCGGCCGGCCGACTTGGGAGCGACTTGGGCTCACAGTCACGCCTGACGGGAAACATCGACTGTGGCTTGATCAGCCGGACAGCGAGATCCGTTGGCAACTCCCAGTCGGCCCGTAGCGGGTCAGCCTCGGGAGAAGACGCCGATTCCGTTGGCGACGGGGCGTTCGGTGCCGTCCGAGGGCAGGTTCTTGATCGTAGCCGCGGGTTGTCCGGGTTCGCGGACGGCGATGGTCGACGAGCCGCCGCCGTCGACATTGACCGCGATCGCCGCGCCCATCGAGCGCAGCAGGTCCGCGAGTTCCGCGACGGTCATCCCGGCACTGCCGGCCAATCGGCCGTCCACAGTCACCAGGTACGCCGTCCGGCCGTCGGCGCCGGCTCCAGCGGCGGTGCGCGGCGCCAAGGTCGTGGCGTCCGGTCTCTGAAGGTCACTATGAGGGACGTGGGCGCCCTCATGGTGACCTTCAGAGCTTGCTACTGCGGCTGTTCCGAGGCGGCGCCCGCCCGGGCGGTTTTTTCGATGTCGAGCATCTGGCGTGCCGCGTCCTGCGCCGCCTTGACCGGCCAGGACCACATTTCCTTGATCCCGTCGGAATCCGCGATCCAGGTCTTGAGTGAGTTGAACGCGTCGGGATGGTTGTTCTTCAGCCAGGTTTCGTTCATCTTGTAGGTGTTGTAGGCGTCCGGCATCTTGTCCTTGAGCCAGGTTTCGTGGGCCTTCGTCCACGGGGTGGTGGGCGGTGCCGCGGCGTCGTCGCGAGGTGGCGGTGTTGCCGCATCATCTCGTGGGGGAGGCGTGGCGGCGTCGTCCCTTGGGGGAGGCGTGGCTGCGTCGTCGCGGGGAGGCGGTGTTGCCGTGTCGTCCCGGGGTGGGGGAGTAGCGGCGTCGTCACGCGGCGGCGGGGTCGACTGATGTGTTTGCGCCGTTTGGAAACTGTCGTTCGAGTTCACGCTCGACGCGTCGTCGTCGCGAGGTGGTGGCGTGGCTGCGTCGTCCCTTGGGGGAGGCGTTGCCGCGTCGTCGCGGGGAGGCGGCGTGGCGGCATCGTCCCGGGGAGGAGGAGTCGCGGCGTCGCGCGGCGGCGGGGTGGCTGCGTCGCGTGGGGGCGGGGCGGGGGCGTCTGTGCGGGGCGGCATGGGCGTCATCTCGATGCGCGGCGGGTTGCCGCCACCACCGCGTCCGGGTGGCGGGGGTGCGCGGAACGGGCCGCCGGCGCCCGGACGCGCACCACGGTTCAGACCGGCGACGATGTCGTTCATCCGTATACTGGAGCGGGAGGCCTGCGCGACGATCGCCGTCGACTTCGACGCCATCGACGCCGCCGTCAGACTCGCCTGGGTGACGATGACGGGCACCGCGGCGACAATCGAGGCGCCGAAGGTGAAGGCGGCCGTGGCCAGTGCGATCAGCATCGTGGAGATGATGTCGCCGAGCACGGTGGTGATCAGGTCGCGGAACAGCGCCCGCGCGGCGGAGATGATCGCCATGTTGGTGTGGATGAGGTAGCCGACGATTTCGGTCGCGTGGGCCTTGCTCTCGAAGTCCGCGGCGAGCTCTTGCATCAGCTTGCTGAACGCTTCGGCCGCGGCACCGGTCCACGCGGTGATCTCGCCCTTGAGTGACTCAAGCTGTTCCTGGCCCACCTGCCGGATCGCTTCGGCGATGGCGTGGACTTCCTGACCCAGCAACTGGATCTGGTCCGGGTCGCCCATCAGCATGTCGAGCGGTTCGCGCAGGAAGCTGACGTGCTCGATCAGCCAGCCGAGCCCGGCCGAGATCAGGCTGCCCAGCGGGTTGATCACCATCTTGACCGTGTCGACTGCCGCGGCGAAGACGCCGAGGCCGATCGCGACGCCGAGCGCCGCCTTGTCCTTGTCGTCCGCGGTCTGGATGTCCGTGCAGCTCTTGATCAGGAACGTGTACGAGTCGAGAAAGCCCGAGCCGGAGAACTTGTTGCTGTCGGTGATGACGATGCCCGCGCCGAAATCGGGTTTGGCGTTCGGGTCGTAAGTGCTGGTCACGGGTTCAGCGCCGTGATCGTCTTGGTGTGGTCGCCTTCAGTCTCACGGTAGACCTTCGCCGCTTCCCGGACCTTCGCGGCGGCGCTCGTCGCGCCTTCGGCACCGGAGTGCAGTTTGCTCTTGAGGTCGGCCATCGCGATCCGGGTCGGAATCGCCAGTACCTGCCCGATGAGCACGCCGAACGCGTTCAGGTTGAAACCGCTGGCGGCGTCGAGCCGCTCGGATGCTTTCACCACCCGTTGCGCACGCTCGTCGAGTCCGGTCGAATAGCTCTCGAGCACTTCGGGTTGAACGGTGAAACCTGCCGCGGCCATCAGCGGTATTCCTCCGGATCGATGAAGAATGGTGGGGAAAAGGGGGTACGCCGACCATCGTAGTGACTCCGCCAGTGCTTCGAAGTGAACAGTGATCGACTTCGGAATGTCGAACCTACCGCAGGTGCAGGCCTAGAAAAGTATCGCTTGTTCACCTGTCTTCCATGGCGTGTCCATCGTCGGAAAACCAGATGTGAACGGCAATGCGGAAGACTGGGCGACCGCCGATAGACACCCTCGACGAGGAGCAGTTCTTGGAGATTGACAGCTGGTTGGACAATTTCCAGTCGCGAATGCGGGATGTGCAGGAGAAGGCCGCAAAACTGACCGAAGGCCTCGCCGCTTCTTCGGCCACGAAATCGTCTCCTGACAGCGCGGTGACCGTTACCGTTGGTGCGAATGGAGCATTGCTGAAACTGGAATTCGGACGTCGGGTAGGAGAACACGCACCACCGCAGCTGGCCGCGCTGATCATGCGGACCGTGCGGGAAGCACAGCGGGGTGCGTCGGAGAAGGTCGGCGAGGCGCTGCAGGAGTTCGGCGACGACGGCGCGATCCTGGCTCAGTACAAGAACTTCCAGCCCCCGCCGCCAGAGGAGCCGCCGGCCGGGTCGCCGCAGAACCGCCCGGCGCCGAGCGCGTTCGACCAGCCGCCCGCGCCGGATCCCGTGACCCCGCCCACACCTCCCGCTGCCGCGCCGCCGTCACCGCCCCCGGTGTCCCGGCGCCCTCGCGGCAACCAGGACGATGGTGATGACCTGGCGCCGTGGTGAACGGAGAATAGCCACCCTCCCGGTATTTTCCCGCTCTGAGCGTTATTTCGCGTCGGCGGGCGGGGCGTCTTCGGCGCAGTGCAGCACGAGGTCGGCGTCCGGGAGGGCTTCGTGGGCCGCGTCGGCGTCCGCGCGGGGCACCTGGAACAGCTCGATCCGCAGGGCGCCGAGCGGGCGAAGCCGCACCAGGTCACCGACCGGGCCGACGCTGTCGAGCGCGAGGTGCCGCAACGCGGGCAGCCTGCCGAGCTCACGCACCTCGTCGACGCCGGGAATGCCCTGGGCGGCAACGGATTCCAGGGCCGCCCAGCGTTCGACACCCCGCAGGTTTCGCTGGTCCGGCCGCATCTCGAGCACCAGCGAAGTCAGCGGCAGGTCCGCGGGAAGCGGATGGAGGCCGTCGGTGAGCCGGGGATGGCGGATCGACAGCTTCCGCAGGCGTGCCCCGGCGAGCGAATCCAGCGCGGGCACCGGGCCGCCGCCGTAGCCGCCGATGTGCAGCCGGAGCTCGGTGACGTCGAGCTCGGCGAGGGTCGAGAGGTCTTCGAGGACGCTGGTATAGCCGGACACCTGCAGCGACCGCAGGTTCCGGCAGCGCGCGATACCACGCAGGCCGCGCACGACCTCGTTGGACTTGATTTCCAGATGCCGCAACGCGGGCAGGTCCGCGAGTGGGAACAGCCCGGCGGCCGGATCGTCGAGCGCGATGTTGCCGATCAGCTGGACCGAGGTCAGCTTGCGCAGATGGCGCAGGCGTACCAGGACGTCCCACCGGTGGACCTCGAGGACGAGGTCGCCGAAGTCCACATTGGACAACAACGTGCTCGCGTAGTCTTCGGCGTACTCGTTCTGCCGCCAGGCCCGCAGAAGTTCGTCGATGACCGCGCCGCGGTGCGTGCCGCTGAACGCCTGGATCTTCTCCCACGCCTCCTCACCGCCGATCATGGCCAGGGTGCGGATGACGCAGGCCGCGATCATCGACCGGTCGCCGCCGGTCTCCTCGGCGTACTTGCCGACCTCGATCGGTCCCGGCAGCAGGTCGATCACGAAGGAACCGGCCTTGGCCAGCATTTCCGCCTGCTCGAGCCCCGCCGGCGGGATGAGCCGCCGTACCGCGGCCATGACGTCGGTCCGGACGTGCTCGGGGTCGATGACGTCGACGTAGCCGAGTGACGCGGCCGCGAGCAACTCCAGCCGGTCCGCGACTTCGCGATCCCGCCGGGTGGCGCGTTTGCTCGCCCGCTCCAGCAGCCGCACCAGCAGTTCGCCGGCCTCCCGGGCACGGGCCTGCGCGGCCGCCATGAAGATGACCTCGTTGAGCGAGTCGTCGTGGGCGTGGTCGATCAGGTAGCCGAGTTCGCCGGCCTTGACGAACTCGCCCGCGGCGAGGAAATCCCGGAACGTGCGGTGGACGAACTGGATCTTGCCGTCGACGGTGTTCTCCCGCAGCAGCCCGGTGCGCTCCAGCATGTGGCGGAGCACCATCGCCGGTTCCACGCCCTGCGAGCGGAGGCCGGACATGGCCCTGGCAAAGCGTTTCTCGGCTTCGTCGTGACCCACCAGCAGCTCGGAGTTGCGGACCATCGGCGCGGCGAACCGCTCCAGCAGGATGATCTTCTCCTTGGCCGACATCTGCAGCTCGTCCTCGATCTGCACCCCGCGGCGGACGTCCCATTCGCCGAGCAGGAGGTCGAGTGCCTTGTCGAGCAGGTCCTTGCGGCTCTGCGGCAGGTACATGTTCTCCTTGCGGTACAACGCGCAGAGCAGCGAGCACAGCAGGGGACTCGACACCAGGGTGCGGACGTCCGGCCGCACGGACAGGGCCTGGGTCAGGCGGCGCTCGCAGTTCACGAGCCATTCCTGCTGCCCCGGCTCGGCTTCCAGCGCCCGCGCGGCGGTGAACCAGTGCCCGATCAGGTTGCGCAACCCGTGGCCGCTCAACGGAAGCAGCTCGTAGCGGGGGAGGCCGTCACCGGTGTCGGGATGATCGGGTGCGAGCCAGTTCGGGTCCACCGCGGAAGACCGGGTGCTCACCACATAACGTGCGTGCGGGTAGCCGCGCATGAGCCCGGCCAGCCACACCCGCACCTGTTCGCGCCGCTCCAGCAGGACTTCGTCGACGCCGTCCACGAGCAGCATCGCGCGTCCTGAGCGCAGCAACCCGCTCACCCAGCCGTCCGGTTTCTCCCCGGCCAGCGGTGGCGCGGTGACCCGGACGAGGTCCTCCGGCTCGGGCAGCCCTCGATCGGTGAACTGGCGCAACGGCACGAAAAACGGGACGGCGTCCTGCCACGGATCGTCGTCGCGCTGTTCCAGCGAGGAAGCCGCGGCGGTGTGGGCGAGCCAGTGCAGGAACGTCGTTTTCCCGGCCCCAGCGCCGCCGAGGAGAAGGACTTTGCGGGCCGACGCGATGGCGTGGCCGCCGTCGGTGCCGGCGCCGGTGAGATCGGTGTCGGTTTCGGAGCGCTGCCGCCGGGCGATCGAAGGTACCGAATAGAAATCGGCGAACCGGTGGCGGGTGGGCGCCCGGCCGACACTGACCTGGAACAGTTCGAAGGTGGCGTGGTCATCGGCCACATAGGAGAGGTAGTTGCGCTCAAAGGTGTTCGCGTGGCGGCGTTCCCGGTGTTCCGGCTGCCGGATGAGCACGTCGACGTCGTCCTTGATCCGGCTGACCTGGCTGGCTATCTCCGCCTGCACGGCGTGCCGCACCTCGGCGACGGCGCGTGCTCGCAGGGCGATCCGGCGGCAGGCTTCCTCCAGCAGCCGTCGATACGCTTCGACGCCGTCGGCGCTGAGGGCGGCGGACTTCAGCGAGGCTCGGCCCGCGGTGCGCACCTTGGCGCGCAGCCGATCGGCGTCGGTGAGGACGGCGGGTTCGTCCCGGGCGAGCCTGCCGACTTCGGCGGCGCGCAGTGCTTCCGCGACGGCGAACTGCGCCGCGTCCCATTCTCCGTCCTGCAGCGAAGAGAATTCGACGCGCCGCAACTCCGCGAGGTCCTCTTCGGCGGCGGCCAGCAGTCTGGAGGGTTCGCCAAGGGCTTGACGGCGATGCCGCACGGTGAGCCTGTCCGCGCCCTTCTCGACGGCCCATTGGTGCAGGGCCGAGAATGTCGCGCCGAGCACGCCGACGAGCGCGGACAACAACGGATCGACCAACTCGAACTCCCAGGCAGCGTGAACTTTCACCGTACCGAAAACCGCTCGCGGGTCAGGGGTTCCCGGCCGGTTCCGGCCGTTCGGCACGGCCGCGCCGGGGAAGTTTCCCTTCCGTACAGTTCGATTCCATCCGGAGTTCACCGATCGCGGGCACTGGGGCAATGAATCTCTCGGAAGGATTTCCCATGACCACCATGGACACCCTGCACGGAGAACAACTCGCCCAGCAGTTGCGGGCCCTCGAAACGCGACTGGTGCGCGACCACGAAGAACTGCCGGCGGAAACGGTTCACGACTGTATCGAGCGGGAACGGGCGCGTTTCTCGCATGCCCGGATTCTCAGTTACATCCCGGTATTGGTGGAACGTGCTGTTCGTCCGAAACTCAAGCGCGCCCGGACTTGAGATAGGCCGTGAGCCGGATACGCAGGCCCCGGATGTCGGCGAGTTCGAGGGTGAACACGCTGGCCGGGATGTAGCCCGCGTTGCCGTTGCGCCGCCCGGCCGGTCCGCTGAGGTAGACGAAGCCGTCGTCGTCGTCCCGGCGTGGAATGGACCAGCCGTCGGTCTCGTCGGGGCCGGCCGTGCGGCGCGACCGCGCGTGCCAGTACGCGTGTGTCTTCATCACCTCGGCGAGCGCGGCGACGAACCCCTTGAGTTCGTCCTCGGGCAGGCCGAGCCCGTATCCGTGCCAAACCCTGGGCAGCCCGCGGGCCGCGGTGTGGTCCTCCACCAGCGGCGCGCCGCTGAAGATCGCGACGTCCTCGGACACTTCGACCGTCCACCGCCGCATTGCCTGATTGCGAAGAATGATCATTGCTGGCGCTTCTTCCTCCGGGGTCAGCGCCCAGCAAAGCACGGAACCCCGCTTTCCGATCAGCGAACCCCGTTAACCAGCGGTTCACGAACTGGTTCAGAGCCAAGCGCTACCCAATCGACGCGCTCCGGTGTAGGCGGACAAGATGTGAGATCGTGGGGCGTTATGGATGATCCCGACCCCGGCGTGTGGACACCGGGCCGGGTGGCCGCTCTGCTGGGCGTGTCCCCGATCACTCTCCGCAGCTGGGACTCCCGCTACGGCCTCGGGCCGTCGACCCGCGCGGAGGGACGTCAGCGGCGGTACTCCGACGCGGATGTCGGCCGCTTGCAGCGGATGCGACGGCTGATCGACCGCGGCGTCCGCGCGCGGGAAGCCGCTCATCTCGTGCTGACGGGCGGAGCCAGCGCACTCTCCGTGTCCGACGGCGTCCGCGAACTCGGCGCCGCGGCGGAGGCTGTCCGCTTCGGCTCGATGGCCGCGCTGCTCGATGATCTGCTCACCGCGAAGGGACCGGCCCGGGCTTGGCACGACGTCGTCGCCCCGGTGCTGCGTGCCATGGAGGTGCGCTGGATGCGGGGCGACCAGTGCTACGCGTCGGAATGGGCGCTGACCAGCGAGGTCTCGGCCGCGATCGAGCGGTACGTGCTGCCGTTGCGGCAGGCGGTGTCGGGACGGCCCGTGCTGCTGGTCTGCTCCCCTGGCGAGCGGCATTCGCTGCCGCTGGAGGTCCTGCGTGCCGCACTCGCCGAGGACGGGATCCCGGTGGTGTTCCTCGGCGAGATGGTGCCACCGGAGACGACGGTGGGCCTGGTCGGGAAGCTCGACCCGGCCGCGGTGGTGCTGTGGTCGATGACCGCGGACACCGCGGACCACGAACTCGCCGGCCAGCTCGCCGAATCCCGGCTGTGCCTGGCGGGCGCCGGCTGGACGCGTGACCACGAGCTGCCGTGGGCCGACGACCTGGAAGGCGCGCTCGCGCTGCTTTCCGACCTGACTTCCGCGGGCCCCCGCGTGCTGTGAACGGACCTTTCCTCGCGCCTCACGCAAGGAAAGGTCCGTTCACAGCGCTTCAGTCGTCGACCGGCCAGTCGCCGGTGGCCTTGCGATAGCCGACGGCGGCCGCGCGGTCCGTGGCGGCCTTCACCGCGCCGAACACCGCGCCCTGCGCCGCGGCGGCGATCAGGATCTGTTGCCAGGTGTAGTCGCGGTCGGTCGGTTCGGGTGCTTCTTCGTCCCCGCTGACCCGCTTCCAGATCTGCTTGAAAACGAGGCTCGCGAGCAGCCCGCCGAGTGCGCTGATACCGAAGCTCAAGGGCTTGTAGAGAACTTTGTTCATGAGTCTCTCCTCCGCAGGATCAGCCGGAGCAAGATGATGAGCCCGAGAATTCCGGCGAACGTCGGCAGCGGATTACTGCGGACCGCGTCGGCGCACTTCCGGAAACGCTCCGCGGCAGGGTCGGAAAGCTTGCCGGCGACCGTAGCCGTCGCCTGATCGAGCTTTTCGTCGACGCTTTCGCTCACCCGCGTTTTGACGTCGAGCTTCTTTCCCAGAGCGTCCAGGGTTTCGGCGAGTTCCTCACGGGTCACGTCCCGGTCGATCCGCGCTTCTTCGGCGTCCTTGGGAAATCCGGGGCTCTGTTTGTCGGTCATGTGTGCGCTCCGTGCTTGGCGACTTCGATGTCCTGCTTGACGCCGCTGATGGCTTCTTCGGGAAGCGGGGGGACGGCGCGCTTGACCTGTTTGCCGCCCAGCATCGCCGACAGCCCGCCGGCCAGCAGCAGGACGACACCGATGATCACCGCGGCCAGCCAGCCCGGTACGGCCAGCGACAGCGCCAGAACGGCGGCGGCGACCAGCGTCGCGGCGCCGAACAGGGCCAGCAGCCCGGCCGCGCCCAGCATGCCGGCACCCACGCCCATGCGCTTTCCCTTGCGCTGCAGCTCGAAGGCCGCCAGCCGCATCTCGTCACGCACGAGCCGTTTGACTTCGTCGGTCAGGTCCGAAACCAGTTCGCCCACCGAGCGCTCCTGGGCCGGAGTTTTGTTCACCTCTTCGATCACGAAACACCTCCGAGTCGGTAATCGCCGGGTACCCACCATCGGAGGTGCCCAATCCTGAAAACGGCCCGGCATACCTGTTCGGGTATGCCGGGCCGCTTCGCTCGGAAACCTGGGAATTACGCCTTGTCTTGCATACTCGTCCGCGCCGGGTTGGCCTGTTTCGCGGCCTTCGGATCCTTCTCGTCCTGCTTGGCGCGGACCCCGGATTCGATTTTGTCGCCGAGGTTCTTGTCCACGTTGCGCCAGTATTCGAAGGCACGCTGCAGAACCGGCTCGGTGACGGCGTTGAGGAGATGGCCGACGATGTTGTCGACCAGCCGTCCGCGCTCGTCGTCGTCGAGGACCTCGCGGACCATCACGCCCGCCTGCGTCCAGTCGTCGTCCTCTTCGCGCTTGGTGTACGCGGTGCGCACCATCTCACCGTCGGTGTGCCAGCCCGCCGGTTTCCCGTACTGCTGGACGTCGGCTACCGGTCCGCCCTTGGAGTTCGGCGCGTAGACCGGGTCCGACACGTTCTGTACCCGCATCGCCCCGTCCTTGCTGTAGCTGTGCACGGGCGACTTCGGCGCGTTGACCGGGATCTGCTTGTAGTTCGCGCCGATGCGGTAGCGGTGGGCGTCGGGATAGGAGAACAGCCGTCCCAGCAACATCTTGTCCGGGCTCGGCCCGATCCCGGGGACGAGGTTGCTCGGCTCGAACGCGGCCTGCTCGATCTCCGTGTGGTAGTCGGTCGGGTTGCGGTCGAGGGTCATCGTGCCGACGTCGATCAGCGGGTAGTCGCCGTGCGGCCACACCTTCGTCAGATCGAAGGGGTTGATGCGGTAGGTCTTCGCGTCCTCGAACGGCATGATCTGCATCTTCAGCGTCCAGCTGGGATGGTCGCCGCGCTCGATCGCTTCGAACAGGTCGCGGGTGTGGTAGTCGGTGTCGGCCGACGCCATCTGGTCGCCCTCGTCCTGGGTGAAGAACTGCATGCCCTGGTCGGTCTTGAAGTGGTACTTGACCCAGAACCGCTCGCCATGGGCGTTGACCCACATGTAGGTGTGCGAGCTGTAGCCGTTCATGTGCCGCCAGGTGCGCGGGATCCCGCGGTCGCCCATCAGCCAGGTCACCTGGTGCGCGGACTCCGGCGACAGCGACCAGAAGTCCCATTGCATGTCGTGGTCGCGCAGGTTGTTGTCGGCACGGCGTTTCTGCGAGCGGATGAAATGCTGGAATTTCAGCGGGTCGCGGATGAAGAAGACCGGGGTGTTGTTCCCGACCATGTCGTAGTTGCCTTCGGTGGTGTAGAACTTGATCGCGAATCCGCGCGGGTCGCGCCAGGTGTCCGGGCTCCCGCGCTCACCGGCCACGGTGGAGAAGCGGATCAGCAGATCGGTTTTGACGCCCGGCTGGAACACCGCGGCCTTGGTGTACGCGCTGACGTCGCCGGTCACCTCGAAACGGCCGAAAGCGCCACCGCCCTTGGCATGCGGCTGCCGCTCGGGCACGCGTTCGCGGTTGAACTGTGCCATCTGCTCGATGAGATAGTTATCCTGCAGCAGGATCGGCCCGTCGGGTCCGATGGTCAGCGAATGCTCGTCGCTCTCCACCGGGATGCCGGCGTCAGTGGTCGTCGGCTTGGGCTGTGTCTGGGTCACTGCTTTGCCTCCTTGTGGTGGTGGGCTTCGAGTCCGGGTCGTTCGTCGAGCACGCAGTCGGGACACAGGCCCCAGAAGACCACTTCGGCCTCCTCGACGGCGAAGCCCTGATCGTCGGACGGTGTGAGACAGGGCTCTGCCCCGATCACGCAGTCGACGTCCTCGGCGCGCCCGCAGCGGCGGCACACGAGGTGGTGATGGTTGTCGCCCACGCGGCGCTCGAACCGGGCCGGATGCCCCGCAGGCTCGATTCGCCGCAGCAGACCGGCTTCCGTACACGCGCTCAAGACGTCGTACACGGCTTGGGTGGATACCGTGCCCAGCTGCTCGCGCACCCCGGCGCCGATCGCGTCCACAGTGGAATGTGGATGATCGGTGAGCCAGGCGAGCACCGCCCGGCGGGGGTTGGTCACCCGCAACCCGGCCTGGCGCAACGCCTTCAGCGCTGCGCCGTCCGCGTCGACGGTGGTGGAAGCCATAGCCCTAACACCGTCCCCCACTATCTGGAATGAGTCAACCGTTCTTACCCGGTCGGGTTTTTACCGCCGGGGCGGGCAAGAAATGATCGGTAACCTTCGCCACGGTTCCGTCATGTACGACCGAGTACCGCGGAGCGGGGCCGGCTAAACCTTGATCGGCTCAGCGCCGCGGCAGCACACAGAACTCGTTGCCCTCGGGGTCGGCGAGGACCACGAAGGGCACGGCCGGGTCGTCGGTGACCACCTTCGCGCCGAGTGACACCAGCCGGTCGATCTCGGCGTACTGGTCGATCTCGGCCGGCGCGATGTCCAGGTGCACGCGGTTCTTGACGACCTTGTCCTCGGCGACGGGCTGGAAGAGCAGGGGAGCGGCGCCGTCGAGCTGGAGTTCGACATAGCCGACGCCGTGCGCGTCGTCCCAGCGTTCGAATTCGCCGGAGCCGAGCGCTTCGCCCCAGAACGCGGCGAGCGCTTCGGCGTCGTGACAGTCGAAGGTGACGGCGATGATCCGGGTGCGCATGACCGCACTGTGGCACAGACGTCCGGCCGCTCGCAGGTTTCAGGCCCGTCCCGCCGGGAACTCAGGCGTGAACGACAACGCCGAAGGGACCAATTATGAAGGCTGTCACCTGGCACGGCAAGCGTGACGTGCGAGTGGACACGGTCGAGGACCCGAAACTGCGGGAGCCGACCGACGCGATCATCCGCGTCACCTCGACCGGCATCTGTGGCTCGGATCTCCACCTCTACGAAGTGCTCGGCGCGTTCATGGACGAAGGCGACATCCTCGGCCACGAACCGATGGGGATCGTGGAGGAGGTCGGCACCGGGGTGACCAACCTCAAGCCGGGGGACCGGGTCGTGGTGCCGTTCAACATCTCGTGCGGCCACTGCTTTATGTGTGACCGCGGCCTGCAGTCCCAGTGCGAGACCACGCAGGTCAAGGAGCGTGGCAAGGGTGCGGCGCTGCTCGGCTACACCAAGTTGTACGGCCAGGTGCCCGGCGGGCAGGCTGAGTTCCTGCGCGTGCCGCAAGCGCACTACGGCCCGATCAAGGTGCCCGACGGCCCGCCGGACGAGCGGTTCGTCTACCTGTCCGACGTCGTGCCCACAGCGTGGCAAGCCGTCGAGTACGCCAACATCCCCGAGGGCGGCTCGGTGGTCGTGTTCGGGCTCGGGCCGATCGGCCAGATGTCGGCCCGGATCGCGAAACACCGGGGCGCGGGAAAGGTGATCGGCGTCGACCTCGTCCCCGAGCGGCTCGCGCTGGCGGCGACCTACGGCGTGACGGTGCTCGACACCCGGGAACACCGGGACATCGCCGACGCCATCCACCAGGTCACCGACGGCCGCGGCGCGGACTCCGTGATCGACGCGGTCGGCATGGAGGCGCACGGCGCCCCGCTCAGCAAACTCACCCAGGACCTGGTGAACCTGCTGCCGCAGGCGGTGGCCGCGAAACTGACCGAGAAGGCGGGCGTCGACAGGCTCAGTGTGCTCTACGCCGCGATCGACAGTGTCCGGCGCGGCGGGACGATCTCGCTGAGCGGCGTCTACGGTGGCATGGTCGACCCGCTGCCGATGATGGACCTGTTCGACAAGCAAATTCAGCTGCGCATGGGGCAGGCCAACGTCCGGCACTGGATCGACGACATCATGCCGCTCATTTCCGACCCCAAGGATCCGCTCGGTGTCGAGGGCTTCGCCACCCACAAGCTGCCGCTCAAGGAAGCTCCGCACGCCTACGAGATGTTCCAGCAGAAGCAGGACGGCGCGATCAAGATCCTGCTGCAGCCCGGCCTCTGATGTGAGCTGAAGGGGACTTTTGCTCCCTTTCGAGTTGGGGAGTTGAAAGTCCCCTTCAGCGTCTTTGCGGTCAGGAGGTGGCGGCCTGGCGGAAACCGGGGCCTGGTTCCGGGGTCACGTTGTCGACGGTGATCTCGTGGCCACAGTGCCCGCAGGCGAGGTGCGGATCGTCGTCGATCTGCCCGCAGTCGTTGTGCCGCAACAGGATCGGCGGACCTTCGGGACCGGCGAGATAGGTGTCGCCCCAGCGCATCAGCGCCACGATCGCGGGGAAGAGGTCACGCCCGGCCTGCGTCAGCCGGTACTCGTGCCGGTCCGGATCGCTCGCGTACTTCACCCTGTCGAGTAGTCCGGCGTCGACGAGTGTCCGCAGCCGTGAGGAAAGGGTCGGCCGCGGAATGGCGAGGTTGCGCGCGAATTCCCCGTAGCGCTGCACCCCGAAGAAGGTCTCACGCAGGATGAGCAACGTCCAGCGCTCGCCGACCAGCGCGAGCGCGCGGCCGACCGACTCCGCCTCGAAGCGGTGGGTGAGATCGTGATCGGAGAACATCAGAGCGCGAGGATGAGTTTGCCGGTGTTCTCGCCGGTGAACAGCTTGTTGAGCGTCTCGGGGAACGCCTCGATCCCGCCTTCGACGACGTGTTCGCGCGACTGCAGCTGACCGGATTCCAGCCAGGCGGCCAGTTCCGCGACGGCCTCGTGATAGCGCGATGCGTAGTCGAAGACGACGAACCCGGTCATCGACGCCCGTGAAACCAGCAGGTTCATGTAGTTGGCCGGGCCGTGCCCCGGACCGGTCGAATTGTACTGCGACACCGCACCGCTGATGACGATCCGGGCGCCACGGGCCAAGCGAGCCAGGACGCCTTCGAGGATTTCACCGCCGACGTTGTCGAAGAACACGTCGACGCCTTTCGGTGCCAGCTCACGCAGTTCGGCGCGCAGGTCGCCGTTCTTGTAGTCGATGGCGGCGTCGAAACCGAGTTCTTCCACCAGCAGACGGCATTTCTCGGCGCCACCGGCGATCCCGATCACCTTGCAGCCCTTGATCTTCGCGATCTGGCCGACGATGGTGCCGACCGAACCGGCGGCCGCGGAGACGACCACGGTCTGGCCCGCTTCCGGGCGGCCGATGTCGAGCAGGCCGAAGTAGGCGGTGATCCCGCTGATGCCGAGCGTGCCGAGCTGCACCGGCGCGGGCGCCAGCGAGAGGTCGAGTTTGGTGACGCCCTTACCGTCGGAGACGGCGTAACGTTGCGCGCCGAAAACGCCGGAAACCGTGTCACCGGCGTGGAAATCCGGGTGGCGGGAGTCGAGGACCGTGCCGGTCCCGGCGGCGCGCATCACCTCGCCGATCTCGACCGGCGGGACGTACGAGCGGCCCGCGTTCATCCAGGAACGCATGGCCGGGTCGAGTGAGAGATAGTCGACCTGGACGCGGAACTGGCCGTCTTCGGCTTCCGGTGTGGGTTCGTGGGTCTGCTCCCAGTCGGACGGCTTCGGGATGCCGACCGGCCGCGCCGCGAGCCGGTACTGGGTGTTGTTCAGCGTCATGAGTGCGTTCCTTTGTGGAGAGGGGACAGTGCGGCGAGGACGTTTCGTCCGGCCGGGTCTTCGGCGGTTGCGGGGACGATACCCACTTGATCGGCTCCGGCGCGGTGGTAGGCCGCGATCCGGTCGGTGAGCTGTGCTTTCGAGCCGAGCGCGCAGACGGCGTCGAGCAGGTCGATGGGCATGGCTTTGGCGAGTTCGGCCCGCTTGGCGCCCGCTCTTGCTTGCCGCACAAGGGTTCCGTAGCCGAGCTCGGTGAACATCTCGCCGTAGCCCGGCGGGACGAGGTAGACGGCGAGCTGCGCGGCCAGTTGCGCGATCGCCGCGTCGCCGGGGTCGAGCGCGGCCGTGACCCAGACCGCGATGCGTGGTCTCGGGCGTCCGGCTCTCTGCGCATGAACGTCGACGACGGCACGGGTGTGGGCAACTTGGTCCGGCGTGACGAGGTTGAGCACGACCTCGTCGGCTTCTTCCGCGGCCACCCGGGTCATCGCCGGGCCGAACGCGGCGACAGAGATCGTCGTCGACGGCATCGGGCTCCGCAACCGGAAACCGTGTGCCCGCACGTGTTTCCCGTCGAAGTCCGCTCGCTGTCCACTGAGGACACCGCGCAGCGCGCGAACGTACTCCCGCATTCTCGGCGCGGGGGACTCCCACGGCCGATCGTGCCAGACGCAGACGATCGGCGGGCTGGACGCGCCGAGCGCGAGGTCGACCGGGCGGCCGATGAGACTCGCGACCGACGATAGACCCAGTGCCAGCGCGACCGGGCTGCGCACCCCGGCGGCCAGTGGACCGATGCGCAACCGGATGTTTTGCGTCTTGGTGCCGATAGCCGTGGCGAGCGCGAAGGCGTCGTAGGTCGCCATTTCGCCGACCCAGAGGGTGCGGAACCCGTTGCGGTCGGCTTCGACGCCGATGTCGACAGCTTCGGTGTCCGGGCGGTCGAGCCAGAACGGTGTCACCACACCGATTTTGGTCACAGTTGCCCGGTCCGGGCCGGCTGGCCGAGCAGGAGCCGTCCGGTCAGTTCGAAGGAGGCGAGGTTGACCTGGAAATGCGCGGTCGCGGTGTGGGCGTCGCGGAATCGGCGTTGCAGTGGCGAAGTGTCGTAGATGGCCGCTCCGCCGCCCAGGTCGTACATCGCCGTGGCGACGTCGGCGGCCGTGCGCGCGGCGTGAGTGGCGGCGAGTCGCAAGCCCAGGCGGAGGTCTTGGCTCACTGGTTCGTCTTCTTGCGCTGCTTGCCAGGCGTCCTCAATGGACTGGAACAGGAACAGCCGTGCCGCGCGCAACGCGGCTTCCGACTGGGCGACGACCTCGTGCGTCCGGGCTCGTTCGGCCAGCGTGCGGCTCGATCCGAATGGTGTCCGGCCCGACGCGAGTTCGAGGAGATCGTCGATCGCGCCCCGGGCGTTGCCGACCGCGGCGACGGCGATGGACAGTGCGAAGAACCCGAAGAGCGGGAACCGGTACAGCGGCTCGGCGTTCTCCGGCGGACCATCCACAACGGACATCACGCGCTGCTCGGGCACGAACACCTCGTTGGCGACGGCGTCGTGACTGCCGGTGCCGCGCAGGCCGCCGGTGTGCCAGGTGTCGAGGATTTCCAGCTCCGCCTTGGGCATCGCGGCGACGCGAAGCACCGGGGGAGCGCCCTCGGTCTCCAGCATGAAGCCCGCGAACAGCCAGTCGGCGTGCGTGATGCCGCTGCAGAACGACCACTGGCCCGACACGACGACCCCGCCGTCGACCGGACGTCCCTTGCCGCGCGGCGCCCACACCCCCGCCGCCACCGTCTGCGGGTCGCCGAAGACCTCTTCGGCGCCTTTGCGGGGCAGGTAGGCGCCGAGCAGGCTGCTGGTGGTCGCGATCGACACGCACCATCCGGCCGACGCGTCACCGCGCGCGACGGTCTCCGCGGTAGTGAGGATCGTCGCGGGGGAGGCCTGCGGTCCGCCGATCTCCCGGGCGACGCCGCTGCGGAACAGACCGGAGTCCCGCAGCTTGGTGAGTACTTCGGGGGCCAGTGAGCGCTGGGCTTCGGTGGTCCGGGCGTGGGTCTTGGCCAGCTCGGAACTCTCGACGGCGGCCTGACGGAGTGGTTCTTCGGTCAGGGGCACGGCGTCGGTCATCGGAATCTCCCGGAGTGGTTCACTGACGTTACCGGTTCAGTATCTTTACCGACTCGGTGGTTGTCAAGTTAGTGCGCAACCACTTTGGGTGGGTGGTCTTGGGTCGGGTTTCCGGCGCGCCGGATGGATATTTTCGCTCCACGGGGTGCTTTGGGGAGATGTGCGGCAGCGAAAACACCCACCCGGATCGAAACCCCGCTCACCTCGCCGAGGCCGGGACTTGTTGTTGCGTAGCGTCTGTAACTC
>NZ_DASYMU010000216.1:0-3328 GCF_036008905.1 Amycolatopsis sp. | reverse complement strand
CCGATGACGAGCGCGTTAGCCCGCAGGCTCTGGATCACATCCGTGTTGCCGAATCCTCACCGCCTGTGCCTGACGCCGTCGTGCCAGAATGACGCCGTGGGTGTCACACCGGGCCGGGTCGGCCGTCCCAGGGCGACCGGGGAGTCGGCCGGGGAGCGCGACTCGCGCCAGGACCTGCTCGACGCGGCAGCCGAGCTGTTCACCGAGCGCGGGTACACGGCGACCTCCACCCGTGCCGTCGCCGAGCTCGCGGGCCTGCGCCAGGCCTCGCTCTACCACTACTTCGGCGGCAAGGAAGACGTGCTGGCCGAGCTGCTCGAAGGCACCGTGCGCCCGTCGTTGCGGACGGCGGAGGTGTTGCGCGACGTGCCCGCGTCCGCCGCGGCGAAGCTGTGGGCGTTGTGCCGCTTCGACATCGACCTGCTCTGCCGCGGCCGCCACAACCTCGGCGCGCTCTACCTGCTGTCCGAGGTGAGCGCCGCGCGGTTCGCCGGGTTCCGCCGCGACCGCGCCGCCCTCAAGGCCGCCTACCGCGCGCTGCTCGGCGAACTGGCGGGTCCGGTGTCCGGTCTGGACACCCGCGCGGATCTCCTGTTCGGCTTGGTGGAAGGCGTGATCCTCACCCGCCGTGAGAAGGCGATCGAGGACGTCGCGGCGTTCGCGTCGGCGGGTGCCGACGCGGGGGTGAGGCTGGCGGGCTGCGCCGAGTCCGATCTGCCCGAGATCAGGCTGGAAGGGCTTTCTGTCTTGGCCACCGGGAAAACTGAATCGACGCCGAACGGATCGCCGACCGCACATCATTGATGAGCGGCGGGAAGTGGTCCAGGATGGCCGCCATGCCCCCACGTCCGTCGATCGGCACGCAGGCGTCCCAGGTCGCCTCGCGGCGCAAGCGCAGCAAGGGCGACCTGACCTCCCAGGCCATACTGGACACCGCCGAACGGCTGCTGGAGACCCGCTCGCTGGACGAGATCGCGGTGGACGAGTTGACCTCCGGCGCCGGGGTGTCCCGGTCCACGTTCTACTTCCACTACGAGTCACGGGAAGCCGTGCTGCTCGCGCTGTCCGAACGCGTGGCCGACGCGATGCACGAGTCCGCCGCCCTGTGGCTGCGGCGCGGCAGCGAACCGCCGGAGGACGCCATCCGTCGCGCCTTGACGGCCGCGTTGACGTTGTGGCGCAACCACGGCCCGGTGCTGCGCGCGGCGCTGCGGGCCCGTGACGTCAACCCGCGGATGCGGGAGTTCTGGTCCGAGGTCGGCCGTCGGTTCATCGACGCCGCCGCCGAGCAGATCGAACGGGAACGAGCCGCGGGCCTCGCGTTGCCCGGTCCGCCGGACGCGCGCCTGCTGGCCACGGTGCTGGAGAGCATGAACGAGCAGGCCTGCTTCACCCAGTCGCTGTCGCGCCGATCCCCGGCGCGCGACCGCAAGCTCGTCGACGCGCTGACCGTGATCTGGCTGCGCTCGGTGTACGGGATTACCCAGTAGTTAAGGCTTTACGCCGACGTTCGGCGCGATTGTGCCTCGCGTCGACGACATGTCGAGAGTCAGTGGACGGACGGCGGTCGTCATCGGTGGCGCGTTCGGGATCGGCGCGGCCGTGTGCCGCAGGTTCGCGGACGAGGGCGCCGCGGTTGTTGTCGCCGATCGCAACAAGGACAACGCTTTCGCGGTTGCCGAGGAGATCGGCGGGCGAGCCGTCGTGTTCGACGTCGCCGACACCAGCGCCGTGTACGAGGCGTTCGCCGCGCTCGGGGACGTCGACATCCTGGTGAACAACGCGGGCGTCGACCGGTTCGCGTTCTTCGTCGACACCGCGCCGGCGGACTGGGACTTCGTGCTGGACATCAACCCGGCCACACGCTCCCCGTCAGCGGCGGCCTGTCGATGTGGTGAGGAGAACCGTGAGCATCGAGCTGATCCCGTTGGCGACCATGACGGCCACGTTGAGGCGGCCGTTCGTGGTGTCCCGCACCCCGGTCGGTGACCGGCTGATCTACGAGGTCGAGTCCGGAACCCTTGTCGGCGAACGGATCCAGGCGAAGCTGACCGGCTCCTCGGCGGCCGACTGGCTCGTCGTCGGACCGGACGGCACCGGCACGCTGGACGTGCGCGCGGTGGTCGAAACCGACGACGGCGCCTTGATCTTCCTGCACTACCAGGGCCGCGTAGACCTGTCCGCAGGTCCGGGCGCACCGCTGTACGCCGCGCCGCTGTTCGAGACCGGCGACGACCGCTACCGCTGGCTCAACCGCGTGCAGGCCATCGCGAAGGGCAGTCTGGTCGGCGCCACGCTCACTTACGAGCTGTGCCAAGTGGTCTAACGCAGCACCTGGGCGAGCCGGGCCAGCGAGCGCTCCATGCCCTGCGCGACTTCCTTGCGCCCGAACAACTTGATCAGCAATCCGCGCACGGCCGACGCCGGTTCCTGCGTCGAGCGCAGCCGCACCAGCGTGCCGTCGCCTGCCGGTTCGAGCTCGATCCGGAACACGGTGCTGGCCGCGAACCTGGGCGCGGGCCTGCCATCCAGCCGTTCGGCGAGGTGCTTCCACGACACCACCAGCGGCCTGCGGTACTCGATGATCTCCTGGTCGATCTCGGACCGGTGCTTGCCCCACTGCCCGTACTGCCGCAGTCGCTGACCGCAACCGCTGCCGGAGATCACCTCGACGTTGTCGGCGAAGCTCAGCCACTCGGGAGCGCGTTCGGGGTGGGACACCACGTGCCACACCCGTTCCGGCGACGCGTCCACCTGTCCACTGCGCACGACTTCGATCACCGCTGATCACCGCCTCGCGGCTATCGTACGAGGCGGTGAGCGGGTGTGCGTGTCACGACGCGTACCAGGTGCCTCCGCCCGTCGGCCGGTAGGCCATGCCCCGGTAGACCGCGTCGACCAGCACCTGGCCGCGCGAGTTCACGCCGAGCCCAAGACCCATCCGGTTCATCGCGTAGCCGAACGACATCCGCGCATTCGGGTCGGCGAAACCCAGCGAGCCGCCCATCCCGGCATGCCCGAACGCCTCCTCCGACATCAGCACGCCCTCCCGGTCGTTCGCCGCGAGGTGCATGTTGTCGACCGCAGATTCCCTGGATCGGCATTGATCCTCCTCGAAGTGGCCTGCTCCGATGCCGTCACGGACCCGCACGGCGGATCAGTAGGGGTATCGACACACGTAACGTGGGAGTGCCCATCAGCGCCGTTGGGAGGACACCATCGCCGTGCCGCCGCTCGTCGGTCGCGAGCCCGAGCTCGCCACGCTGCTCGACGCCGTCGAGCGTGTGCCGTCGTCCGGCGTGATAGCCGTGCTGGTGTCCGGCGAACC
>NZ_DASYMU010000215.1:0-52696 GCF_036008905.1 Amycolatopsis sp. | reverse complement strand
ACCCACGACTCAGGCTTTTTCGGCGCCGCTGGTGAGGCCCTCGGTCAGGAACCGTTGCGCGGCGTAGAACAGGATCACGATCGGGACGGTCGGGACGACGGAGCCCGCCATGAGAATCGTCTTCGACACCTCGACCCCGTTGGACAGCTGCGCCAGCCCGAGTGACACCGTCCACTTGGAACGGTCCTCGACCAGGAACAGCAGTGCGAACAGGAATTCGTTCCAGGCGATCATGAACACGTACAGCGCGGTGGCCACGATCGCCGGCGCCGCCAGCGGGATCGTCACCCGTGTGATGATCTGCCGCCGGGAACAGCCGTCGATCATCGCCGCTTCTTCGATCGCCGCCGGAATCGTCACCAGGTAGTTGCGCAGCCTGTAGATCGACACCGGCAGCGTCTGCGCGATGTAGACGATCATCAGGCCGACCAGCGAGTCCCGCAGCCCGAGTTTCGTGAACAGCACGAACAGGGGCACGGCCAGCAGCACCGCCGGGAACAGGTACACCGCGAGGAACAGGAAGTGGATCTGCTTGTGCCCGAAGAACCGCAACCTGCTGATCGCGTACGCCCCGGGGATCGAGATCACCAGGGTCAGCAGCATCGTGCCGAGCGACACGATCGCCGAATTCCCCAGCAGGCTCAGCATGCCCTGGCCGTCGGAATCTGTGGACTTCAGGACGTCTTCGTAGGTCGACGTGGTCCATTCCGGGAAGCTCACCCAGAGCTTCCCGGGGTTCTGCAACAGGTCTTCGATCGGCCGGATGGACAGCAGGATCATGTAGTAGAAGGGGAACAGCGTCGCCAGCGCGAGCCCGGCGAGGACCACCCACCGCAGCACGCCGAAAAGCTTGGTCTCGAAGGTGTCCCGGTTCATCATGACCGCTTGTCCTCCGGTTCGGGAGCGAAGAATTTCAGGTACACGGCGAGAAAGAGCATCAGGACGGCGGCGAGCACCAGTGCCTGCGCCGCGGCGGCGCCGACGTCGAAGCGGGCGGTGATGAAGTTGTAGACCCGCACGCTCGCCACGTCGGTGCCCGAAGCGCCACCGGTGAGCAGGTAGACGTCGTCGAACTTGGTGAAGTTCATGACGAACCGCAGTATCGCCAGCAGCGCGATCACCGGCGCCAGCTGCGGCAGGATGATGTGCCGGAACCGCTGCGTCGGCGTGGCGCCGTCGACCAGCGCGGCCTCCTCGAACTCGGCGGGCACGGCCTGCAGTCTGGCCAGCAGGAACAGGAACGCGAACGGGAAGTACCGCCAGCCCTCGAACGCGATCACCGTCAGCAGCGCCACCGGGATCGGGATGTCCAGGCCCAGCAACGAAACCGTGGTCTCGCGCTGGGTGAGGAAGGCGATCGGGCGGTCCCAGCCGAGCAGGCCGGCCCCCCATTCGTTGATGATCCCGTACTGCGGGCTGAGCATGACCTCCCAGACGAACGCGACGGCCACCACCGGTGCCACATATGGCAACAGCATCGCGCTGCGCAGGAAACCCCGGCCGCGGAACGGTTTTCGCAAGGCCAGCGCGGCGGCGAGGCCGAGCGCGATGGACAGGACCGTGCCGCCGATGGCGTAGGTCAAGGTCGTCCCGATCGAGCTCCAGAACCCCGGTGAGCCGAACACGGTGACGAAGTTGCGCAGGGTGTAGCTCTCGAAGAGCCCGGTGCTGCGGACGTTGAGCAGCCGGATCCGCTGGAAGGCGAGGATCACCGTCCACAGCAGCGGCAGGACGACGACGGCCAGCACGATCAGCAACGTCGGCGAGATCAACGCCAGTCCGGCACGATTTTCCCGCTGTCGCAAGGTTTTCACGCGGCTCACCTCAGCGAGGTCTGGATCGAGCGGACGTCGTCCGCGGCGTTCTCGGCGGCCTCGTCCGGTTCGGTGCCACTGAGCATCGACGCGACGGCCTTGGGCACCGGCTGTTCTCCCAGCGTCGCGCCCATCAGCGTGCCTTGCCCCTGTGCGAAACCCCAGCGGTGGAAGCGATCCAGGCTTTGACTCAGTGCGCTGATCGTCTCCAGCGGGTAGATCTCGCCGAGCGGCCGGCGGTTGTCCACCCCGGCCGGGAGCTTTTCCCAGGCTCTGCTGAACAACTGTGGGTCGGCGGCCGTTCCCCGGCGCGCCGGGATCTTGCCTTCCGGCGCCATCCCGAGCCACTCGGGGTAGACCTGTTCGCCCATCATGTATTCGACGAACCGCTTGGCCTGCTCGCGTTTCGACCCGACCGGGACCGTCCACGACGTGAGTTCGCCGTACTGCGCGGGTTCGTGGCCGGGCCCGCTGATCGCGCTCACCACCCCGCTGTTCCTGGCCAGGAAGCCGGGATCGCTCGCACACTCGGGGCAGGACGGCGAAACGTCGTCGCGCAGGCCACCGAGCTCGTCCAGCAGATAGGAAGACCAGACGATCATCGCCGACTGCCCGGCGAAATACGTCGCCCGGGTGCTGTCGATGTCCTGGGTGCCCGGTGGGGAGTACTTGCCAACGAGGTCGCCGACGAACCGGAAGGTGTCCTTGCACCGGGGATCTGCCAGCGAGATGGCGCCGTCGTCGCCGACGAGTTCGCAGCCGCCCGCGACGGCGAGTCCCTCGAAGGCCTGGCCGGTGCCGGCGTCGGCGGCTGAAGTCGTCATCGAGATGCCGGACATGCTGCCGCGGTGCAGTGCCTGGGCGGCTTGGCGGATCTTGTCGTAGGTGTCCGGCACACCGAGGCCGGCGGCGGCGAAGAGATCCTTGCGGTAGACGAGGATCTGCGCCCAGCCGTCGGAGGGCACCGCCAGTTGCCGATCACCGTCGCGGGTGAGCGCGAGCGCGCCGGGTGAGAAGGTGGACGCCCCCAGCGTGTCGACGATTTCTTTTCCGGCCTGGGTGTCGAGCAGTTCGTTGCCCGCCATCTGCCAGGTCGCGGTGAGCGGCAGGGCACCGATGACGTCGGGCAGTTTGCCCGCCGCGGCCGAGGACATGATCAGCTGGCTGAACTGGTTCTCGTCGACGGCGACGAGCTTGACCGGGATCCCGGTCTCCTGGGTGAACCGGCCGGTGATCCGCTCGGTCGCGCGGACCCGGTCCGTCTGGTTCTCCAGGCTCCACACCACCAGGGTTCTGGCGTCTTCGGCGCTTTCGCCGGCACAACCGGCCAAGAGGCCCGAGCCGAGCAGGGCCACCAACGCGGCCGCCCACCTTCGTCTTCCGGAATCGGGGAATCGCATCATCAACAGCACCCACCCTTTCCTGTTGTGATGATGCGATTACTGCACGCGAGCGCCCCGGCGCAAGGGTGACCCGCGTTCTTAACTTCGACGCGACTTGGATTTGACACGGCGCGGATGTCGAGAACCCGGATGCGGCTCCGACCAGAGGTGTGATGAGGTTCCCGGACGGGACCCCTACTGCCTCGAGGAGTGACGAGATGAAGTACCTGCTGATCATGCACACCAACCCCGTGATCTGGGATTCCTTGAGCGAAGAGGAGAAGAACGGGGTCATGGAGGGCCACGGCCCGTTCATGGACGCGATCAAGGCTTCGGGGGAGATGATCAGCACCGCAGCCCTTCAGGCCCCCTCCGAAAGCGCGACGGTCCGCGTCCGCGGTGGTGTTCCCGTGGTCACCGACGGCCCGTACCTGGAGGCCAAGGAATACCTGGCCGGGTACTACCTGGTCGAGTGCGCGAGCAAGGAACGCGCGTACGAGCTCGCCGCGATGATCCCCGACGCGAGCATCGAGGGACTCGGTGTCGAGGTGCGCCCGATCATCTTCTCGGAAGGCGTGGGGGGCTGAGCTACTTCGACGGGAAAGGCGCTGGTCGCCGATGGCCTGCTGGAACGGCGGCCGTACCAGGTACTCGGGCTAGGTCGTGTCACTCCCAGACGAGACAGAAGGGATGGCCCGCGGGGTCGGCGTAAACCCGCCAGCTGCGGTCTTCGTCGCCGCGCTCGAGCGGCTTCGCGCCGAGCCCGAGGACGTCCGCATGAGCCTGCTCGAGGTCGGTCACGGCGAAGTCGAGATGGGACTGCTGCGGGTGCGCGGGATCCGGCCACCGCGGCGGGCGATGGTCGTGGGCGCGCTGGAACGCGAGGATGAAGCCCATGCCGGTGTGCAGCGTCGCGTGAAGCGTTTGCTGGGGCGCGAGCAGCTCACGGCAGCGTTGTCAGAGCTTTGACTTGGCGGCTTCGACAGCTTCCTGCAGCCCCCGGGCGGCCAGGCGGTCGGCGCGCTCGTTGTCGGGGTGCCCGGCGTGGCCCTTGACCCAGTGCCATTCCACCTCGTGCCTGCTGACCGCGGCTTCGAGCTGCTTCCAGAGGTCGACATTCTTGACCGGCTGCTTCGCCGACGTCATCCAGCCGTTCTTCGACCAGCCCGCGACCCACTTCGTGATGCCGTTGCGGACGTAGGTGCTGTCCGTGTACAGCATCACCGTGACCGGCCGCTTCAGGCTTTCGAGCGCCATGATCGGCGCGGTGAGTTCCATCCGGTTGTTGGTCGTCTCGCCCGCTTCACCGCCGCACATGTCCTTCTCGCGGTCGCCGTACTTCAGCACCGCGCCCCAGCCGCCCGGGCCGGGATTGCCCAAACACGCACCATCGGTGTAGATGACCACGGCCTGCTCAGCTTCGTTCACCCCCGCAACATACCGAGGCCTGGATCGCCATCTGTCGACAGATGGCGGTACTTCAGCGGCCCAGGGAATCGCGGTCGCGGGCGACGGCGTAGATGGCCGGGCTTTCCAGCACCCGTGCCTCGGAACCGTGTTCGGCCAGCTGCACCATGGACCGCCCGAGCTGTTCGGTGGTGATCAGGTACTTCGGCAGCACGCGCTTCAGCAGGTGGTAGAGCGGGGTCGCGACGGTGTAGATCACCGAGTACAGCCGGGTTTTCGACCGGACGCCGTGCACCGGATGGATGTATCCGGGCCGCAGCATGTACGCCCGCAGCGGCAGCGCGAGCAACGCGTTCTCGGTCTCGCCCTTGATCCGCGCCCACCGCACGCGCCCCTTTTCGCTGCTGTCGGTACCCGCGCCGGAGACGTAGACGAACACCATGCCCGGGTTGAGCCGAGCCAGCGTTTCGGCGACCGACAGCGTCAGGTCGTAGGTGATCTTCCGGTACGCCTCTTCGCTCATCCCGGCGGAACTGGTGCCGAGCGGAAAGAAACACGCGTCCTGCCCGCTCAGTTCCGCCTCGATCGAGGACAGCTCCGTAAGGTCCGGCAGCAGGATTTCCCGCAGTTTTCCGTGGTCCACCCCGGTCGACGACCGGCCGACGACGAGCACGCTCTCGACCACCGGATCGTGCAGGCATTCCAGTAGCACGCCTTGTCCGACCATGCCGGTGGCACCGAACAGGATCACCTTCATGTCGCGACTCCGTCGAGCTATGTAACTAACTAGAAAGATAGGCTCCGGCCAGGTTAGCGTACCAGTGGTCTCTTATCGGCGGGTCGTTTCGGAAAAGCACCTTCGGGTGGTCGGTTAGGGTCGGGTCATGGTCAGAGACGCTGAAGAAACCCGGCAACGCCTGCTGAAGGCCGCCATTGCCGAGTTCTCCGTCTACGGCATCGCGGGCGCGCGGATCGATCGGATCGCCGCGACGGCCCCCGCCAACAAGGCTCTGATCTACACGTACTTCGGCAACAAGGAGCAGCTGTTCGACGCCGCGTACGACCTGGTGACGAACCGCACGGTCGACGAGGTGCCGATCGACGTCGGTGACCTGCCCGCTTATGCCGGGCGGTTGTTCGACCGGTTCTGGCAGTCGCAGGAAATCGTCCGCATGTCCGCATGGCACCGGCTCGAACGCGGGGAGGAGCAGGCGATCCCGGCGCTGGTGCTGCAGGCGCATCGCGACAAGATCGCACTTCTCACCCAGGCACAGGAGGACGGAAAAATTCCCAGACATATCCCGGCGGGCGGACTGCTGTCGCTGATCATGGTGATCGCGACCGTGTGGACCGACGCCAATCCGGACTTCGCCTCGGTCAAGTTCGTCACCACCAAGAAGGCCCGCCGTCTCGTCGTCACCGAGGCAGTGCGTCAGCTGGTGCGACCGTGAAACTGTTCCGTCGCGTCCTGATCGGCGTACTGATCGTCGCCGTGCTCGTCCTGCTGTTCGCGCTGCCGTGGTGGGCGCTCGTGTTCTCGCCCATGGATTGGCCGTTCCCCATGGTGCTGGCGGGCACGATCGTGTTCGCGGCCGCGCTCGTCGCGTTGCCGGTGATGATGTATCTCGGACATCGGCGCCACGGGCGTGATTGGGCCGCGCGCACCGGCGACACCATCCTCGGCGTGATCTGGGTGCTGTTCGTCTGGACCCTGCTGGGTGACATCCTGCGGCTGGCGCTGGCCATCGCCGGCGTCGAAAACCCGAACCGCGCGCGGATCGTGGCCGTGTTCGTCGCGGTGGTGGCGGTGACCCTGGTGATCTGGGGCTACACCGAAGCCATGCGCCTGCCGCGCGCCAAAGCCCTCGACGTCGTCATCCCGCGCCTGGGCAAGGGGCTCGACGGGACGCGGGTCGTCATCGTGACCGACACCCATCTCGGCCCGATCAACCGGACCAAGTGGACGGAGAAGCTGGCCGCGGCCGTCAACGACCTGGACGCCGACATCGCGATCCACGCCGGGGACATCGCCGACGGCACGGTGGCTCAACGCCGTGGGCAGGCCGCGCCGCTCGGCACGGTACGGGCGCGACTGTCCAAAGTGTACGTAACCGGGAACCACGAGTACTTCGGTGAGGCGCAGGGCTGGCTCGACCACATGGGCGAGCTCGGCTGGGAGCCGTTGCACAACAAGCATGTCGTCGTGGAGCGCGGGGGAGACCGGCTGGTCGTCGCGGGCGTCGACGACGCCACCGCGGAGGCGTCGCACCTCCCCGGGCACGGCGCGAACCTGAGCAAGGCGCTGGCCGGGACCGATCCGGACGCGCCGGTGCTGCTCGTCGCGCATCAGCCCAAGCAGATCGCCGCCGCCGTGAGCGCGGGCGTCGACCTGCAGATCTCCGGGCACACCCACGGCGGCCAGATCTGGCCGTTCCACTATCTCGTGCGGCTCGACCAGCCGTCGGTGCACGGGCTGAGCCGCCACGGTGAGCGGACACAGCTGTACACGAGCCGGGGGAGCGGGTTCTGGGGTCCGCCGCTGCGGGTCTTCGCGCCGAGCGAGATCACCGTGCTGACGCTGCGTTCGGCGGCTCCGTAGCCAGAGTCGCGAGCCGGTCGAGGCCGACACCGCTGATGATCAGGCGTTCCTTGCGATTGGTGAGCAGCTTCTGCGTCCAGTCCACGAAACCGCCGTCCGCGACGTCGAACCACTCGTCCCCGTCCGCGCAGTACAGCTTGAAACAGAACCCCGAGTAGTAGCCACGGCCGGATTCCCTGCCCGGATCGTCGACGACGTCGACCCCGGGCAGGGCGTCCCGGATCGCTTCCACCACCGGCGAGAAGCGCGGGTCCAGAACGGTGAGCCGGAGTTCGAGCCGCCCCGCGCCGCACGCACGGACCGCGTCGGCCGTGGCCCGCACGTGTTCGACGGCGTGCTGCCGCTCGAACGCGAGGTTTCCGGTGTCGCGTCCTGCGGAGACCAGTCCGAGCAGCGCGAAATGCGCGAAGCTTGCCCGGCCGCCGAACCGCTGTGCGCGCACCACGCGCTGAAGTGCGGCGAGCCGGACCACTTCGGCCGACCGCGGATCGCTGAGCCCGCCGCGCCGGTGCGCCGCTTCGAGTGCCATGGCGTTGGTGGGATCGGCGGCCACTTCGCTGCCGCGGATCGTCGACACCACCTTGTTCTGGTCGACCGTGGCGAGTACTGAGTGCGTCCCGAGCGGCGCCACCGGCGCCAAGGTCAGCACCTCGAATTCGGGTGGCAACGCGGCCAGCGCGTTGTCTTCGGTCCGCCGCAACCGGCCGAACGGCACACTCGCCGGGGTCGCGAACCTGTCGTCGCGGTACCGGCGCAGCACGTCCGGCGCGGACAGCTTGCCGGCGCGCAGCCGCATCGCCTCCAGCAACAAGGTGGTCAGGTCGGCACCGGGCAGACCGGCGAGCAGATCCAGCACCTCGTCGTCGGCCTGCCTCAGCACCCTGGCCAGCGCGCCACGATCGTCCATGCCTCATTTTCGCCGTCTTGCCTGTTCAGCGGCCACCGGTTTTCTCCCGCCCGGGCAGGGGGACAAGTGACGCTGGCGCGGCGGCCGCCACAGCCGTCCTGGCAGAATCGGGTAATAAGGACATGGACCAACGAAAGAAGGAGACCCGGTGGCTGCTGGCAACCAGGTGAAGCGCGTAACCCTGGCGATAGTCGGCGGGCTGCTCGTGCTGATCGGCATCGCCCTGCTCGTCCTGCCCGGACCGGGGCTCCTGGTGGTGCTCGCGGGGTTACTCGTGCTCGCCTCGGAATTCCCCGCGCTGGAACGCTACGTCGACCCGGTACGCGACAAGGCGATGAAAGGGGCCGAGGACAGTGTCGCGACGCCCTTCCGCATCGTCATGTCCGGCCTCGCCGGACTGGGACTCGTGGCGATCGGAGTAGTGCTGGGCCTCAAGATCTTTCCGCAGCTGCCGTTCAAGGGCTGGAGCGTGGGCTCGAGTTTCATCCTTTCGGGGCTCATTGTCTGGGGGCTGCTGATCTGGAGCTACCGCCGGGTCAAGGCCCGGCGGCTGGCGGCGTGAGTGGCGGCAAGCGTTTTGAGCACTCGTAAACACTCACATTCCACGACACACGGTTCGTAACACGCTGGGTGCGTTCCCAGCCACCTGTGGTTTCGTGGCCTGACAGCGCGCTAGGGTGATCTCGGTTGAGTCCACAGCCATTGCAGATCGCGCGCCGTGCACCGTGCTGCAGCCCATCCTGTAACGCCGTCCCCGTCCCTGGGACAGGGCGCAGGAGTTGCTGGACCGCGCGGCGTTCCTTTTTTGGTCATGAACACGCGTGATGGAGTTGCGGTGGCGGGGACGACGGCAAAAGACGGTGGAGCGCCGGTGATGGCACCTGGAATGACCAGGATGGCCCCGGGGCACCAACTGCGGGTGCTGCTCATCGAGGACGATGACGGCGACGCCTTGCTCGTGGAGGAAATGCTCGCCGATAGTGACCATCCGGTGTCACTGGATCGGGTGGAAACCATGGCGGCCGCGGTGAGCGGGCAGATCCACGCCGACTGCGTCCTGCTCGACCTCCAGCTTTCCGACGTGATCGGTCTCGACGGGCTGGCCCGGCTACGGGAGCACGCGCCGAACACCGCGGTCGTGGTGCTGACGGGGCAGCGCGACGAGCTGACCGGGGTGGCCGCGGTCGCCTCCGGCGCCCAGGACTATCTGGTCAAGGACCAGGTGGACGGGCCGCTCCTGGTCAAAGCGGTGCGCTACGCGTGGGAACGTAAGCGTGCGGAGAAAGTCGAACAGCAGCTGCTGCAGCAGCAGCTCATGGCCAGTGAGAACAGCCGGCTGGAACGTGGCCTCCTGCCCACACCGCTGCTGGCCGATCCGAGCCTCGCCTTCGCGACGCGTTACCGGCCCGGCCGTGACGGAACACTGCTCGGCGGGGACTTCTACGACGCTGTGGAGCTGCCCGATGGCACCGTCCAGATGATGATCGGCGACGTTTGCGGGCACGGCCCGGACGAGGCCGCGCTCGGCGTGGCACTGCGGATCGCCTGGCGGGCGTGTGTCTTCGCGGGCCTGCCGAAAGCCGAGGTCCTCGCGACGGTCGACAGGGTGCTGGTGCACGAACGCATCGAACCCATCTTCGCCACCGCGTGCATGGTCAGCATCGCCGCGGACCGGCGCTCGCTGCGGATGTGCCTCGCCGGTCATCCGCCACCCGTGCTGATCACCGCCGACGGCGAAGCCCAGCTGCTGCCCAGCGACCGGCTCGGGGTCCCGCTCGGCCTGATCGCGGACGCCACCTGGCAACGGCGGGAGGTCCAGCTCGAACCGGGCTGGTCGCTGCTGCTGTACACCGACGGCGTGTTCGAGGGCCGGATCGACGGCGGACCCGAGCGCCTCGGCCACGAGGACATGGCGGCGCTCCTGCCCGCGCTGCTCCGCGGCGTTCCTGGCTGGCGGCGCGATCCTCGTCCCGCGCTCGACCAGCTGATCGCCGACGTCGAACAGCTCAACCAGGGCCCGCTCGACGACGATCTGGCCGTCGTCATGCTGGCCCACAACCCCACGGACCGGACCTGATGAACGAGATGGACACCGGCACCGATCGGCATTGGTCGGTGCGGCGATGGGCGGCCACGCTCGGGTGGGTGGTGGCCGCGCTGCTGATCGCCGCTGTTGCCGGCGGGGCCATCGCGCTGGACAACCTCGGTGACGCGCGCGGCAAGCTGGTCGACCGGACCGATCCCCAGCTGATCCAGGCGAGCACGCTGACCACCGCGTTGCTCAACCAGGAGACCGGCGTGCGGGGCTACCTGCTCACCGGGCAGCGCGACTTCCTCGCGCCCTACGAACAGGGCAAGCAACAGCAGACCCAGGCCGCCGCCGAGCTACGCGATCTGGGTGCCGAGCCCGGTACCCAGGAGGGCACCGACCTCGACGACGTGCTGGCCAAGGCGGGCGAGTGGCAGCGGCTGGCCGACGTGTGGACCTCGCCCGGCCGTCTTCCCGATGTCAGGGACGCCGACCAGGGCAAGGCGCAGTTCGACGCGGTGCGGGCGGCGCTCGGCACCCAGCGGACCGATCTCGCCCAGGCCCGTGCCGACGCGCGCAGCAGCTTGAACGGCGCGAGCCTGTTCCTGACCGTGATGCTGGCCATCATCGGCGGACTCGTGATGATCCTGTTCGTCATCCTTTACGTGGGCTTCCGCCGGGCCATCGCGCGGCCGATCTTCGCTCTCGCCGCCGAGGTCAGGGCCGTGTCCGAGCACGACATCCACCGGCGCGTCCACGCCACCGGGCCGCGGGAGCTCGTCGAGCTGGGGGCCGACATCGAGGCCATGCGCCAGCGCATCGTCGAGGAGGTCAGCCAGCTGCACCGGGCGCACACGCTGCTCGACACGCGCACCCAGGAGCTGCAACGGTCCAACTCCGACCTCGAGCAGTTCGCGTACGTCGCTTCGCACGACCTGCAGGAGCCGCTGCGCAAGGTGGCGAGCTTCTGTCAGCTGTTGCAACGCCGCTACCAGGGCCAGCTCGACGAGCGCGGGGATCAGTACATCCAGTTCGCCGTCGACGGCGCCAAGCGGATGCAGGCATTGATCAACGACCTGCTGTCGTTCTCGCGCGTCGGAAGGCGGTCCGGGGAACACGTCGTCGTCGACACGGGCGACCTGTTCGACACCGCGATCGGCAACCTGGAACCGGTCATCGAAGAGACCGGCGCCCGCGTCACGCACGGCGAACTTCCCCAGGTCCGGGGGGAGGCCACCCTGCTGACGGCGGTGTTCCAGAACCTGGTCAACAACGCGATCAAGTTCCGGGGCGAAGCGATACCAGAGGTCCATGTCGACGCGCGCCGCGAAGGCGACGAATGGATCTTCTCGGTGACGGACAACGGGATCGGCATCGATCCCGAGTACTCCGAGCGGATCTTCGTGATCTTCCAGCGGCTGCATGCCAAGAGCGCCTACCCGGGCACTGGGATCGGGCTGGCGATGAGCCGGAAGATCATCGAGTACCACGGCGGCCGGATCTGGCTCGACGCCGAAGCCGAAGAGGGGCACACCCGGTTCTTCTTCATCTTGCCGGCGCCGCCCGCGCCGCCAGAAGCCGTGCTCGTCCCGGTTCCCGGTGGCACGCCCAGCGACATTCCCAGTGACAGCAACGAGAACGAGGAAGCATGACCGACGCGCTGATGACCCCGATCGACATCCTCCTCGTCGAGGACGACCCGGGCGACGTGCTGATGACGCAGGAAGCCTTCGAGCATCACAAGATCCGCAACTCGCTGCACGTCGTCAGCGACGGTGTCGAAGCGCTTCAGTTCCTGCGCGGCGAAGCGCCCTTCGAGGGAAGACCGAGGCCAGGGCTGATTTTACTGGACCTCAACCTGCCCAAAAAGGACGGTCGTCAGGTGCTCGCCGAGATCAAGGTGGAGCCGGCGCTCCGGTCGATCCCGGTGGTCGTCCTCACCACTTCCGAGGCGGAGGAGGACATCCTGCGCAGCTACGACCTCCACGCGAACGCCTACGTCACCAAGCCGGTGGACTTCGAGCGCTTTGTCGAGGTCGTCCGGCAGATCGACGAGTTCTTCGTGACCGTGGTCAAACTGCCGCATTGAGCGGAGTCGCCATGCCGGCGGCGTCGAGTGCCCGCGTCGCCGCGCGGGACGCCCCGGCCGCGACCCGCAGCGCCACTCCTCGCTGCTGGGCCAGCAAACTTGCCCGCGTCAACACGCCGGCCGCGGCGGAACTCAGCGAGCTCACGCCGGAAAGATCGAGGATCAGCAGGGTCACCGCACTGCGCAGCCGGCTCGTCAGCAGCTCTTCCAGCCGTGGCGCCGTCGCCGAGTCCATCGCACCACTCACTTCGACGACAACCGTGCGGGCACGCGGTCTTCGCACGCTCACGCGCAAAGGTTCGGTTGCTACCGGGGTTGAGCTGGTGACGGTCACGACGCTGGGCCTCCATGCTGTGCTGATTCACCGGCGCTGATCCACTGATGGACCTCGACGGCGACCAGCGACGAAACGCGGGAACGAGCGCAGTTGTTCGTCGGGTACGCCCCCGGGAAACGCGCGGGCTGCGGACGACGGCTACTGGTTGAACCGAACCTCAACGCTATCCCGGCGTTACGCACAGCGCAACTGTTGTATCGCCTTATGAAGCAACAAGAAGACGTGCATCGCTGGTGTCCGCGTTCCCTCCCCGCGCGAATTGCTCGGAAAAAGTGGTCTCCCCCAAGGCTTTACTCGCGGCCGCGGTAATCCTGTCGACGTCACCGCGTTCGGCTTCCGGCAATGGGGCGCCGATGGATTCCCGGGTCGCCCTCGCCGTGCCCAGTAGCCGCGCGGCGCTGTCATGACGGCCCGCTAGTGCTTGCGCGCCCGCAAGTCCTTCCAGTGCAAGGGCGATCGTCCGCGGGTCGCCGGTGTTCCGTGCCGCCGCAAGGCCTTCCAGATGCCGGGCAAGAGCGCTCTCCGCGTCACCGCGCTGTTCGGCGACGAAACCGAGTTCCGCCATGATCAACGCGACCCCCAGATCGCCGTCCATCCGGCGGCACCAATCAAGCCACTTCAGCAGATGCCGTTCGGCGTCGTCGAGCCTGCCCTGACGCCTCGCGCCCAGGCCGAGGCCGACTTCGGCGAACTGCTCACCGCGTTTGTGCGACCGCTCCGCGGCGATCCGCAGCGCGCGGCGGTGGTACTCGTCGGCTTCCGCGAACTCGCCCCTCAGTAGTGCTATCCGGCCCAGCCCGGACAACTCGTAGGAGACCTCTATCCACAGCCCGAGTTCTTCGGCGCCGCGCAGAGCCTCTTCGTGCAACCGGGCGGCCGCGGGGTAGTCGCCCATGATCTCGCTCAACGAACTCAGCACGTCCGTGGCCTTGAGCTGTCCCCAGCGATCACCGAGTTCGCGAAAGAGTTTCGCGCTTTGGCGCGCGTCCCGCATCGCCGCTTCGAGCTCACCTCGCGGCCGCGCTTGGCCGGCGCGGGTGTTCAGTGCCGCGGCGAGGCCCCAGCGGTCCCCGATCGCCACGAACCCGGCGAGCGCGCTGTCCAGCCGCTCCCGCAGGATGATCAGGTCGCCGGAACCGGCCAGGGTCATGCTCAGGAACCACTCCGCCCGTGCCCGGCCGCCAGGGTCGTCCACGTCGTCGAACAGTTTCAGCGCCTGGGTGGCCTGTTCCACCAGGTCGGCTTCCTCACCGAGCAGGGTCGCCATCCCGGCCTGCCAGCAGGCTGCCCGCGCTTTCGCTATCGCGGGTGCGTCCCCCTCGATCGCCAGTGCGTCTGTCAGCGACCGGTGGGCTTCACCGAGTTTGCCGCGCAGGTACCAGTACCAAGACAGGGCGTTGACCAGCCGTAACGCCGGTTCCGCGGCGTTACGCCGACGCAGGCCGTCGAGTGCGCTTCGCAGGTTCGCCGTTTCGGCGTCGAGGCGTTCCAGCCACTGCCGCTGGTCGGGCCCGCGCAGCCGGGTTTCCGCGCGTTCGGCCAGCGCGAGGTAGTAGCCGTAATGACGAGTGTGCAGCTCCTCGAACTCGCCGGCCTCCTTCAGCCGTTCGATGCAGTAGAGGGCGACGGACTCGAGTAGCCGGTACCGCGTGCCGTCCACGACGACCAGGGAGCGGTCGACCAGCCTGGCCAGGATCTCCAGCACATCCTCGGCCGCCACGCCATCCCCGGCGCACACCGCTTCGGCGGCCTCCAGCGCGCAGCTTTCGCCGTGCACCGCCAGCCGGCGAAGCACGATGCGCTCCGAGTCGGTGAGCAGTTCCCAGCTCCAGTCGATCATCGCCCGCAGGGTCCGCTGGCGGGGTGGTGCGCCACGATTGCCGGAGGACAGCAGCCGGAACCGGTCGCGGAGGCGGCTGAGCAACTCGGGCACGCCCAGCACGCGAACCTTGGTGGCGGCCAGTTCCAGCGCGAGCGGGATACCGTCCAGGCGACGGCAGATCGCGGCGACGGCGGCCGCGTTGCCCGTGTCGAGCGTGAATCCGGGGACCTTGTCGGCGGCGCGGGCGACGAACAGCCGCACGGCACTGAAATCCCGCACGTCCGTGACGGCTTCACCGGGGACGTCGAGCGGCGGTACGGGCCACAGTGCTTCTCCCGTGAGACCCAGCGGATCCTGGCTGGTGGCGAGGATCCGCAACCCGGGCGCGGCCCGCAACCACCGCGCGGCCAGCTCCGCCATCGGCGCCACCAGCTGCTCGCAGTTGTCCAGGACGAGCAGGATCTCCTTGGTGCGCAAGGCATCGACGAGCCGCTCGGCGAGCGGGCCCGCGGTGTGGTCCTCATGGATGCCGAGCGCGGCCGCGGCGGCCTCCACGGCCCAATCGGCGAGCGACGATTCCGGGGAGGCCTGCCTGTCGAGCCCCGCGAGTTCGACCAGCCAGGCACCGTCGCGGAAACCCGGGGCCAGCCGGGTCGCCGTTTCCACCGCCAGCCTGGTCTTGCCGACACCCCCTGGCCCGATGAGCGTCACCAGCCGCGCCTCGCCGACACGCGCGCCGACGGAACGGACCGCGGCGTCCCGGCCCACGAGCTCGGTGAGAGGAGCGGGCAAGTTCGTGCGCGGGCGTGCCGGGGGAGCGGGCCCGTCGAGCGCCGGGTCCTGTTTCAGGATCGCCTGGTGCAGCGCGGTCAGCTCGGGGCCGGGTTCCAGGCCGAGCTCCTCGGCCAGCCGCGCCCGGAGTTCGCTGTAGCTTTCCAGGGCTTCCGTCTGCCGGCCCGCTCGGTAGAGCGCGCGCAACTGGAGGCCGCGAAGCCGCTCCCGCAGCGGATCACGGCCGACGAGATCACCGAGTTCGCCGACCAGCCCACTGTGTTCACCGAGGGCGAGCCGCGCTTCGGCCCGTTCCTCCAGTGCGACCAGCCGTTCCTCTTCGAGTCGCTGGATCGCCGGGGCGGCGAACGACTCGTCGGCGAACTCGGCCAGCGCCGGGCCACGCCACAGCGCCAGTGCGTCCGACAGCAGGGAAATCTTCGCTTGCGAATCCTCGGTTTCCTTCGCCTGCCTGGCGAGGGCGCGGAACCGCAAGGCGTCCACGGCGTCGGTACGGAGCAGGTACCCCGGCGCCTGGTGGACCACCAGTTCTCGGCTGCCGGGCTCGGCCTTTTCGAGGGTTCTGCGGAGCTGCGAAACCTTGGTCTGCAGCGTGTTCACCGGGTTCCCGGGCGGCCGATCGCCCCAGAGGTCCTCGGCCAGCTTGTCCGCGGAGATCGCCCGGCCCTCCTGGACGAGGAGGTTCGCCAGCAGTGCCCGCACCTTGACCTCGGGCACGCCGACGGCACGCCCGTCCGTGGTCCACACGGCGAGCGGTCCCAGCAGTCCGAATCGCACATCAAGGACGGTAGCGGGTGCCCCCGACAGTTTCAGTTCGCTTCCGCTGGCTTGCGGTCCGGCCGTGCGCGGACCCGCAGCGAACCGTGCGCGGGGTGCCGCAAGGTGGGGTTCGTCAGCGGAAACGACTTGGGAGACGAAATGCCGGACGACAGCAAGACCGGGGTGACGGTGCTCGGCCTCGGGGCGATGGGCACGGCACTGGCCGAGGCCTTCCTCGCGGGCGGTCATCCGACGACGGTGTGGAACCGCTCGGCGGGCAAGGCCGGGGGACTGGCCGCCAAGGGCGCGGTGGTGGCCGGGACGCCCGCCGAAGCGATCGCGGCCAACGGTGTCGTGGTCGTGTGTTTGTTCGACGCGCGATCCGTGCGCGAGGTGCTGGAGACGGGTGCGGAGTCCCTGCCGGGACGAGTTCTGGTCAACCTCACCAACGGCACGCCGGGCGAGGCGCGCGAGCTGGCGGCTTGGGTGGCCGAGCATGACGTCGAGTTCCTCGACGGCGGGATCATGGCCGTCCCGCCGATGATCGGCTCGCCCGCCGCGTTCGTGCTCTACAGCGGGTCGCGAACAGCTTTCGACACGCACAAGGAACTGTTCGACAGCCTCGGGGAAAGCCTTTACTACGGCACGGATCCCGGGTTGGCGGCGTTGCACGATCTCGCCCTGCTCAGCGGGATGTACGGCATGTTCATGGGGGTGATCCAGGCGTTCGCCCTGATCGGCAGCGAGGGTTCCGAAGCGAGGTCGTTCGCACCACTGCTGAAGCGCTGGATCACCGGTATGACGGGGTTCATCGACGGCGCCGCCGAGCAGATCGACAAACGCGATTACACCATCGGCGTCGTCTCGAACCTCGCCATGCAGGCCGGAGCCGGGGACGCGTTCGCCAAGGTCGGCGAGGAACAAGCCATCAGTGCCGAGTTGCTGGCGCCCCTGCGTCCGCTGATGCTGCGGCGAGTCGCCGACGGCCACGGTCACGAGGACCTCACCGGAATCATCGAACTATTGAAGATCAAGAAGTAATGCGTTGGGAGACAAGGAAATCATGACTGACAAGACCTCGGTGACGGTCATCGGACTGGGCCCGATGGGGCAGGCGATGGTCCACGCATTCCTGGAACAGGGCCATCCCACCACCGTGTGGAACCGGACCGCGGCCAGGGCCGATGGCGTGGTGGCCGCGGGCGCCGTGCGCGCCGAGACGGTCAAGGACGCGCTGGCGGCGAACGAGCTGGTCATGCTCAGCCTGACGGATTACCAGGCCATGTACGACATCCTGGGCCCGGCGGAGGCCGCACTGACCGGCCGGATCGTCGTCAACCTCAGCTCGGACACGCCGGGCCGCACCCGCGAAGCCGCCGCCTGGCTGGCGGAACGCGGCGCCGAACTCCTCGTCGGCGGGATCATGGTCCCGGCGCCGCTCGTCGGCAAGGAACCGTCGTACGTGTTCTACAGCGGCTCGCGCGCGACCTTCGACGCGCACGAGCCGACGCTGCGGGTCCTCGGGAGAACCGAGTACCAGGGCGAGGACTTCGCCTTGGCACAGCTGTATTACCAGGCGCAGCTGACCGTCTTCCTGACGTCGTTGTCCGCGTTCCTGCACGCGGCCGCGCTGATCAAATCGGCAGGCGTGAGCGCGGAGGCGTTCGTGCCCTTCGCGGCCGACAACTTCACCAGCATCGGCATGTACCTGGCCGACGCCGCCCGCAACATCGACGAAGGCAACCACCCCGGCGACCTCGCCAGCGTCGCCATGATGGGTGCCACCGCCGATCACATCGTCGGCGCCAGCACCGACGCGGGCCTCGACCTCACCCTGCCCAACGCGGTCAAGGCCCACTACGACAGGGCCATCGCGGCCGGTCACAGCACCGACAGCTGGACCAGCCTGTACGAGGTGATCAAAGTGCACCAACGCTGACGGCGGCTTTGCCCGCCAGGAGCTGGGCGGTCACCTAGGCGACGCGGATGCCCAGTTGGCGGCAGGTGAGCAGGTCGGCCCGTGCACCTGGTCGGCGCTGGCGTCGTCGAGGACGGCCCAGGGGGCTTCGGTCAGGGCATCGACAGCCAGGACGGTGGCCGTCGCGCCGGACTGGCGGGCGCCGTCGGCGACGGCCTCGGCGAGGGTGGTGGTGTGGCCCCAGCCCGAATGGTAGGCGATGGCGATGCCGGGACCTGCGGTCATCGGGGGCCTCCGGCGACTTCCTGGTAGCGCTGGGCCCAGTCGGGCAGGGGCGTTCCCGCGAGGTGCGCTTCGAGCCGGTCGAGGAAGGCGTGGGTACCGGGGACGAACCCGTTCGCGTTGCGGACGCCGAGGCCGCGGTGGCTGAACTTGAGCACGGTGCCGTCACCGTCGTGCGCCAGTTCGTACCGGACGACGCTGTCCTCGACGATGGCCTGTTTCCACTCGTGCTCGAGGACATTCGGCGGATCCCAGACGAGGATCCGGCCGGTCATCCGCTTGGCCCGTTCCGGCACGGGCGGGTCCGTGGGCAGCATGTCGATGACGCCGCCCACACGGCCGTCGAGGAGGGTTTCGCCGAACCAGGCCGCTCGCTGTTCCGGGTCGGCGATGGCGGACCACACCGCTTCTATCGGGAAAGGAAGGTGGCGGACGAAGGAGATGACGGCGTGCTCGCCGTCGATCACCAGCTCTCCGTAGCGGTCGTTCACGAGGTTTCCTCCGGTTTCGGGTGGGTCTTCTCCAGGTGCTGGTGCAGGGCGTCGAGATGGCCGGCCCAGTAGTGGCGGTAGCGGCCGACCCACTGGTCGATCTCGACCAGCCCGTCCGCGCGCAGGGCGTAGATCCGGCGCTGCGCGTCGGGGCGGACTTCGACAAGGCCGACTTCGCGCAGGATCCGCAGATGCCGCGACACCGCGGGCTGGGTCAGGCCCGGCAGCGTCGCGACCAGTTCGCCCGCGGATCGTTCGCCGCCGGCGAGTACGTCGAGCAACGCCCGCCGGCTGGGCTCGGCGACAGCTTCGAACACGTCCATGATCCGAGTATCACATCAAGCGCATATACGCGCAAGCTGATATACAACTCATCCCGGGAGCTGAGGTCCCGGCGCCCACGACCCTCTCCGGGCTGAGGGCGAAGTGTCCACTGTGGTCCGATCCCACCGTGGCCGTGGCGTGGAACCGTCCTCTCATGACACGCGACTACTGGTTCCCCGGCCGCTGGATCGGCGGCGCCGCAATGATTCTCGGCCCACTCCTACTACTCGCGGGCACTTTGCTCCGACTACCGTTCCACTTCTTCTTCCCCCAGCAGCTGGAGGCGGTGGCCACCCATCACGATCAGATGGTCGCCGCGTACACCGCCTTCGTCGCCGGGAACGTGGTGCTGTGGCCGGCGGTGGTGTCGCTCGCCAGGACGATCGGACTGACCAAGCCCGGCTGGGCCGCGTGGGGCGGCACCCTGGTCGTGTTCGGCTTGTTCGAGCGCACGTTTCACGCCGGAATCGACCAGCTGGCGTTCCAGCTGGTCGAGCGGCGCGGCCTGGAAACGGCGACGGCTTTCGTCAGCGACTCGTACCAGGGCATGCATCTGTTCCAGTACCTGTCGTTCGCGATCCTGTTCGGCTGGCTCGTGCTGGCCATCGGCGCCTACCGCAGCGGCGCGATGGGACTGGTCCGGTCGATCGCGCTCGCGTCGATGGCGTTGCTGCCGCTCGGAGTGCTCAAAGGAGCCGAGCCGCTGTCGGTCGTCGGTACGGCCGGGCTCTGCGTCGCGTTCCTGCCGATGGGGTTCCGGCTGCTGCGCGCCGGGCCCAAGCCGAGCCGGCGCACGATGCTGATCGCGGCGATCGTGGCACCGGCGATCGTGGGCGTCGGCTACCTGAGTTCGTTCGGCTGAGGCCCAGTGACCTCAGGCGTCGAAGAGCGCGCTGACGGACTCACCGTTGTGGATGCGGCGCATGGCTTCGGCCAGTGCCGGCGCCACGGAAAGCACGGTGAGCTTGGGCGTGCGCTCCTCGGCCGGGACGGGAACGGTGTTGGTGCAGACGATCTCGAGCACGTCGGGCTGGTCGCCGATGCGCTTGAGGGCGCCGTTGGAGAACAGGCCGTGGGTGCAGGCGACCCGGATCGACCGGACACCGATCTCCCGCAGGCGGGCCAGCAGTTCGATCACGGTGCTGCCCTTCGCGATCTCGTCGTCGAGCACGATGATGTCGCGCCCGGCGACCTCGCCGATGACCGAGCTGATGCTGACCTTGTCGTCGGCGAACCGCTGCTTCGCCCCGGCGGCGACCTTCACGCCCAGCAACCGGGCGAAGTGCGAGGCTTCCTTGGCGTTGCCGAGGTCCGGCGAGACGACCGTGGTGTTGGACAGGTCGTACTGCCGGAAATGTCCGGCGAGCTCCCGGAGCGCGTGCAGGTGGTCCACGGGAACGCTGAAGAAGCCGTGCACCTGCGGCGAGTGCAGCGTCATCGCCAGGACGCGGTCGGCTCCGGCTGTCGCCATCAGGTCGGCGACCAGGCGGCCGCCGATGGAGATCCGCGGCGCGTCCTTCTTGTCCGACCTGGCGTACGAGTAGTGCGGCAGCACCACGGTGGTCCGCGCGGCGGAAGCGCCACGCGCGGCGTCGAGCATCAGCAGCAGTTCGACGAGGTTCTCCTGTACCGGCCGGACCAGCGGCTGGATCAGGAAGACGTCCCGCTCGCGGCAGTTGGCCTGCAGCTGCACTTCCAGGCAGTCGTTGGCGAACCTCGAAACCCGGACCGGGTCGAGCGGCACTTCCAGGTTGGCGCAGATCTCGGCCGCCAGTTGCGGGTGGGCACTACCGCTGAAGACCGCGATATCTCGCACGAAAAGCTCCTAGCAGATTCTCGGGGGCGACACGGCGAATCTACTGGCTGTGCCCGGCGGGTCAGGCCTTGAGGTAGTTGTAGACCGTGGCCCGCGAGATGCCGAGGTGTTCGGTGATGATCTGAACGGCTTTCTTCCGTTCCAGGAAACCGCGCACCTGAAGGGATTTCACCAGTGTTCGCTTCGTCGCGGCGTCGAGCCCGCGGGGAGTCTGGTGGTACTCCGCGGCGAATTCGTCGATGACGTCGCGAATTTCGTCGACTGTTCGGTTCCGGAGGTTTTCGGCCGGGTCTTCGGCGAAGGGTTCCGTGGCGATGAGCCTGGTGAGATTCCGGGTGACCGTCGCGAAGATCGAGATGTCGAGATTCAGGCACAATGCCGCCACATAACGACCTTGGCTGTTCTTGATACCGATCGAGGTGCTCTTGGCGGGACGGCCGTCGGGGAACTTGTTCGGATAGTTCTGGATGACACTCGGGTATTCCGGGTCGCGGATCCTGGCGATCCCGAGTTCGGTGACCGAGTCGCCGATCGCGCGGCCGGAGAGATTGTTCTCGATGGCCCGGATCGCGTGCTCGGGCCGAGTGAGGTCGTGCAGCACCACTTCACACAATCCGGCGAACATCCGGCCGACGGCCGTGGCGATCTTCTCGGCTTCACGCAGGAGATGCGCGTCCTCCGCCGAAGGCTCGGGCATCACGTCACGCACCCGCGAAGACGTCGGCCATCTTGTCCGCGGACTTCAGGCCGGACCCGGTGAGCACCACGACGGTCGTCTGCCCGGGGGAGATGAGTCCCTTCGCGGCGAACCGCTCGATCGCGGCCGCGGCCGACGCGCTGGTGGGTTCGGCGTAGAGGCCCATCGCGGCCAGTTTCCGGGTGGCGGCGTAGATCTCGCCCTCGGGGATCGCGACGACATCGCCCTCGGACCGGCGAATGGCCCGCAGGACTTCGGGCAGCCGCACCGGGGAAGCGATGGCCGTGCCCTCCGCGATGGTCGGGGACCATTCGGCGTCGCCGAGTTCCTCGGTGCCCGCGTGGAAGGCCTGGTGGATCGGCGCACAGTTCTCGGGTTGCGCCACAAGCAGCTTGGGACGCCGGTCTATCTGCCCGGCCTGGAGCAGCTCGGAGAACGCGAGGTCACAGCCCAGCACCTGGCTTCCGGCGCCGGCGACGAGCACGACGTTGTCGGGTGCGCTGAAGCCGAGGTCCTCCCACATCTCGTAGGCCACCGTCTTGACGCCCTGAAGGAAGAACGGATGCCAGTTGTGGCTGGCGTAGAAGAGATGTTCCGACTGGCGTTCGGCTTCGTCCGACGTCGCCTGCCGGGTACCCGGCACCAGTTCGACCTCGGCGCCGTACGCGCGGCTCTGCAGGATCTTGGCCTGCGAAGTGCTGGCCGGAGCCAGGATCTTGGCCTGCATCCCGGCGGCCGCGCAGTACGCGGAAACCGACGAGCCACCGTTGCCGGAACTGTCCTCCAGCAGCGCTTCCACGCCCAGCCGCGCGAGCGACGACACCATGACCGAGACACCGCGGTCCTTGAAACTCCCCGACGGGTTGAACCACTCCAGCTTGAATAGCACTTCGTGGTTGTTCCAGCGCCGCGGCAGCATCGGTGTGCAGCCCTCTCCCAAGCTGACCGGGGCCATGTCGATCGGAAACGCGGCCCGATAGCGCCAGAGTGACCGCTCGGACGTGTCGATCTCGCCCGGGGTGATCCCCGGAAGCGGCGAGATCATCAGCGGGCTGCCGTCTTCGCCGCGCCAGCGGAGCTGGTCCAGGTCGTAGCGCTGCCCGGAGCGGTCTTCTGCGTAGGTCACGCCAAATTTGTACAGTGCGTCCATGCTTAGACGCAACGTCTAACCTGAACCTCGATGCCGTCCAGGATCCGCGTGAGCCCGAACTCGACGTCGGCCTCAGGCAGTTCGTCGTCGTCCTCGTACTGTCCGCCGCTCATCATCGACGCGAGGATCGGATATCCCCGCTCCACGAGCAGCGGCTGCAGAAAGCTCGCCACCGCCGCGGACTGGATCGGTGGGGTGGTGGTTTCGTGGAGATCCCGCGCCAGCTTGGCGACGCTTCGCGCGTAACCGTCCAGCAGGACCGCGCAGCCGAGGATGTCCGGCATCGGAAGTCCGGTCTTGGCCATGGATTCCAGGAGCTTTTCCAGCCAGTCCAACAGGTTCGGCGTCGCCGGAGCCCCATGGACCGGCAGGTCGAGCAACCACGGATGGACTCGGCACCGGTCGAGTGCCGCGTGCACCCAGCCGGTGGCCGCGTCGCGCCAGTCGTCGCGCGACAACGACTCCGGCGCCGGGCCCCAGGCGGCGTCGGCGAGCAGTACCAGCAGTTCCTCTTTGGAGCTCACGTAGCGGTAGAGCGCGTTCGTGGTGACCCCGACGCGGCTGGCGATTTTCGGCAGCGACAGCGCGGAGAACCCGTCTTCGTCCGCGAGTGTCAGGGCCGCTTCGACGATTCGCTCGACGCTGTGCGCGGGTTTGGGTCCGCGCCGGGCGGCGGGTGCAAGGCCCCAGGCGAGCGCGAGGCCGGGTGGGAGCGGTGGTTCCCCGGTCGTCACGGGCCGCTCGCAACGCGATTGACAGAAACTGTGCATGGCATACACTAATTGTACCGGTGAACGGTCGATCGGGGAGAGGGTGGCTTCACGTGGGGGAAAATTCGATGCTGGCGCGCTGGCTGTGGCCGGAGTTGAAGGACAGTCAGGCGGGTTCGGTGCCGCCGGGGTTCTTCATCGCCCGCAGTGTCGCCATCGCGTTGTGGCTGACCCTGAGCGTGGTCAACCTCGTCGTCTGGCTGATGATCTGCCTGATCAGCGGGGGCTGGGACGACCCGTGGTGGCTGTGGTCCGCGCTGATCGGCGCGCTCGCGGTCGCTGGGGTCTGCCGCGTGACCAGAGTGCGGGAGTAGTGCGCATTCGTCCTGTTCACTCCGGAAGATCTCGCCGGGTACCGCGATCGACGCCGCCCGGCGACTACTGTCCGATTAGCTCCGGTTGACCGATTGACAGCACGTCCTGCACCTGGTGTGATCCTGGCCATAGTTAGGAAACTTTCCTATCTATTTCCGAAGAGCCGCCGCCCCTCACCATGCAGGAGTTCTTCAGTGGCACGTTCCAGATGGCTTGTCGCCCTGACCGGAGGCGCCGCGGTCGCGGCGACCCTCGTCCTCGCCCCGACCACCGCAACCGCCGCACCCGTCCGCTACGAATCCGAGAACGCCGTGCTCAGTCAGGGCGTCGTCGAGTCCAATCACGCGGGCTTCACCGGTTCCGGCTTCGTCAACTACAACAACGTCTCCGGTGGTTACGTCGAATACACCGTGACCGCGGCGCAGGCGGGGACGCACTCGCTCGCGTTCCGCTATGCCAATGGCACCACGGCAAACCGGCCGGTGAGCGTCACCGTCAACGGCGCGTCGGCCGTCAGCGCGCTCGCGTTCCCGGTCACCGGGGCATGGACCACGTGGCAGACGGTCACGACCAGTGCCACACTTACCGCCGGTACCAACAAGATCCGCGTCACCGCGACCGGCGCGGAGGGCGGCCCGAACGCCGACTCGCTGACCGTCGACCCGGGTAGCGCGCCGGTGGCGAACACCCCGGTCGGGATCAACGGCCAGCTGCACGTCTGCGGCGTGAAACTGTGCAACCAGTACAACAAGCCGATCCAGCTGCGTGGCATGAGCACCCACGGACTGCAGTGGTACGCCCAGTGCGTCAAGACGGCCTCGCTCGACGCGCTCGCCAATGACTGGGGCGCCGACATCCTGCGGATCTCCATGTATATCCAGGAAGGCGGCTACGAAACCGATCCTCGCAAGTACACCGACATGGTGCACAACTACATCGAGGAAGCCACCAAACGTGGTATGTACGCGCTCGTCGACTGGCACCAGCTGACCCCGGGCGACCCGAACCACAACCTTGCCCGCGCGAAGACGTTCTTCACCGAGATCGCCCAGCGCCACAAGGACAAGGTCAACATCATCTACGACATCGCCAACGAGCCCAACGAAACCCCGTGGTCGGCGATCAAGAGCTACGCCGAGCAGCTCATCCCGGTGATCCGCGCGCAGGACGCGAACGGGGTCGTCTTCCTCGGCACGCACGGCTGGGCGTCGTTCGGCGTCTCCGACGGCCGGTCCGAGCAGGACATCCTCAACGCGCCGGTGAACGCCACGAACATCATGTACACCTTCCACTTCTACGCGGCGTCGCACCACGACGAGTACTTCAACGCGTTGTCCAGGACGGTGGATCGCATCCCGGTGTTCATCACGGAATTCGGCACGCAGACCTCCAGCGGTGACGGCACGAACGACTTCGCCTACTCCCAGAAGTACCTGGATTTCCTCGCCGGCAAGAAGATCGGCTGGACGAACTGGAACTTCTCTGACGACTTCCGGTCGGGCGCGGTCTTCAAGACCGGCACCTGCGCCGGGAACAACTTCAGTGGCACTTCGGTGCTGAAGCCCGCCGGTGTCTGGATCCGCGATCGGATCAAGTCCCCGGACGATTTCCCCACGTCCTAACTCTCTGGTGATCGGCGAGAAGGCCTCTTTCCACTCGGAAGGAGGCCTTCTCGACGTCGGCGGCGGTGTACGCTGAGTGTCTGGATCGCTGCGTCGAGTAGTCGCCGAGGAGCGGGCATGGCAGCACCGCGCGGGCAGGCCACTTTCGCCGACGTCTTCGCGGTCGCCGAATTCCGCGCGCTTTTCCTGGCACAGCTGGTTTCCGTCGCCGGTGACCAGCTCGCGCGCGTCGCGTTGTCGATCCTCGTCTTCGAACGCACCGCTTCGGCGGGCTGGGCCGCGGCCACCTACGCGTTGACGTTCCTGCCGGATCTGCTCGGCGGACCGCTGCTGTCCGGTTTGGCCGATCGGTTTCCCCGTCGCCGCGTGCTCGTGTGCGCGGATCTGGCGCGCGTGGTGCTCGTCGGCGCGATGGCGGTGCCGGGAATGTCGCTGCCGCTCGTGGCGGCCCTGCTGGTGTGCGTGCAGATGCTCAACTCCCCGTGGGGCGCGGCGCGGGCGGCACTGCTGCCGCAAGTGCTTGCGGGGGAACGGTTCGTCGTGGGCACGGCGGTGTTCTCGATGGTCACCCAGACCGCGCAGGTGCTGGGGTTCGCGCTCGGCGGGCTGATCGTGGCGTGGCTCGGGCCGGGTGGTGCGCTCGCCGTCGACGCGGCGACGTTCGCGGTTTCGGCGGTGGTGGTGCGCTTCGGCGTCAGGAGCCGACCGGTGCCGGGATGCGCTGAATCCTCTGGGTCTCCGAAAAAACCGGGCTGGGCAAGGGAACTGCGCGCGGGAACGGCCTTGGTGGTGTGCGACAGGGAACTGCGTGCGCTGGTCGCGCTGGCCTGTGTGTCCGGGTTCTACATCGCGGGGGAGGCCGTCGCGGCGCCTTACGCGGCCGCGATCGGGGGCGGCGCGGCTTCGGTGGGGCTGCTGTTCGCGTCCTATGCGGTCGGCAACGTCACCGGGATGGCCTTACTGGCCAGGGTTCCGCACGCTCAGCGCACGCAGCTGCTCAGGCCGCTGGCGGTACTGGCGTGCGCACCGCTCATGGGCTGCGCGCTGAATCCTGGCCTCGGCGTGACACTGGCGTTGTGGTTTTGTTCCGGCGCGGCCGGTGCCTACAACCTGACAGCGTCGACCCTTTTCGTCCAGGCCGTGCCGGATGCCCGGCGTGGCCAGGCTTTCGGGCTCGCGGTGACGGCGTTGCGCGTCGCGCAGGGGACCGGAGTGGTGCTGGCCGGGATCACCGCGGAACACCTTCCGCCGCATCAGGTGGTCGCCATTGCCGGTGCGCTTGGCGTACTCGCGGCTATCGGAGCCGGTTTGTCGTGGAACAAGGCGAATTCGGCTTCGCGTGGCCTCGCCCGGGCGAGTGACATGATTTGACCCCTTGAGGTGAATTTCCCAAGGGGTCAAATCAGGCCCTGTTAAAAGCGGGTCCAGTCCGTCGGACGCTGGGTCTTCCGGGTCCAGTCGGTGGGCCGGCCGGTACGCGGCGAGGTGGTGACGGTCATGAGGGGCCTCCTTGGTTTGGCGATTCGAGAACCGTGAGTGACCACGGTCCCAACCTTCTGGACTAGTGACACACAGCGTGCGTCCGATTACAATTACGGACCCCATCTGGGGAGAAGAAGGGTGATGTCCGTGTTGCGATTTTCTCGCGTTCATGGTCATTTTCCCAGCACCGATGAGCGGCTAGACGGTCTCGATCCGCGCCGCTGGGCACTGTGGGCGCTTTCCCGGCCGGTGCTCGTCTACCTGGCAGTGGTGGAAATCGCGGCCGTCACGGTGGTCTGCGCGACGCTGGACCTGGTGCCGATCACGAGTCAATCCCTCGTCTGGTGCGGGCTTCTCCTGCTCGCCGAGGTCCTCCATCTCGAAGCCTCACGAAGAATCGAAAGAATCCGGGAGCTGGGCGCGGACGGCAGTCCGCATATGCATCTGCAGTCGATCTGGATTTTCGCCGCCCTTTTGCTGCTGCCACCGCCGCTGGTGGCTTTCGTCATCGTCATCAGTTACGCGCATTCGTGGGTGCGGGTCTATCGCCGCCGCTCGGTTCTGCATCGGAAGGTTTTCTCCGCGGCCACGGTGATATTGGCCGCCACCGCGGCTGCGACGATATTGCATGTGGGTACCGGTGGCCGCGTGGCCCCGTTCATGCCGTACCTCGACGGCTTCGTCGGCATGACGACCCTGATCGTCGCCGGCGTCGCGTATTTCGGCGTCAACTACGCGATGGTGGTCGCGGTCATCATCGTGACCAATCCCGGCAACCCGGGCCGCAAAGCGCTCGGCAACGTCTCCGACGTCCTGATCGTCGGTGCCGCCGTCGGCGTCGGTTGCGGTATCGCGCTGGTGATGACCGTGCGGCCGTGGCTGCTGCCGGTTCTCATGATCACCCCGCTCGCGTTGCAGCTGGGTTTGCTGCTGCCCCAGCTGCAGGCCGCGTCCCGCACGGACTCGAAGACCGGGCTGATCAACGTCGGATTCTGGGGCGAGGTCGCCGGGCGGGAACTGTTGCGTGCCCGCAGGCTCGCGTCCAGCGTCGGCGTGCTGATGATCGACATCGATCATTTCAAGCTCATCAACGACCGCAAAGGACACCTGGCAGGCGACGAGGTGCTTCGCGCGGTCGCCACCACGATCCGCGACCAGGTCCGCGCCGAGGACTTCGTCGGGCGCTTCGGTGGCGAGGAGTTCGTGGTGCTCTTGCCGGGTGTGAGCACTGTCGAAGCCACGAGAATCGCGGACCGGGTCCGGCTCAGTATCTCCGCTCTGGCCGTGGAATTACCGGTGCGGGACGGCGACATCGAGCCCGACGTCCTGCGCGGGCTCGCGGCGTCGGTCGGCATCGCGACCTATCCGGAGCACGCCCGTGAACTCGGGGATCTCTTGCAAGCGGCCGATGTCGCGCTGTACGAAGCGAAGGAAACCGGCCGTAACAAGGTGGTCCTGAGTTCACGGACCTGCACCGCCCGGATCAAGCTGTCCTGATGTGACTGCCCGCTCGCCCCGCCGGATAGTGTGGAGGGCTCAGAGTCACTTGAGGGACGAGGGAAAATGCGGCGAGGACGCGAGCCGAAGAAGGGCCGCACGGCCCAGGCGGCGGGACCGACGCCAGGTCGGCATCAGGTGCGCTTCGGCATGGCCGAGCTGCTGCGGGATCTCGACCGGCCCAACGGCTGGCTGCTGACCGTCGACGGCGTCGCGCAGTCCTATGTCGACCTCGACGACCCGACCCATCTCGACTTCGATTACGTCCGCCGCATCGGCGACATCATCGACTGCCTGCCGGAGGCCGGCGCGGCCATGGACGTGCTGCACGTCGGCGGGGGAGCCTGCACCCTGCCCCGGTACGTCGCCGCCACCCGGCCGGGCTCGCGCCAGCTCGTGTTCGACGCCGACGCCGAGCTCATCGACCTCGTCCGGGAGCAGCTCGACCTGCGCAGCGTTCCGTCGCTGAAAGTGCGGATCTCCGACGGCAGGGTCGGTGTCGCGAGCCGTCACGACGCGACGGCGGACCTCGTGGTGCTCGACGCGTTCGAGCGCGCCGCGATGCCGAGCGCGATGGCCACCCTGGAGTTCATCACCGACGTCGCCCGGGTGCTGCGGCCAGCGGGGACGCTCCTGGTCAACATCTCCGACGGGCCGGGTCTCAAGTTCGCGCGGCGGGTCATCGCGACCCTGTCGGCGGTGTTCCCGCACCTGGTCCTGCTGGCCGAGCCCGCCGTTCTGCGTGGTCGCCGGTTCGGCAACCTCGTGCTCGCGGGTTCGGCCGTCGAGCTGCCGTCGGACGCGCTGAGCAGGCGCGCGTCGTCCGCGGTGTTCCCGGCGCGGGTCGTCACCACCGGGGAACTGCGCAAGCTGGCGGGGGTGCTCGAGCCGCTCACCGATGCCGCGCCCATGGCCTCGCCGACGCCGCCCGAGCACGCGTTCGGCCTTCCGTCGCGCGACTGACGTCGATACTTACCTTGGGGGACAACGAAAGGCCGCCGTAGCGCTGAGGTCGGCCACTCGCCAGTCATCACCGGGCTGAGTAGGGTGGTCCGAAGCGAACGGGGAGTGCGGATGCCGGACGACGTCGACAACGGGCTCAAGGTCGAACTGCTGGGCCCGGTCCGCGCGGGTTACGGGCCGGAGTGGCTTTCCCTCGGCCCGGCTCGGCAGCGTGCGGTGTTCGCCGTGCTCGCGCTGCGGGCCAACACGAAGGTTTCCTCGCGGGAGCTGCTGCTCGGCGTCTGGGGCGAGTCGGCCCCGGCGAGTGCGACGGGCAGCATCCACACCTACATCTCCGGTCTGCGCCGCTGCCTGGATTCAGCCGGTCGGTCCGGCCGGGACATCCTGACCTCGGTCGACGGCGGCTACGTGCTGAAGCTCGCGCCGGACGCTGTCGACGTCGTGACGTTCGACAAGCTGCGCGCGCAGGCCACGGAAGCCAACGAGCACCACGACGCGCGCGTGGCGCTCGACGCGGCGCTGAGCCTGTGGCACGGCGAGGCGTTGTCCGGCGTGCCGGGCCCGTTCGCGGAGGTCGAGCGCCGGCGGCTCGCCGAAGCACGGCTCGAGGCGGCCGAGGAGCGCGCCGCCGCGGTGCTCGCCCTGGGCGGCCACAACGAACTGGCCGCGGAACTCGCCGCGCTCGTGCGAGACAACCCGCTGCGCGAGTCGGCGCGTGAACTGCTGATGCTCGCGCTCTACCGGAGCGGGCGACCGGCCGAAGCACTCGAAGTCTTCCGCGACACCAGAAGCACTTTTGTCACCGAACTCGGCATCGAGCCGAGCGCCAAGCTCCGGCGGGTGCATCAGCAGATGCTCTCCGGCGACCCCGCGCTCGATCTGGCGCCGGTCGTCGAGCCGCTGCTGTCGATCGTGCCGGCCAAGGTGAGCCGCGCGATCCGCGCGGAGGAGGACGGCGATCCGTTCGTCGGCCGCACCGCCGAGGTCGCGCGCCTGCGGACGCTGGTGTCGGAGACGGCGGCCGGGCGTGGGCGTTCGGTGTGGATCGAGGGCGCGCCGGGTGTCGGCAAGTCCGAGCTGCTCACCTACGCACTCGCCGACGCCGGACGCCGCGGCTGTCAGATCAACTGGGTCGCCGCCGACGAGATGGCGCGGCGTATCCCGTTGCACGTCATGTTCGAATGCCTTGGCATCGACCCGCGTTCGCCCGACAGCCGCCGCGCGAAACTGGCGCGGGAGCTGCAAAGCGGGGACTCGTCGAGTGACCCGATCCGGGTGGCCGTGGACAGGTTGCTGGCGCTGGTCGACGAGCTGTGCGCGCGGTCGCCGGTGGTGCTGGTCATCGACGATCTCCAGTGGGCGGACGAAGCGAGTGTGCAGGTGTGGCGGCGGCTTTCGGCCGCGACCCGGCAGTTGCCGCTGTTGCTGGTGGCGATTTCACGGCCACTGGTCGACCGGCCGGAACTGACCCAGCTGCGCCAAGGCGTCGAAACCGGTGGCGGTGAGGTCGTGCTCGTCGAGCCGCTCGGTGACCCGGACATCACCGCACTCGTGACAGCGCTCGCCGGGGCGAATCCGGGGCCGGGACTGCAAAAGCTCGTCGCGCGCGCGGCCGGGAACCCGTTGTACCTCTGCGAGATGCTGGGCGGGCTGACCCGTTCGGGCGCGGTCGAGGTGTCCGGCGGCGTCGCCGATATCGACGACTCGCTGACAGCCGACGCGCCGCAGTCACTTGTCGCGGCCGTGCGGCGGACGCTGGACTCGTTGTCGGAGACCACCCGCGAAGTGCTGCGGATGGCCGCGATGCTGGGCCGGGAGTTCGCGCTCGACGAAATCCGCGCGATGCTCGGCCGACCGCTGCCCGCGTTGCACGCCGCTGTCCAGGAAGCCGTTGCCGCGCACGTGCTTTTCGACGAGGGTGGCCGGCTCGCGTTCCGGCATCCGTTGCTGCGTCAGGCTTTGCACGACGGTATCCCGGCGCCGATGCGCGGGGTGCTGCACCGGCAGTCCGCGAAGGCGCTGGCGGATTCACACGCCTCGGTGACGCGGGTCGCCGAGCAGCTGGTCGCCGCGCCCGCCGACGTCGATCCGTGGGTTTTCGGCTGGCTGGCCGAAAACAGCGCCGAGCTGGCGAACCGGGCACCGCTGATCGCCGTCGACCTCCTGGAGCAGGTGCTCGAAGCCTGCCCTCTCGGTGACCCGAACCGCGAAGAACTCCTGGCAGCACTGGTTCGCGTGGCTTTCCGGCTGGGCCGGAACCCGGAAGCCGAGGCGCGGCAAGTACTTTCGCTGTCGACCGACCAGGTGTGCTCGGCGGAGATGAGCCAGCTGCTGGCGGCGATCCTTTACCGCCAAGGGCAATCGGAGTGGGCGCTGCGGGCGTTGGAAGGCTCGGCGGACGACCCGGTGGTGCCGGAGATCTGGCGGGTCAGGCACCGGACCCTGCTGGCGCATTTCCGGCGCGGGGACATGACCGACATCGACGCGGCGGCCGTCCGATCCGTTGGGGTGTATGCGGAAGCCGTCGAATCGGGGGGCCCGTACGCGATCGCGCACGCGTTGCAGACCAAGTGGCAGGTGGCGACCGTCCGGCGGGACCACCGCAGTGCGATCGAATACGTGGACCGCGCGCTCGACGTCGTGCGGGATTCCCCGGACCTCGCGGGCATGTGCTTCGACCTGCTGGACAACAAGGTCTTCACCCTGCACAACCTCGACCGCCTCGACGAAGCCGAGAAAACCCTGCGCCTGGCGGACGAACTGACCGCGCGCCACGCGCTGCCGAGCGGGCTGCAGGTGTCCGCGGCCGTGCACTACTACTGGGCCGGCCGGTGGGAGGACGCGCTCGTCGAGCTGGACACGGTGACCGAGGACGGTCCGGCGATCACCTACCACGGTCTCGTCGACCCCGGCCCGGCCGCGCTGCTCCTGCACGGGCTCGCCGCGTTGATCGCGGGCCGCCGCGACGACCGTGATACCCAGGCCGTCCATCTCGCCGCGGCCACCCAGCATGTCCCGTCGACCGCGGCGGAACGGGAAAGCTGCGACTTTCTCCTGGTGGCACAAGGACTCGACGCGCTGCGCCGGGACGATCTGGCGGGCGCGTTGACGCTGCTCGAACCGATCGTGCGGCCCGAGTACGCGGAGATGATGCTGCGGCACCAGTGGTTGCCGGAGCTGGTGCGGATGGTCCAGATGCAGGGCGACGCCGACCGCGCCCACGAACTGCTCGCGATGGCGGCGGACGAGGCGGGGAAGGAAACCGTGCCGGCTCGGGCCCACGCGGCGCATCTCCGCTGTCAGGCGCTGGTGACCGGCGACCCCGAACCCGCGCTGGCCGCGGCGGAGCATTACCGCCAGGTCAGCCGTCCGGTGGAACTCGCGCAGGCCCTCGAAGAAGCCGCGGCCCTGCTCGCCGAGTCGGGCCGTCTCGTCGACGCCGAGGCCGCGCTCACCGAAGCTGTCGAGCTGTACTCGACGTTGAAGGCCCAGTGGGACATCCGGCGTGCGGAGTCGCGGCTGGAGATCTTCGGTGTCCGGCGTGGACGGGCCGCCCGCGACACGCGCTCGGTGCTGGGCTGGCAGTCGCTTTCGCCGGTGGAGAAGCGGATCGCGAGGCTCGTCGCGTCCGGGAAGTCCAATCCGGACATCGCGGCCGAAATGCCGCTTCCCCGCCGGACGGTCCAGGCGCACGTCACGCGGGTACTCGGCAAACTGCAGACCGACTCGCGCCTCGGCATCGCCGAGCACGTCTCGCACCACCTGCGCGGCAAGACTTTGAGGTCGTGAGTGCGTAACAGTGTTAGAACACTGTTACGCACTCACGACTCCCCTTAGATGACGCCCGACCTCAAGGCGTAGGCCACGGCTTGGGCGCGGTTCCGCAGGTTGAGCCGGTTGGTCAGGGCGTAGAGGACGTTCTTCACCGTGCGCTCGGAGTAGCTGAGCTTGCCGGCGATCTCGCTGGTGTCCCAGCCTTCGGCGAGCAGCCGCAGCACGTCGATCTCCCGCGGATCGAGACCGGCGGCGTTGAGCCCACGCGGGGCGAGCACCTCGCGCTGAAGGTTCCGGACCGACTTGAGCAGCTTGCCGAGCAGGTCCGGCGACATGATGCCGTTGCCGGCCGTGGCGGCGAGCACGGCGGCGACCAGCCGCTCGCCGGTGGCCGCGGCGCGGGGGAGGACCGCCACCACGTGGCAGTCGATCACGGTCAGCAGCGTCGACTCGTTGAGCTCGTTGGTCACCAGCACCGTGGGAGCGTTCAGCGTCGCGGCGGATTGCCGCAGGTCGAAGAGCATGTCGGTGGACATCCGGTCGGTCACGAAGACGACGACGTCAGCGTCGGTCACCGGTTCCGGCAGGACGGTCAGTTCGGCTCGGGCCTCCACGTAGCTGCTGATCCCGGCCCGGGTCATCGGGTCGGAAGCCTGGACGGCCACTCGCACTTGTTTCATCCGTACCTCCAACGAACATTGCCGTTACGGTGAGTGTGCTGGTGAACACCTTCATTAACTCTTCAAGGCAACTGAATGCGGCGGTATGGGATGACTGCTGAACCCCTGCGGGTCCAGTTGCTGGGCCCGGTGCGGGCTTGGCGTGGGGAGACCGAGCTCGATCTGGGTTCCGCGCGGCGGCGCGCCGTGTTCGCCGTGCTCGCGATGCGGGCCAACCAGGTCGTTTCCCGCGAGGAGATCGTCGACGCCGTCTGGGGCGAGTCGCCGCCGTCCAGCGTCGAGGGCAGTCTTTACACCTATGTGTCCGGTTTGCGCCGGGCACTGGAGCCCGACCGGTCCCGGTGGTCGACCGGCCAGGTGCTGGTGTCCGCGGGCTCGGGCTACTCGTTGCGGCTTGGGCCCGACGAGAGCGACGCGAGCGGGTTCGGCCAACTCCGCACGCGGGCGCAGGAGTGGGCCGCTCGCGGGGACACCCCGGGCGCGCTGGCCGCACTCGACGCCGCGCTCGGGCTGTGGCACGGCGACGCGTTGTCCGGCATCAGCGGCCCGTTCGCGGAGCTGCACCGCGCGCGGCTGGCCGAACTGCGGCTGACCACCCTCGAACGGCGGGCCGAGACCGTCCTGGAGTCGGGCGGGCACGCGGAGGTCGTCGCCGAGCTTTCCGGGCTCGCCAGCGAGTACCCGTCCAGGGAAGCGCCGCGCGGCCTGCTGATGCTCGCGCTCTACCGGTCCGGGAGGCCTGGCGAAGCGCTCGAAGTGTTCCGCGAGACCCGGGCGACCCTGATCGACGAGCTCGGCATCGAACCCAGCCCGGCACTGCGGATCCTGCACGACCAGATCCTGGCCGACGACCCCGCGCTCGGCGTCCCTGTCGCGCCGCCGGTGTCCCCGGCCCATCCGCACCGGCCTGAGTTGTTCGTCGGCCGGGACGAGGAGGTGCACGCGTTGCGCACCTACGTCGAGAAGCTGGCCGCGGGCCAGGGCGCGGTGGTCTGGCTCGAAGGCGAGCCGGGCATCGGCAAGTCGTCGCTGCTCGCCGCCGGGCTGGCCGGCGCCGTCAGCGCCGGTTGTGTGGTGCATTGGGGCGCCGCCGACGAGGCGGGCACGGGCGGTCCGCTCGCGCTCGTGCTCGACTGCCTGGAGGCGGGGCCCGAGTCGGAATTCGCCCGCACCCTGCGTGAGGACACGCCACCGGCGTACGCCTGGCAGGTCAGCGATCCCGTGCTCGCCGCGACGGACCGGCTGCTGGCGTACGTCGACGCGCTGTGCGCGGACACGCCGCTCGTGCTGGTGATGGAGGACCTGCACTGGGCCGACGACGCGAGCCTGCTGGTCTGGCAACGGCTGGTGCGGACCGCCCGCCGGTGGCCGCTGCTGCTGATCGGCACCTGTCGTCCGGTGCCGCGGCGGGTCGAACTCGGCCAGCTCCGCACGACCGCCGCCGGGGCGAGCGGCGAGTTGATCCGCCTGCGGCCACTGACCGGCCCGGACGTGGCGGAGCTGGTGGAACGGCTGGCTGGCGGGAAACCGGGCTCGACGCTGCTGGGGTTGGCCGACCGCGCGGCCGGAAATCCGCTCTATGTAACGGAAACAGTGACCACCTTGGTCATGGACGGCTTGGTGGACGTCGAAGACGGCGTCGCCGAAGTCTTGGAGGACGCCGAGATCTCGGCCACGCTCGCTCCGGCGATCACCCGGCGGCTGGGATTCCTCTCCGAGGAAACCAAGGAAATGCTGCGGTGGGCGGCTTTGCTGGGGGTCGAGTTCGATCTCGGCGATGTCGCCGTCGTCATGCGCAAGCAGGCGTCCGAGTTGGTTTCCGCGGTCGAGGAAGCGATGGCGGCGGGGATTCTCGGCGAAGCGGGGCAGCGGTTCGTGTTCACGCACGCGGTCGTGCGCAACGCGCTGTACGACGAGCGGCCCGCGGCGCTCCTCATCGGACTGCACCGGCAGGCCGCCGAAATGCTCGACGAGGCCGGCGCGCCCGCGGAGCGTGTCGCCGAACAGCTTGCCGCCGCGCCGATCGCGGTGGACGCCTGGATCACCCGGTGGCTGCTGTCGACCACCACGACGATCGCCGCCGGTTCGCCGTCGATCGTGGTGGAACTGCTGCAACGCGCGATGGCCAGTTCCGGCGTGCGGGGTGAGCTGCGCATGACCTTCGGCGCGCGGCTCACGCGGCTGCTGTTCTGGCTGGGCGGATATCCCGAAACCGAGGCGAGGGCCGTGGTGGCGATGACCACCGACGTCGACCTCGCCGCCGAGATGCGGCTCATCCTCGCCTTCATCGACTACAACCGGGGCGAATCCGAGCGCGCTATCGAAGCGCTCAAGGAAACCGCGGTCGACCCGGCCGTGCCGCAGCTGTGGCAGGTCCGGCATCGGGTGCTCCGGGCCATGCTCGAACGGCTCCTGCACGACGACCAGGCCGAAGCCGAAGCCGACGCCCTGAGCGCGCTGGCCGCGGCGACCGCGGACGGGGACGTGCTCGCCATCGCCCAGTCGCTGCAGGATCTCTGGCGGTTCGAATCGGTGAACCGGCGGCACGAACGGGCGCTCGTGCATATCGACAGGGCACTCGAAGTGGTCAGGGACAACCTGGATCTCGTCGACTTCCAGCTCGCCCTGCTCGACAACAAGGTGTTCACGCAGCACAACCTCGACCGGCTCGAAGACGCCGGCCGGACGCTCATCGAGGCCGACGACCTCGCCACCCGCCGGGGCCTGCCCGGTGGCCTGCGGCTGCCCGCGGCCACCCACTGGTTCTGGCTCGGCCGCTGGGACGACGCCCTCGTCCAGCTCGACGCGGTGGTGCGGGACGGCCCGGAGATCACCCTCTACGGATTGCGTCAACGCTGGGGAATCCTTTTGCTGCACGGGGTTTCCGCGCTCATCGCCGCGCACCGGGACGACTCGGCCGGTTTGGAAACCCATCTCAAGGCCGCCGAGAAGTACGCACGGTCCACAATGGAGCAGAAGGAGTACTGCGACTTCCTCCTTGCGGCGTCGGCCATCGCGGCCGAACAGGGTGGTCGGCTGGACGAGGCGCTGGAGGAGCTGGCGCCGGTGCTGGACCTGCGGTACGCGCAGATGATGCTGCGCCACCAATGGTTGCCGACCATCGTGCGCCTGGCGATCGACGCCGGCCGTCCCGAGGTCGCGAGGAAGGCGCTCGACGTCTGCGAAACCGAAGCGGCGGCCGAAGCCGAACCGGCCAGGGCGACCGCCGCCGCGGCTTGGTGCCGTGGCCTGATCGACGGTGACCCGGAACTGGTGCTGCCGGTCGTCGCGCGGTACCGGGAACTGGGCCGCAAGTTCGAGGCCGCGATGGCCGCCGAAGACGTGGCCGTCCTGCTCGCCGCGTCGGGAAGACTCGACGAAGCCCGGCGCAGTTTCCTGGAAGCCGTTGCGGTGTATGCCGAAGTGGGCGCCATGTGGGACGTCGGCCGGGCCGAGTCGCGGCTGCGGCCGTTCGGGATCCGGCGCACGAGCCGCGTTCCGGCGTCGGGCGGGGAACGGCTTTCGCCGCTGGAAATGCGGATCGCGGAGCTCGTCGCGGCGGGCTGGCCGAACCCGGACATCGCCACGCAGCTGACCCTGCCGCGCAGCGCCGTCCAGGTGCACGTGACGCGGATCCTGCAAAAGCTGGCCGTCGGCTCGCGCCTGGGCGTCACCCCCACCACCCTCACCCACTACAGCTCGTAAGAGATCGCCACCTGTCGACAGATGGCGATCTCGTGGCGCGCACCTACTATCAGGACCATGCACTTACCCGTGATGCCGCCGGTCAAGCCGATGTTGGCGAAGGCCGTGCATGAGGTGCCGCGTGCGCCGGGGCTTACTTACGAGCCGAAGTGGGACGGTTTCCGTTGCATCGTGTTCCGTGACGGCGACGAGCTGGAGCTGGGTTCCCGCAACGACCGTCCGTTGACGCGGTACTTCCCCGAGCTCGTCGAGCTCCTTCGCGCCGCGTTGCCCGACCGGTGTGTGGTGGACGGCGAGATCGTGGTCGTCACCGACGACGGCCTGGACTTCGACACGTTGCAGAACCGGCTGCATCCGGCCGCGTCGCGGGTGAAGAAGCTGGCGGAGGAGACCCCGGCGAGTTTCGTGGCGTTCGACCTGCTCGCGCTCGGGGACCGCGACCTCATGGGCGAGTCCTTCAGGGAGCGCCGGCGCCTGCTGGAGGGCATCCTCTCGGGCGCGTTGTCGCGAGTCCATCTGACGCCGGTGACCGAGGACCCGGACCTCGCGCAGGACTGGTTCACCCGGTTCGAGGGCGCGGGCTTCGACGGCGTGATGGCCAAGCCGGGCGACGAGCCGTACGAGCAGGACAAGCGGGTCATGTGGAAGGTGAAGCACGAGCGCACCGCGGACTGCGTGGTCGCCGGGTACCGGATGCACAAGGACGGCGTCGGTATCGGCTCGCTGCTGCTGGGCCTGTTCGACGACGAGGGCAGGCTGCACCACGTCGGGGTGGCGAGCAGTTTCACCGCCGCCCGCCGCAAGGAGCTCGTGACCGAGTTGGCGCCGCTGCGCGAACGCGCGCTCGAAAACCATCCGTGGCGGGACTGGGCCGAGGCGCAGACCGAAGCGGGCGGCCGCATGCCAGGGGGAGTGAGCCGCTGGACCGGCACCAAGGATCTGTCGTGGGAGCCGCTGCGGACCGAGCTCGTCGCTGAGGTCCGCTACGAGCACGTCCTTTCCGGACGGTTCCGCCACGGCGGCAGGCTGGTGCGGTTCCGCGCCGACCGGACGCCGGAGTCGTGCACCTATGGCCAGCTCGAAGAGGTCGCGCCGGCCGAGCTGGCGGCGTTGTTCCCCGAGGTCACTCCTTGAAGAACGCCGTGAGCATCGGGGCGAGGGCCTTCGGTTTCACGATGTGCGTCTGACCCGGCAGCGTGCGGTGCTCCGCGTTGGGCAGCACCTCGGCGAGGGCCTTCACGCCGTTGCGCATCCAGGCGGGGCTTTTGCCGCCGTCCACCACGAGCGTTTTCGTGGTGGTGCCCCAACGATCGGTGGGCAACGGCTCGCCCCGCTGATACGGGCCGACGAAACTCAGGTCGTAGGGCAGCGTGTGCGCGACGGCCTTGAGCTTCGACCACGCGGGCATGAGCGGCATGATCGCCACGAAGATCGACGGCACCCGGACGCCCTTGGTCATGAAGAGCCGGATCGCCTGGGCCCGGCGGTTCGACAGCACCAGTTTGGACAGTTGCCCCGGGAAGTCCGCGGGCACCGGCGGCCGGGTGTGGTCGACGACGAGCGGCGGTTCGTACAGCGCGAGCTTCGTGACGGAGAGTCCCCGCTCCACCGCTTCGAGGGCCAGCATCGCACCGGAGGAGATGCCGTAGACGTGCGCGGAGCCACCGGCTTCGGTGATGAGCGCTTCGATGTCCTCGATCTCGCGATCCACTTCGTACAGGTCGGCGTCGCCACTGCTCCCGCGGCCGCGCCGGTCGTAGACGTACACGGTGAAATCCTTCGCCAGCTCCGCGGCCAGCGGGCGGCTCGGCCCGGACTCGCGATGGCAGAGCGCCCCGTCCACCAGAATCAGCGGAGGCCCGCCGCCCGACTTCTCGAACGCGATCGTGGTGCCGTCCTTCGAGAACACCGTGCCCATGCGAGTCTCCGATCGGTAGACGATCACAGCGGGCCGAAATAGACCCAGGTGCCATCATTGCGGACGAAACGGCTGTCCTCGTGAAGAAAGTCCGTACCGTGCCCACGTTCGCGGTAGTGCGCACGGAACTCGACGGTGCCTTCGGCGTGGAGCAGGCCTCCGCCTGTCTTACCCAGGATTTCGAGCCGCGTCCAGCGGGTATTCGGCTCAACAGTGAGCTCGGCGGGCCGGGTCTCGGGATGCCACGACCGCAGCAGATACGCCTCGTCCCCGAGCGCGAACGCGCTGTAGCGGGAGCGCATCAGCGCCTCCGCGGTCGGGGCGGTGATCTCTCCACTGTGGATGCGGCCGCAGCATTCGGCGTACGGCTTGTCGAGTCCGCAGGGACAGTGACGGTTGTTCTTGGCCATACCGATCAGTGTGGCCGACAACTTTTTCGCGGGTCCGCCCGTACTAGGGGGAGTGAGATCTGCTTCGGCCCCACGGGAGACGTCCATGCGAAAAGCGGTTCCGGCGTTGATGATCGGCGTGTTCGTGCTGGTCACCGCCTGCTCGGCGGCGGCAGGCGAAGGTCCGCGGCGGGTCGCCGAGACTTCGAGCCTCGCCTCCGCGCCGCCGGTGCCGACAATGTCATCGGTGTCAGCGCCACCGAGCACGACGACGACCCCGCCACCGCCCACGGCCCCCTGTGCGGCGGCGGTGGCTTGCGTGAGTTTGTCCACGAAGCAGGCGTGGCTGGTGCGCGGTGGCGAGGTCGTTTTCGGCCCGGTGCCGATCATGTCCGGGAAACCGGGGCATGAGACCCCGGTCGGGAAGTTCCGGGTGGCCTGGAAGGACCAGGAGCACTACAGCAGCGAGTTCGCCGGGATGCCGATGCCGAACTCGGTGTTCTTCGCCGCGGGCGGCATCGCCTTCCACGCCGGAAGCCTCGACGAGGGTTCACACGGTTGTGTCCACCTCTCCGATGCGGCCTCGCTGACGTTCTTCGAGTCGCTCAAGGTCGGCGACTCCGTCGAGGTGCAGGCCCTCAGCGCTCCGGCCGGTCGATGATCCGGAGCCAGCTTCCGTCCGGCTGGCGCCGGGCGACCTGCGTCCGGCCGCCCGTGCCGTCGGCGGGGCGGGTCGAGGTGAGGGCGAGGTCGCCGTGGTGCAGGGTCGGCAGCGGATCCTCCACCTTGAACTCGATCGGGCTCGCGATCATCTGCTTGAACACTTCGAGGATGGCTTCGCGGCCGATCGTGGTGCTGCCGGGCGGATAGGCGAGCACCGCGTCGGGCTCGTAGAGGTCGGCGAGTCCGTTTGCGTCACCGGCGTTAGCCCGTTCGACGAACATCCGGGCCATATCTTCCGGTTCGGCGGCCTTGGTTTGGTTGCTCTGCGTCATATCTCAATCGTGCAACGGCTCCAGTGAGAAGTCCAAGAGCTGGTTTGACTGACAACTAGAATTATTTGTTATGGAACTTCGGCAGCTTGAGTACTTCGTGGCGGTTGTGGAGGAAGCGAACTTCACTCGCGCGGCGGAAAGAGTGCATGTGGCGCAACCGGGGGTGAGTGCGCAGATCCGCCGGTTGGAGCGAGAGCTCGGTCAGCCCCTGCTGGACCGTTCGGGTCGCACGGTTCGGCTGACCGAGGTCGGCGCCGCCGTGCTCCCGTTCGCGAAGGCCGCGCTCGCCGCTGTCGACGGAGCGCGGCTCGTTGTCGACGAACTCGCCGGTCTGACGCGGGGCCGCGTCGCCGCCGGAATGGTGACCTCGGGCTTCGCCGCGGCCATGTCGGACCTGCTGGCCGACTTTCATCGCGACTACCCGGCCGTGGAAATCACGCTGATCGAAGCGAATTCCGACAATTTACTCAGTGGGTTGCAAAACGGGGAATTGGACCTGGCGCTGGTGGGTTTGGCGACGCCGCCGCCCGCGGGGATCGAAACCCAGGTCCTCCTCGACGAACGGCTCGTCGCCGCCGTCGGACGCGAAGATCCACTGTATGGCACCAAAAGTGTCACGCTGGAGGGACTGCGTGAGCGCGACCTGATCTGTCTTCCGCAGGGTACGGGCCTGCGCGCGAGCATCGACGGCGCGTTCGCCGCGACGGGGTTCAGTCCCAAGATCGCTTTCGAGGCAGGGGATCCGAGCGTGCTCGCGCAGCTGGCCGTGCGCGGGCTGGGTGTCGCCATCCTGCCGGAGTCGCTGGGGAGTTCGTACCCGGAGCTGCACGCGCTCGCCATCACGAAACCGCGGCTGCGCTCACGGATCGAACTGGCTTGGCGAGCGGACGGACCGGTCAGTCCGGCGGCACGGGCGTTGATCGACTACGCCCGAGCAGCGCTGGCCAAAGAAGCTGGCCAAAGAAGGCTGACGGTATAAGGCTTACGAGGCAGCCTGAAGCAGTTCGACCTCGGCGGTCACGGTGCACTCGCAGCCGCCGTCGACCAGCTCGCAGTCGATGGTCAGCGAGTGACGTTCGGTCTCGAGGTCGAAGCAGCGGATCTCCGTGCATTCGACCAGGCCGTCCGGGTGTATCACCAGCGTTCCGTGACAGTGGTCGAGATCGGCGATGCAGCTCGCGCACTCCATGATCACGCCTTCCGCGGTCGTCTTTCGAGTTCCCACAGGTCTTACTACCACCGGGGACCGACAGATCCTGGCATACGCGCGGCGTGTCGCCGGGGACCCCGCCCACAATTCCGCAACTCCTGGCGTGCTATTTGTCCGGGGAATGTGTCGACACATTCCCCAGGAGGTCAGGCGCTCTTGGTGGGACGGCGTTTCGTGGCGGGCTTGACCTCGGGCTCCGCGGCCTTCTTGGTCCGCCGCGCGGGCGTCTTCGCGGCCGGGGCACGGGTCTTCTTCGCGGCGGAAACACTGGCCTGCAACGCCGACATGAGGTCGACGACTTCGGCCTTCCCACCTGCGACGACCGGCCTGGTGGTGTCCTTGCCGTCGATCTTCGCCTGGATCAACGCATCGAGGGCTTCGCGGTAGCTGTCCTCGTACTTGTCCGGCTCGAACACGGGCTCGGCGAGCGAGTCGATCAGCGAACCCGCCATGGTCAGCTCCTGCGGCCGGACCTGTGGCGGATCCTCTTGCAGGAACGCGAAGTCCGGCACACGGACCTCGTCCGGCCAGAGCATCGTCGTCATCACCAGCACGTCGGAGACCACGCGCAGCACGGCGAGCGCCTCCCGCTGGCGCAGCGCGACCTTGGCGATCGCGACCTGCCCCGACTTGTGGAGCGCGTCCCTGAGCAGCACATACGGCTTGGTGGCCGCCTTCTGTGGCTCCAGGTAGTACGACTTGTCGAAGTTGATCGGGTCGATCGACTCCAGCGGCACGAACTCGAGGACGTCGATCGTGCGGGAGCTGGACAGCGGCAGCTCGGCGAGGTCGGCGTCGGTGATGACCACCATTTCGCCGTCGGAAAGCTCGTAGCCCTTGGCTATCTCGGCATACGGGACTTCCTTGCCGTCGACCGTGCAGAACCGCTTGTACTGGATCCGGCCACCGTCGGCCTCATGGACCTGGCGCAGCGACACGTTCTTGTTCTCCGTCGCCGCGTACAGGTGGATCGGGATGGTGACCAGCCCAAAGGAGACAGAACCCTTCCACATCGCCCGCATGGTGATCGACCTCCGTCGTCCCCGTCAGATGGCACTGTCTGTGACGGTACCTTGCTCAGGCGGTGTGCGACACTCCTCGACCAGCGCAAACAGGTCGCGAACGGTCCAGCCGGGTCAGTGGTCGACGGTGACGAGCAGTGATCCGTCCTCGGTCCGGACCTCGAACCGCTCGATCTCGTTCGGGGTGAGGGCCGTCCCGCCGGAGACGCGCAGCGGAGCCGGCGATTCGGGGACGCCGTAGCCCTTGACCGGCACGGACCAGCTGGTCATGACCTGCGACTCGCCGCCGTAGGTGACGGCGAGCAGCCGGCACGTCAGTGGCCCGGTGATCCCGCCCAGCTCGAGGTCGGCCTGCGTGCCCCACTCCTTCGGGGTCAGCGAGACTTTCGCGTTGATCGTGTCGAGATGGGCGATTTCGGACTGAGCCTTGTTGATGCCGTCGTTCGGGCTCGCGGCGGAACCGGTGTGCACCTCGGGCAGCGTCGTGGACGCCGCCGCGAGCGGTGCGGCCGGTTCGTCCCCGCCGGAGGTGAAAGTCAAGGTCAGCACGGGGCCCGCGACGATGAGCAGCGCCGCGGCGGCGACCAGTAGCCGCGACCGCGAGCGCTGTTTCCGCCTGCTGGAGGCGGCTTCGTCGAGCAGGGTGGCGAGCGGCTGCCCAGCTTCCGCCGCCGCGTGGCGGACGGGAGCCGGGACAGGCCGCATCTCCTGGCTGTCGGTGCTGGAGGGCACGGGAGGACCAGGCCAGCGCTTCTTGACCTTGGCGAGCAGATCAGGCAGGTCGTGCAGCTCAAGCAGGTCGAGCTGGCAGTGAGGGCAGCCTTGCAGGTGCTCCTCGAACGCGGCGTGGTCTGAAGCGTCCAAGATGCCGAGAACGTAGGCGGCCATATCCGTATGGGCCGTCCCGGTCATCCGTGCCTCACCCCCGATCCCGCAGCGCCCGGCGTAGTGCTCGGACGGCATGGTGCACTCTCGATTTGACCGTACCCGGAGGTACGCCGAGAGACGCCGCGACGTCGTTCACGGTTCGATCACGCATGTACGTCTGCATGATCGCTTCGCGTTGTTCGGGGGAAAGGCCGCGAAGAGCCTCGTAAATCACCATGGACGCGAGAGTCCGCTCTGACTCGTCGGGCACGTAGACAGAATCGACGTCGGCTTCCTCAACCTCCTCGGGACGGGCACGGCGGCTGCGCCAGCCGTCGATGACGATGCGCCTGGCGACGGTGTAGAGCCAGGCCTGCAGCATCTCGGGCTGCCGGTCGAGCTTGTCGGCGTTGCGCCAGGCCCTGATGAGGGTTTCCTGCACTACGTCTTCAGCCCATTGCCGATCGTGTCCGTTCAGTTTCAGTACATGCGCCATCAAAGGACGGCCGAATTCCTGGTACAGCGCTGTCACCAGCTCATCACGGCCATGCGTATCGGCTCGTTGATCAACTGGGGGGCGAAGTGTTCGACTGTGGCGACCCACGGGGGACATCTTTGTGCGAGAACTCCCTCCCCGTCTAGTAGCAACATCGAAATCACGGTGCGTGATTCTTTTTCTTTTTCGTAACTTTCTTTGAACCGTGCCCGGGTGGGCGCCGTATCCCACTGTGAAGGCCCCTTGTAAGCGTCGTTCCCCCGCGACGAAACCGATCCACTCACGACACAGACGTGTCCAAAGTGGATCTTTCACGCCCTTTTTCAGTCGTCCGTGGCGATGGCACGTGCACTGCCTGCCCACGACGGAAAGGAAGTCATGACCGCAGTACGCCGTTCGTTCTTACCCGTCGCTCTCGCCGGCACCGCGGTTCTCCTGCTCGCCACTGGTTGCGTCGAGGACGGCTCGGCCGCTTCGTCCTCCGGCCAGCCCCAACCCTCGCAGCAGCAACAACATCCCCCAGGTCACAGTGCCGCGGGTGCCGCAGGACAGGCCGAGGACGATGAGCCCGGACTGTCCGCCATCCGCGCGTTCGACATCGGGAAACTCGTTGTGGACGGTGGGGGATTCACTCTCTACCGCTCCGACAAGGACACCGCGAAGCCCCCGAAATCCAACTGTGCGGGCAAATGTGCCGAGGATTGGCCGCCGATGGTGTCGGTCGCGGAGCTCAAGCTCCACAACATCGACCAAGCTCTCGTCGGTTCGGTGATCCGGGCGGACGGTGTCGAGCAGGTGACGCTGGCCGGCTGGCCGCTCTACCGGCACGCCGCCGACGAAATGCCTGGTGAAACGTCCGGGCAGAGCGTGAACGGAACCTGGTTCGCCGTCGCCCCGGACGGCAGCAAGGTCACGGTGACCGACGGTGGGCTGTCCGGTGAGTTCGGCCTCTGACCGGACAAGGCGCCACATCCAGCGGGCATTGGTCCTAATGGTCGCCTTGTTCTTAAGCCAAATAGCCCTGTCCGGACCGGCTTCGGCCCAGCAGCCCGCCGACGGGCCGCTCGGTGCGGCCGACATCGAATTGCTGACGAAGGTGCGCTTGGCCGGTTTGTGGGAGATGCCCGCCGGTGAATGGGCCGAGAAACGGTCCGAGAACGCGCGGGTCAAAGAAGTCGGAATGACGATCATGGTCGACCACGGCCGGCTCGACTCGATGACGCGCGCGCTCGCCGGGCAACTCGGGGTGCCACTGCCGTCGCAGCCGAACTCCGACCAGCAGAGCTGGTTGAACGAGATGCAGAACGCCCGCACCGCCGCGGAGTTCGACCAGGTCTTCGGCAACCGGCTGCGCGCGGCACACGGCGCGATCTTCTCGGTCATCGCGGCGGTCCGCGCCGGTACGCGCAACGACCGCATGCGGGAGTTCGCGACGACGGCCAACCAGGCCGTGATGCGGCACATCACGCTGCTCGAGAGCACCGGCCTGGTCGACTACAACCGGCTCCCCGAAGCGTCGACCGCGCCGAAGCCGCCGCAGATCGTCGACATCGACCCCGTCGACGTGGCCACTGTCGTCGGTGTCGCCATGATCGAGATCCTGGCCACCGTCTTCCTCATCGGGCTGCTCCGTAAACCCTCGCGACGAGGGACCCGCCGGCGCGTGGAGGACACCTCCGCCCACTCGCTGCCCGCGGATCCGTTCGTCACCTCCAGAAGCTGATCACAGGAGAAGCCTTGTCCCTGTTCGGAAAATCCCATGTACGCCGTATTCGCTGAGGCTTCGGTGTCGGTGGTCGCCCAGGCCGCACCCGACGCCGGACTCAAGTCCATCGCCCAGTTGTCCGCGCGGGTGGCCTACACCTTCATGTGCCTGACCCTCTGCTGGGGCGTGCTCACCGCGACGGGCTGGATCCGCCGTCTCGGCGAGCGCAAGGCCTTGCGCAGCGGGCACATGTCATTGGCCATGCTGACGCTGTCGTTCGCGGTCGTCCACGCGTTGTGCTTCCTTTTCCTGTCCAGCAACGCGTGGAAGTTCACCCAGCTCGTCATTCCTCTCATGCCGGGAACGTTTGCCCGCCACACGATGGGCATCGTCGCCCTCGAGCTGATGCTGGCGATCGCGATCACCGCCAGCCTGCACCGGTGGACGGCGTATCGGCGCTGGTTGTGGCTGCACCGGATGGCGTACCCGGCCGTCGGGCTCGGCGCGGTGCACTCGTTCTTCGGCGCGATCGCCAACGGTCACCTTTCGGTGCTGTGGCTGGCGGGGATCACGCTGTTCGTGCCCGTGGTGACGCTGACGACGCTTCGCTTCCTGCCCGGCCGGGTCCTCGAACGCATCGGCCTTGTAGAGGAGCGCGTATGAACATCGGACGATCCCGCAAAGGCGCGAGGGTCAACGTCGACAACGACAAATGCGAGCTGTACGGCATCTGCGAAGCCGAAGCTCCGACGCTTTTCGAACTCGGACCCGACGGGCGCCTGCGGTACCGGCGCTCGCCCGCGGACGAAGACATGGTCCTGGCCGCCGCGGCCGCCAGGTCCTGCCCGATGCAAGCGATAAAGCTCGAAAGTGGGAACAATGGCCGGAGATGAACGCATTGTCATCGTCGGTGCGGGTGTAGGTGGCCTGCGCGCCGCGGAACGGCTCCGCGAACTGAACTTCGACGGCGAGCTGGTGATCATCGGCGACGAGTTACGCCGCCCGTATCACCGCCCGGCGATTTCCAAGCACATGGTGGCGGGCACGACCCGCCCGGCGGACTTGGCGCTGAAGGCCAACATCGAGCTCGATGCCCGCTGGCGCCTTGGCACCCGGGCGACGCACCTCGAGACCGACCGGCGTCTCGTCCACCTCCCCGGTGGCGAGGAGATGCGCTACGACGGCTTGATCATCGCGACCGGCGTGATGCCGCGTCACCTGATCGGCGCGCCCCGGCACGACCCCCGCGTCCGCGTGCTGCGCACCGTGGAAGACGCGCTCGCCGTCCGTGCGGCCCTCGCCGCGAGCGACCGGCCCGCGGTCGTCATCGGTGGCGGGCTCATCGGCAGCGAGTTCGCCGCGACCATGCGGCAGATCGGCCGGGACGTCACGCTCGTCGGGCACAGCCTCGCGCCGCTGCACCGGTTCGGGCCGAGGGTGTCCAAGGCGGTCACCGAGCAGCATCAGCGTCACCGCGCGGGCATCGCGATGAGCACGCTGGTGCGGCACTGGATCACCACGAAGCACGCCGTCGGCCTGCACCTGACCACCGACCAGCTGCTGGTCGCGAGTGTCGTGGTGCTCGCCATCGGCAGTGTGCCCGCGGTGGAATGGCTGCGCGGGTCCGGGCTGAACATCGACGACGGGATCCTCTGCGACGCCTCGCTCTACGCCGAGGGCGCCGACGACGTCGTCGTGGTCGGCGACACCGCGCGCTGGCCGAACCTGCGCTTCGACGAGGTTCCCCGCCGCGTCGAGCACTGGCTCAACGCGGTCGAATCCGGTCGCGCGGCGGCGGAGAACCTGATGGCCGGGCGGTCTCGCTCGGAGCCGTATATGCCGATGCCGCGGGCGTGGTCCACGCAGTACGGCGTGCGGATGCAGATGGCGGGCATCCCCTCGCTGGGTGACGACACCGTCGCCCTCGACGACGGCATCACCGGTTACGTCCGCAAGGGCCAGCTCGTCGGGATCTGCAGCTGGGATCGCCCGAAGGCGATGATGCAGTGGACCGCCGAACTGGAACGCCGCCTGCCCATCCCGCTCACGCTCCCGGTCCCCGAACCGGAGGAGGTGATGCAGCCGTTCCCCATGAACTCGTCGATCCCGTCGATCTCCGCATTGGCCGCGGAGTTGTCCAACTGATCGCCGGTCTCGTTCGACCGCTGAGTGGCGTGTTCCGGTGATCCAAGCATCCGAACACGCCACTCAGTGTTTATCGGGATCGCGCGCGTCGTAGCGGGCGAGGGCCGGTACGGCCAGCCTGAGCAGCCCGGCGCCGAGCACGGTGGCGATGCCGCCGCTGATCGCGCTGACGGCCGGTGTCACGAGTGAACCGACCACGCCCGCCCGGAAATTCCCCAGTTCAGGCGCGCCCGAGCCGACGACGAAGTCCACGCTGGTCACCCGGCCACGCAGCCGATCAGGCGTGGCGGCCTGGACGATCGTCCCGCGGAAGATGACGCTGATCGTGTCCGCCGCCCCGGCGACCGCGAGCAGAACCAAGCCCAGCCACAGGGTGTGGGTGAAACCGAACCCGGCGAGTGCGGCGCCCCAGACCGCCCCGGCGATCAACATGGCCCGCCCGTGCCGTGAGACCTGCCCGACCGGACCGGACAACGCGGAGCCGAGCAGCCCGCCGATCGCCGGTGCCGCGGTGAGCAACCCCAGTGTCTGCGCCGAACCGCCGAAGTTCTGGTCGTTCAGCGCGGGGAACAGCGCGAACGGCATGCCGAGCACCGTCGCGTTGACATCGGCGAGGAAAACGCCCAGCAGCACCGGTTTGTGACGGATGAACCGGAGTCCTTCGGCGACGGCTTTCAGTCCCGGCCGCGCGGCGTCGCCCAACGGCGGCATCGGTGGCAGGCGCGCCAACCCGTAGAGCGCGGCGGCGAAGCTGACGACGTCGACGAGATAACACAGCTGGAATCCGCCGGTGGCGACCAGCATTCCGGCGAGCAGCGGGCCGACGGTCAGGCTGGCGTGGAAGGAAAGCATGTCGAGCGCCAGCGCGCCGGGCAGCTGGTCGGCGGGAAGCAGGCGCGGCAGGAAGGTACGCCGCGCGGGGGCGTTGACCGCGCCGAGCAACGCCTGGATCCCGGCGAGGACGTAGAGCAACCAGACCTGGCGAAGATCCAGGAAAGCCTGCACGGCGAACAAAATCGACATGACCGCGAGGCAGCTGCTGGTGAGCAGTACGAGCCGACGCCTGTCGACGGCGTCGGCGAACGAGCCACCGAGCAGGCCGACGACGATGGTCGGGACGCCGAGGACGAGTGCCAGCGCGCCGACCGCCGCCGAGGAGTGGGTGAGCTCGTAGATCTGCAACGCGGTCGCGAAACTCGTCATCCGGCTGCCGATGCTCGACAGCGAACTGCCGATCCACAGTCGCCGGAACGCGGGGGACTCCCGCAGCGGGCGCGTGTCCGCGAAGAGGCGCCGGCCCGTCACTTTTCGAGCGCGCGGGCGGCGTCGGCGATGCGTTCGCGGAACGACCGTCGTTCGAGAACGTGGGTGGCTTCGGCCAGCAGCTCACTCAGCGAGTAGGGGAGTTCGGCTTCGAACTCTTCGGCGGCGGCCGTGGTCGCCGCCCATTCGGCGTCGAGTTTCGGGAGCAGGGCGCGGCTCTTGTCAGTCAGCTGCACGATCCGCTGCCGGGCGTCGGCGCCGGGTTCGAGCGTGACGAGACCGTACTTTTCCATCTGGGTCACCGTTTGGCTCGCCGCGGAATGGGTGACCGAGACGGCTTTCGCGAGGTCGCGGATGGGCAGCGGCCCCTGCGCGACGAGCGTGCGCACGACCGGGGTGAACCGTGGCCGGAACCCGTCGAGACCCAGCTCGACGTAGACCTGCGCGACATCGCCGTCGAGGAGTTCGAGGAGATGGCGCAGACGTGTCCCCAGACCGGGAGGTTCACTCATGGCCACAACTGTAACAGCGCTGTTAGGTGTCTCGTTTCAGGGTGTTGAGACGCTCGATCAGTTGCTGCGCCGCCGGGTCCGTGACCGGATCGGTGAATTCCAGCGTGTACGTGTCGGCGCCGGAGCCGACCTCGATCCGATAGGACCGCTGATCGGCTCCGGCGGGTGTCGACATGCTCGGCTTCGCTTGCCGGACGAGGGCTTCCAGCTCCGCGGCGATTTCCGCGGGGAGCTCGGCGGTGTCGACGGCGAACGGCTTTCGCAGTCCGGGCATGAACGCGAAGCCGCCGTCTGTGGAGAAGGAGATGCGCATCAGGCGCTGGTCGACTCGGCAGCCACGCTGATCCCGTTGCCCGCGGCGTCGACCGCGCCCGGTTCGGCCACCGACAGGATGCCCTCCCGGATACCGACCGTGCCGGCCTTCGTCAGGTACCACGCGCCGTCGTTCCCGGCGAATGTCGTCATGGCACCGGAACCTACGCTCCCGTCGACCGTGCCGCAGTACTTCGCGGGCCCGGTGTCGAAGCTCAGCAGTACCGTGCCGTCCTGCTGATGCCACTTGCCCGTCAATGAACCGCTGAAGGTTCCGTTGCCGTTGAAGGAAAGCGGGACCTGCGCGTAGTTCGGTGTCGCACCCCAGCTGAAGTGCAGCACCCAGTTCCCCGAGATCTTCGGCGTCGCGAACGTGACGCGGACACCGACCTGCTCCCAGGCGTCGATGACCGCGCGGGTCTCGTCGGAGCCGTAAAGCAGGCTCGCGTTGGCGGCGGTCAGGTTGGCGAAGTCGAGGAACTGCGCGGTCGAGGAGAGCCGCGGATCGCACAGCGTGGAGTACCAGATGTGGCCGGCCTTGCCCCACGCGTGGGAGCCGAGCGCGCTGGCGAGGAGGTAGAAGGCCCTGTTGGGGATGCCCGAGTTGATGTGCACGCCACCGTTGTCGGCGGTCGTGTTCACGTACCGGTCCATGTGGTCGGGCTGCGGGTCCTTGCCGAGCTGCGGATCGTCGTAGGCGGTGCCGGGCGCCTTCATCGACCGCAGCGCGACTCCGTTGACCTTGTCGGTCAGCAGGCCCTCGCCGATGAGCCAGTCGGCCTGGTCCGCGGTCTGGTTCAGCGCGTATTGCTTGACCAGCGAACCGAAGACGTCCGACATCGACTCGTTCAGCGCGCCGGGCTGGTCGTGGTAAACGAGATTCGCCTGATGCCCGGTGACGCCGTGGGTCAGCTCGTGGCCGATGACGTCGATCGAGATGGTGAACCGGTTGAAGTAGACGCCGTCGCCGTCACCGAACACCATCTGGGTGCCGTTCCAGAAGGCGTTGTCGTACTTCACGCCGAAATGCACGGTGCCCTTGAGATCCAGGCCCGCGTTGTCGATCGAGTTGCGGCCGTAGATGTCCCAGAACAGCTTGAAGGTCGCGCCGAGTCCGTCGTAGGCCTCGTCGACTTCGAGGTCACCGGTGGCGGCCTGGCCTTCGGAACGCTTGAGCGTGCCCGGCAGGTTCTGGCTTTGGTTCGCCGAATAGAGGTAGCGCTGCAGATGCGGCGTCAGCGAAGGGATGGCCATCACGCGGGTGAGCTGCTCGGTGATCCGCTCACTGCGGACCGTGGTGTCGATCGACAGCAGTTCGAGCGCCGCTCGCCGCGTCCGCTGGTCTTCCGCGTTCTCGGCGATCGACTCGACCATATGCGGCGGGAGGATGCAGTGGATCGAATGACGGTGTGTCATCAGGACTCACCGCCCGCGGCGTTGGGGAAGGACTGCGTGGCCTGGGCGACGCTGTCACCGGTCTGCTTGAGCATGTACCAGGAACCGGCGAGCCCGCTGAACGTCGTCATCGCCCCGGACGCCACGTTCGCGTCGACGCGGCCGCCGTACTTGGCGGGCCCGCCGTCGAAACTCAGCAGGATCGTGCCGTCCTGCTGCCGCCACGCCCCCGGTTCCGGGCCGGTGAAGGAACCGTTGCTCTTCAAGCTGACCGGTGTCAGCGCGAAGTTCGTCGAATTGCCCCAGCTGTAGTGCAGGGTCCATTCTCCTGTCGCACTCATGATCGCCCCTCTCTTGCCTGTTTTCGTCGATCAGGCATAAAGAGGGAGCGCGGAATGCGCAGATACCAACGGTGGCCAAGCACTGCCGGGTATTCGTTATCGGTGATTCTTTGACCAGACTGTCCAAACAGGACTGTTCCTGGGAACACCGGGGTGTCCCCAGGAACAGAATTCGGCTACTGGCAGATCAGAACCAGTGCGCCCGGCCGCCGATCTTCCGGCCCGTACCGCCGACCAGGGCGAGCACCGCGCCGATCACGACGAGTGCGATACCGATCGTCCACAGGATCGAAATGTTAGCGAGAAACCCAATGATGAGAAGGATAACGCCAAGAACAATCATCGAAGAACTTCTCCTCTCTCGGCGGTGGCACTTACCGTCCACCAGCATCGAGGTGAGGTTGCCCGAACGAGGAAACCCTCAAACTGGACCATTTGGAGTAGTCTTCGGTCTTTTCTTCTTCGGTCGCGCGCTGTATGGCAGCCGTTGACGGATGGTGATCGCTTCCGTGGCATCCTGTCTCGGGTTGAGTGCTCGGCTTTGGGTGGGTGGTCTGTGGTTGGGTTTCCGGCGCGCCGGATGGATATTTTCGCTCCACGGGGTGCTTTGGGGAGATGTGCGGCAGCGAAAACACCCACCCGGATCGAAACCCCGCTCACCTCGCCGAGGCCGGGACTTGTTGTTGCGTAGCGTCTGTAACTC
>NZ_DASYMU010000214.1:0-3023 GCF_036008905.1 Amycolatopsis sp. | reverse complement strand
CGCTCGCGCGACGGCTTCGCGCGCAGGGTGCCGGACCTGAGCAGATCGTCGCCGTCGCCGTGCCGCGGTCGGTGGAGCTGATGGTCTCGTTGCTCGGTGTGCTTAAGTCGGGTGCCGCTTACCTGCCGATCGATCTGGACTATCCGCAGGACCGGATCGCGTTCATGCTCGCGGATTCGGGTGCGACCACGGTTGTCACCACGGCTGAGTCGGCGGCACGGCTGCCCGCGGACGCGCCTGCGGTGCTGTTGGTCGACGACGGCCAGGCGCACTTCGGCGCGAAAGTGCCGTCCCTCACGAGTACCGCGAGCCCGGCCTACTTGATCTACACGTCAGGTTCGACGGGCAGGCCCAAGGGCGTGCTCGTGTCGCATCGCGCGATCGTCAACCGGCTGGCCTGGATGCAGGACCACTACGGGCTCACCGCCGACGACCGCGTCCTGCAGAAGACGCCGTCAAGCTTCGACGTCTCCGTGTGGGAGTTCTTCTGGGCGCTGCTCGAAGGCGCGGCCGTGGTGCTTGCCCGGCCGGACGGGCACCGCGATCCGGCTTATCTGGCACAGGTCATCCGCGAAAAGCAGATCACCACAATGCACTTCGTCCCGTCGATGCTGGGTGCTTTGCTGGGCGCCGAGGAGGTCACCGAGGACACGCGCTGGCCCGCCAGCCTGCGCCGGATCTTCTCCAGCGGCGAGGCACTGACCGGCGAGGTGGCCGCGCGCTGGCACGCCCTGACCGGCGTCCCGCTGCACAACCTGTACGGCCCGACCGAGGCCGCCGTCGACGTCTCCTACTTCGAGTACGACGGCTCGCTCAGGACCACTGTCCCCATTGGACGGCCGGTGTGGAACACCCGGCTCCACGTGCTCGACGTCTGCCTGAGGCCGGTTCCCGTTGGTGTCGCGGGAGAGTTGTACCTCGCGGGTGACCAGATCGCGCGCGGCTATCACGGCCGCGCGGCACTGACGGCCGAGCGGTTCGTCGCCGATCCCTTTGGCGGTGCGGGGGAACGCTTGTACCGCACAGGCGATCTCGTCCGGCGCCGCGCCGACGGCGAGATCGAGTACCTCGGCCGTACCGACCGCCAGGTGAAGATCCGCGGCAACCGGATCGAGCTCGGCGAGATCGAGTCCGCGTTGGCCGCTCAGCCCGGTGTCGGCCGTGTGGCTGTCGCCGCCAAGAACGGTGCGCTCATCGGGTACGTCGTGCCGTCCGGCGGTACGCGCCCGGAACCGGAGAGCCTGCGGGCCGCGCTCACCGAGGCGCTTCCCGCGCCGATGGTGCCGGGCGCGTTCGTCGTGCTCGACGAGTTCCCCCTGACCCCCAGTGGAAAACTGGATGTCGCGGCGCTGCCAGTGCCGTCCGCCGCGGCTCCGCCTTCGCAGTCTTCGGTGAAGGGACCGCGGGATGCGCGGGAACGTGTCCTTACCGAGGTGTTCGCCGAGGTGCTCGGGCTCCCCGAAGTCGGGATCGACGGAGACTTCTTCCTGCTCGGCGGCGACAGCATTTCGTCGATCAGCGTGTCCAGCCGTGCTCGCCGCAACGGCCTCGACATCAGCCCGAAGGACGTTTTCGAGCTCAAGACCCCGGCCGCGCTAGCCGCGCTCGGAGCCGATCTGCCGGATACGTCCACTGTGGACGCCATCGGTGAAGTACCGCTCCTGCCCGGGGTGCACCGGCTCCGCGAGCTGTCCGAACAGCGCGCTGACACCCTGCTGCTGAACGTGCCCGCGACAGCGGACATCGAAGCGCTGGCCGCGGTCGTGCAGTCCTTGCTCGACCACCACGACGGCCTGCGCCTGAAACTGACCCGGATCGCCTCGGTGCTCTGGTCACTGGAAACGCAGCCCGCGGGCACCGTGCTCGCCACCGACATCCTGCGTCGCGCGGTCGAGGACACGCGGCAGGAGACCGCGGATGCGATCGCCCGGCTCGACCCGGACAGCGGCGTCATGCTGCAAGCGGTCTGGTTCGACACCGACCACCGGTTGCTGCTGGTCGCGCATCCGCTGCTGGCCGACGCCGAATCCTGGCGGACGATCCTCGCCGACCTGCACACGGCCTGGACGTCGATCGACGCCCACCGCAAGCCCCAGCTTCCCGCTGTCGAGACTTCGCTGCGCGGGTTCGCCCGCACGATCGGTGAGCAGGCGCAGTCCGCCGAACCCCTCGGCGAGTTCGAATACTGGGCAGACGTCCTGCGCCCGGTCGCCGGTCTCGCCAAGGCGCCGGTGACGACCCAGACCGTGCGACTTTCCACTGACGACAGTGCGGAAATCGTCAAGGCGCTGCCCGCGGCGATCAACGGTGAAGTCACCGATGTGCTGCTCGCCGCGTTGCGCATCGCGGCCGGTCAGGACCTGCTCGTCGACGTGCTCCGGCCCAACCGCCCCGAGCGCACGGTCGGCCTGTTCGCGTCCGCGCGCCCGGTGCGGCTCGACGGCGAAGGCGACCCGTTCCAGGTCCTCAAGGCCACCAAGGAACGCCTGCGCGAAGCCCCCAGCGAACTCGGATACGGCGTCCTGCGGCACCTCAACGCCCAGACCGCACCCATGCTCGCACAACTGGCCGAACCGCAGATTCTCCTGTCCTACCAGGGAGAATTCCCCGCTGACGGCACCGAGTGGACCGTTGTCGAAGCGCCTGCCGCGCAAGCCAGCGGCCACGTGTTGCGGATCAGCGTCGCCGCCGAAGGATCGCAACTGGTCGCGACCTGGACCGGCGAGTTCGAGCCGGACCTGGTCGAGCGCTGGACCGCCGCTCTGCGTCTCTTCGCCGCCGAGCACGAGAACGCCGTCGTCGGCCTGACGCCGTCCGACCTGACCACGATTTCCCTCAGCCAAGCCGAAATCGACCTGGTCTCGCAGGTCAGCCCTGCACCGCTGGCTGACATCTGGACGCTGTCGCCGTTGCAGGAAGGCCTGTTCTTCCACTCCAGCTACGACCAGGCCCGTATCGACGTCTACACCGTCCAGGAGGCCGTCGACTTCGACCGCCACCTGGACGTGGACCGGCTGCGCGCG
>NZ_DASYMU010000213.1:0-17300 GCF_036008905.1 Amycolatopsis sp. | reverse complement strand
ACGAACAACGCCGTCACCTCGCGGACGTCCCCGGACAGCGAAGCGCCGAACTCCAGCGCGTGGCGGGCGACGTCCGCGCCGACGTGCCGGCCGAAGAGGTCCCGCATGCGATCCTGCTCACGCAGCCCGGCGACCAGGTCGTTGACCGAGGTTTGGAGCATGCCGATCTCACTGGAGTCGTTGACGGACACGCTGACGTCGGTGTGGCCGCGGGCGACGGAATCGAGCGCGAGCCGAAGCTGGTGCAGCGGCGTGGCGACCGCGCGCGCCAGCAACGCGGTGCAGAGCGCGCCGACGATCAGGCCGATCACCGAAAGCCAGATCAGGCTGGCTTCCTGGTTGCGGGCGCCGGGATCCGGCTGCGTGACGACCAGGAGCACGCCGAGCAGCGGCACTCCGCTGGCGAGCGCCCACGTCACGACGAGCCGCGTGAGCACGGTCGTCGGCAAGGCGCCCTTCGGCGGGGTGACTGCCAGCGCCAGCGTCATCACCGGGCGCGCCACCCACTCCGCCGCCAGGTAGGTGACGCCGACGGTGGTGAGCCCGCCGAGCAGGATCGTCAGCGTCACGCCGACCGCGTCGACGGCGGAGCCGAGGATCCACGCCAGTGAACCGAGCGAAATGGTGCCGATGAGCCACAACGTGCCGCTCACCGTCGTCATGTCGACCGGCAGCCGCAGTGCGCGGCGGGCTTCGGCCTGTGTCGGCGCGCGGCCGAGGACGAACCAGATCGCGGTGCGGCGTTGCAGCCACGCCGTCCACGCGGTGCCGACCAGCAGCGCGAGCGTGACGATTCCGGCGGCCGTGACGCCGAGAACCCAGCCTTGGTCACCGATTTCCCGTGGCATGCCCTGCAGGACCAGCAGCAACGCGACCACACCGGAACCGGCGACACTCGAGCCGAGACCGAGCGCGGCGAAGCCCAGGCTGGTCCGCAGAACCTGCCGGAACCTCCCCAACTGGGCATATTTGCGCACGAACTGATGGTATGGGTTCGGCGGAAATACGCAGGCGCGACGCGGCGCCGCTGGTTACGCTGCCGGACGGATCATCAGCCACCAGGTAAGGAACACCCCGTGAAGCCGCTCGGCGAACCCGAGATCAGGAAGTCCTTCGTCAACTGCTCCAAGGGAGAGGCGAAGGGCTTGACGCTGCCCGCCCGCGCGGTCGAAATCCCGTGGCCGGAGCTGGAGTTCCTCGGCTGGCGTGATCCCAAGGCGGCGAGCCGGGCGTACGTCGTCCTCTGGCACGAAGACGAGGTCGTCGGGCTGTCGCTCCGCGCGGCCGACCAGCCGACCAGCCGGCTGAAGAGCGGCATGTGCGGGTTCTGCGGGACGGTCCACGGTCTCGCGGACCTGTCGTTGTTTTCCAGCCGCCGCGCCGGGCAGTCCGGCAAGGACGGCAACACGCTCGGCACGTACCTCTGCGCGAACCTCCAGTGCTGCCGCTACCTCCGCGGCAAGCTGCAGCCGGACGCCATCCAGCCCGCCGAGCACCTGACGGTCGACGAGCGCATCGCCCGCATGGAAACGAAACTCCACCGCTTCGTCACCCAAGTCCTCGAAACCCGCTAGAACTTCCGAATATGTCGACAACTTCTGAAGTTCACAAATGCCCCATGAGTCCCATGAGACTCCCCAAGTCTCAACACCGCGGAATATGTCGGCATATTCTGGAGATCGGGCCGAATAAGTTGTCGACATATTCGGAAGCTCAGAAGCGGTAGCGGACGACGTGGCCCATGCGGCGGACGAAGGGGAGAAGTTTCGCCAGGCGTAGCTGGAGGGCGGCGGATTTCGACATGCGCGCGAGGGTGTCCGGGGTGGCGAAGTCCGTCGCGTCCATGTTCGTGACGAGGGTCAGGCCGAGTTTCTCCAGGTCCTTCGGGTCGTCGACGCCCCAGGTGAGGGTCGCGCCGGCGCGCCGGACGATCGGGTTCAGCTTCTGTGCCTTGATGCCGAGCCGCCCGTAGAGGTCGAACATCATTTCGCCGCGCGGGAACAGCTCCGCGATGGTCCGCAGCAGCTTCTCGCCCGCCGCGGGATCGAGGTACATCGTCAGGCCCTCGGCGACGACGAGCGTCGGCCGGTCCGCGGGAATTTCGTCCAGCCAGGCCAGGTCCGTCACCGACGAACTGACCAGCGTGTAGTTCTCGCGCTCCGGGTAGACCTGTTTCCGCAGTTCGATGACGTCCGGGTAGTCGACGTCGAACCAGCGGACGGTCGGCGGCGGGTCAAGGCGGAACACCCGGTTGTCCATCCCGCAGCCGAGGTGCAGCACGGTCGCCGTGGGGTTCGCGGCGAGGAACTCACGCGACCAGTCGTCGAACAGCTTCGCGCGCATGACGATCGAAAGCGCCTGGTCGGTGCCCATGCCGAACTTCGTGAAGTCGTAGTCGATGCGGCTGACCGTTTCCTCGGCCGTCGGATCGGCCAGGATCGGGTCGTCGAAGCGGCTGTCCATCGCCCGGCCGTACAGCGTCGCCAGGTTCGTGGATTGCTCTTCGGTGAAGTGGACCTTCTCCATCACGATCGCCCCATTCAGAAGTTTCACAACCTTCTGAAAATGCTATACCCGATCCTCGGTGGCGGTGAAGTCGTGGAAGGAATTCTTCGCGTCGTTCAGATGCCGCAGGGTGGCTTCACGCGCGGCAGTCGGGTCCGAACGCCGGATGGCGTCGAGGATCTCGCGATGTTCGTGTACCGCCTTGCGGATCTGCCCCGGCAGCCGCAGCGCCGCCCGGCGCTCCTCACCGACCAGCGACAACACCGAACGCAGCAGATCGGCGACGTCGTCGTTGCCCGCGTTCCCGGCGATCACCCGGTGGAACTCCGCGTCCGTCGCGATCACGCGCAGCATGTCGCCGTCGGCCGCGGCTTGTTCCATCTCGGCGACGTTGCTCTCCAGCTTGCTCACCACGCGCGGGGTGTGCTGGTACGCGAGCCGCTCGGCCAGCGTCGGTTCGACGGTCGTGCGCAGGTCGAACAGCTTCTCGACGAGCTGCTCGTGCTCCTGGAACCAGCTCCGCAACGGCCGTTGCGCGACGTTTTCGTGGTCGCGCACGTAGGTGCCGGAGCCCGCGCGGATGTTGACGTACCCGATCGAATCGAGCACCCGCAACGCCTGGCGCAGCGACCCGCGGCTGATGCCGAGCTGGTCACAGAGGGTGCGCTCGGCGGGTAGCCGTGACCCGGCCGGCAGCTGCCCGGAGTCGATCAGCGTGCGCAGATGATCGACGGTGGCGCTCCAGACCTGCTCGGAGCGCACCTCGTGCACTTCGGGGGGCTGCCCTTCGCTGACCACCGGACGAATCTTGCCAGCACGGCTCCAGTGGACCAAATTGGTCTTACCACTGGACCGGAGGCCCCATGACAACAGTTGAAAGCCCGGTCGGACGCAGCGCGCTGGCGAAAGCGACGCGAAGGCTCGTGCCGCTGATGGCCGTCTGCTACTTCTTCGCCTACCTCGATCGGACCAATCTCAGCGTCGCCGCGCTGACCATGAACGCCGAGCTCGGCCTCTCCGCCACGGCGTACGGTTTCGGCGCCGGCCTGCTGTTCCTCGGCTACATCCTGCTCGACGCGCCCAGCAACCTGATCATGCATCGCGTCGGCGCGAGCCGGTGGATGGCCCGGATCATGGTCGTCTGGGGCATCGTCGCGGCCGGGTCCGCGGCGATCCAGGGCGAGGTCAGCTTCTACGTCTTGCGATTCTTGCTCGGTGTCGCCGAAGCGGGTTTCTTCCCCGGCATGATCCTGTACCTGACGTACTGGTTCCCGGCCGCGCGCCGGGGCACGGTCACGGGGCTGTTCATGGTCGCCGTGCCGTTGTCGACGGCGATCGGCGCCCCGGTCGGCGGGCTGCTGCTCAAGCTCGACGGCGTCTGGGGCCTGAGCGGCTGGCGCTGGCTGTTCCTCGTCGAAGGCCTGCCGTCGGTGTTGCTCGGGTTCCTGTTGCTCTGGCTGCTGCCGGACCGGCCCGCGAAGGCCAAGTGGCTGACCACGGACGAACGCGACTGGATCGAGGACACCCTCGCCGCCGAGAACGCGGCGACGTCGGAGCGAAACCCGCTCCCGGTGCGCAAGGCGCTGGTACATCCGAGGGTCATCGGGCTCGGGCTGGTGTACTTCGCGCTCGCGTTCGGCTTGTACGGACTCGGGTTCTGGATGCCGACGATCCTCAAGAGCAGCCTGGCGATCAAGGACAACTTCACTGTCACGTTGCTCACAGCGTTGCCGTATCTGGTCGGCGCGATCGCGATGATCCTGTGGGGTCGGCGCTGCGATCGGACGGGTCGTTCGGTGCTGTACACGGTCGCGCCGATGGCCATCGGCGGTGTCGCGCTGACCGTGTCGGCGTTCCTCACGTCGGCGCCTTGGCTCGGTTACGCGGGACTTTGCGCCTGCGCGATCGGCGTGATGGCGGCGTTCCCGTGCTTCTGGACACTGCTGCCCGCGTTCGTTTCCGGCGCCGCGGTGGCGGGCGCGATCGGTGTGGTCAACTCGATCGGGAACCTGTCGGGGTTCCTCGGGCCGTACTGGGTCGGCTGGATGACCGAGCTGTTCGGCTCGAGCAAATGGGGACTCGTGACGATCGGCGTGGTCATGATCGCGGGAGCTGTCCTAAGCGGACTGCTCGGCAACGGACTCATAGCACCGAGTCCGAAAGCCGCCAGCGACCCGGCCCACTAGCTATCAAACTTGTTGGTATGACTGGAATTCAGGTTGTCCCGATGGATCAGGCCGTGGCTAAGGAAGTCCGCTCGACGCTGCTCGCGCCCGGCTACGGCCACCCGGCGTGGAACGACGACATCGAGGGAACCGCGCCCTGCCGCCTGTGCCTCACGATGATCAAGCCGGGCGAGGAACGGATGATCCTCTTCACCTACGACGCCTTCCATGGGCGTGAGGACATTCCGTTGCCGGGCCCGGTGTTCGTGCACGAGCGCGACTGCACGCCGTACGACGGCGAGTCGTTCCCCGAGCAGTTCGTCCGGCAGTCGCTGGTGCTCGACGCCTACCGCGACGGACGGCAGCTGGTCCTCGAGACGCGGGTCGACGGCACGGAGGCGGCGGCCGAACTGTCCGATTTGCTTGCCCGCCCGGAGATCGACTACATCCACGTCCGCAGCGCCAAGGCGGGTTGCTACCTGTTCACAGTCCAGCCTGGGTGAGTGTCTGACTAAACACATCCACTAAGCGGTCATGCTTCGCCTTGCTTAGGGTGCGAGGCGTGAGGACACGATGACCTGGTGGCATGCCGCGATCATTCTGGTGGCCGGAGTCTGGGCGGGCGCCATCAACGCGGTGGTCGGCTCCGGCACCCTGGTGACTTTTCCCGTTCTGGTGGCGCTCGGCTATTCGCCGCTGACGGCGACGACGTCGAACGCGATCGGGCTCGCGCCCGGCGCGATCAGCGGCGCGATCGGGTACCGCAAGGAGCTGACGGGGTACTGGCCGCAGCTCGTCAAGTACGCCATCGCGTCGTTCTTCGGCGCGATCTGCGGCACGATCCTGCTGCTCAAGCTGCCGAAGGATGCCTTTGAGAAGATCGTGCCGGTGCTCGTCGGGCTGGCGGTGGTGCTCGTGATCGTGCAACCGAAGGTGTTCGGCTGGGTGACGAAACGGCGTGAGGCGAACGGGACCGAACACCGTGGCGGGCCGCTGCTGCTGTTCTTGATCTTCCTGATCGGCATCTACGGCGGCTACTTCACCGCCGCGCAGGGCGTGATGCTGGTGGCCGTCATGGGCATGCTGCTGTCCGAACCGCTGCAACGGCTCAACGGCGTGAAGAACGCTCTCGCCGCTGTCGTGAATGTGATCGCGGGCACCATTTACGCGTTCGTCGCGCCGATCAGCTGGCCTGTTGTCGCGCTGCTGGCCGTCGGTTCGACGATCGGCGGCCAGCTCGGCGCGAAGATCGGCCGCCGTCTCTCCCCGGTGGTGTTGCGCATCACCATCGTGGTGATCGGGGTGGCGGCCGTCGTGCAGTTGGTCGCGAAGGAGTTCTAGCGGGGGAAGCCCCTCAGTGTGAAAAGCTCAGCGCGGCCGCGAGGAAGAGGTCGTTTTCCTCCGGCGTGCTGATCGTGACGCGGACGCCGGAGCCGGCGAACGCCCGCACGATGAGCTTGTTGTCCAAGGCGTGCGCGGAGAACGCGGCGGCCTGCTCGCCGAGCGGCAGCCACACGAAGTTCGCCTGCGTCTCCGGCACCTCGTAGCCGGCCTCCAGCAACGCGGCACGGACCCTGTCCCGCTCGCCGACGATGTCCGCGACGCGCTCCATCAACTCGTCGTGCGCGTCCAGCGAAGCGATCGCCGCGGCCTGCGCGACCATGTTCACGCTGAAGGCGACGTAAACCTTTTTCAGCGCGGCGGTGATGTGCTCGGGCGCCACCGCGTAGCCCACGCGAAGCCCCGCGAGGCCGTACGCCTTCGAGAAAGTCCGCAGTACCGCGACGTTCTGGCGCGAGCGGACGTACTCGAGGCCGTCCGGCACGTCGGTGTCGGTGACGAATTCGCGGTACGCCTCGTCCAGTACGACAAGGACGTTCGCGGGCACCGCGTCGAGGAATCGTTCAAGTTCCTCACGCCGCACGGCCGTGCCGGTCGGGTTGTTCGGGTTGCACACGAACAACATTCGCGTTTTCGGGGTGATCGCGGCGAGCATCGCGTCGAGGTCGAAGGCGTGCTCGGCGTTCAAGGGAACCTGCACGCTCTGCGCGTTCGCGACCTGGACGACGATCGGGTACGCCTCGAACGAACGCCACCCGTAGATGACTTCTTCGCCCGGCGCGCAGACCGCCTGCACCAGTTGCTGGCACAGGGAAACCGAGCCGCAACCGATCGCGATCTGGCTCGCCGGGAAACCGAGAGACTTGGCGAGCCTGTCCGTCAAGCCCTGCGCACCCGTATCCGGGTAGCGGTTTACTCCCGAAGCGGCTTCCGCGATGGCCTTCGCCACACTCGGCAGCGGCCCGCCCGGAACCTCGTTGCTGGCCAGCTTGATGGCCCCGGCAATGGTGCGCCCGGCCACGTAAAGCGGCAGGGACTCCAGGTCAGCGCGGGTGGGCACGGCGTGGACACCGGACATGGCGGGGACTCCAATTTCACTCGGGTGGTCAGCAACACCGTATACGGTGTTTCGCTAGGCCTTCTCCTGTTTACCCGTCAGTGGTTGAGTAGTTCTTATGACCCTCACCCACACCGATGACTACCAGCGTGCCGACGGCAGCACCGCCCGGCTCACCTTCGCTGAGCCGGAAGGCGTTATCCGGGGCGGGCTGGTGGTGCTTCATGAAGCCGAAGGCGTGACCGACGGCGTCAAACTTCTTCTTGCCAGTCTCGCGAGCGAAGGCTGGCTGACGGTGGCGCCGCATTTCGCCGGCGAGGACGTCACGAGCCAGGATCTGTTGGACGCGACGGACGTCACAGTCGCGTGGCTGACCGACCACGGGGTGGAGGCCGATCTGATGGGGGTCGTCGGCTTCGATCTCGGCGGCACCGCGGCGTTGGTCGTCGCGTCGCATCGGCGGCTCGGGGCGGCGGTGAGCGTCGGCGGGCAGGGCTTCACCGAGTTGCCCACGCTCGTCGAGATCGCGGGCAAGCTGACGAGTCCGTGGCTTGGGATGTACGGCGACTCCGGGGACGAAACGGGCGCCATCGAGGTCGAGCAGCTCCGGGACGCGGCGGCTTCGGCAAAGGTGGCCACGAACGTGGTGCGTTATCCGGGCGCCAACCACCGTTTCGACGCCGACCCTGGTGCGTCCGCTGAGGCCTGGCAGCGCACGCTCGATTGGTTCGATGCACATTTGCGTTAGCCAAATCAAGCAGTGCGCGGAGCGTCTCCGTTGAGGGCGGTGGTGGGAGACGGGTGGGGTTAACATCGGCGGGTGACGCACAACGCCGATGCCCCCGAAGTGCTCTGGCGCCCCGAGCAGAGCCGAGTTGCCGATACCAAGATCGAGGCGTTCCGCCACTGGCTCCGCGCCGAGCGCGACGTCGAGGTGGACGACTACCAGTCGCTGTGGGAGTTCTCCGTCGACCGCGCACCGGAATTCTGGGGCGCGGTGGCGGAATTCCTCGGCATGCGCTGGCACGACCAGCCCGGTGAGGTCCTCTCGGGCGAGATGCCCACGGCGATCTGGTTCGCCGGCGGCACGCTGAACTACGCCGAGCACGCGCTCACCGGTGGGGTCGCCGGCGCGGCCAAGGCCGACGACGAGCTCGCGATCATCTTCCACCGCGAGGACGGCCTTTCCGGTCAGCTCACGTACGGGAAACTGCGCGCCCAGGTGGCCGCCGCCCGCGCGGGCCTCCAGGCGGTCGGCGTCACCAAGGGGGATCGGGTCGTCGCACTCGCGCCGAACTGCCCGCAGACGCTGGTGGCTTTCCTCGCCGCGGCGAGCCTCGGCGCCATCTGGTCGTCGTGCTCACCGGACTTCGGGGTGCGCGCGATCTCCGACCGGTTCACCCAGATCGAGCCGAAGGTGCTCGTCGCGGTCAACGGTCATGTCTACAATGGACGGTCGTTCGACATCCGCTCGACCGTGCAGCAGCTGCGCGAGCAGATCCCGTCGCTCGAAGCGACGTTGCTCATCGACTACGTCGGCGGCGGGACGCTCGAAGGCACGCTGGATTGGGACACCGTGCTCAGCGAGAACGCCGGTGCCGAGCTGGCTTTCGAGCCGGTCGAGTTCGCGCATCCGCTGTGGGTGCTCTATTCGTCGGGGACCACCGGGCTGCCAAAGGGGATCGTCCACGGGCACGGCGGCATCACGCTGGAACACCTCAAAGCCCTTGCGCTGCAAAACGATCTGGGCCCAGGCGACCGGTTCTTCTGGTTCACCACCACCGGCTGGATGATGTGGAACTTCCTCATCTCGGGCCTGCTGGTCGGGACGACGATCGTGCTGTTCGACGGCAGCCCTGGTCATCCGGACCTGAAAACCCTGTGGCATCTGGCCGAACAACATCGCGTCACCTACTTCGGCACCTCCGCGCCGTACATCCAGAGCTGCCTGAAGGCGGGCATCAAGCCGGCCGAGGAATTCGACCTGACCGCGCTGCGGGTCCTCGGTTCGACCGGTTCGCCGCTGAGTGTCGAAGGCTTTCGGTGGATCGTCGACGAGGTCGGCAACCGGGTGCAGATCTGCTCGGTTTCGGGCGGGACGGACCTGTGCGCGGCGTTCGTCGCGTCGTCGCCGGACCTGCCGGTGTGGCTCGGCGAGCTGTCGTGCCGCGCGCTCGGCGCCGCCGTCGAGGCGTATGACGAAGCCGGGAAACCGGTGATCGAAGAGGTCGGCGAGCTCGTGGTCACCAAGCCGATGCCGTCGATGCCCGTGTTCTTCTGGGACGACAAGGACGGCTCGCGGCTGCGTGAGGCGTACTTCGAGATGTACCCCGGCATCTGGCGGCACGGGGACTGGATCCGGATCACCTCCCGTGGCTCCAGCGTGATCTACGGGCGCAGCGACTCGACGTTGAACCGCGGCGGCGTCCGGATGGGGACGGCCGAGTTCTACCGGGTCGTCGAGGGCTTCGACCAGGTCGCGGATTCGCTGGTCATCGACACCTCGGCCGCCGGGAACGAGGACGGCCAGCTGCTCTGCTTCCTCGTGCTCGCCGACGGCGCCACGCTCGAGGACATCGAGCCCATGCTGCGGAAGGAACTCCGTGGCGCATTGTCACCACGGCATGTACCCGATCGATTCGTCGTGGTGAGTGAGGTTCCCCGTACTTTGAACGGTAAGAAGTGCGAGGTGCCGGTCAAGAAGATCCTCTCCGGGGTCGCCCCCGAGAGGGCCGTGAGCAGGGACGCCCTCGTCAACCCGGATGCGCTGCGGCCGTTCGTGGAGCTGGCAAAGGGGCGGTAACAGGGGGAAGCATGTACCTGGTGCTGTCGTTGATCCAGTGGTGACGGGAGCTCGCGCGCAGGCGAAATGGCAGGTGGCCGGGGCCACGTCGGTGCTGGCGATCACCTGGGTGACCAGGCTCGCCGGGCTGATGGCGCTGGTTTCGGTGCTGGTCCCGGCCGGCCGCCGCAGCCTGCGCGGCCACGTCGGCGAGTGGCTGGAGCTGCCGCAGGACGCGACCACCGCGGCCGCGGCGATGGTGCTGGTCACCGGCGTCCTGCTGGTGCTGCTGGCCGCCGGGCTCCGCAGGCGCAAGCGGCGCGCGTGGCAACTCGCCGTGTGCGTGACCGTGCTGCTCACCGTGTCGCACCTGGGGCTCCGGCATGTCTTTGGGGCTGGTGTGGTCTCTGTGGTGCTTCTGGTGGGCCTGCTGGCCAACCGGAAGTACTTCGTCGCGCTGCCGGACCCGGTGACCGGCCGCTGGCGCGCGATCTGGGTCTTCGTGCAGCTCGTGCTGGCCGGTTTCGTGATCAACCTGATCCTGCTTTCGGTGGCGTCGCGGGCCGTACTTGATCCGATGACGTTCCCGCAGCGGGCGTCGGAGGCCGCGTTGGCGCTGTTCGGCGTCAGCGGTCCCGCGGTGTTCCACGTGATGTGGCTGGACGACCTGACGGCGTCCGTCGGGCTGCTGTTCGGCCTCGGCGCGATCCTGCTGGCGTCGTACTTCCTGCTTCGGTCAGCGGAACCGTCCCCGCAACTGTCCACAGAGGAACTCGAACGCCTGCGCGCGCTCCTCGACGAGCACGGCGAACGAGACTCGCTCGGCTACTTCGCCCTGCGCCACGACAAGTTCGCGGTCTTCTCCCGCTCCGGCAAAGCCGCGCTGACCTACCGCGTCATCGCCGGCGTCGCGCTGTGTTCGGCCGACCCGCTGGGCGACCACGAAGCCTGGCCCGGCGCCATCGAGGAGTACCTCGAAGTCTGCCGCCGCCACGGCTGGGTCCCCGCGGTCATGGGCGCCTCGGAACTCGGCGCCACCGTCTGGGCCCGGTTCGACCTCGAAGTCCTGGAGATCGGCGACGAAGCCATCGTCGACGTCGAAGGCTTCACCCTGGAAGGCCGCATCATGCGCGGCGTCCGCCAAGCCGTCTCCCGCACGAAGCGCGCGGGCTACAAGGTCCTCATCCGCAAGGCCGAAGATCTGAAACCCGGCGAACTCCCCGAACTGGAGACCCTCGCCGCCCGCTGGCGCGGAACAGATACGGAACGCGGCTTCTCGATGGCGCTGGGACGCATGGGCGACCCGGGGTCCGTGCTGGTGACCGCTGAACAGGGCGGCGAGGTGCGCGGCCTGCTGCAGTTCGTCCCCTGGGGCACCGCCGGCCTCTCCATGGACGTCATGCGCCGAGACCGCGCCGCCGACAACGGCGTCAACGAGCTCATGATCTCGGAACTCCTACTCGCCCTGCGCGACCATGAGATCCGTCACGTCTCCCTCAACTTCGCCGCCTTTAGAGCCCTCCTGGAGCAAGGCACCCGAATCGGCGCCGGCCCAGTCGCCAAGACCGCCGCGAAGGTCATCCGCCTGGCGTCCCGGTGGATCCAGATCGAGAGCCTCTACCGCTTCAATGAGAAGTTCCACCCCAGGTGGGTGCCCCGGTACCTGGCGTACCCCGGGGTCCGTGAGCTGCCCAGAGTCGGCGTCGCCGTCTTCGAAGCCGAGGGCCTCGGCGGCCGCTCGCCCCGCCTCCTGCGGTTGCTCCGGCGGTAACTCAGGGGGTGGGTTTTGGGGCCCCGGCAGCACTGTGTAATCTATCTCGGCAGTGGCAATTGGTCCGGGAGGCTTCGCCTAGTCTGGTCTATGGCGCCGCACTGCTAATGCGGTTGGGGGTAACCCCCCCTCCCGGGTTCAAATCCCGGAGCCTCCGCTGGTGCTCGCTCAGGCGAGTGCTAGGTTATAACCGAAGAACTGAAAACTGAACATGCGCCCGTAGCTCAACGGATAGAGCATCTGACTACGGATCAGAAGGTTAGGGGTTCGAATCCCTTCGGGCGCACGCACGGTTGAGACAGTAGTTAGCAGGTCAGAGCCCTTATTTCACTCCGGTGAGATTGGGGCTCTTTCCTTTGTCTGGGCCCGTTGTCTCACAATTTCTCACACTGTTTAGTTGATCTTGTATAGCTTGCCGAGAGCGGCCGTTCCCTCGTGCAGATCCTCGGCCTCCGCGTGAACGTATGCGCCGTAGGTGAATTTCACGTCGAAGTGGCCAGCCCACTTACTGATGATGGAGATCGGAACGCCCGACTTCTCCATCAGCGAGATGGCCGTATGCCGCGCACCATGCAGCACGATCCGCGGCACACCAGCGCGCTTCAGCACACGCTCGAACTCATCGGAGTAGTTCTCCGGATGCACCGGCTCGCCGAGCTCGTCCGCCACGACGTACCCGCTATCCACGTAAGCCGGTCCGGCCGCGAGCTTCTCGGCAGCCTGGCGCGCCCTGAGCGCACGCAACGCCGACACCATCTCGTCGTCGAGGGGCAAGGTGCGCAATCCGTTGTCGGACTTCGGCGGCTTCACGATCACCCTGTACTCGACCAGCACGCGGGTTTCGTTGATGGTGATCGTCTTGCCGTCGAGGTCGACGTCCTCGGCCCACCTCAGGCCGAGCACCTCACCGCGGCGCAGGCCGTACAGGCTCATGCGCCACGCGGCGTGCAGGCGCTCCTTTCCTGCTGTGCCAAGGAACTTCCGAACCTCAGCCTTCGACCAGGTGCCTTGGGGTTTCTTGGTGTGCGCCGGCGGCTTGACCAGTTTGGCCACGTTCCGTGGGATTTTGCCTTCGAGCTGAGCGCTCTCCAGCGCCGCCGTGAGCCGACCCAGGGTGAGCGCCACCGACCGACCTGACAGGCCTGAGCCGACCGGGCCGCCGCGCTTGCGGCCGCTGGTGAGCATGAACGTCACCAGCTGTTCGATGTCGTTCTTGGTGAGCTTCTGCAGCTCCTTGTGCCCGAGCCGTTCCCGCACGAGCCGGAACGCGCCGACATAGCTCGACTTCGTGTTCTCGGCGAGATCCCGCACGACCGGCGGCAACCACTCGTCGAGGTGCTCGTTCAGCGTCTGCTTGGACGGCCGGATGTACGTTCCCTGCGCGGTCTCGCTCAGGATCCGCGACCGCTCGGCGATCGCCTCACGCTTCAGGTCGTACGTGTAGGTCTTCTGCTGTCGCTTGCCGGTCACCGGGTCGGCGCCGATGTCGACCACGAATCTGTATCTCACCGCCCCGCTTTTCAGCGTGACCTTCTTGATGGGGTCAGCCACTTGTCTCCTTTCCCTTCTCTCGTTCCTCCGGCTTCAGAGGTTCAGATGCCTCGGCCAGGGCCTGCATCATCAAGTTGTGGGCCTCCTCTGGGGGCATCCACTTCATGGACTCAGACATCTCGGCGACCCATTCGGCATCGTTCAGGAAGCCGCCGGCGAGCCAGCTGCGCGCAGTGGCTGCCGTGATGGTGACCTCGGGCGCGATCTTGTAGGGCTCGTCGTCCGGTGCATCACCGGGAACCACGATGTCGATTGGCCGAACCTTGAGCACATACGCCAGCGCCAGCAGCTCGTCGACCGAGACCCGTCGACGTTCGTTGCGGCCGCGGCGTTGCACACCTTCAAGGTTCTCGATCTGTGACGTGGTCACTGTCCAGCCAACGGCATTGCATTCATCAACCAGCCGTCGCACCGACCAGCCTCGACCTTGTCGAATCGCCTTCACTCGGTTTCCGACGATCTCGCTGGGCCGTTGCCATTCCGTCATGAGCACGGAGATTACAGCACCTTGCACGGATTGCAAAGCTCTGCCACACTCCGTGCTATGCCAGAAATCATTAGTGCAAGGCATGGAGATCTCCGTGCTGAGAACGGTGCTGCCGCGTCGGTGGCAGAGATCAAATTGTGGCCGGCGACGGTCGACCTGACGGAAGCCGCAACGCGAGCGCTCGGTATCAGCCGGTCGTACGCCTACGAACTGGCTCGGCGCGGGGAATTCCCTGCGCGGGTGATCCGGGTGGGTCGTCGATACCGCGTGGTCACCGCATCGATCCTCGCGCTGGTTGAAGACGAGCCAGCCCGTGAGACGGCGTGAGACGACCACCAATCACCACAGGTCAGACGCCCTAAAAACGGCTCCATCTGACCAGCGATCAGAAGACGAGAGGGGCACGTCAGTGTCCGAACGTGAGGAAGGCCCCCAGTCATCCGTCTGGGAGCCCTCCGAAACCACCGATCCGAACCGTGCCACGATCCGCGTCGAGGATATCTCGCGGGTCCGACGCGCGGGGGTGCTGCGCGCGTGCGGTGCCGCTTGGGCTCACCTGCAGCGCCGCGGCCTCACCTCCGAGACCGTGCGCGACGAGCTGCAGCGCTGCCTGCGAGATGCCGCATGACGGCGCAGCCACCGCAGGATGAAGCCGCCGAGCAAGCCGTCCTTGGCGCCGCCCTGCAAGCTGTATCCGCGCTGGCCAAGGTGCGAGCCAGACTGTCCATTGAGGACTTTTATGTCCCTAAGAACCAAGTGGTTTATCGCGCTGCCGTCCAGGTCGCTGACGATGGGCATCGCGTCGACCACATCACGGTCGCTGACGAATTGGAACGGCGAGGCGAACTTGCGCGAGTCGGTACCCAGCTGTACCTCCACACCCTGATTGCCAGCTCTCCCACGACGGTCGACATCGAGCACCACATCGAGATCGTGGCAAAGAAGGCCGCTCACCGTCGAGCCCAGGAAGCTCTCGGCAACGCCGTGCGCGACCTGGCGCTGCCGAATCTCGACGCCGACCAGCTCAATGAGATTCTCGCCCGCACTGGTGAGGTCATCGCTTCCGCGGCGGCCGACACGCCGTATGTAAAGCCTGCCCGGGGACTCGTCCTCACGCCGGCCTCCGCGATCCGCATCCGGCCCGTCCGATGGCTCTGGGATACAACCCCGTTCGGCGCCCTGCCCACCTCGCACGGGCGCATACCAATGAATTCTCTGGCACTCGCCGCCGGAGGGCCTGGCCTCGGCAAGTCTCAGTTCGCCACCTGGGTCACCGCCCGCATCACCCGCGGCGAGCTGCCCGGCGAGCTCTACGGCAAACCGCGCGGCGTCATCTACGCAGCCAGCGAGGACTCTTGGTCCTACACAATCGCTCCCCGCCTGCTCGGCGCCGGGGCGAACATGGACTTCGTCTACCGCATCGACGTCACCGACGATGGGCACGCGCACGCACGCCTCACGCTGCCCACCGATACGTCCTTGCTCGGCGAGGTAGCCGAGGCGCACGGCATCGCCCTTGTGATCGCCGATCCACTGCTGTCGCTGATCGACAAGGGCATCAACGACTACCGCGCAGCTGAAGTCCGAGCCGCACTCGAACCGCTCGTCGCCGCCGCGGACAAGCACTGCTTCACCATCCTCGGCCTGGCGCACTTCACCAAGAGCGGCGGCAGCGACCCACTCACCCGCGTCGCTGGATCCGGAGCCTTCGGCCAGCTCATCCGCTGCCTGATTGCGTTCGCCCAACAGGACGGCGAAGACGGTGGCGCCGAGTACGTTATGTCACTGGAGAAGAACAACCTCGGCCGCCTTCAGCTGCCTGGTCACCAGTACACGATCCAGCCCGTCACGGTCGACACCGAAGAAGGGCCCTCGTACGTCTCCCAGTTCGTGCTCGGCCCGGAAACCACCAGCTCGGTCCGCGACGTCATGCGCGAGGACAACTCGCCCGGCGCAAGCCAGGAAACCAGCGAGACCGTCTCCTGGCTCAGGGACTACCTGATCGACGTCGGTGGCTCCGACCGCGCGTCGGAGATCAAAAAGCTTGCCGCCAAAGAAGGCTTCAGCTTCTCGTCGATGGATCGGGCCAAACGCAAGCTCGGCATCGTCTCCAAGCACTCAGGCTTCGCCAAGGACCGCGTATCGCACTGGTACCTCCCCGATGCGATCCCCGCCGAGGACGCGCCATGAGCACCACTGCCCCTACACGCACGACGCACATGGTGTGCATGACGAACATGCCCGCGACCTGCGCCGTTCGGCGCGCTGTCGGTGACGAACATGCGGGGCCTTGTGACGAACAAGACCCTGCATGTTCGTCATGTTCGTCACTCGACAACCCCATGTTCGTCACTGCAAAAGACCAGGTCAGATCCATGTTCACCATGTTTGTCACTGATCCCCCTTTACGTAGAGGAGACCCGATGGACGAGAACCCGCAGCCCGGTCGCCGGGCCCACTCCCGTCAGGTCCGCGAGCAACTCACCGCGGCCCGAACCGCCGGCGTCGAACGCCGCCACGCGGCCAAGCTCACGCACCTCCGAGGCCGTCGACTCCTCGTCCCCGCCGAAGACGTCGCCGGTGCCCTACGGCACGTCGGGCCCTGCCCCACCTGCCATGCCCCCGCCGCCCTCGAAATCGTCATCAGCCTCCCGCTGCCCGACTGGGGAGCTGTACACACCCACACCGACGACTGCCCCGCAGGCACGTCGTGAACGCCAACGGCGACGCAGGCCAGTACCCGTGCTCCCGCTGCGGAGAGCACCTGGCCCTCATCGAACTGCTCGAGCACATCGAGAACCACGTCTTGCGAACACAAGGGAGCGAACATGACCAAGCCTGACGCCGCCGAACAGATCGAGGTCGCACGCCGTCGAGCGGAGGCGATCAAGCTCCGCTCCCAGGGCCTCACGTGGCAGCAGGTCGCCGACGAGCTCGGCTACGCCAGCCGCGGTGCCGCGTGCACCGATGTCACCCGCGCCCTGGAGATCGAGCGCGAGGAACTCGCCATCACCGTCGACATGCACCGCACGGTGCAGATCGAATGCCTCGACGCCTTCACTCGCGCGGCGTGGAAGGTCCTCAAGGCGGACCACGTCACCGTGTCGCACGGCAAGGTCGTGCTGCACCCCGAGACCGGCAAGCCTCTGCTCGACGACGGCCCGAAGCTCGCCGCGATCGACCGCCTGTTGCGGATCGAGGAGCGCCGCGCCCGACTGCTCGGCCTCGACGTGTCGGTCAAACAGGCGCTCGACCTCAGCGGCACCGTGCAGCTCAACTACCAGATCAACGGCGTGAGCATGGGAGATCTCGCCTGATCCATCATCAGATGCCGTCCTATTTGGACGCTCTGACCAGCGGAAACGCAAGGCGTATCACGGGTTTCTCACACGCCATCCACGGAAGGAACCGTCGTCATGACCCATAATCGAAGGCCGAAGACCGTCGCCGCGGTACGGCCCGGAGCCGCGTACCAGCGAGCAAAAAGTCAGTTCGCTGACCGCGCCGGGGACAAGCCCGGTCGCTGGTACGACATCCGCAACATCACCGGCACGGCCGTCATCTACCTGTTCGACGAGATCGGCTATTGGGGCATCAACGCACAGGACTTCGTGCGGGACCTCACCGAGCTCGACGGCGTC
>NZ_DASYMU010000212.1:0-15008 GCF_036008905.1 Amycolatopsis sp. | reverse complement strand
CATCGCCATCGACAACGCATCCAGCGCCGTCCCCACCGACCCCATCGCGACCGACGCCCAGTCACCACTCTCGATCGCCGACTTCAAATCAACCGCCGACTCCATCAACGAAATGCCGGTATAGGCCTCCGTCGAGCTCTTTTCTTCAGCCACAAGGGGGTTGCTCAACTGTTCACTCCTGGTCCCACGACGGCGTCGACCATCGGTCAGGAGTTCCCGGTATCGAAACCCTGTCTCGAATGATCACTCGATCGGGGATTTTACTGGGTGACCCACTCGTGCATCGCCACTACCACCGATGTCGTTTTCGGGGTATTTACCGCACTTCAGCCCTTCCGGGTCTCCAGCTTCACGCGCAGCTTGAGCCCGAGCCGCACGGCCAGCAGAACCGGCTTCCACAGCAGGCCTTGGTGCCGGTCCGCGATATAGCGGTACGCGCTGTCGTGGTGTGCGCGCAGCATTTTCGCCGAAGCCTGCGAAGTGGCGGCCCCGCCGATGTGCATGACGCTCGACGAAGGCGCGTAAACGTTCAGCCAGCCCGCTTTCGCGAGTCGATCGCCGAGGTCGACGTCCTCGAAGTACATGAAATACCGCGTGTCGAAACCGTCGACGGAATCAAAAGCCTCACGCCGGATCAGCTGGCACGAACCGGAAAGCCAGCCCGCGGTGCGCTCGACCGGCGTCGCGTTCTCCTGCCGGTAGTCCCGCGTCCACGGGTTCGACGGCCACACCTTCGCGAACAGCGCGTGCCCGATCCCGCGTCCGAACGACGGCAGCAGCCGCGCCGACGGGTAGACCGTGCCGTCGAGGTCGTGGATCAGCGGGCCGAAGGCGCCACCGCGCGGCCACCGCTTCGCGACTTCGAGCAGTTCTTCGAGCGAACCGGGCTCCCATTCGAGATCCGGGTTGACCACGACGACCCAGCCGAAGCGCTCGTCGAGTGCGGCGACACCGCGGTTCGCGGCCGTGCCGTAGCCGACGTTCTCGCCGATGCTCACCAGCTTGACGTTGTCCCGCTCGGCCGCCTGCTCGGGCGCGCCGTCCGTCGAAGCGTTGTCGGCGACCACCACCTGCACGTCCCGGTCCGTCGCCTTTTCGAGCGTGTCGAGAAAACGCCCGAGGGTCTCGCCGGGGAAGTAGGTCACGGTCACGACAGCGACCTCGTCGCCGTAGCTGGTGGTGTTTGTCACCGGCCTATTGTGCCTCCGCTACCGAGTGCGACTCCGATGCCCTGCCCACGCCTTCGCGTAGGCCTCCCGGTGCTGTTCGGCGGTGGTCGCCCAGGAAAACTCCTTGGCCCGCCGTTGCGCGGCCGCTGCCAGCACAGACCGGCGTGACGGGTCGTCGAGCAGCTCGGCGATCGCGGCCGCCACGTCCCCGGCGCCGACCCCGCAGTACGCCACCGCGTCGCCGCCGACCTCGGGCAGCGAAAGCCGCCGCGTGGTGAGCACGGCCGCGCCGCAGGCCATCGCTTCGAGCACCGGCAGGCCGAAGCCCTCGCCCAGGCTCGGGTACGCGACGAGCTCGGCGCCGCCGAGGAAACCGGCGAGCGTGTCGAACGGCATGTACCCGGCCCTGATCACGCGCAGCCGGTGCGGAACGGCGTCGAGTGCCTTCTCGACCTGGCTGTCCCAGCCCGGTTGACCGGCGAGGACGAGCGCGGGCGGGTTCGGCCGTCCGCTGACGGCACGCGCGAAGCCGCGGATCAGCGCCGGCACGTTCTTTCGGGGCTCCAGCGCGCCGAGGAACGCGACATAAGGCGTCTCCCCCAAGCCGACGACGTCCCGCGCGGCCCGGACCTCGGCCGGGGACGGCGGATGAAAGCGCTCGCTCTCCACACCGTGCTGGATGATTTCGAGCCCGCCCGGCCGCACCTGCGCGACTTTGGCCAGCTCGTCGGCCGTCGCCCGGCTGGGCACGACGCACAGCGAAGCGCGCCGCAGCGCGGTGACCGTCCACGCGCGGAAGAACCGGGCCTTGACCGACGAATGCAGCACGGCGTCGGTGAAGAAGGTCGCGTCGTGCAGCGTGACCACCGAAGCGACCGGGTTCGCCAGTGGCATCGTGTAATGCGGCGAGTGGACGACGTCGACGCCGAGGCGGCGGATCAGCCTCGGCAGCGTGGTCTGTTCCCAGGTCAGGCGGGCCGTGCGGGTGGACGTCGACTGCGTGGCCGGGACGATCCTGGAGCCGGGCGCCAGCTGGTCGTAGAGCCGCGCGTCCCTCGGCTGGCAGACGACGGTGAGCTTCACGTCCTGCTCGTCGAGCGCCGCGACCAGGGAATCCACGTAGCGCCCCACGCCACCCCTGTCCGCGGGGACTGCGGTCGCGTCGATCAGTACGCGTGGTTCGGCTGCCACCTGAGCAGAGTACGACCGATCGGGTACATGTTGGTCAGCAACTGACAAACTGGGTTAATGGTGGATGGCCCAAATGGCTTCGGCCGCGGCCCGCCACGAGAAGTGCCCGGCTCGCTCGCGCCCGCGTTCAACCAGGTCAGCGGTCCGAGCCGGGGAAGCGAGCACGTCTTGCAGCGCCACGGCCAGCGCGGCGGCGTCACCGCGCGGCACGGAAACTCCGGCAGCACCGGACACCTCGACCAGTGCTGGAGCGTTCGAATGGACCACCGGCACCCCGGCGGCCATCGCCTCCAGCAGCGGCAGGCCGAAGCCCTCGGCGAGGCTCGGCACCGCCAGCACGCTCGCCCGCCGCAGGACTCCGGCCAGTTCGGCGTCGGAAAGCCGCCCGAGAACGCGCACGCGGCCGTCGGGCAGGCCGCGTGCGCGGGCCATCTCCAGCGGGTCCAGCCCGCCCCAGCCTGGCTGGCCCGCGAGCAACAGCGGAGGCCCGTCGAACCGGCTCATCGCGTCGATCAGGACGTCGATGCCCTTGCGTGGTTCGAGCGTGCCGATGGCGAGGACGTAGTGCTCGGGGACGTCGATGTCGACGGCGTCGGGGAAGTGCGTCGGGCCGTGGCCGATCACGTGGGTCTGCGCGGTGATCTCCACTCGCGTGGCGAGGTCGTCGGCGACGGCTTGGGTGGGCGTGACCAGGGCGTTCGCCTTCGCGGCGGCCCGCGCGATCATCGCGCGATGCCACGACACCCCGCGCGGGGTCAGCGTCTCGGGATGGGTCCACGGCACGGTGTCGTGCACGGTCACCGAAAGCGTGCGCCCGCGCGGTGCCTTGGCCGGGGCCAGCGGCGTCGGCGCGTGCACCGCGTCCCCTCCCGGCCACCAGGGCAGGCCCAGCTGCCAGGCGGCGACGAGCGCGCGCGGCGGCAGCGGCAGCACGCGTGGCCCGGCGACACCGTCGACCCTGGCCGCTTCGACGTCGGCGTGCCGCGCGACCACGCTCGACACCGTCCAGCCGTCCGGTGCCGCGGCGGGCAGCGCACGCAGCAGCTCGGCGGTGTACCGGCCGGTGCCGCCGGGCACGGGGGCGAGCAACTGCTCCGCGATGACAACGAGTTCGGGCACGGCCGTATTCTCCCCCGTGTGGACGAAGCCGAGGTCAGCACCACCGTGGTCGTCGTGACCTGGCGGGGAGCGGCGCACATCACCGCCTGCCTCGACGCGCTCGCCGCGCAGAACCGTCCACATCGGACGCTCGTGGTCGACAACGCCTCCGACGACGGCACCGCGAGCCTGCTCGCCGGGCACGAAGTGCTGCGACTCCCCCGAAACGCGGGCTACGCGGGGGCGCTCGCCGAGGCTTTGTCCGTTGTGGACACGCCGTTCATGGCCTGGCTGAACGACGACGCGATGCCGGCACCGGATTGGCTTTCCACGTTGGAAGACGCGCTGGTCACGACGCCGGAAGCGGCCGCGATGGGTTCGCTGATGGAGCTCCCGGACGGCACCCCGCAGTCGCTCGGCGTCCGGCTGACCGCGGACGGCCACGGCAGTGACCTCACCGAACCGGCGCAAGACGTCTTCGGGTTCTGCGGTGGCGCGGTGCTCCTGCGTACGGACACGCTGCGGGAAATCGGCGGTGTTCCAGCGGATTTCTTCTGTTATTACGAGGACACCGACACCGCGTGGCGGCTGCGGCTGTCCGGCTGGGACATCCGGCAGGCGCCCGGCGCGCGCGTCGTCCACCACCACGGCGCCAGCACGAAGCCCGGATCACCGCTGTTCCACCGCTGGAACGAGCGGAACCGGCTGCTCATGCTTCTGCGCTGCGCACCCGCACGGGTAGCCCTGCGCGAGCTCGTGAAGTTCGCGATACTGACCGCGGTTCTTCCGTTCCGGGGCGAACCGGCGCCGCCGAACTTCCGGCTGTTCCTGCGTTGCCACGTTCTGACGGAAGTCGTCACTCGCCTACCAGCGGCGTTGCGTGCCAGGCAATGCATAACGGCCCGCGCGGTGCTCGGCCGAGGTGAGGTCTGGGATGCGTGGGCGGCCGGTTAGGCTGCCCCCACTTCGAGTGAGTAAGGGAGTTACAGCCTTGTCGCAGGGGGCAACTCAGCCGCTGGTTTCGGTGATCGTCGTGAACTTCCGCGGCGCCGAAGACACCGTGACCTGTCTGCGCGCGCTCACCACCGAGCTGGATTACCCGCGCCTGCAACTGATCGTCGTCGAGAACGCTTCCGGCAGGGACGACGCGGCCACGATCAGAGCAGCTTTCCCCCAGGTCAAGCTGATCGAATCGGCGGAGAACCTCGGCTTCGCGGGCGGCTGCAACCTCGGTGCCAAGCACGCCACCGGCACCGTGCTCGCCTTCCTCAACAACGACGCCCGTCCCGCGCCCGGCTGGGTCACCGCCGCGGTCGCCGAGCTGCGCGCGGAACCGACCGTCGCGGCCGTGGCCAGCAAGGTCGTCGACTGGGACGGCACCGGGACGGACTTCGTCGACGGCGGCCTGACCTGGTTCGGCATGGGCTACAAGCGGCACGCGGGCAGCCCGCTGGCCGACGTGCCCGCCGCCGAACACGAGCTCGCGAAGGACGTCCTGTTCGCCACCGGCTCGGCGATGTTCGTCCGCGCCGGCGTGTTCGCCGAACTCGGCGGCTTCGACGAGCGGTTCTTCATGTTCTACGAGGACGTCGATCTCGGCTGGCGGCTGAACCTCCGCGGCTGGCGCGTGCGCTACGTCCCGGAATCGCTGGCCTACCACCGGCACCACGGCACGATGTCCTCAGTGGACGCTCCCGACTCCGGCCGTGAGACGTTCCTGTTGGAGCGCAACGCGTTGGCCGCGCTGTACAAGAACCTCTCCGACGAGACGCTGACGAAGGTGCTCCCGGCCGCGCTCGCCCTCGCGGTGCGCCGGGCGACGGCACGCGGCGAGCTCGACGCCACGCAGCTGGACCTGCAGCGCGGCGTCGGCCCGATCGAAACCGACGCGGTGCCGATCGCGCGGACCGCGCTCGCCGGGTTCCTCGCGATCGACCAGTTCGTCGAGCTGATGCCCTCGCTCGCGGAGTCCCGGGCCGTTGAGCAGGCGGCCAGGGTGCGCACCGACGCCGACCTGATCCCGTTGCTGCGCAAGGCTTTGGAGCCCGCGTACCCGTTGCCGCGGTACCTCGCCGCGCACGAGATCCTGGTCAAGGCGTTCGGCATCGAAGGCGTCTTCGGTACCCGCCGGAAGGTGCTGGTCATCACCGGTGACGCGATCACCGAGCGGATGGCGGGCCCGGCGATCCGCGCCTGGAACATCGCCTCGACGCTGGCCGCCGAGCACGAAGTCCACCTCGTGACGGTGAACCCGCTCGCCGAGCCGCCCGCGGCGCCGTTCCGCGTGAGCGCCGCGAGCCGGCGTGAACTCGTGGCACCGATCGATTGGGCAGATATCGTTGTCCTGCAAGGGCACGTTCTCGAACTCGCCCCGGTGCTCAAGAAGGAGCATTCGCGGAAGATCGTCGTCTGCGACCTCTACGACCCGATGCACCTGGAGCTGCTCGAGCAGGGCAAGGGCGTCGCCGACGACAAGCGCGCACTCGACCTCATCGGCGTCACGAAGGTCCTCGACGCGCAGCTCGAACGCGGCGACTTCTTCCTGTGCGCGTCGGAACGGCAGCGTCATTTCTGGCTCGGCCACCTCGCCGCGAACGGCAGGCTCTCGCCCCGGCTCTACGACGCCGACCCGACCACCCAGTCACTGCTCGCCGTCGTCCCGTTCGGGCTCTCCTCCGAGGCGCCGCGGCACACCGGGCCCGGCCTGCGCGCCACGCTGGCCGGTATCGGCGAAACCGATCATGTCGTGCTCTGGGCGGGCGGCGTCTACAGCTGGTTCGACCCGCTCACGCTGATCCGCGCGATCGAGAAGCTGAGCGAGCGCCGGGGTGACGTGCGGCTGGTGTTCCTCGGGATGAAGCACCCGAACCCCGAGGTCGCCGAGATGGACATCGGCACGAAGACCATGCGACTGTCGGAATCCCTTGGCCTCACGGACAAGCACGTGTTCTTCAACGAGCACTGGGTGCCGTACGAGGAACGCCAGAACTGGCTGCTCGACGCCGATTGCGGGGTCACCACGCATTTCGAGCACGTCGAGACCACGTTCGCCTTCCGGACCCGGGTGCTCGATTACCTGTGGGCCGGGCTGCCGATCGTCACCACCGACGGTGACGCCTTCGCGGACCTGGTGCGGACGGAGAAGCTCGGCGTGGTCGTCCCCGCGGAGGACGTCGACGCGCTCGCGGAAGCGCTGGAACGTTCGCTGTACGACACCGAATTCATCAAGGCGTGCACCGAACGCATCGCTGTGGTCGCGCAGCGGTACGCGTGGCCCACCGCGCTCGCGCCGCTCGTCGAGTTCTGCCGGAACCCGCGACCGGCCGCCGACAGGCTGCCGGGCTCCACCGATCTTGTCGTGACGGATCCGTTGCGCGGCAAGGAAGTTCTGAGAAGAGATGTCGACCTCATCCGCGAGTACCTCGCCGACGGCGGGCCGAAAGAGCTCGTCCGCCGCGTCGGTGGCCGCGTACTGAAGGTCGCCAGGCAGAGGATGCGCCGTGGCTGATCGACCGCTCAAAGTACTGCTCGACGGCACTCCGCTGCTCGGTTCCAGAACCGGCATCGGCCGCTACACCGCGTCGCTGATGGAGGAACTCGCGTCGGTGTCCGAAGTGGACACTCGGGCGGTCGCCTTCACGTTGCGTGGCTGGCGAAAGCTGCGTCACGCACTGCCGCACGGCGTGCGGGCGCGTGGTATCCCCGCGCCCGCCAGGCTGCTGCGCCGATCCTGGCTGAAGTCGCAGTTCCCGCCGATCGAGCTGTTCGCCGGGCCGACGGACGTCGTCCACGGCACGAACTTCGTGCTCCCGGGCGCCTTGCGCGCGGCCGGTGTGCTGACGATTCACGACTTGGCGTTCCTCGACGTCCCCGGCGAGCTTTCCCCTGGCAATTTCGAGCTGCCGCAACTGGTTCTGCGCGGCGCGGCCAACGCCGACGTGATCTGCACGCCCACCGAAGCCGTGGCCGATTCCGTCGCGGAACGGCTGAACATCGACCGCGAGAAGATCGTGGTCACCCCGCTCGGCGTCGACCCGGTGTGGTTCAACGCCCGGCCGCCGGAGAAGGAAGACCGCGCGCGGCTCGGCCTGCCGACGGAATACCTGCTGTTCCTGGGTGCGCCCGGACCGCGCAAGGGGCTCGACTGGCTGGCCCAGGCCCACGCGGCGGCACCGGACCTGCCGCCGCTGGTGTTCGCCGGGCCCGGCAAGTTCACGGTTTCGGACCGCTCACAGCATCTCGGCTACGTCTCTGACGCGGATCTGCACACCGTGGTCGCGGGTGCCACCGCACTGGTCCTGCCGTCCCGCGACGAGGGTTTCGGCCTGCCGGTGCTCGAAGCGATGGCCTGCGACGTCCCGGTGGTCTGCTCGGACATCCCGGCCCTGCGGGAAGTCGCCGGGGACTGCGCCGGACTGGTGCCCTACGAAGACGTCGACGCGCTCGTGGAAGCCTTGCGCACCGCCGTTTCCGACCCGCACGCGGTGGCGACCTCGGCGGCCCGCCGGACGCGGGCCGCCACGTTCACCTGGCGGCAGTGCGCCGAACGCACCGTCGAGGCCTACCGCCAGGCCGTCGCGACGCACTAGGCCTTGGCGAAGTACGCCTTCAGCGCGTCTTCCCACGAGCGCAACGGGGTGAGCCCGGCCTCGCGCCACGCGGTGTCGGACAGCACCGAATACGCCGGACGCGCGACCTTGCTCGGGAAGTCCGCGCTGGTGCACGGCTTCACGCGCGCGGGATCCGCGCCGAGTGCGGTGAAGATGGCCCGTGTGAAGCCGAACCACGTCGTGTTGCCGCCACCCGTGGCGTGCAGCACCCGCTGCTCGGGCGCCTTGCCGTCGGTGATGAGCTTCGCCAGCTCGAGCAGCCCGGCGGCGAGGTCGGCCGACAACGTCGGCGAGCCGCGCTGATCGTCCACAACGGACAGTGTCTCGCGCTCGCCTTCCAGGCGCACCATGGTCTTGACGAAGTTCTTCCCGGTGGAGCCGTAGACCCAGGCAGTCCGCACGACCCACGCCTGCGCGCCCGAGCCGAGCACCGCGTCCTCGCCGGCGGCCTTCGTCCTGCCGTACGCGCTACGCGGCGCGATCGGGTCCGACGGCTCATAGGGGACGGCGTCGGCGCCCGAACGGTCACCGGCGAAGACGTAGTCCGTCGAGACGTGCACCAGCGGGACACGCCATGAGGAGCAGGCGGCGGCGAGCACGCGCGGGCCGTCGGCGTTGACCGCGAACGCCCGGTCTTCGTCGTCCTCGGCGGCGTCGACAGCGGTGTACGCGGCCGCGTTGATCACGACCGGCTTGGATCCGGCCTGCTCAGCGCGGGCGACGAGGTCCTTCACCGCTTCGAGCACGTCGCTCGTCTTCGTCAGGTCCAGCTCCGCGGAGCCGGGCGCGAGCACCTCGACGCCTTCGCCCGCGAGAGCGAAAAGGTCACGGCCCAGCTGGCCTGTTCCACCGGGCACCAGAACTGTCAACGGCACGGCACTACTCGCTCTCTTACAGTCACGGTTACTTGCCAACCTCGTCGGCCTACAAACGTCTCACATTCATCCGGCTATTCTGGTACCGGGGCGTATCTGTGCCCGGGGGTAAGTCCACTGCAGTTGAAGGATGGGGAGGATCTCGCGTGTCCGACTGGCCACCCGAACCCGTCCGATCACCGCGCCGGCACGGTGTCGGCTTCGCGGTGCTCGCGCGCCGTGGCGGTAAGATCGTGATGACGCTGGTGTCCGTGGCGGTGCTCTGCGTGACCGGGTACGGCTGGCAGTTCATCACCTCGACCACCGAGGGCCTCACCACGACGAACGTCTTCGCCGACAACACCGTGCACGCCAAGCCGCTGGACGGCGCCGTGGACATCCTCCTGGTCGGCCAGGACAGCCGCACCGACGCGCAGGGCAACCCGCTCTCGCGTGAGGTGCTCGACATGCTGCACGCCGGGGTGTCCGACGGCGAGCGGCAGACCGACACGATGATCCTGGTGCACATCCCGCAGAACGGTAAGCAGGCCATCGCCTTCTCGTTCCCGCGCGATTCCTATGTGGAGATCACCGGCGGATTCGGCAAGCACAAACTGAACAGCGCGTATGTGTACGCCTACAACGACACCTCGAAAACGCTGCAGCAAAAAGGAAACGGCGATCTCAAGGACGTCGACAGGCAGGCCAAGGAAGCGGGCCGCAAGAACCTGATCAACACGCTCGAAACGTTCCTCGGCAAGCCGGGCATGATCGACCGCTACGCCGAAGTGAACCTCGCGAGTTTCTACGAGATCACGAAGTCCATCGGCGGCGTGCAAGTGTGCCTCAACAACGCCGTCAAGGAGAAGAAGTCCGGAGTGGACCTTCCCGCCGGGCAGCAGACCGTCGAAGGCGTGCAGGCACTGGCTTTCGTCCGGCAGCGCTACGACCTGCCGAACGGCGACCTCGACCGCATCGGTCGGCAGCAGGCGTTCCTGTCCGGGCTCGCGAACAAAGTCCTCTCCGGCGAGGTGCTGACCAGCCCGTCGAAGATGTCCGACCTGGTCGACGCGGTGAAGAAGTCCGTCGTGCTCTCGTCGGGGTGGAACCTGCTGGAGTTCGCGGAGCAGATGCGCGGGCTGACCGGCGGGAACATCCAGTTCCACACCATCCCGAACCAGGGCAACGCCACGATCGGCGGCGCCGACGTGATCAAGGTCGACATCCCGCAGGTGCGGGCCGCCGTCGACGCGCTGATCACCGACGGGGTCGTCGCGCCGGGGAACATGTCCGGCGCCACCCCGCCCGCGGCCGGCCAGACGCTGCCGGGCGCCGACGCCGTCACCGTCGACTTCTTCGACGGCACGGGGAACGCCGCCATGGGCCCGCAGACCCGCGTCGCGCTGCAGGGCAAGGGCTTCAAGCTCGCCGGTGACACGAAGCTCGCCACCCGCGCCAGCACGGTGTTCCGGTACGCGCCTGGCGACGAAGCAGCGATCGCGCTCGTCAAGCAGGCGCTCGGCGACACGTTCCTCGCCGAACCGGACAGGGATGTACAAAAGGGACACGTCCGAGTATTGCTCGGCAAGGACTTCCGCGGCGTTCCGGCGGCGGCCGGTGGCCAAGCCCCGGCGAAGTCAAACCCGCCCACGACGACTTCGGCCCCGGTCGTTCCCCCATCCGGGGCAGCACCGGGCGACAAGACGATCACTGCCGGTGGAGTGCCTTGTGTGAACTAGAGGGCAGCGGCCGTGGGGACGGCTGAAGTGCCTTAGCCTGAGCGAACAGGCAATCCGAGGGGAGGCGGGCAGGATGGACGAAGAGCGCGAAAAGCATTCCGGTGAGCTGAGCGAGGAAGAGGTCGCGAAGTTCGTTCCGAGTCCCTTTCCGCGTACCCCCGAAGTGGCCGAAACCGAAACGGACGACCAAAAACCGGAAGAGCCCGTCTCATTCGCTTTGCCGGAGCCGGTTCCGGCAAAGCGGAAACGGCGGCTGGGGCTGGCCGCGGGCCGGACCCTGGTGGCACTGGTGTCGATAGCGGCAATAGGCGTCACCGGATACGCGTACGTCACCAAAGATCGCTTGCAGGAGACCGTGCACATCACGGAAGCGCTCACCCAGCCGGGTGAACCTGCGCCGCCCGCCGACGACGGCGGCACCGACATCCTGCTCGTCGGCAGCGACGCCAGGACGGACGCGCAGGGCAACCCGCTGCCGACGAGGCTGCTGAAGCAGTTGCGCACGGAGGAAAAACCCGGCGTCAACACCGACACCATCATCATCCTGCGGGTGCCCAAGAACGGCGGAAAGCCGACGGGGATCTCCATTCCACGCGACTCCTGGGTGGACGTCCCCGGGCGCGGCAAGACGAAGATCAACTCGGCGTACGGCGTGGCGAAGGCCGGCTTTGCCAAAGAACAACGCGACAAGGGCGTCAAGGACGAGGCCGCGATCGAACGGGATTCGGACCAGGCCGGGCGCAAGGTGCTGGTGCAGACAGTGCAGGACTTCACGCAGCTGCGGATCGATCACTACGCCGAGGTCAACCTGCTGGGCTTCTACCTGCTCACCGAGGCGCTAGGCGGGGTCAAAGTCTGCCTCAACCACTCGACCTCCGACGCCGATTCCGGCGCCAACTTCCGGGCGGGACAGCAGACCGTCTCCGGCGGCGAGGCGCTTTCCTTTGTGCGGCAACGGAAGAATCTCCCGCGCGGCGACCTGGACCGGATCGTCCGGCAGCAGGCGTTCCTCTCGTCGGCGTTGAACCAGGTGCTGTCGGCAGGCACCCTCACCAGCCCGTCGACCCTGAGCAACCTGATGGACGCGGTGCACCGGTCGATCGTGCTCGACGCCGGGCTCGATCTGCTCGACTTCGCCAACCAGGTCAAGGGGATCGCGTCGGGCGACATGACCTTCGTGACGATCCCGGTGGTGAACATCAACGGCCGCAGCGAAGACGGCCAGCAGAGCATCGTCGAGGTCGACCCGGCGGCGGTTCGTCAATTCGTCGCCGGTCTGGTCGGGAAGAGCGAGCCGTCCGGTGGCGGTGGTAGCAGCGGCGGGGCGCTGTCCGTCGCCCCCGCTCCGGGCGTCACCTGCGTCAACTAGCCCACCACCACCCTCAACGGAGACGCTTCGCGCCCAGACCTAATCTAAGGCCGTGAGCATCACTGAGCAGCTACTGCGTCCGTTGCTGAAGACGTCGTCCGTCCGCCCGTTCATCACCCATTACGACGACGCGGCCGGCAGCCGGGTGGAGCTTTCCGTTGCCACCACGGCGAACTGGGCCGCGAAGACGGCGAACTGGCTGGTCGAAGAGGTCGACGTCGAACCGGGCGACGAGGTCGCGGTGCTGCTGCCCGCTCATTGGCAGACAGCGGGGATCCTGCTCGGCGCCTGGTGGTGCGGGGCACACGTGGTGACCTCGGACGTCGACGCGCGGATCGCGTTCGTCGGCCCCGATGGCACCGCCGCGAGCGCCGTGACAGCCGTGGTGGCGCTGGACGCGATGGGCATGGGCCTCAGGACGCCGCCCGCCGACGGCGCACTCGACTTCCTGTCCGACGTCCGGCTCGCAGGCGACGACTACCAGGCGCTGTTCCCGATCCCCGGCGACACGCTCGCCCTGAACTCGTCCACAGTGGACGAAATGGTGGCCGAAGCGCGTTCACGCGCCGAGGAGCTGGGGATTTCGGCTGGCGACCGGGTTCTCTCCACTGTGGACTGGACAGCTCCCGGCGGCCTACTCGACGGACTGCTGGCGCCGCTGGCCGCTGGGGCGCATATCGTCCAGGTGACCAACGCCGACCCCGCGAAGCTGGCCGACCGCCGTAGCGCCGAGCGCACGACCGTCGACCTGCTCCACGAAGTGACCTAAGCGGACTGGAGTTCGCGAGACTCGCGCTTGCTCCAGAAGAGCACGTGGTCCAGCGAGTAGCGGCCGCCGTTGAAGCCAAGCGCGAGGCCGGCGAGCGCGAGCACCAGGACGAGCTCGTAGCCACCCTGGCCGGTGAGTCCGTTGTCGATGTGGACGCTCAGCAGGGCACCGACGGACACCACGACGTAGCCGATACCGACGAGCGGCAACGCGAAGCCGATGATGAACGCGATCGAACCGAGGATCTCGACAGCGATGGCGAAGATCGCCGCGATCGTGGGCAGCGGCACACCCGTCGACTCGAAGAATTGCGCTGTTCCATCGATGCCGTTGTCCCACTTCTGCAGGCCATGGGCGAGAAAGACGACAGCGACACCGATGCGTCCGAGCAAGAGCGCGACGTCTTTGAAACGAGTGAACATCCGAAATTCAACTCCCGGGCTAGGTGAACTTTCAACCGCCCCGTCGGACGGTACGGGAGCCACCACCCGGCCCGGGAGGTTTCGGTGGTCATCGACAGGAACCCGACAGCTCAGCTCTTATGGGACTTAGCGCCCGCGAAACAGTAGACGCCGAACGCCGCCAGCCCCAGCGCGACGACAGCCAGCAGGAACGGCCCGAACGGCTGCGCCGCCAGCGTCCGCAGCGCCGCGTCGAGCCCGCCGGCCTTGCCCGCGTCGGCGCTGAACGCCGCGAACCCGATCAACACCGCCACGATCCCGAACACGATCCCCTTGGCGACGTAGCCCGACAGCCCCAGCCGCTCCACCCACTTACGGCTCCCCGATGGCAACTCGCCGATGTCGAGGTCGTCGAGGAAACTCCTCTTGATCCCCTTCACCGCCGACGCGATCGCCACCCCGAGCACCGCGGCAGCCGCGATCGCGACCAGCACCTTCCCCGCGGGCAACTCGAGCAGCTTCGCCGTGAACTCCTGCTGCGGCTGATTACCGGACCCACCCGAATCACTGCCGGTCACGAGCTTGATCGCGGTGACCCCCAACGCGATCACCACCACCCCACGCGCCCCGGACCCGATCCGCTTGGTGACGCGCTTGCGCCGCTTGGTGATCCACCCATAACCGGTGGCCGCCATCATGAACTGCCAAAGCCCGAACGCGAACAACCCTACCGCCAGCACCCACAGCAGAACCTTGCCGAACGACGTCGACCCGATCTCGGCCATCGCCCCACGCTGATCCGCGGACTGGTCGCTGCCACCGCCGAACGCGACCTGGACCGCGAGATAGGCGACCACCAGGTGGACCAGCCCGAAACAGACCATCCCCGCGCGGCCAAGCCCCTGGGTCACCTTGCTGTGCTTCGCTCGCGACGCCGTCTTGTTCGCCACCGGGCCCTCCTTGTCCGCAGACAAGAAGTCTCACCCGATCCAGTGACCCCCGCCGATCGACTGGGCCGTTTGGCGCAGCTACCGCCTGTCCACACACTCGATGCAGAAGGTCACCGCGGGCAGCGCGTCGAGCCGAGCCTCCGGAATCGGCTTCCCGCAACGCTCACACAGCCCGTACGTCCCCTGCTCGAGCCTTCGCTCCGCCCTGTCAAGGTTCCCGAGATCACCGCGCGCCTGCTCCAGCATGGACTGCAACTGCGCCCGCTCGAACGCGATCGTGGCACCCTCGGGGTCGTGCTCGTCGTCGTTGGTGGTCCAGGTGGAGGACTCGATGATGCCGGCGATCTGGCGGGTGAGGGAGTCAATGAGCAGCAACGTGGCAGCACGCTCCTCATCCAGCCGCTGCCTCATGCTTCGTTCAACGCACAACCCAGAAGACACGTTCCCTCAGGCCTGGCAGAACGCCATCTGTCGACAGATGGCGATAGTTGCGGACGCGGGGTATCACGTTATGTCGACACCTTGTGGCCATGGGGAACGCTGTGAAGGCTAGAAAGCAAGCCCCTTGAGCAGGGCGCGGGCCATGACCATGCGCTGGATCTGGTTGGTGCCTTCGTAGATCTGCGTGATCTCTCGGCCAGTTTTGACCGACCTGGCGATCATGCCTGAAAACACCCTCTGAGCTGCACAAACAGGTCTCGTTAGTTCTCGCCGATTCTCGGCCCTACCCGACCTCTGACGGCCTGGAGACGGCCTGGCGCTCGCCGACCACTCCCCTCCCTGCACCCCGATATGAAGCCCCGAACGCGGCCGGGGGTGCTGTGTCAAGGCACGCTTTCCCGCCTTGACACAGCACCC
>NZ_DASYMU010000211.1:0-18132 GCF_036008905.1 Amycolatopsis sp. | reverse complement strand
GAGACTGGCGGCGGACCCGGAAACCAGGCAAAACTGTGCCCATGACCGAACCCGCCAGAACCCTGAGCAATCCCAGTGAACTACTCACGGGCTACCTCGACTTCTACCGCGACGCGGCCCTCCGCAAACTGGACGGCCTCTCCGACGAAGCGTTGTGGTCGAGCCGCCTCCCGTCGGGCTGGGTACCGCTGGCGATGCTCAAACATCTGGCGTACGTCGAATTGCGTTGGCTGCGTTGGGGTTTCACCGCCGAGGCGATCGCGGAACCCTGGGGTGACCACGATTCCTCGGACAACTGGTTCCTCGCCCCAGACGAAACCTTCGACACCGTCAAGGCTTTCTTCCTTGAGCAGTGCGCACGCTCACGCGCGATCGCAGCCAATGCACTTTTGGAAGACCACGCGGCCCTAGGCGGCCGCTTCGGCCCGGACGACGAGCGGCCGACGCTGGCCTGGATCCTGTTCCACGTTCTGCAGGAGTACGCCAGGCACGTCGGCCACCTGGACATCGCCCGCGAACTCGCCGACCACACCACCGGCGAATAAGCGGTACGGCCGGAGCCCTAGCAGCAGTATCCGCAAGTAACGCTCAGCCGCCTCCGACGTCCCGGCACGAACCGCTTGCTGCAGCCCGGTCATGAGCCTGCGGAGATCGTCTCCGTGGCGTCCCCGCACAAAACCACCGCCCAACGAGCACACTCAAGCGATCCTGACCAACATCGTTTGCCGCAAGATCAACAAGAGGGTGTTACGAAAAGAAAAGTTAATGGGAGTTAGTAACCGGAGACCCCTGAGCTGCAAAGACGCAACAGGCATGTTCATCGCAAGCTGCCCACGTCATCTGGTAGCTTCTTCCTGCGGGCAGGTTTATGCCTGTGAAGCCCCTTGGCAATCGCCACCAGGGGCTTTTTTCGTTTCCAGGGCCTCCGTGTTTCAACACGGGGGCCCTTTCACGTCAGGAGACAAATATGCACCCGATCAACGAGACCGCCCCCGTGCTCGCAACCGTGGCATTGGGCACATGGTGTGCGACGACCTTGTACGCGATGCGCACTATCCGAGTCATCTCCTCGGCAGCCATCAACCGAGCGAAGCCCTGTGATCTGGCGGCGGTACTCGGCGCCTTGCCTGGTGTCCTGGGTAGGATCAGCCGCCCCCGCTCGACCTCGAGAGGGCTCATGTGAATCCGAGCGACCCTACCGCCAATGCCGCCATCCGTTCCGGCGACGACGACGTACTCGGCTTCGCACTCGATGAGTTGGATGAGATTGATGCCGTCTTCATCGTCTTACGCGACAGCTTCGAGGTGCCCATAGCAGGCTTGGTGCGCTTTCTTAAAGCAAGCAGCAAAAACGTCATACCAAACTACGACTATCTCGGCCATGTGCGCAGCATGCTCGCCGGGGCTCGCAAGCAGTTGTCCAGGGCTATAGCGGAGAGCGGTTTAGTTCGGGAGGATCTGGACTGGCAAAGCTCCCGCGCGGTGCGCGACATCGGGGCCAGACACGGAGTGAACCTCCTCAGACCGTGTGGGCATTGCCTTCAACAGAAGATCTCGGTGGTCGGGTCTATGGGCAGACCCCGCGAGTACTGCTCCAACTCGTGCCGGCAGGCCGCATACCGTAGGCGACAGGCCGACACGGTGGGTGAGGCCGCGCTCGATGATCCAGCAAAGGCATGGTGCCGTGCTTCGCAGGAATTGAGCGATGTATCCCGAACGGTCGACGATTCGGACTCATCGAACTGATGAAGAAGGACGCGATCAGACTGGAACAGATCGTCCTCCAGGACAACAATTTCATCGATGCACGCCGTGAGGACACCGTTTTTGCACGTCAGCACCGTGATCAACAGCATCGGCCAGTCCTTGTTGACGAACCTCGCCCCCTGGGTCACGATGAACGAGCAGATTTCTCCAACTTCGAGCAAGGAGACCCTATGCGCGCCCAGTTTCTTGGCAAAGACCCAGAGTCGACGGAAGGTGCGTCCCCGACCCTGTTTGCCACCGACAGGACCGACCGCGTCACCTATATCGCCCAAGGCTGGAAGGTGACCGACCCTCAGGTGCTCGCCGACGTCGGCCCCGTACCCGACCACGAGACTCTGATCGAGATCCCCGAAGATGTACTGAAGTTCTACGCCCGCCGCTACGCCGAAGAGAAGGGAACGGACAACTGACCCTCATCGAGCCAGGCCCGGAGTTCACCAAGCTCTTCGAGACCTTCGAGCACACGGCCTACCGGCTGGAGATGCGCGATCAGTACAACATCCCTCGTGAAGCCGAGCCGCTCAGCAAGTTCCTCGCCGGAGACCCGGACGTCTCATACCACGAGAACTGGTCGAACATGGTGCACCAGGCCACGGCCGAAGGACGCCTCTTCTCACGAGTCCGGGTGGTGAGCTTCCCGCTCACCGACTACACCCGCTTCGCCATGTGGATTGCGGGGTACACCCGAGAAGCGGGTGACGATATCCGCTACATCACGCGCGAGCAGGCGGCCGACCTACCGAAGTACGACTACTGGCTGTTCGACTCTCGCAAGCTACTCAAGATGCGCTTCACCGACGACGACCAGTTCCTTGGCGGGGAGATCATCGAAGACCCAGCCGAGATTGTTCAGCACAACTACTGGCGCGATGCCGCTCAGCATCACGCCATCGAGCGAGATGAGTTTGTCGCCAAGCATGAGCAACGGGACGACCGGCGTTGACGAAGCGCGCAACGCGCTAGGCAAACGGCTCCGCGAGCTTCGGGTAGCCGCGAAGGTATCCGGCAAAGAGCTCGCGGAGTCTTTGTCATGGGTAGGTTCCAAAATCTCGAAGATCGAGAACGGCAAGCAGTCGCCGACCGATGCCGACATCAGGGATTGGGCAAGAGCTACTAACTCGGAAGCCCAAACGGCCAGCCTTCTCGCTGCACTTCACAATCTTGAGCAGCAACATGCCGAGTGGAATCGGGTACTCAAGGCGGGCATGAGGGCTCATCAGCTCACGCTGTCGCAGCTGGACGAAAAGACTAAGTTTTACCGCGGCTTCGAGAACACGGTGATCCCTGGCCTGATCCAGACCCCGGAGTATGCCCGAGCTCGCTTCGCTCAGGTCGTCATGGTGCACAAGGTACCCAACGACATCAACGAGGCCGTCAAGGCGCGGATGCAGCGGCAGGAGATGCTGTACCGGCCGGACAAACGCTTTCACTTCGTTCTGACTGAAGCGGCCCTTCGCTACCGGCTGGTCTCGGCCGACATCATGCTTGGCCAGCTCGACCGCCTGATGGCAATCTCCACCATGCGCAACGTCAAGCTCGGGATCATCGGCTTCGAGACTCAGTACGTCACCGATCCCCGGCACGGCTTCTGGGTCTACGACGATCACGTTGTTCAGTTCGAGTCGTACTCGGCTGAGATCAATCTTCGCCAGCCGCAGGAGATCGAACTGTATACGGGCATCTTCGAACACCTGGCCGCCGTCGCCAGTTACGGTGCGGCAGCCAGAGCGATCATCACCCGCGTCATGGAAGAACTGGCCGCCGAGGCCGAATCCTCGGGCTCGTAATTTCCACGAATTACTAATCTCAAAGTTTTTCGAGAAAAACTGAGAAATTTTCTGGCGGCGTTGTATCCGTCTGCTTACTCTCCAGAAGCGCCCACCTCGCTGACCTTGGAGAAGAGCCGTCTGATGATCCCTATCCCTTTGCTCAGTCGCGAGCAAATTGCCCGTCTGCCCGAGCGCGCTCGGGAGGTTGTCGAGTACCGCAAGAGCGGACTGTCCCTCAACCACATCCAAGGCTGTCCGCTCGGCTGCGCCTACTGCATCCGGCACACCTACGGCCTGTGGGACGAAAACCAGCCGCGAGCGCTCATGACCGATGCCGCGGCCGTTGAAGAGCTGGTCAATCACCGCTACTTCCAGCCGCACGTCACGCCGATCCAGTTGTTCAACCGGGCCACCGAGCCGTTCTTGCCGAAGGTGCGCCCCCACATCTTCGCTGTGCTCGAAGACCTGGATGCTCGTGAGCTGACCAACCACGTCTTGGTGATCACGCGGCATCAGCTGAAGACCGAGGACATCGGCCGGCTCAACCGGCTCCAGCACCTCAAGGTGACGTTGCTGTTCACCTACTCCGGCATCGACAACAAGGACATCGAGCCGTATCCCTCACATGTCGCGGCCGACTCCCTCAAATTCATGAGCGCGCCCTCAAAACGCAAGTACCGAACAGTCCTGTACTGGCGCCCGCTCGTGCCGGGCTTGAACGACACCGATGAGCACCTGGCCGCCGCGCATGCGTTGAGCCAGTACGCTGATGCCACCGTCTTCACCGGCATGTTCTACCGCGACCAGATCGCCGAGTACTACAAGGCCAACAAGCTCCCCGAGCCGTACGGCGACACAGCCCGCCGCAAGATCGTGCCCGAGACGCTTGAACAACGCGTGCTCGACGTCTTCTCGAACTCATCGGCCTTGTTCCGCAAGACGTCCTGCGCCGTGTCGTACGCGCACAATCTGCCGGATTACAACGGCCACTACGGCATCCGGGAGCTCTGCGACATCTGTCCACTGAGTCAGCTCGAACTGTGTGCAAGTGCCCACAGCGTGCCGACTGCCGAGGACATTCACCAGATTGCCCGCGTGTTGCCCGAGGCCGACAGGATTCAGGTCGGCAGCATCAGCGAACGGGCGGCCGTCGTATCCGGCCTAGCCGTCGAACAGCCGCGCTATTTCCTGCAGCACGCTCTCGGCTTCCAGGTGCACGACGCACGCCACCCGCACCACGCGAACCGACACGGCCGCGCGGACATCGGTTGGAAGGAAACACCTATCTCATGACTGACTGGAAGAAGCTCAACTACGTGGTTGTCGACGTCGAAGGCAACGGTCAGCAGCCGCCCGATTTGGTCGAGCTGGCAGCCGTGCCGATCGTCGGCGGAATCGTCGGGGAGCCGATGGAGTGGATAGTCCGACCCGAGCAGCCGATTACCTCGTTCGCTCGGCGTATCCACGGGATCACGAACGATGAGGTTGAGCACGCTGACACCTTCGCGGACGTTGCCCATCAGGTGCGGGGGACGCTCGATGTCGACGCTCTGATCGCCCACAACGCGCATGTCGATGTCGGCGTGCTGCAGCGCAAGCTCGGCGACTGGATATGCCCCGAGGTGTTCGACACGCTCAAGCTCGCCCGACGCTTACTACCTGGCACGAGCAGCTACAAGCTTGGTTCGCTCGTGGACAACTTCGACCTGGCCACGAATCTGGCCCCAGACCTCAAGCCGCATCGGGCTGGATACGACGCGCTGGTTACGGCAAGGCTCTTCGTCCATCTCGCAGGCCGGCGGACGTTGGAAGAACTCCGCAACCAGCCGACAGGAGGGAGCCAAGATGACGCCCCAGCGCTCTTCTGACTGCAAGCGCGGCTTGTTCATCAGCGTCGACGGACCGGGCGGCGCAGGAAAGACGACCATCGTTCGCCACCTCGCTCAAATGCTCGTGGCACAGGGCGAACATGTGCACGTCACAGCAGAACCGTCCACAAGCTCCATCGGCAAGCTGGCTTGGGAGCTGACCGAGACCGTGACCGGCCACGCCTTGGCCTGCTTGTACGCGGCCGATCGCTACCACCACGTTGAGGCGGAGATCAAGCCACTCATCAGGTCGGGACACATCGTCATTTCCGACCGGTACGTCGCCTCTGGCCTGGTCGTTCAGCGCTTCGACGGCGTCGACCGCGAGTTCCTTTGGCAGCTTAACGAGGAAGTAGAACGGCCTGATCTGGCCATCATCCTCGAAGCTGACCCCGATGTGATCACCCAGCGGCTGAGTGAGCGTGGCCCGCACAACCGCTTCCAGCTCGCCCCGGACAGCAGTCACCATGAAGTCGAGTACTACCGGCAGGCCACCGAAACCCTTGCTGCGACTGGTTTTGACATCTTGCGGGTCGACTGCAGTAGTCGGCCACCAGAGCAGTCCGCGGCGCTGATTCGCAATCGACTGGCGGCACTTCTCACGCCGAGCGAGGTGCTGAGCTCGTGAACGCCTCCGCCACCGATGAGGAAGCGGTCCGCCTCTACCCCGAACTCCAGGCTCTGGTGACCGCCCGCCAGGCCGGCTGGGTCATTCGCGCGCTACACGACGAAGGCGAAGCGGTTGGAATCGCCGGAAGTTACAGCCGCCAGCAGTACACCGACGCCCTGTTCATCTTCGACCGCACCAACGTCAGCGCCGCCCGCGTGCTCGATGACTCCTACGGCGGCGGCTGCGTCTGGTCGAAAGAGGGTTCCGACCTGCAAGAGGTCGTCTACGAGTTGCTTAGCTTGCCGGAACCAGGTCAACCGGGTGCACCATCGCTGGTCAAGCGCTCAAGCCTGCTCTGGACACCGCGATGAACGCGCTCGCTCAGGTAAGCGGTGAACTACCCACCCACACCGAGGTACCCCGAATGCGTGAAGAACCTCGGTTCCATGACTCACTCGACCTGGTGGCACTGCCCACGGCTATCCCCGTTGCCCGGATGTTCATCGCTGACACGCTGCGCCGGTGGCACGCCCTGTTCATCGAAGACCACATGGAAGCCGTCGCCGTCGAACTGGTGACCCTGTCCATCGACGCAACCGGCCCGGCCGAGGAGACGAGCTGGTCGGACATCACCGAACTCAACCCGATCAGACTGCGGATGCTCGGCTATCAGCGGCACATCGTCTTCGAGGTCACCGACGCGCACCCCGAAGCGCTCGCGCTGGCCGACAATGTCGAACTACCCCCAGACTCCGGCCTTGGCCTAGTCGACGCGCTCGCCAGCAACTGGGGCTCATCCGTCGCTCCGCGGGGACGGGTCATCTGGGCTGAGCTAGCCGTCTACGAACGCACCGAGGTTGGTTTGCCATACCGCCCACGCAAACCATCACCAAAACCTCCTCATCGTCCCCTGACAACGCCTCCCCGTGACCTCGACTTCCTGGCCCGGGTTCGAGACGGCTTGGAGCGCCTGTAGGCCGCCAAACCCCTGGATGGCACCACCGCCACTAGGAACAAAGATCAAGAAGAAACGAGCTTCAGGTCAGCGAAAACAAAAGCGGCCCCTTCCCGAAGGAAGGAGCCGCTCTCGTTCGTCTCAGCGGGGCGACCCCGCCCCGAGGGGCAGGACCACATCGGTGGAGGTGCCGGGAATTGAACCCGGGTCCTCTGGCGGTTCATCAGGGCTTCTCCGTGCGCAGTCCGCTAAGTCTCTACTTGGCCCCATCGGTCACGCGAACAAGCCGATGCGACGAGCCCAGCCACTGTTTGTTTCCCAACCAGACCCCGTAGCCGAGCCTGGCGGTGATCCTCCTTGCTGATGCCGGTACCCGAGCCGGAGGAACTCCCGGACCGACAGACTCACACTGCTACTTAGGCAGCAAGTGCGAAGTCGCGCTGGGCATTAGCCTTGGCGCTTATAGGTTGCGATGACGCTTACAGTGGTCTCTCGCCTGCACTGGCACGCTTCACCTGAATCAACGTCCAAAGTCGAAACCGTTCACCCCCGCTGGGTTGTGTATGCAACCTCTTCATCATAACGCCCCCGGCAAACGGGATATTTCCCGCCGCCCGGGGTGGGGCTAACCCCACCCCGCGGATGCCCGTGCGCACCATGGCAGGTGGGGGTCCGCGCAGGTCATGCTGGTTCCTGTCACCAAAAGGAAGGAGCCGGCCATGACCTCGCTACCGGTCGAGCACGACGGTCACCGGCAGAACGCGCCGGTCGGCGGTTCGCTGGTGTATCTGCTGATGAACCTGCCCCTCGGGATCGCCGGCTTCACGGTGCTCTTCACGCTGCTCGTGACGGGTGTCGGCACGGTGATCGTGTGGGTGGGGCTGCCCATCGCGGCGATCGCGATCCTGGTGGCTCGCGGCGCGGCGAAGGTGGAGCGGGCCCGGGTTTACGCGCTGCTCGACACCTACATCCCGCTGCCGTACCTGCCGTTGCCGGTCGGGTCGCAGAAGCTGCGGTGGACGGCGCGGCTGAAGGACGGTTCGACGTGGCGCGACATCGGGTACTTCTTCGTGTTGTTCCCGCTCGGGATCATCGAGTTCACGCTGGTCGTGACGTTCTGGTCGACCAGTTTGGCGCTCGCGGGCCTGCCGATCTACTTCCGCTTCCTTCCTGAGGGTGCTTACCACTTCCCCGCGTGGAACGTTCGCTGGCTCACCGTCGACTCGACGGTCGAGGCGCTACCGTGGGCGGCACTGGGGGTCTTGTTCATCGCCCTGTCCATCGCGCTGACCCGCGCGATGGGCGGGTTCCACGCTCGCCTGGCGACGGCGATGCTCGGCCCGACGGTGGCGCAGCGGCGTCGCATGGAAAACGCGTGGGAAGACGCCGACGAGATGAGCAGGGTGTGATGGCCGAACGACCGGCGACGCTGGAGCAGCCAAGGCCCAATCCCTTCCGGGCGATGGGGTTCATGCTGGCGAGTTTCGTGCTCCGCATCATCCAGTTCGTCCTCATCGTCACCGGGATGGCCGTCGGTATCAGCACGGTGGTGGTCTGGATCGGCATCCCGATCCTCATCGCCACCACCGGGTACGTGCGCTGGTCGGCCGACGTCGAGCGCCGCTGGCTGCGCAAGGCGCTGAACACTCCGGTTCCCGACGCCGAGCGGCTGCCTACCGAGGGCGCGAGCCTGTTGCGCAGGTGGCAGACCCGCCTAACCGACCCGACGACCTGGCGTGACCTTCTCTACCTGATCATCGTCTTCCCGCTCGGCGTGGCCGAGTTCGCCATCGGCGTGGCCGCGATCCCGCTGTTGCCGCTGGCGATCTGGGTGGTGCCGTGGATCGGCTGGGCACACGGGCAGCTGGCGATCAGCCTGCTCGGCCCGAACCAGACGAAACGGCTCGAGATCAAGGCCCAGCGGCTCCAGTCGTCCCGCGCCCGCGGGGTCGACGCCGCCGAAGCCGAACGTCGCCGCATCGAGCGTGACCTGCACGACGGCGCCCAGCAGCGCCTGGTCGCGGTGGCGATGAGCCTCGGGCGGGCGAAGTCGAAGTTCGACAACGACCCGGACGCAGTGCGCGAGCTGATCGACGAAGCGCACATGGACGCGAAGCTCGCGGTGTCGGAGCTGCGTGACCTGGCCCGGGGCATCTACCCGGCCGTGCTCGGCGACCGTGGCCTCGACGCCGCGCTGTCGGCACAGGCCGCGAAGTCGCCGATCCACGTCGACGTCGAGGTGACCATCGATCGGCGTCCGCCCGCGGCGGTCGAAACCACCGCGTACTTCATCGTGGGCGAGACGCTGACCAACATCGCCAAGCACGCCGGCGCGACCGAGGCCGGGGTGAAGGTGTGGCGGAGCGACGAAACGATCGTCGTCGAGATCACCGACAACGGCCACGGCGGCGCGGAGATCAGGCCGGGTGGCGGCCTGGCGGGCCTGGCGGACCGCGCGGCGACCATCGACGGCGTCATCACCGTGGTCAGCCCGCAGGGCGGGCCGACGGTGATCCGGGCCGACCTGCCGTGTACCTGGTGACCCGTTCGTGAGTGAATAGCGGTGTTCTGAACACCACGAAACACTCACGACACTGGGGGCCCGCATGCGGGTAGTGATCGCGGAGGACGCAGTCCTCCTTCGGGCCGGGCTTATTCGGCTGCTGGCCGACGAAGGCATCGAAGCGGTCGCCGCCGTGGACAACGGCGACGACCTGCTCGGCGCGGTCACCGAACATCGGCCGGATCTGGCGATCGTGGACGTGCGGATGCCGCCCACCTTCACCGACGAAGGCCTGCGTGCCGCGATCGGTGCCCGCGAGGCCATTCCCGGGCTGCCGGTGCTGGTGCTTTCGCAGTACGTCGAGGAAAGCTACGCCGTGGAGCTGCTTTCCGGCGGTGCCGGCGGGGTCGGCTATCTGCTCAAGGAACGTGTCGCCGACGTCAACGACTTCATCGACGCCGTCCGCCGGGTGGCCGCCGGTGGCACCGCGATCGATCCCGACGTGATCGCCCAGCTGATGGCCCGCGGCCGCAAGAACCCGCTCGACGCGTTGACGGCCCGCGAGTCCGAGGTGCTCGGCCTGATGGCCCAAGGCCTGTCCAACACGGCCATCGCCAACTCGCTCGTCGTCTCGCACGGCGCGGTGGAAAAGCACATCGGCAACATCTTCGCGAAGCTCGGCCTCGAGGCCAGCTCGGTCGAACACCGCCGCGTGCGGGCCGTGCTCACCTACCTCGGCCGCACGTAACTATTGCGCCCACGGCGGCGCGATCGTCTGGCCGTTCAGGCTGCCCAGCATCCCCTTCGACGTGCACACCGTCAGCAGCGCGGGCTCGGTTCCGGGGTTGCTGAGCCGCAGGTGGGTGTCCGGCGCCTGGAGCGACGTCGAGCGACCAGATCGCCAGCTCAGCGGAGCCGCGGCTGGGCACGGCCAACGGCCGGAAGACAAAGCTCCCGTTCTCGATCACGGGGGCTTCGGACAAGGTCGCGAGTGTCATGAGATCCTCCAGATGGTCAAGTAGATTGACGAGTAAAAGGTAAACCTGGTTGACCAAAGTAGTCAAGCTAGTTGACCAAGTAGGAGTTTAGTGATGCTTCAAGGCGACCTGCCCGCCCTGCTCGCGATGAGCTTCCGCGCGATCATGGATCAGATCCACGGCCAGCTCGCCGCCGACGGTTTCACCGACGTCCGGCCGGCACACGGGTTCGCCTTCCACTTCCTGTCCCACCGCTCGGGCGCGACGGCGGTCGAGCTCGGCGAACACCTCGGCATCACCAAGCAGGCGGCCGTCCAACTGGTGGACGAGCTCGAGAAACGGGGCTACGTCGAGAGAACACCGCATCCCACCGATCGCCGCAGCCGCCTGATCACGCTGTCGCCCCGCGGCTGGCAGTGCATCGAACAAGTTGTCGCGCTTTCGCGGAAAACAGAGGATCATTGGGCGGGACTTGTCGGCGAAGACAGGTTGACGAAGCTCCGCGAGGATCTTGTGACTTTTCTCGGGGACGCGTCCCGGGAACAGACCGTTACGCTGCGCCCTGTCTGGTAAAAACTCTTCACCCGATCTGACGGCGGCACCGCCCGCTTCGCTCGCCTAACATGGGCGAAAGCGTGGCAGCGAAGGAGTTCCGATGGCAGCTCCGTCCGAAGAGAACATCCGCTTCTTCGGCGGACCGTTGGATGGCCGCGTTCTCGAACTCGGCGATACCGAACCGGTGCGGGGCACCGTGATGCGGCATGTTCATCTCCACGACGGCCCGAAGATAGAAACGCACTACTCGTTGGACTACACCACCGAAAGCGGCTGGGAGTACCGGCTGTGCGGCGTGGCCGATCAGGACGGCGTCGTCGAAACTTAGGCCGGGTAGGGCGAACCCCACCCCAGAGCTAGGGAAACCCGAAGATCGGTACGGCGGCTGGCCCGGCTGTTTTCCGGCCCGGAGCCGACCAGGCTTCAGGGCATGGAAACCAGTCAGAAGCCGGAAGTCAAGCCCCGGCGGGACATGTTCCTCGACGTCGTGCGCGCCGGCGCGATCCTCGCGGTGATCACCCAGCACTGGACGATGCCGGTGCTCTCGTACTCCGGTGGCCAACTCGCGACGGGCAACGCGCTCGCGACACCCGGCTGGTGGCTTTTGACCTGGGCCTCGCAGGTAATGCCCATAGTTTTTTTCGCCGGTGGCGCCGCGAACCTGATTTCCCTGCGGCGCGCGGCGTCTTCGCGTGACTGGCTGGCCGCACGCGTGCGCAGGCTGTTGCTTCCTGTCCTGCCACTGATGGCGGTGTGGCCGCTGGTGCCGGACCTGTTGCGGGACATCGGGATTCCCGAGCAGCCACTCCAGGTCGCCGGCGCGATCGCCGCGCAGCTGTTGTGGTTCCTCGCGGTCTACCTGCTGACGGTGTTGCTGACGCCGCTGATGGTCGCCGCGCACCGCCGCTGGGGACTTCGCGTGCCGGTCGTCATGGCCGGTGCCGCCGTGCTCATCGACGTCGCCCGCTTCAACGACTTCGGCCTGATCGGCTACGCCAACGCAGTGTTCGTCTGGCTCGCCGTGCACCAGCTGGGTTTCCACTACACCGAAGGACGCCTCGGCTCGCTCAGCCGCCGCGCCGCGCTCACGATGTCCGCCGCGGGCTTCGGAATCACCGCGCTCATGGTCGCTTTCGGCCCGTACCCGGCCAGCATGATCGGCATGCCCGGCGCACCGGTCTCCAACATGAGCCCGCCGACCGTGGTGCTCGCGTTCCTCGCCGTCGGCCAGATCGGCCTGCTGCTGGCCGCGAAACCGGCTCTGAACGCCTTCGCCGCCCATCCGCCGGTGGCCACCGCGCTGCGCTGGATCGGGCCGCGGTTCATGACCGTGTACCTCTGGCACATGCCGGCACTGGTCGTGGTCGCCGGGATCACCGTGTTCGGCTTCGGTTACGCCACCCCGGAACCCGGCACGCCACTGTGGCTGGCCGTCGCTCCCGCCTGGGTCGCGGCGACCGGCCTGGTGCTCTACGGGCTGCTGCGGATGTTCAGCCAGTTCGAAACGCAGAGCAAACTGAGCGGCACCGTGACCGCGAACCTGCCGCAACTGGTCGTCGCCGGTCTGCTGGCATCGGGTGGTTTGCTCGGCTTGGCGGCGCACGGTTTCACGAAACCTGTCGACGCCGGGGTGTTCTCCGGCCCGGTGCCGTGGGTCGCGCTGACCGCTGTGAGCTTCCTCCTGGCAGGCCGACGTGTTCCGGTGGCCAGGATGTCGGCGTGGACCCTCGGCCACGCTCTGGCCCTCACCGAAGCGACGCGGATCCGCCGTGCACGCTAGGGGTTACGAGCCGCCGAGCAGCTTCGCCGGGGTGTCGTGCAGCACCGACCGCAGGAAGGGTTCCCCCAGGCGGGGGTCCTCGGCCCAGCCCGCGATCGCCTTGAGCTGCGTCGCGTACGAGTACGGGATGTTCGGGAAATCCGTGCCCAGCACCATCCGGTCGGCACACTCCACGACGCGGTCCGCCCAGTCCGACGGCGAAGGCATCATCTGCTCGGTGAACGGGACCCCGACCATCGTGGTGTCCAGGTACACCCGCGGGTACTTCCGGGACAGCTCGAAAGCCGCCTCGTACTCGGGCATCCCGGCGTGCGCGAGCACCGCGGTCAGCCGCGGGTGCTTGGCGAGCACGCCATCGAAGACGTCTAGCCCGGTGTGGTTGCCTCGTAACGGTCCGTGTCCACAGTGGACAACCACCGGGACGCCGGCGTCCGACAACGCGCCCCAGGCGTCGTCCAGCAGCGAGTCACGCGGGTCGTACGCACCGACCTGCACGTGGGCCTTGAAGCAGCGCGCACCGGCCCGCAGTGCGGTGTCCACATAGGACTTGGCGGAGGGCTCGGGGTAGAGCGTGCCCGTCGGCACCGCTTCCGGGACCTGCTCGGCGAAGTCGAGGGCCCACTGCGTCAGCCACTCCCCCATCCCCGGTTTGTGCGGGTACACCAGCGGAGCGAACTGGCGGACACCGAGCGCACGCAACGTTTCGAGCCGCTCGCTCTCCGGCGTCCGGTAGTGGACGGGCCACGGCGTTCCGTAATGCTCTTCGGCCTGGTCGAAATACGCCCAGACCTTGTTCATCACGGGTTCGGGCAGGAAGTGCACATGGATGTCGACGAGACCGTCCAGGCCGAGTGAAGCCACCCAGGCCGGGACGTCCTCATCGGACTCCGGGGCGCCGGTCAATCAAACCGTCCCTTGAGGGCCCGGCCCATCGCTCGGCTCACTTCGCGCGAAGCGTCACGCTTCGCCAGGTCCTGCCGCTTGTCGTAGGACTTCTTGCCCTTCGCCAGCGCGATCTCGACCTTGACCTTGCCGTCCTTGAAGTACAGGGAAAGCGGGACGATGCTGAGCCCGCTCTCCTTCGTCTTGCCGATGAGCTTCTCGATCTCGCGGCGGTGCAGCAGCAGTTTCCGGTTGCGCCGGGGCATGTGGTTGGTCCAGGTGCCCTGCACGTACTCCGGGATGTGCACGTTGCGTAGCCACACTTCGCCGTCGTCGACCGTGGCGAACGCCTCCTGCAGTGACGCCTTGCCCGCACGCAAGCTCTTCACCTCGGTGCCGACGAGCACGAGACCGGCTTCGTAGGTGTCCAGGATGGAGTAATCGTGCCGCGCTTTGCGGTTCGACACGATGACCTTCTGGCCGCGTTCTTTGGGCATATGACGACTCTACGTGACTTGGTTGTAAGGGAGCGATCGATTACTGCGACGCGAAGCGTTTCCGTGAGGGGTGGTGGTCGGGCGACGGTGTGGGCTACTGGGCTACTGGCGGACGTACAGGCGCAGCGTGACGTAGCCGGTGATCGCGGAGATCAGCACGGACACGGCCAGCAGGATCGGCGCCACCGGGAAGAACACGTCCAGGATGGAAATCTGCGGGATCACCGGGACGATGCCCAGTGCCGAGTCCAGGAACCCCAGTTTCAACACGAGCAGCAGGCCGACGGCCAGCACCGCGCCGATCGCACCGGCAACCACCGCCTCCAGGAGGAACGGCAGCTGCGTATACCAGCGTGTCGCGCCCACCAGGCGCATGATGCCGACTTCTGTCCGCCTGGTGAAGGCCGAGACCTGGATCGTGTTGGCGATCAGCAGGAGCGCCGCGATAGCCATCACCAGTGCGGCGGCGAACGCCAGGTCACGGCCAGTGTTGAGCAGGCCGAAGAAACGGTCGAGGAACACCTTCTGGTCATCGACCTTGGACACCCCGGGCTTGCCGGTGAGCTCCTCCACGATGACCGCGCCCCGGCTCGGGTCCTTCAGCTTGACGCGGAACGATGCCGGCAGGGACTCCGGCCGGGCCAGGCCGACGAGTTCCGGCTGGCTCTGGAAGATCTTCTTGAAGCGCTCGAAGGCGACATCGCGGTTTTCGAAGATGACCGACTGCACGCCCTGATTGCTCTCGATCTCCGAGCGGAGCTGCTGACACAACGGCGTCGCGCAGCTCTTGTCGTTCGCGTTGATGTCCTCGGTGAGGAACACGGTCACTTCGACGTCGGCCATGAAGTTGTTCTTCATGGTGTCGATCGTCTTCACGACCAGCAGCCCGCCACCAAGCGTGGCGAGCGATACCGCAGTGGTGATGATCATCGCGATGGTCATCGTGATGTTGCGGCGCAGGCCGGTGAGGACCTCGCTGAACACGAAACTGGCACGCATCGGGGTGGACCTGTCCCTTGTGGGTCGGGGGCGTTCGGAGCGGTGGAGCCGGGTGGGGCGCGGGGGTTATCGACCCACGCCGTACACCCCTCGGGCGTCGTCTCGGATCACCCTGCCGAGCTGCAGCTCGACGACCCGGCGACGCATCGAGTCGACGATGGAGTGGTCATGTGTCGCCATCAGGACCGTGGTGCCCGTGCGGTTGATCCGCTCCAGCAGCAACATGATGTCCTGGCTGGTGTCCGGGTCGAGGTTTCCGGTCGGCTCGTCGGCGAGGAGCACCAGCGGCCGGTTGACGAACGCGCGGGCGATCGCCACCCGCTGCTGCTCACCACCGGAAAGCTCGTTGGGCAGCCTGTCCGCCTTGCCCTCGAGGCCGACCAGTTCGAGGACCTCGGGGACCACCTTGCGGATGGTCAGCTTCGGCTTGCCGATGACCTCGAGCGCGAACGCGACGTTCTCGGCGACGGTCTTGTTGGCCAGCAACCGGAAGTCCTGGAAGACACAGCCGATGGTCTGGCGCAGGCGCGGGACCTTGCGCCGCGCCATCTTGGCGACGTCGAAATTGGACACAAGGACGCGGCCCTTGCTCGGCACCTCTTCACGCAGCAGCAGACGGAGGAACGTCGACTTCCCCGACCCCGAAGCGCCGATGATGAAGACGAACTCACCCTTGTCGATCTCGACCGACACCTTTTCCAGTGCGGGACGGGTCGAGGTCTTGTAGACCTTGGAAACCTCTTCGAGCCGGATCACGATTCGGCATCCTACCCATGCCGCCCGTTAAGCCCTGGTTGCCTAGGCTTATTGGCGGCGTGGCAATCGATTACGCGTTCGCGGACTGCTTGCGCCAGCGGATACCGGACTCGAGGAAACCGTCGATGTCGCCGTCCAGGACGGCCGACGGGTTGCCCACCTCGTACTCGGTGCGCAGGTCCTTGACCATCTGGTACGGGTGCAGGACGTAGGACCGCATCTGGTTGCCCCAGCTGGATCCGCCGTCCTTCAGCGCGTCCATTTCGGCCCGCTCTTCGATCTTCTTCCGCTGAAGCAGCTTGGCCTGCAACACCTTCATCGCGGCGGCCTTGTTCTGCAGCTGCGATTTCTCGTTCTGGCAGGAAACAACGACACCGGTCGGTATGTGGGTAAGACGTACCGCGGAGTCGGTCGTGTTCACGCTCTGCCCACCGGGGCCCGACGATCGGTAGACATCGACGCGGATGTCTTTTTCCGGGATGTCGACGTGGTCGACCTCTTCGACCTCCGGCAGCACCTCGACATGCGCGAAGGAGGTCTGGCGGCGGCTCTGGTTGTCGAACGGCGAGATGCGCACCAGCCGGTGCGTGCCCTGCTCGACCGAGAGCGTGCCGTAGACGTACGGCGCGGTCACCTTGAAGGTGGCGGACTTGATGCCCGCTTCTTCGGCGTAGGAGATGTCGTAGACGTCGGTGGGGTACCCGTGGCGCTCGGCCCAGCGGATGTACATCCGCATGAGCATCTCGGCCCAGTCGGCCGCGTCGACGCCGCCGGCTTCGGAGCGGATGGTCACCACCGCGTTGCGGTCGTCGTACTCGCCGTTGAGCAGAGTTCGGACCTCGAGCACGTCGATGTCCTTGGACAGCTGCGCGAACTCGGTCTCGACTTCGGCGAGGCTCGCCGAGTCTCCTTCGGCCTGGGCGAGCTCGTAGAGCACGCCCACGTCGTCCAGGCGGGACCGGAGCTCGGATACGCGGCGCAGTTCACTCTGCCTGTGCGAGAGCTGGCTGGTGACCTTCTGGGCGGTGTCGGGGTCGTCCCACAGGTTGGGGCTGGATGCCTCCTCCTCAAGGGAGGCGACCTGCGCACGCAGGTCGTCCAGATCCATCACCTGCTCGACCTGCGACAGCTTGCCGGCAAGGTCCTTCAGATCTGTATCGAACTCGAAGCTCACATCGGTCCACATTACGGCAAAACCCGCGGCCGCCTTACTCGGGAACGACCGCGGGGTCGCCGGTGAAGCTGGAGCTCAGGACTGCGGGATCGATTCGAGCAGTTTCAGCGCGGCTTTGGCGTGCGCTTGGGCGAATTCTCCGACCGCCTTGGCGTAGGGCCCGTCGGCGGACTTCGTCGCCACCTTCGCCGCTTCGAGTTCCTGCGTGTAGGTCGTGCGCGCCGAGTCGAGCAACGTTGTCCGCTGCTTGACGGTCAACGAGCCGGCGTGGACGAGACGCAGGATCAGCGGGCTGCGGAGGTGATCCGGTCCGGGTTCGGTGGAAAGCCAGGTCTTGAAGGCCTTCTTACCCGCGGCGGTGATCAGGTATTGCTGGCTGGAACGCGGCCCCTGCTTGCCGAGGCGGACGAGACCTTCCTTGGACAGCGCGGGAAGCTCGCGGTAGACCTGGCTGCGAGTGACACTGAAGAAGGCTCCGAAACGCTCACCCGCTCCCGCGACCAGTTGCCCACCCGTGGCGGGACCGTCGTGGAGCAGACCAAGCAGTGCGGCGGCTGTTGCATTCAATTCGGACACCTGTCTACGGTCCCACTTTCGGGCGCATGTGTCCACAGTGGTCTGCCGTTCTGTCCATTGTGGCTAGTGCGATGCGCTCATTCGGCCCAATATCCCGCCTAGTCCACAGTGGACTTGAACACACACCGCAACCACTACCCTCCGATCAGCCCAACCCCCGCACAGACCCGCACGCCACCCTCGGTAATCGAATACTCACTCCCGTGCACCCAACCCACACAAACCAACCGAAACACAAAAAAGGCCCAGACTGTGTTTCCACAATCTGGGCCTTACTTTGTAGCGGGGACAGGATTTGAACCTGCGACCTCTGGGTTATGAGCCCAGCGAGCTACCGAGCTGCTCCACCCCGCGCCGTTGCCTTACAAACAAAAGACTACAGCCCGCCCCAAACCCTTTTCACCCACCCCCCCTAACCAAGATCCATCCCCCTGACCAGCACAAATCCCAAAACCCACCCCCCA
>NZ_DASYMU010000210.1:0-72967 GCF_036008905.1 Amycolatopsis sp. | reverse complement strand
CAAAGTGCTATGAACGGACCTTTCATCTCGGTTTTCGAGATGAAAGGTCCGTTCATAGCACGGGAGACGGGACGGGCACGGGAGCTCAGAAAAGCTTGTGCAGCTTCCGGATGTCCTCGATGACGGCCCAGCGCTCGAGGTTGTGCTTGGCGTCGGCGAGGGCGTCGTGGGCGTCGGTGGGCGCGGCGGGCAGCTTGGGCTTGCCGACGTCTTCCCAGCGCTGCCGCAGGTCGCGGGTGAAGCGGGGCAGCTGGCGCGGCAGCGCGGGCATCGGGCCCCACAGCTGCGCGAGGGCGACGTGGTCGTAGGCGGCGAACCAGGCCCACAGCTCGATCCCGCCGGGCGGCTTGCCGAAGAACTCGAGCAGATCCGTGCGGATCCGCTCGCGGCTGCGCCAGGCGGTGTCTGCGGGTGAAGGAAGCTTCGGCAGCACGTTCTCGCGAACCCACGGGCCGGCTTTGCCGGGATCGAAGTCGGTCGAAACCGCGTAGAACTCCCGGCCCTTTTCGTCCACGACACCGATCGACACCAGGTCGATCGTCAAGCCGTCCTCGATGAACTCGGTGTCGTAGAAAAATCGCACCGGCTGACCCTAGTGCTAACCGACTTTGGACTCCGGCACCCGGTCGGCTTCACGCGCCGAAGGCTGAGCGGGTACAGAAGGCCGGACTCCGGCGGCTTCGGCGGCGAGGAGTTCCTTCGCCTTGGCCGCGTAGATGTCGACGTACTCCTGGCCGGACAGCTCCATGAGCGCGTACATGATCTCGTCGGTGATGGACCGCTCGATGAAACGGTCGCCGGAGAGTCCTTCGTAGCGGGAGAAGTCGAGGGGCTTGCCGAAGCGGACTTCGAGCCGGCGCGGCCACCACATCTTGGAGCCGATCGGGTTCACCTTCTCGGTACCGATCATCGCCACCGGCACCACGAGCCCGCCGGAGTCGAGCGCGATCCGGGCGACGCCGGTCTTGCCCTTGTACAGCCGGCCGTCCGGGGAGCGGGTGCCTTCGGGGTAGATGCCGAGCAGACGGCCTTCGCGGACGAGCCGGATCGCGGTGTTCAGCGCGTCCTGCGCGGCGTTGCCACCGGACCGGTCGATCGGGAACTGGCCGACGCCGGTGAAGAACCACTTCTTGAAGCGGCCTTTTATGCCCTTTTCGGTGAAATATTCGGATTTCGCCGGGAAGGTGACCATGCGCTTGACGCGGATCGGCATGAAGAAGGAGTCCGCGACCGCGAGATGGTTCCCGGCGAGGATCACCCCACCGGTCTCCGGGATGTTTTCCGCACCGACGACCTTGGTCGGCCAAAGCAGCTTGAGCAGCGGCCCCAGCAGCACGTACTTCATCAACCGATACAGCACCGCGGTATGCCCTCCTAGCAGTGGATCTCGCTTCCGATCACTAAGAGTACGAACCCCGCCCGCCCCCGCACAACGCCAGCCGCCCGGTTGCGCGGCCGCAGCGATCGATCTCACATCGCCCCAGAAGCACTCCCGAAGCGACCAGAGTGGCGGCCAAGGGACCACAACCCCCTCCGGTCGTGCCAATATAAGAGTCTTACCTGCTTACACGGAAGGCGATCGCATGACCGTGCTCGCCGGCGCAGAACCGTTCTCACATACCGGTTCGACCGAAGTCGGGATCCTGCTGTGCCACGGGTTCACCGGAACCCCGGCCAGTATGCGGCCCTGGGCTGAACACCTCGCCGAAGCCGGCTTCACCGTGCGCTGTCCCCTGCTGCCAGGTCACGGGACGACCTGGCAGGAAATGAACCGCACCGAGTGGCCGGACTGGTACGGGCACGTCCGTACCGAACTCGAATCGCTGCTGGAGACCTGCGAGACGGTGTTCGTCGCCGGGCTGTCGATGGGCGGCACGCTGTCGCTGCGGCTCGCGCAGGAGTTCGGCGACCGGATCGCCGGGATCGTGCTGGTGAACCCCTCGGTCATGACGCTGCGCTGGGACGCGAAGCTCCTGCCGCTGCTGTCGAAGGTGCTGGCTTCGGCCGCCGCCGTCGGCAACGACATCGCCAAGCCGGGTGAGAAGGAACTGGCGTACCCGCGTACGCCGGTGCGCGCCGCCGCGAGCCTGTCCAAGCTGTGGAAGCTCGTGCGCGACGACCTGCCGAAGGTCACCCAGCCGCTTCTCCTGCTGCACTCGGTCGTTGACCACGTCGTGGAGCCGAAGAACTCAGCCATCGTGCTCGCCGGGGTGAGCAGCACGGACGTCACCGAGGTGCTGCTCGAAAACAGCTTCCACGTGGCCACCCAGGACAATGACGCGCCGCTGATCTTCGAGCGCAGCACCGAGTTCTTCAAGGCCACGCGCCTGGCCGGTCAGGTCGATGCCGGATGAGCCGGGGCAAGGGCACGGACGGCCCGGAGGACGTGGACGCGACGTTCGCCGCGATCGTCGCCGACCTGCGCGCGGAAGGCGTCGGTGTCATCTCGGACGACACCGCGGACGCCGAACCCGCCGCCCCGGAGAAGTCGCGTTCGGAAGAGCAGTCACCCGAGCGCGGGAGCGGCTGGCGTGGCGGCGGCACCGAGTGGGACACGACGATCTTCAGCGGGGACCCGGCCGTCGACGACGATGACGACGACGCGCATTTCGTGCCGCCCGAACCGCCCCCGCTGCCAAGGCCGCGCAAGAGCGCGTTCATCGTCCTGCTGTTCTTCGTACTGGGCCTGTTCCTGCTGATCGCGCCGAATCTGATCGGGATAGGCACGACCGTGGCGACCCCGTTGGGAATCCTTTCCCTGGCCACTGGGATAGCATTACTGTTACTGCGAGTGAGGCAGGGCCCACCGCCCGGAGCCGATCCCAGCAACGGCGCCCAGGTCTGAACCCCCACCGGGGTTCTCCAGTCCCATTAGGAACCCCTCATGGAAATCGAGTTCAGTCCGTCACGCCGGTCGACGGTCGGTGCCGAGTGGGAGCTCGCGCTGGTCGACCGCCGTAGCGGGCAGCTCGCGTCCGTCGCGGAACGCATCCTCGAACAGGTGCGGCCCGACGGCGAAGAGGAGCATCCCAAGATCAAGCAGGAGCTCCTGCTCAACACCATCGAGATCATCACCGGGGTCTGCTCGACGATCGCCGAGATCACCGCGGACCTCGCGGAGTCGCTGGAGCTCGTGCACTCGGTGATCGACCCGCTCGGCGTCGAGCTCTTCTCGGCCGGGAGCCACCCGTTCTCGCAGTGGTACGAGCAGAAGGTCACCGACAAGGCGCGCTACGCCAAGCTCATCGACCGGACCCAGTGGTGGGGACGGCAGATGCTGATCTACGGCGTGCACATCCACGTCGGTCTCGACCATCGGGACAAGGTGCTGCCGGTACTGGACGCGCTGCTCAACTACGCGCCGCACCTGCAGGCGCTTTCGGCGTCTTCGCCGTACTGGGGCGCCGAGGACACCGGGTACGCGTCCAACCGGGCGCTGATGTTCCAGCAGCTGCCGACGGCCGGGCTGCCGTTCCAGTTCCGGAAATGGTCCGAGCTCGAGGCCTACACCGCGGACATGTTCACCACCGGCGTCATCGACAGTTTCTCCGAGATCCGCTGGGACATCCGCCCCGCGCCGCAGTTCGGCACCATCGAAATGCGCGTCTGCGACGGCCTGCCGACGATGGAAGAGGTCGCCGCGATCGCGGCACTGACCCAATGCCTGGTCGACGACTTCAGTGAACGCCTCGACGACGGCGAAATCCTGCCGACCCTGCCGCCGTGGCACGTCCAGGAGAACAAGTGGCGCGCCGCCCGCTACGGCACCGACGCGATCATCATCCTCGACGCCGCCGGCAACGAACGCCCCGTCACCGACGACATCACCGACCTGCTGACCCGCCTCGAACCGGTCGCGCGGCGGCTGGACTGCGTCGAGGAGCTACGCGGGGTCGAGACGATCCTGAAGTACGGGCCGAGCTACCAGCGTCAGCGCGCCGTCGCCAAGCAGCACAACGGAAGTCTCAAGGCCGTCGTGGCTTCCTTGATCAGCGAAATGCACCACGGCATCCCCCGCGTCTGAGCCCGGAAACCGCCATCTGTCGACAGATGGCGGTTAGCCCTTGAGGGTTTTCAGGCAGAAGGTGGTGCCGGTCGACGAGTTCTGGAAGCCCCACCAGTAGACCTCGTCGGCCTCTTTGAACGCGGAACAGATCTGCTTGGCCGTTTTGGCGAGCGAGTCGAACTTCGAGGTCTTGTCGATCTGGCCGACGACCTTCATCCCCGCGCCCGCACCGCAGTCGACGAAGTCGGCGGCCTGTCCTGCCGGGACGTTGGCGGCGAAGCAGTCGCCGACCGCGGGGCTGCGGTTCTCCGGGTTCTTGAGGTCCTGGAGGCACAGGACCTTTTTGGACGCCAGCGCCGCGCCGGGGCGTTCCCACACGAACGCGGCGGCCGCGGCGGGGACCTTGGTGCACAACGGGGTGATGCCGGTGACCAGGCCGCCGTCTTCGTTGCCGGCGACCTTGTAGGCGGCGTCCGGGCCGCAGGCGACCTTGATCATCGTCTTCGCGTCGGCGAGGTCGCCGTTGAGGCAGTCACCCACCGCGGGCATCCGGTTACCGGGATTCTTGACGTCTTCCAGGCACAGCACGGTTCCCGTGGAGCCGGACCGGCCCTGCCAGAACGCCACGTCGGCGTTGGGGAACGGGTCGCAGACCGAGCCGGTCACGCGCAGCTGGAACTCGGACTGGTCGTCGACCTTGCCCACCACTTTGTACCGTGCGCCCGGCCCGCAATCGCTGCTCTGCAGGCTGTTGATGTCGTCGGAGTCGCCGGTGAAGCAGTCGCCGACGTTGCCCGTCGCGGCGGTCAGTGCCTGGTAGATCACCGCCACGAGCGCGAGCGACAGCACCGGGACGACGATCGCCATCGTGATTTTGAGGCCCCGGTTACGCTTCTTCGCCGGGCCTGTCTGCGGCGCCACCGCATACCGGGGTAGACGCGCCGTCGGCTGCTCAGTCACGGAAGATGTCCTCTTTGTCCTGGAACGATGGTAGATCGTCGCCCAGTCTGCCCACTGGACGCAAGTCACACACCACGTTCGCCGGTCATCCCCGGTGACCTAGGACACACTCGGTCCAAAGTGGCATGAACGGACCTTTCATCTCGAAAACCGAGATGAAAGGTCCGTTCATGCCACTTTTGCGCCACATGGGCTAGTTGGTGACCAGGTCGAACTCCTCCCACGGGCCGATTCCGGTGCGGTTGGCGATCAGGGGCGCGGCGCCGGCGCTCTCGGCGGTGACGTAGTTGTTGTTGACCAGCGCGCGCAGGCTCACGCTGCCGTTGCCGTTGCGGATGAGCTGGAAGGTCTCCCAGGGGCCGACCGCGGTTCTGTTGGCGATCAGCGGGGCCGCACCGGCGTTGTCGGCGCAGACGATCTGGCCGTTGACCCTGGCCCGCAACGCGATGTTGCCACCCCCGGCGTCGATCTGGTCGAACTGCTCCCCGGCGCCGATCGTGGTCGCACCGGCGATCAGCGGCGACGAACCGGCGGTGACGTACTTGCCGTTGACCCGTGCCCGCAGGCTGACGCCTTGCGCCGCCCCGGCGCGGTCCAGCCCGATGCTCGCGTTGGCGAGGTGCTTCGCGGCGGTCGCGGGAGTCCCGCTGATCGAGGCGAACGGGAGACCGCCGACCGGCGCCGACGTCCGCTGGACGAGGTAGGACTTCCCGGTCTGGGCGGGAATCGTGAAGGTCGCGTTGGTGGTCGCGGCCACCACTACCGCGCCACTGCTGCCGTCGACGACGTTCACGCTCTGGCCCGGCCACGGACTGCGGACGGTGATCGGGGTGTTCGACCCCGACACGATCGCGACCGTGCCCGCGCTGCCGTTGCTGATCTGAAGGTGGAGCTTCGAGTTGTGCTTGAGCGACACCGTTCCCTCGCCGGTCCAGTCGGCGGGCCACGCCGGGGCGATGCGGAGGACGCCGTCGTAGTCCTGCGCGAACGCCTCGCTCACCGCGCCCGCCAGCACGCCCGACTGCTCGACGTAGGGCTGTGACGCCTGGACGCCGGTGAAGCTGGCGAGACCGGACGGGTAGGCCTGGAACGACCTGATCGCGGCCAGGATCGTCGTCTTGACGTCGTTCGCGAGCCCGAGCCGCGCCGCGTGCAGCGAGTCCATCGACCAGTCGTTGCCGTTGACGAACCGGCGATTGGCGAACGTCCGCTTGGCGAGATCGGTGAGCGGGCCGCTGTCGCCGATCAGGCCGAAGGGCCAAACCGCTTCCAGGTCCAGGTTTTCGCTGTTGTGGAGGGTCGCGGTGGGCTCCGCCGACAGGCCGATGATCGTGCCGGGCGACGCGTCGTCGGCCGGCGTCAGCAGTTTCGACTTGGTGGCGATGTCGGTGCGCGGCATCGCCGGGATCTTGGGGATGGCCGCGTTCGCCTGGTTGACGAGATCGGCGTCCATGCCGAGCAGTTGCGCGGTCTTCACGAAGACCGGGAACAGCGCCTGACGCGCGACGATGTCGGTGACCGGATCGTTGACGTTCCACTGGGTCTCGTGCGCGTTGGACTTCGTGTGCAGCAGGCCGTCGGCGCCGGTGGTGGCGTGGGAGAGCAGGAACCTGGTGGCACCGCTGGTGATCGGGTAGCTCGCCCGCAGGTACTCGAGGTTGTCGGTCTGCTGGTAGTGCTGCCACGCCCACAGCCCGATCTCGGCGCCGGTGGTGATGGTCAGCGAGTTGTAGCTGGGCGCGATGGTCGAGTCGCAGGAGGCGTTCCTGGCGGCGTCACCGCCCGCGTAGTACCCGTTTCCGTTGTAACGCATGGTTTCCGGCACGCACAGGCCTTGCCTGCCCGGCATGTGCGCCGACGTCCACGCACCGATGTTGCCGACGTTGTTCTGGTACAGGCGGAAGATCGGGTCGGTGAGCGCGGGCACGCCGGCGGTCAGGTTGGCCTGGATCTGCATGCGCAGGTTCCAGAACCAATAGCCCGACGGATACCAGTCCTGCTGGTCCTGGGAGAAGGTGAACAGGTTCGCGACACCGGCCTGCGAACCGGGAAGCACGCCACGGCTTTGTGCCGCGCTGTAGTAGAGATTGAGCGTGCGCAGGTTTTCCACGTAGTCACCGGAACCGTCGGCCGAGGACATCTTGATCAGCCCGGCCTTGCCCCAGTAGTCGTGCCACCAAGCCAGATGCGGCGCGGCGATGGTCGCCGCGGGCTTCGTGGCGTCGCCGTTGAGGACCGTGTTCGCGGTGGCGATCGCGTCTCCCCCGGTCCACGCCGGCGAGGCGACGATGACCCGGAACGAGCCGTTCGTGTTGGGCTGGAAGGAAACCTGCGCGGTCGAAGCGTCCGGAGTGGACGCTGCCACGGTGCGCCCGCCCGCGGTGACCCCGGCGAGCGTGCCGAAGGTCTGGCCGGACGCGCCGGTCGCGGTGTCGTCGCGCCAGGTCTCGGCGAGGGTGGCGACCGCGCCCGAAGCCCGTGCCGCCGGGGCACGGCCGCTCCAGAGTTTGACCTGCGCGGTCTGCGTGCTGTTCGGGTCCGCGCCGGTGACGTCCACGACGAGCTGCGCGGTGTCCGCGCGCACGTAGGTGGTCATCGTCATGCCGCCGCCGGATTGGCGCAGCGTGCCGTCGTAGAGGTCCAGCCGCCCGGTGAAGTCCGCCGCGCCGGTCATGCGCGCGAGCCCGGGAATGGTCACCTGTCCCGGGGATTTGCGGTCCGGGAAGGTGTCGGTGCGGTTGAGCTGCGCGGTGAAGCCGTTCGCCGCCCAGACCGCCGCGCCGAGGGTGCCGTTGCCGAGCGGCATCGACTGGGCGGGGGTGGAATTCGCCTTGCCCAGCACGACATCCGAGCGGCGGACGACGTTCGGGGTGTCGACCACGAAGCGGCCGTTCTGCCAGGCGGTGGTGCTCGGGGCCGCGATGGCCGGCGCGGCGGAGGCCAGCACGCCCGCCGTCAAAGCGGCGGCGGTGACCAGTACCAGCGACCGGGAAATCCGTCGGTGCATGGGGATTCTCCTGTGGAGCGTCGTTGCTCTCGGCGGGGACTCACGCATTAGTTCAAGTTGTGAACTAAATGAATCTGAACAATAGGACGACTCGTCACACGAGTCAAGACATGTTCGTTACCCGGCAACGAAAATGAGCCGTTCAGCCGCCGTCGAGCACCCTCAGCAAGGCACCCGGGCCGAGTACCGCGGCCCCCTCGGCCCGCACTCTCGACCGGAGTTCCCGGTCAGCGGTAACCACGACGACGTGATCCTCGGGCCGCGACGCGCGGGCCTCCTTCACGACCCGCACGATCGCGGAATCGCCGTCGGTCTCGGCCTGGACCACTTCGACGTTGTCGACGGAGACGACTCCGCGTGCCTGCCCCTCGACGACGAGCACCACCCGCGGCCACCACGTCCACGCGTCACCCGGCACCTCGAAATCGGTCCCGCGCACCCCGTTCTTTTCCAGCGCCGCCAGCTTTCCGCGCAACCGCTCGGCCGCGCCCTCGCGATCACGCCACCAGCCGTCCGGGCGGGAGCCGACGACGTTCGCCGCGTCGACCACCAGCACCAGCTCGCGCCCCAGCTCCTCCCGCAAAGCGGGCCACGCCAACGCGAAATCCCGATGAAGGGGAAGTTTCCCGACCTCGTCCGGCGGAACCCAGCGCAGTTCCGCGCTTTCCGAATTGGCGACCCGCTCGTTCACCGGACGCAAGACCGTCGCGAGCACGGTCGTGTAGCTCCAGTCGACATGGTCGACCGTCGACGAAGCCGTCGGGCGGACGAGTTCCGGGGCGATCGCGGCCTCTTCGCGGGCTTCGCGCGTCGCCGCTTCCCGCGGGCTCTCCCCCGCTTCGAGCGCGCCACCGGGCAGCGCCCACGTCCGGCCGTGATGGACCCACCACGCGCGGCGCTGCAGGAGCACCCCGCGTTCGGGATCGATCAGCAGGAGACCGGCGGCGCCGTGGAGGCCCCAGTGGAGATGGCCGAACGAGCAGCGGACGAAGCCATTGCCGTCGTCGCGCCCGATCACGCTTCCTACCTTGTCACACCGCTATGCGCGGCGGGAGTCTTGACGGCTTCGACGGCTAATGCCGCGGCACCGACTATCGCGGCGTCGTCACCCAGCTGCGCTGTCCTGATCCGCGCCAGCGGCCGATGCCCGGCGCCGGTGATCGCGCCCGCGTAGTGCTCGCGGGCTTCGTCGAGGAACAGCGGCGCCGACACCGAAACCCCGCCCGCGATCACGATGACCTCGGGATCGAAGGTGTCGGCGACCAGCGCGAGACCTTCGCCGAGCCATTTCGCGAGCTCGGCCATCGCCCGCAGCGCGATCGGGTCGCCGTCGCGCGCGGCACCGGCGACCCGCCTGCCCGTCACCGAACCCGGATCACCCGAGGTCTCACGAGCCAGCACAGTGGACCGGCCCGGGTGCTTCGCGAGGAGCTCCACCGCCGTCGCGGCCAGTGCCGTGCCGCTGCAATAACGCTCCCAGCAGCCGTACTTGCCGCACGGGCACGACCGTCCACCCGGGACGACCGTCAGATGACCCAGCTCGGGCGCGACACCGTGGGCGCCGCGGAAGATCTTGCCGTCGAGCAGCAGCCCGGCGCCGATCCCGGTACCCAGCGCCACCAGCGCGGCGACCCGCGCACCCCGGGCCGCACCGAAACGGTGCTCCCCGACGGCGGCGGCGTTCGCGTCGTGTTCCAGCATCACCGGAAGGCCGACGCGTTTGGTGATCCTGTCCGCGACAGGCGCGTTCCGCCAGGCCAGATGCGGCGCGAACATCACCGAGCGGCGGTCCGTGGTGACGAACCCGGCGACCGCGAGACCGACCGCGACGACCTGGTCGTGCCGGTTGCGCAGATCCTCGATGACCCCGGAAATGGCGTCCTCGAGCGCACCTTCGTCGCTCGGTGTCGCCACCCTCGCGGTGTCCATCAGCGAGCCCTGCTCGTCGACCACACCCGCGCGAACGCTGGTCCCGCCGACATCCACCCCTATCGCCAGCACTCAATTCTCCCGATCCGGCTGCCACTCGGCCCGTTTGCGCACGGCGATGTGCTGTACCCGGCCCTGCGAAGGCACGGTCGGAGTTTCCGTTGATTCTTTTGCCGCGGGATCATCATTCCGCGACGCCGGTTTCGGCGCCGGGTGAAACCCGGGCATGTGGACGCCCTCCTGGGGCTCCCAGCGGTCCGCGAGCACGGCTCGCAGCAGCGCGATGAGCTGCGCGGCCTGCTCCAGCAGACGCGCGGCGAACTCGGGTCGCTCGCCGTGGACGACGGCGACGATCGCGCACAGCGGGCACCAGCCGCAGTTCTCGGTCTGCTCACCGGACGGATGCTCTGCGGACGGCACCTTCTGGCCGTGACCAGCCGAAACGAGTCCTTCGACCCAGGGCGTGGCGTGCTCGACGACCATCTCGACCAGCAGCCGGATCTCTTCGGTCAGGCTCGTACCGTCGTGACCGGTCTGCGATCCCGCGTCCTCGGTCACCGCTTACCCCCGGTTCTGGCCAAGGACACCAGCAGTCCCTCGGCGTCGGATTCGGCGTGCAGGATTTCACACGGTCGGAGGAGCGCGGGTAACGCGATCAGGCGACGGAACCCGTCCACGGTGATCGCGAGGTCGTCGTCGACCCTGGCGAGGTCGAGCGGGGTGTCCCGGCCCAGCGGCAGCGCGATCCGGAGCCGGTAGCCACCGTCCACTTCGGATACCTGGAGCAATGGCGTGACGCCTTTTCCATAGCCCGTCAAGGGATCCGTGCCGTTGTAGAGTTCCCCGGCGATCTCGAGCAACGCGGGGAGCCCGACGGGTTCGACCGCGCGGTGCTCGACCGGGCGCACGACGTCGGCGCCCAGTCCGGCCGCGGCGAGCTCGGTGAGGACTTCGTTCTGCTGGTTGCGCCGCGTCCGGAGCCAGGACGCGGCCGAGCCGCGCCAGAAACCCGGCGCGGGCATGAGCCGGTTCGCGATCAGGCCGTCCACCCGGATCCCGCGCAGCGCCAGCGCGCTCAGCGTGCGGCGGGCCTCGGCGACGACCACCCGTTCGGGGGTCAGCACGAGCCGGACGGTGGTGATCGACGGATCGGTGAGCAGGGTGCGAAGCGATTCGAGATGCGTGCCGAGGCGCCGCACGGACTCGCCGACGTTGTTCCAGCGGCGGCTGCCCAGGCCGAGCTTCGCCTGCTTGCCGAACAGCTTCGTGAGATAGCCCGAGATGGCCTCGGGCAGGGCGAGCAGCCGCAAGGTCTCCGCTGTCGGGCCGCAGTCGACGACGACGGTGTCCCACGGGCCGCTCTCGGCGAGCCGCTGCACCTCGGTGAGCGCCAGCACTTCATCGACGCCGGGCAGCACCGTCAGCTCTTCGGCGTCGAGCGATTCGATCCCGGCACCCGACAACGCCGAGCGCAGCTGGGAGCGCAGATCCTGCCAGACGTCGTCCACCAGGCTGCGGGAATCGACCTGCACCGCGTGCAGGCAGATGTCGACCTCACTGGGCTCGGCTGTCAGCAGCAGCCCGAAGGCGTCGCCCAGCGAATGCGCCGGGTCCGTGGACACGACGAGGGTTTTCCTGCCCCGGCCGGCCAGCGCCGCGGCGGTGGCCGCGGCGAGGGTCGTCTTCCCGACGCCACCCTTACCGGTGAACAGCAGGATCCGCACTAGTCCTGGCTCTCCACGCGGCGCTTGAGCTCCTTGAGAGCGGTGTCCATCACCATCTTCTCGGCCTTGCGGCGGAGCAGGCCGATCATCGGCAGCGCGAGCTCGACCGAGAGCGTGTACGTCACCTTCGTACCGCCACCGGAGATCGGCGCGAGCTGGTAACGGCCGTTCTGGGCCTTCTGCATCTGCCCCTTGACCAGGTGCCAGCTGACGGAAAGACCGTCGGCGGCCCACTCGTACTCGAGGGTGTAGACGTCCTTGATCGGACCGGCGTCGAGGGTGAGCCGGACCTGTTTCGCGCGACTGCTTTCGTCCTGCGCGAGCACTTCGGTCTCCCGGACGGCTTTCGCCCATTCCGGGTAGGCGGGGAAGTCGGCGATCACCGCCATGACCTGCTCGGGCGAAGCGTCGACCTCGATGGACTGCGTGGACTGCTCGGCCATGGCCAAAGGGTAGCCGGAGCCTTCCGTCACCAGCGCAGCACGTACGGCACACCGGTCACCTTGAAGTGACCCACGTTACGGCACTCGGTCCGGCCGACCCTGGTCCTTGGCGAAAGCGGCTGGTGCACGTGGCCGAAGACCGACCAGCGGGGCTGCTGGATCGTGATCAGATCGAGCAGTGCCGAGGAGCCGATTTCGGACCGGCGGGCGACCACGTCGTAGACGAGGTCCGGCAGCGCGGGCGGCACATGCGTGCACAGCACGTCGACGTCTTCGAGCTTGCCGACCGAGACGTCGTACTCCTCGCGGGTCCGCAGATACGGCCGCCAGAAGCCGTTGCGCCGCGGGACCACGCCGTCGGGCAGCAGGGCGCCGCCGACGAAACCGAACTTGAGCCCGCCGATCTCGGCCGATTCACCGTCGAGGATCCGGATGCCGTCACCGGCGAACTCCGGCCACAGCGCGGGCGCGTCGACGTTGCCAGGGGTGGCGAAGGTCGGGGTGGTCATCGCGCCGAACATGGCCGCGTACTGGACGCGGATCGCCTCGTCCACCGCGGCGCCCGGGTCCTCCAGGCTCGCCCACAGCGCCCGCGAATAGGCGACGGTCTCTTCCCGCGTCCCCTCGCGCCGCAGCCTGGCGAACACGCCGACCTTCTCCGCGCCGAACAGCGTCCCGAGGATGCCCTTGCCGTGCTCGCGGTAGTCGACGAAGTCGAGCAGGTCGCCCAGCACGATGAGCGCGTCGGCGCCCTCACCTGCCCGGGCGAGTGCTTCGACGTTGCCGTGGACGTCGGAAACCACATGAACTCGCACGTGTCTACCTTGCCTGAGGAGGGATTCCGGGCAGGCGCCCGTCCTCGAGGGTGGCCTTGAGGCCCAGTGCGATGCCCTTGGCCGCGCGGGCCCGCTTGTCGAACTCCCTGCGCAGCCCACGGGGCTTGAGGTGGGCAGGCTGCCCAGCGGCGTCGGACGGCGACGCCCGCAAGAAGTAATGCAAAAGTGTCCCGTCGAGGATCGGCTCCAGCCAGACCTCCATGGTACCGACGAGCGCACCGCGCACGGTCCACCGCAGCCCCTCGTCGCCGCGGTCCGTGTAGACCTCCAGCACCAGGTCAGGCCAGTAACGCGCCCAGGATCCGGGGTCGGCGAACGCCGCGGCGACCGTGCCTGCCGGCACCGCTATGAAGGTTTCGTCCACGATGTCGAGCGCTGAAGGCGCCTGGTTCGAAGCGGGCACGGCAGCAGAATGTCATGCCCGCACGCGTGCTGATCGTGCAGCATGGCCATAAGGTGTGCGGCAAGCTAAGTTAACTGGCGGGTAACAGCACTATTAGCAGCACTACCAGCAGCATTACTCGCGTTGAATTCGGAGGTCCACGTGCGCGAATACAGCGCTCCCGCCACTCGTCCGGTCGCCGACGAGGAAAACCTGGCCGACGTCGTGTGGGCGAACGCCGAACGGTTCGGGGACGTGGTCAGTTTTCGCCGTCAGGTCGACGGCACCTGGCTCGACGTCACCGCTCGCGAATTCGCGACTGAGGTCCTCGCGGTGGCCAAGGGGCTCGTCAAGGCCGGGATCGGCAAGGGCGATCGCGTCGGCCTGATGTCGGCGACCCGCTACGAGTGGACGCTCATCGACTTCGCCATCTGGGCGGCGGGCGGCGTCACCGTGCCGATCTACGACACCTCGTCGGCCGAGCAGGTCCAGTGGATCCTGTCGGACTCCGCCGCCAAGGGCGTGTTCGTCGAGACCGACGGCCACCGCGCGACGCTGGCCGAGGTGTCCGACCGGCTCGACACCCTCGAGCACACCTGGCAGATCGAGTCCGCGACCTCGCCGGCCGTCGACGAGCTCTCCGCGCTCGGCGTGGACGTCTCCGACGAAGACCTGCACGCGCGCCGGCACTCGGTCGTCTCCCACGACCTCGCGACGATCGTCTACACCTCGGGCACCACCGGCCGCCCCAAGGGCGTCGAGCTGACCCATCGCAACCTGCTCTCGGAGATCCGCGGCGCCATCGAAGCGTTCCCGCAGCTGATGAAGCAGGGCAACTCACTGTTGGTGTTCCTGCCGCTGGCGCACGTACTCGCCCGCGCGCTCGCGGTCACCGCGCTGAGCGCCCGCGCCACCCTCGGCCACACCTCCGACGTCAAGAACCTGATCGCCGACCTCGGCGCGTTCCGGCCGACGTTCGTCGTCGCCGTGCCGCGCGTGTTCGAGAAGGTCTACAACAGCGCGCGGCAGAAGGCCGAAGCCGACGGCAAGGGCAAGATCTTCGACATCGCCGAGGCCACCGCGGTCGCCTACAGCGAGGCCCAGGACACCGGCGGCGCCGGGATCGGGCTGAAGGTCAAGCACGCCGTGTTCGACAAGCTGGTCTACGGCAAGCTCCGCGCCGCGCTCGGCAGCCGCTGCATCGCCGCGGTCTCCGGTGGCGCGCCGCTCGGTGCCCGCCTGGCGCACTTCTTCCGCGGCATCGGCGTGCCGGTGTTCGAAGGCTACGGCCTGACCGAGACCTCGGCGGCGTCCAACGTCAACACCGAAGCCGCGTTCCGCGTCGGCACGGTCGGCAAGCCGCTGGCCGGCACCTCGGTGCGCATCGCCGACGACGGCGAGATCCTGCTCAAGGGTGACGTCGTGTTCCGCGCGTACTTCAACAACGAGCTGGCCACCAAGGAATCGCTGACCGACGGCTGGTTCCACACCGGCGACCTCGGCTCGCTCGACGACGACGGCTTCCTGAAGATCACCGGGCGCAAGAAGGAGATCATCGTGACCGCGGGCGGCAAGAACGTCGCCCCCTCCGGTCTCGAGGACACCCTCAAGGCGAACGCGGTGATCAGCCAGGCCATGGTCGTCGGCGACCAGCGGCCGTTCATCGGTGCGCTGGTGACCATCGACGAGGAGTTCTTCCCGACCTGGAAGTCGCAGCACGGCAAGCCCGACAGCGCCACCGTCGCCGACCTCGCCGACGACGGCGACCTGCGCGCGGAGGTCCAGATCGCCGTCGACCTGGCGAACAAGGCGGTGTCGCACGCCGAGGCGATCAAGAAGTTCACCATCCTCGCCAACGACTTCACCGAGGCCGGCGGCGAGATCACGCCGAGCCTCAAGCTGAAGCGCAACGTCGTCACCAAGAACTACGCGACGAACATCGAAGACCTGTACAAGAAGTAGCCCCCGAAGGTGGGCACTTCGGGGAGAAAGTGCCCACCTTTCGGTTCACGGATTTTTCTTGAGGCGTGCCTCGACGCCGTCGAGGATCATGGCGAGCCCTTCTTCGAACTGGACGTCGGGCGACCGGTGTTCGGCTTCGTCGATAACCCTTGCCAGGTAAGGGAATTCGCCCGTCTCCAGCAGTTGGAAGACGTACGGGCCGGTGCGCCGCTGCCAGCCCACGAGATCCAGTCCTGACCGGCGCGCGCCCTCCGCTTCGGAGATCTCGTCCTGCACGAAACCGGTGACCCAGCGCTGTACGAGCGCCAGCACCGCGAACATGTCGTCGATGCCGAGCCCGTGGCCGTCCACGAGCGCCAGGTACTTTTCGTTGCCCCGCGCCATGTTCGGCCCTAAGATCGGCCGTCCGATCGCGACGGCCATCAACCACTTGTGCCGTAGTAGCAGCGCCCGCCGGGAGTGGGCCAGCACCCGCAGATCCTCGCGCACGTCGCCGGTGGGCGGCCGGTGCTCGATCTCGCCGTACGCCTCGTCGAGCATGACCGCGTAGAGGTCCTCCTTGGTGGGCAGGTACCGGTAGAGCGTCATCGCCCCGGTGCCCAGCTCGGCCGCGATCCGGCGCATGGACAGGGCTTCGAGCCCGTCCTCGTCGGCGATCTTGATGGCCGTGGCCGCGATCTGACGGCGACTGTAGGTCGGTGCCGGGCCGCGCGCGGGCTTCTCGGGCCGCATCCAGATGATCGGGGTCTCTTCGGACAACGGGCTCGGGCCTCCTTGGAATGAGTAGTTGCGTACATCGTACCCGGTTCACTACAGTCACAACCGCGTACAACGTACTCACTTAATCTGGAGGGGAAAATGACCCGACCTCACGGCGACGCGATCGTCGTCACCGAAGGACTCCGCAAACGGTTCGGCACCAAGGAAGCCTTGACCGGCCTCGATCTCTCCGTGCCCACCGGCACGATCTTCGGGCTGCTCGGCCCGAACGGCGCCGGCAAGAGCACCGCCGTCCGCGTCCTGTCCACGCTGACCCGGCCGACCTCGGGCCGCGCCACGGTGGCCGGCTACGACGTCGCGACCGAAGCCGGGGAGGTACGCAAGCGCATCGGTCTCGCCGGGCAACACCCCGCGGTCGACGACAAGCTCACCGGGCGCGAGAACCTGCGGATGTTCGGCAGGCTCGCCAGGCTCGGCGAACGCGGCGCGCGGGCCAGGGCCGACGAGCTGCTGGCGAAGTTCGGCCTCGAACACGCCGCCGACCGGCTCACCGAAACCTATTCCGGCGGCATGCGGCGGCGGATCGATCTGATCACCAGCCTCATCACCGCACCGGCCGTGCTCTTCCTCGACGAGCCGACCATCGGGCTCGATCCCCGCAGCCGCAACGAAATCTGGGCCACCGTCCGCGACCTCGTCGCCGACGGGACCACGGTCCTGCTGACCACCCAGTACCTCGACGAGGCCGACCAACTCGCCGCGAACATCGCCGTCGTCGACGGCGGCAAGGTGATCGCCTCGGGAACGCCGGACGAGCTCAAGGCCCGGATCGGCTCCCATCTCGACGTGATCGTGTCGGACCCCGCGCATCTCGAAGGCGCGGCCACAGTGCTGAGCCTGCTCGGAAACTCCGTCGCGGCAACGGATCTCGACGAACTGAGCGTCAGCGTTCCGCTGCGCGCGGAGGTTCAGCTGCCTGTCGTCGTCCGCGAGCTCGACGCGGCCGGCGTGGTGGTGCGGGACGTGGGCTTGCGCAAACCGACGCTCGACGACGTTTTCCTGACTCTCACGGGAAAAGAGGTGGCGGCATGACCACGGCACTCGACGGCTGGACGTTGACCCGGCGACGGCTCGAACAGCTCAGGCACCAGCCCGGCCAGATCGCCGGGATGCTCATCTTCCCCGCGATCATGGTGGTGCTGTTCGGTTTCGTCTTCGGCAGCGCGATCGCGGTGCCCGGCGGCGGGAACTACCGCGAATACCTCATGCCGGGGTTGTTCGTGATGACCAGCTTCTCCGCACTGAGCGTCACGATGCTGAGCGTCGCGGGCGACCACACCCGGGGCGTGATGGACCGCTTCCGCGCGCTGCCGATGAGCCGGGCCGCGGTCCCGCTCGGGGAAACCGGCGCCGACGTCTTCGGTGGCCTGATGAGCCTGGCGATCATGCTCGCCTGCGGGTACGCGTGCGGCTGGCGGGCGCACGACGGACTCTGGCCCACGCTCGGGGCGATCGGCGTGCTGGTTCTCTTCCGGTACGCGGTGTCCTGGATCGGGACGTACTTCGGGCTGCTGGTGAAGAACGACCAGACCGCGGACCAGCTGGCACCGCTGACGTTGCCGGTCACCATGCTGTCCAACGCCTTCGTGCCGACCGGCGGGATGCCCGCGTGGCTCCGGGTGATCTGCGACTGGAACCCGATCAGCGCCACGGTGGCCGCGTGCCGCTCGCTGTTCGGCAACCCGGGGGTGCCCGCGGCCGACGCGGCCTGGCCGCTGGCGAACCCGGTCACGGCGTCGCTGCTGTGGTCGCTCCTGCTGCTGGCGGTGTTCGTGCCGCTGTCGGTGCGGCGGTTCAGCCAGGCAGGTCTGTAGTGCTATGAACGGACCCTTCCTCTCAAAAAACGAGAGGAAGGGTCCGTTCATAGCACTTCACGAGATCGCCATCTGTCGACAGATGGCGGCAGGTGTCAGGCCTTTTCGGCGACGGCCAGGCGCACGCAGACGGCGAGACCGGCGATGGCGGCCTCGACCTCGGCGAGCTCGGGGTACGTCGGCGCGATGCGGATGGTGCGGTCCTCGGGGTCGTTGCCACCGGGGTGCGTCGCGCCCGCGGGCGTCAGCGCGATACCGGCGCCCTTCGCGAGACGCACGACCTCCTTGGCGCAGCCTTCCGGCACCGTGAGGCTGATGAAGTAGCCACCGGCGGGCTTGGTCCACGTCGCGAGGCCGCTGTCGCCGAGCTCCTTGGTCAGGATCTTGTCGACGGCTTCGAACTTCGGCGCGATGAGCTCGCGGTGCTTGCGCATGTGCGCGCGGACGCCGTCCTCGTCCCGCAGGAACATCGCGTGACGGAGCTGGTTCACCTTGTCCGGGCCGATGGTCCGCTTGCCCAGCAGGCCGAGCAGCCACTTGACGTTCGCGGGCGAGGAGCCGACGAACCCGACGCCGCTGCCGGCGGTGGTGATCTTCGACGTCGAGCCGAAGACGAACACGCGGTCGGCGTTGCCGCTGTCCTCGGCGAGCTTGAGGATGTCGGCGATCTCGACCGACTCGTCGGTCAGGTCGTGCACCACGTAGGCGTTGTCCCAGAAGATGCGGAAGTCCGGCGCCGCCGTCGGCATGGCCGCGAGCCGGCGCACGGTCTCGTCGCTGTACGAGACGCCGTCCGGGTTGCTGTACTTCGGCACGCACCAGATGCCCTTGATGGCCGGGTCCTCGGCGGCGAGCCGCTCGACGACGTCCATGTCGGGGCCGGTCGCGGTCATCGGGACCGGGATCAGCTCGATGCCGAAGCGCTCGGACAGCGCGAAGTGCCTGTCGTAGCCCGGAACCGGGCAGAGGAACGCGATGCGCGGCTCGTCGGCCCAGCGGCGCTCGGCACCCGGCAGCTTGCTCAGCATCGACTGGACGACGGTGTCGTGCATGAGCTCCAGGCTGGAGTTCCCGGCCGCGACCAGCTGCGCCAGCGGGACCTGGAGGAAGCCGCTGAACAGGCGGCGGACCTCGGGGAGTCCTTGCAGGCCACCGTAGTTGCGGCAGTCGGTGCCGTCCTCGGCGGTGTAGACCTCGCCCGGCAGCTTCAGCATCTCCAGCGACAGGTCGAGCTGCCGCGGGGACGGCTTGCCCCGGGTGATGTCGAGGGCGAGGCCCTGCTCGACGAGGGCGGCGTAGTCGCGGCGAGCGCGCTCGAGGTCAGGGGAGAGAGAGGTCATATCCAAACGTTAACTCGCACCCTTGACGTCGGCGCTCGGGGGTGCAGTCTCTTTTTCACGAGAAGGCCGAATGCGGCATCGGCGGGGAACCATGACGCGCCGAGGGGTGTCCTGAACGACGCGTTAAGGACGTTGAGTGACACCAACGAGCCGTTTGAGACATCGCCTGGGCGGCTAAGAGTGCCCAGGCTCGGCTTGGCTGAGTGGCTCAATGACCTTCGCCATCTGTCGACAGGTGGCTGTGGTTGCGGACGCTGGGTCGGAAGGTGCCTTCAGAGGGCGGTGAGGCCGGCGATCTTCCAGCGGCCGTCGACGCGTTTCGCGGTGATGTCGAGCTGCGCCCCGGCGGACTCCTGTTGGTTGTCGGCCGTGTGCAACGTCTGCTGGTCCAGGAACAGCAGCACCGTCGCCCGGTCGCCCCGGATCTCGCGGACGCCGATCGAGCGGACCGTGGTGGTGCGGACGAGTTTCTGCTCCTCCGCCTGCTTTTTCGCCGCCGCGAAGCTGCCGCGGTACTGAGCCACCGCCGTGTCGACGAGGACGTCGGCGGCGGCGCGTTCGGTGCGCGGCAGATTGCTGAAGTCGTAGGAGAAGATCGCCTTGACCGCGGCGCCGACCTGCTCGGAGACCGCGCCCGTCTCGGCCTGGTCGACCAGTGCCTTGTTCCCGGCCGGGTCGCCGGCGGTCAGCGAGTTCGCCTGGAACGCGAACGAAACCGCGCCGCCGAGGGCGAGGACCACCACAGCGGCGAGCACGGGCAGCACGGCCGCCCGGTTCCGGAGAAACGCCTTCATCGCCCGCCCGCCTGTACCGCGCTGACTTTCCAGCCGTCGCCCGTCCGGGTGAGATCCACGTTCAGCCGGCTCAGCGCGGGGGCCGCGGCGGCACCGCCGGTGCTCAGCCGGACGTCGAGCACGGCGATGAGCTTGGCCGTCCCGGCGCCGGCGTTCAGCTCGGTGACCGCGGCCTGCCGGAGCGTGGCCGTGGCGAAGGTCTGGCTGGAGTTGGCGCGGTCGAGCTGCAGTTTCCGGTCCGCGCTGAGGTCCTTCTCGAGCTGCCCGGTGGTGACGCCGATCCAGCGGTCCAGGTCGCGTTCGCCGTTGCGGTAGTCGAAGGTGTTCAGCACGACCAGCCCGTTGCTCGCGACGGCGAGAGCGGTGTCGCGCTCGCGGGCCAGCGAGAGCTCGTCGTCATGGGAGGCGCTCCACCAGGACCAGCCGAACCACGCGGCCGCGAGCAGGGCGAGCACCGTGAGTACACCGAGGCCGTCGCGGATCTTGTCCCGGCTCAACCCGGCAACCCGAGTAGACGACCGACGCTGGCCGGACCGAGGCCGCCGGTGACCAGGCCCAAGACACCCGGCAACTGTCCCTGCCGTGCGTCCGCCGGGGCCTGTTGCCGGGCCGGAGCGGGCACGTCGACGGGCTTACCCGCGTAGGGCGCGTTCTGCGCCCCGCGCACCCCGGTCGGGCTGCCCGGCGGCTCCGCGCAGTACGCCGACATGTTCACCGGCGCCTCCGTGAGATCGTTGGCAGGACGCTGCGTCGTGCCTTCATACCCTTTAGTACAGGACGCCGGATCGAAGAGGTTCAGCACCACCCCCAAATGCCCGGTCCCGTCGGGCGAGGTGCTGGGCGCGAACGCCGAGATGATCGGGTACGCCACCAGCAGTTCCTCGATGGAACTGGTACGCGCCGAGGTGATCTGCGCGGTGGTCAGCAGATTCGCGAACACGATCCCGAGGTCGCTGCCCGAAACCGCCAGCACGTCGCTGATCTCGCGGCTCAGCTTCGGCGCTTCTTCGATGACCTTGCGCAGCTGCGGGTCCGACGACTTCAGCTGCGCGGAGATCGTCTTCAGCCCGCTGGAGAACGTCGTGATGTTGGCGGCCTGACGCTGTTGCGTGTCCAGCACCGTGCGGGCGTCGGCCAGCAGCCCTTGCGTCTGCGGCAGGTATTGGACGGCGGTCGTGGTGAGCGAATCAGCGCTGTCGAGGAGCTTCTGCAGATCCGGCCCGGCGTCGGCGAACGCCGTGTACGTCTCGTCGACCACGGTCCGCAGCGACTCCGGGTGCACGCTCGACACCAGCTTGTCGAGGTTGCTCAGCACGGTGTCCGGCGAGAGCGGGATGGACGTCCGGTCCGTGCGGATCACCGAGCCGTCTTCGAGGTACGGCCCGTTCTCGTTCTGGGGTAACAGGTCTACGAATTGCTCGCCGACCGCGGACCGGTTGGACACCGCCGCGTGCGTGTCCGCCGGGACCTTCGGGCTGTCCGCGTCGATGTCCAGTCCGAGGTCCACCCCACGATCGGTCAGGGTCATCGTCGCGACCCTGCCGATCGCGACCCCGCGGTAGGCGACCTCGGCGTTGACGAAGATGCCGCCGGAGTCGCTCATCTGCGCTGTCACCAGATACCCGGTGGTGCCGAACAGACGGCCGAGGCCGGCGTATTTCCCGCCCGCGTACACCACGGAAACCACCGCGATGACCACGAACGCCAGCAGCTTCAGCCGATGCTTCCCGGTGATCATCGGCCACCGCCGAGCAACGTGCCGAGCAGGCCACCGACCAGATCGCCCGGCTGTGGTGCCGAGGGCACGTTGGCGGGCAACGGAAGCGGGGGCGGCGGGGTGCCGTTGTTGAACCCGGTCGCGCCCGGTGTCCCGGTGCCTTGTGTGCCGGGGATCGGGATGAACGACTGCGAGGAGCTGCTGAGGTTCTCCAGGAGCGTGTCGAGGTTCAGGTCCACAGTGGCCTCGACGTTGGCGTAGTCACCCTTGATGACGTTGCCGGCGTAGTCCGGCAACGGATACGTCAGCAGGATCTGCAGGGCCTTCGGCAGGTTGTCGCCAGCTTCGACGAGTTTGTGCAGCGACGGCTGCAACGCCTTGAGGTTCGCGATCAGCTGGTCCCCGCTCTTGTTGACCGTGTCGACGGCGACCCCGGAGAGCTTGTTCAGCGCGTCCAGCATGCCGACGAGCTGATCCCGTTGCTCGGTAACGACTTTGAGACCGGGCGCGAGGTGGTCGAGCGCCGTCGTCAGGTTCCCGGTCTGGGTGACGAGTGTGCCGGAGAGCTTGTTCAGCCCGTCGATGGCCCGGACGATCTCACCCTTGCTCGCGTCGAGTTCGGTCGCGATCTCGTCCACATGGGACAGCAGTGCCCGGATCTGCGGTTCGTTGCCCGACAAAGCGTTCGTCAGTTCGTGACTGATCTTCTGCAGCTGCTCGACCCCGCCGCCGTTGAGCAGCAGCGAAAGCGCGCCGAGGACTTCCTCCACCTCGGGGTTGCGGTTGGTCCTGGCCAGTGGAATGTTCGCGCCGTCGGCGAGCCTTCCGGTAGCCGCTTCCGCCACCGGCGTGTGCAGCTCGACGAACTTTTCCCCCAGCAGACTGGATTGCCGCAACTCGGCACCCGCGTTGGCCGGGAGAACGATGTCGCCGTTCACGGTCAGCGTGACGAGGGCGGAATGTGTGTCCGGCGCCAGTTCGATCTTCTCGACGCGGCCGACCGGGACGTCGTTGACCTTGACAGTCGCCTGCGGAACGAGGTCGAGCACGTCGGAGAACTGCGCGGTGACCCGGTACGGATGGTCACCGAGGTCGGCGCCACCGGGCAGCGGGGTGTTGTAGAGCCCGGAAAAACCGCCGTCGCTGCAGGACGCGAGCAGCAGAACCCCGACGAGCACGCCTGCGATCCGCCTCATTTCGGGCCACCTCCCGAAAGCTGCGTGAGCACACCGAGCAGCGGGAGCGGCAACGGCGGCAGTTCCCCTTGCTGGATCGACGCGAGCGTCTGCGACACCGTCGGCAGCGGGAGTGTGCCGTCGAGGACCGGTGCGAGCTGCTTGCAGATGTTGCCGAGCGTGTCCGGGACTTGCTTGGGGGTACTGGCGCTGATCAACCGGCAGACGGTCAGGATCGGCGGATGGGTGATCTCGTTGAGATTGTCGCGCACCGCGATCGTGCCGGACGCGGCGTCGTAGGAGTTGATGAAGTTGGTCGCGCCGACCGGAGCGATGTCGAGCACCTCGGCGAGCGCGGCCCGCTGGTCCACGAGCACCTTGGTCAGCCCGGCCAGTTTGTCCACATTGGACGAAAGGAGATCCTTGTTCTCCTCCACGAAGGACCGCACATCCCCGAGTGACGTCGAAAGTGACGTCAGCGCGGCGCCGACGTCTCCCGATTCCGCGGCGAGGAATCCGCCGACGTCGGCGGCTCGCCGGTAGAACTCGTTGAGCTGAGCATCGCTGTCCGCCAAGGCTTTCGTGAACGAGTTGAGGTTCTGCACGGTCGCGAACAGGTCGTCCTTGGAACCGTCCAAAGTGGCGGCCAGTTCCGACAACCGGGTCACCGTGGTGTTGAGGTTCTGCCCGTTACCGTCGAGGTTGGCCGCGGCGGTGTCGAGCACACCCGACAACGCGCCGTTCTTGTTCGCGCCATCGGGCCCGAGGCCGGTGGAAAGCTCGTTCAGGCTGTTGTACAGATCGTCGAGTTCGACGGGGGTCGCCGTGCGCTGCTTCGGGATCACCGTCCCGGTCGCCATCACCGGGCCGACGTCGTAGGCCGGGGTCAGCTGGACGTACCGGTCGCTGACGAGACTCGGCGCGACGACGACCGCCCCCGCGCCGGCCGGGATCGGCACGCCGTCGTCGACCCGCAACTCCACCCGGACGGCGTCGCCCTGCGGGGTCACGCTGGTGACCTCACCGACCTTGACTCCCAGCACCCGCACCGAAGATCCCGCGTACAGCCCGACCGTCTTCCCGAAGTACGCGCTGAGCTTGGTGCCGCCCGGATCCCGGAAAGCCAGCCAGAGCCCGGCCGTCAGGAGCAGGACCACGACACACGCGAACGCCAGCCAGGTGTAGAGATCACGACCGGTTCTCGTCGACATCGTCATCGTCCCCCCACCCCCTGGTTCGGCGCGGCTATCGGCGGGGTGCAGCCCTCCGGGTTGATCTCCAGCCCGAGCGGCGTGAGCGTCGGCGGCAGCAGCCCGCACAGATAGCCCTCGAACCAGCGGCCGTTACCGGTCGCGTTGGCGCCGACCCTGGCGAACGGCGCCATCAACGCCAGGCTCCGCGACAGGTTGTCCTGGTTGCGCTGCAGCACATCGGTGACCTTCCCGAGCTTCTCCAGCGTCGGCTTCAATTGCCCGCGGTTGTCCGCCACCAGCCCGGAGAGCTGCGTGGACAACTGCTGGGTTCCCTTCAGCAGCGCGCTGATCGCGTCCTTGCGGTTCTGCAGTTCGGTGAGCAACAGGTTCCCGTCGCTGATGACCTTCTGCAGCTGGGCATTGCGATCGGCGAGCGTCTTCGACACCTGGCTCGTGTTGCCCAGCAGGGTACGAAGTTCCTTGTCCCGCGAAGAAACCGTCTGGGACAACGACGAAAGCCCGGTGAGCGCGTCCTTCATGTACTGCGGGCTGTCCTTGAGACTGTCGGAGAGCACGTTGAAGCTCTGCGCCAGCTGCTGGGTGTTGATGTCGCCGACGGTCTGGGACAGCTGCTGGAACGCGTCCTGCAGCTCGAACGGCGTGCGCGTCCGCTGCACCGGAATGGCCTCCTGCGGATTCTGCGCCGCCCCACCCGCGGGCGTCAGCGCCAGATACTTCTCCCCCAGCAAGGTTTTGATCTCGATCGACGCCGTGGTCGCGTCCCCGACCCGCACGCCCTCGACCCGGAACTTGACGGCGACCTTCTTACCCGCCAGCGAAACCTTGGTCACCTGCCCGACCTTGACCCCGGCGACCTGGACCTCGTTGTCCGGCGCCAGCCCGGCCGCCTCGGCGAAGTCCGCGGTGTACGTCGTGCCGTTGCCGAAGATCGGGAGGCTGTCGGAGAAGTAGGCCGTCAGGATGGACAGCACGACGAGCACGATCGTGACCCCGCCGACGGCGGCCTGGTTGCGGTCCTTCAGCGGTTTCACGGCCCACACCTTTCGGGACGCTCACTCAGCGGCAGCGGCACGATCGGCAGCTCGATGTTGAGCGAGGAGATACCGATCCGGCCGTTGATCCCGCACAGGTAGTAGTTGAACCAGCTGCCGTAGCTCAACGTCCGGGTGAACTTCTCCAGGTTCCCGGGCAGCACCTGGAGAAGATGCTCGACGAGCTGCTCGGAGTTGTTGAGGTTCTCCGAAAGCAGCCCGATCTGGCCGATGTCGTCCTGCAGCGCGGGCCGCGCGCCGGCGAGCAGCCCGGACGTCGTCACCGTGAGATCCCCCAGCGCCGCAACGGCTTCCCCGATCGGGCCGCGCTGTTCGGCGAGCCCGGTGACCAGCTGCTGGGTCTGGTCGATCAGGTTAGCCAGTTCCGGGCCACGGCCGTTGACCGTGGCGAGGACGTTGTTGAGATTGTCGATGACCTGGCCGATCACCTTGTCCTTGCCCGCGATGGCGGTGGTGACCGAAGCCGTGTGCGACAACAGGCTCGAGATCGTGCCGCCCTCGCCCTGGAAGACCTGGATGATCTCGTAGGACAGCTTGTTGATGTCTTCCGGGTTGAGCGCCTGGAAAAGCGGCTTGAACCCGTTGAACAACACCGTCAGGTTCAGCGCGGGCCGCGTGTGCTCGGGCGGGATCGTGCCGCCTTCGGGGAGCACCTTCTCGTCGCCGACGTCCGTGCCGAGCGAGAGATACCGCTGCCCGACGAGGTTGCGGTACTTGATCGTCGCCGTCACCGACTCGGGTAGCTTGCGCGACGCCTCGATGTCGAACCGGACCTCCGCGTGGTTGGTCTCGCCCTCCGCCACGGTGATCCCGCTGACCTGGCCGACCTTCACCCCGACGATGCGGACGTCATCGCCTTCGTTGAGTCCGGACGCGTCGGTGAACAACGCGGTATAGCCGGAGGTGACGCCGAAGTTCGTGTTCGCGATCGTGGCGCCGAGGATGCCGGTGAGCACCACGGTGACCACGGCGAAGATCAGGATCTTGATCAGCGACGGAACTGTGCGGCTCATTTGAGCTCCACCTCCGCGCCGCGGTACAGCGGCCCGACAAGCAGCCCGCCCCAGCTCGGCGCCGCTTCGTCCCCCATCGCCGGAGCCAGCAGGACGTCCATCAGTTGTTGCTCCGCCGACGAATTGGAGAGCGACGTCGACCCGCCACCGGGCAACGTGCCGTCCGAACGCGGCGGCGCGGGCTTGGACGAGCCGTCCTTGATGGCACCGTCGGGCGGGTACTGCGGCCAGACGCCCGGGTGCGGGACCTTGGGATAGCACCGGGGTCCGCGCTTGTCTTCGTACTTCGGCTCGTCGACGCCGGGCAGGTACTTGCCGCGGCTCGACGTGAACTCGATGGTCACCTTGCTCACCTCGGGATGCGCGGTTCCCTTGCCGAAGGCCAGTTCAGCGTTCGGCACCTGCTCGGCCAGCTGCTGCAGCAGGCACGGGTATTCCGGCGCGTACTTGGCGAGGACGTCGAGCGTCGGCTGGACCGCGGTGGTCAGCCGGATGAGGTTTTCCTTGTTCACCGAAAGGAAGTTCGTCAGATCGGTCGACGCCGTGGTGACCGTGGCGAACACTTCGGACAGTCCCTGCTGCTTTTCGACCAGCGTCCGGCTCGTGGTGGTGAGGTCGGCGAGTGCCTCCAGCAGATCGGGCGCGGCCTTGTCGTAGATGTAGGACACGTTGGCCAGCCCGGTGAAGTCGGCCTTGAGATCGGGCAGCGACGGAGTCAGCTCGCCCAGGTAGTCCGACAACTGCACGAGTGTCTGGCCGAGCTGCGTGCCACGGCCATCCAACGCGGTGGCGACGGCGTTCAGCGTGCTGGCCAGTTTCTGGGGCTGGACGGCTTGCAGCAGCGGCATGACGTCGCCGAGTACCTTCTCGAGTTCGATCGCCGTGCTGCTGCGGTCCTGCCCGATCACGTCCCCGGCCTCGATGGCACCAACGGCCTGCTTTAGCGGACCCTGTTCGGGCACCTGCAAGGCGACGTACCGCTCGCCGAACAACGTCTTCGGCAGCAGCCGCGCGGAAACGTTGGCGGGGATGACCGAGGTCTTGTCCGGCTCCAGCGCGAGCCCGAGCGCGGTGTGGTCCCCGGCGACCTCGATAGAGCGCACCTCGCCGACGACCATGCCGCGGATCTTCACGTCCGCGCCCACCCGCATCTGGTTCCCGACATGGTCGGTTTCCAGGCGTACTTCGGTGATCGGGGTGAACTCCTTGTGGTAAACGGCGATCGTGGTGACGAAGAACAGCGCCGCCACAAGCAGGAACACCAGGCCGAGCACCTGGTACCGCAGCCGTCGCAGCAGAAGTCTCCGGTTCATCCCGAAATCCTCACCGTGGTGTTGGCGCCCCAGATCGCCAGGCTGAGGAAGAAGTCGAGCACCGAGATCAGCACGATCGACGTCCGCACCGCGCGGCCTACCGCGACCCCGACGCCGGCCGGGCCACCGGAGGCCGTGTAGCCGTAGTAGCAATGGGAAAGGATCACCAGCACGCTGAAGACGATCACCTTGAGGAACGACCAGAGCACGTCCTCCGGCGGCAGGAACAGCGTGAAGTAGTGGTCGTAGGTGCCCGCGGACTGGCCGTAGAGCCAGATGGTGATCTGCCGGGACGCGAGGTACGAGGACAGCAGCCCGACGGCGTAGAGCGGGATGACGGCCGCGACCCCGGCCAGCACGCGCGTGGTGACGAGGTACGGCATGCTCGGCACGCCCATCACCTCGAGCGCGTCGATCTCCTCGGAGATCCGCATCGCGCCGAGCTGCGCGGTGAACCCGCAGCCGACCGTCGCCGAGAGCGCGAGCCCGGCCGAAAGCGGGGCCACTTCACGGGTGTTGAAGTAGGCGGAGATGAACCCCGTCAGCGCCGCGGTACCGAGCTGGTTGAGCGCGGCGTAGCCCTGGAGCCCCACGATCAGGCCGGTGAACAGCGTCATGCCGATCATCACGCCGAGCGTGCCGCCGATGACCGCGAGGCCACCGCTGCCGAACATGACCTCGGTCAGGATCCGCAGGGTTTCCTTGCCGTACCGGCGAATTGTGCGAGGCGCCCACGCGAGCGAACGCAGGTAGAACGACAGCTGCGCGCCGAGCCCCTCCAGGCTGGCACCCGGACGCGCGATGATCTCCAGCGTCCGGTCGGTCACCCGCGGGTTCTCTTGTGTGGTCATAGCGCCTTCGGCGGCACGACCTGCAGATAGATCGCCGTCAGCACCACGTTGATCAGGAACAGCAGCAGGAAGGTGATGACCACGGCCTGGTTCACCGCGTCGCCGACGCCCTTGGGCCCGCCCGCCGGATTCAGCCCGCGGAACGCCGCGACCACCCCGGCGACGAAGCCGTAGAGCACCGCCTTGATCTCACTGATCCAGAGGTCGGGCAGCTGCGCCAGCGCGTTGAAACTCGCGAGGTACGCACCCGGGGTGCCGCCCTGCATGACGACGTTGAAGAAGTACCCGCCGAGCACGCCGACGACGCTCACCAAGCCGTTCAGCAGTACCGAAACCACCATCGCGGCGAGCACCCTCGGCACGATGAGCCGCTGGATGGGATTGACGCCGAGCACTTCCATCGCGTCGATCTCTTCGCGGATCTTGCGGGCGCCGATGTCCGCGCAGACGGCGCTGCCACCCGCTCCGGCGACGAGCAACGCCGTGATCAACGGGCTCGCCTGCTGCACGATGGCGAGCGCGCTGGCCGCGCCGGTGAACGACTGCGCGCCGATCTGCTGCGTCAGCGACCCGAGCTGCAGCGCGATCACCGCGCCGAACGGGATCGCGACCAACGCCGTCGGCAGGATCGTCACGCTGGCGAAGAACCAGCACTGCTGGATCCACTCGCGGTACTGGAACGGGCGCTTGAAGATCGCGCGCAGCACTTCCCACGACAACGTCGACAACCGGCCCACCTGGGTCAGTGCGGCGGTTCCAGGGATCCGAAGAGCCCCATTCCTGTCGCCCACCACACCTCCGCGTGCGTTCGCCCCGAGTTGTGCCTGAAGTCTTACGCACCCGGTGACACCAACTTCTGTTAGCGGTGTTCACTAGCTCCTTGGATCTACTCCTCAGATTTTCAGGGCGTGGGTCGCGGTGGCACCTCCGTCGGCGACGAATTCCGAGCCCGTGCAATACGAACTGTCCTCGCTCGCCAGGAACACCACCAGACGGGCGATTTCCTCCGGTTTGCCGACCCGGCCGAGCGCCACCTTCTTGCCGACACGGGCGAGGTCGATTTCGATCCCGCCCGCGGCGTCGGAGATCATCTTCGTGTCGATCATGCCCGGATGCACGGAGTTGACCCGGATGTTCTTCGCACCCAGTTCCAGCGCGGCGACCTTCGTCATGCCGCGGATCGCGAACTTGCTCGCGGTGTAGGCGATGAGAAAAGGCATCCCGGCCAGACCCTCCACAGAGGACACGTTGATGATGGAACCGCCACCGGCTTCCGTCATCGGTCCAACGACCGAACGCATGCCGAGAAACGCCCCGATTTGATTCACTTTGACAACGCGCTCGTAGTCGGCGAGCTTGGTACTCGCGAGCTCCGCGAAATGCAGGATTCCGGCGTTGTTCACCAAGACAGTCGGCAAGCCGAACTCGCCGGTGACGCGCTCGATCGCCGTCGCCCAGTCGGCTTCCTCGCCGACGTCGAGGTGCTGGTAGATCGCGGCGTCCCCGAGTTCGTCGGCGAGCTTCTTGCCGTCGGTGTCGTTGACGTCGGCGATCAAGACCTTCGCGCCCTCCGCGACGAATGCCCGCACGGCGGCTTCGCCTTGGCCTCGCGCCGCGCCGGTGACCACAGCGACCTTGCCTTCGAGGCGGCCCATCACATCATCTCCTCACCGAGCGGCATGAGCACGGTTTTCAGTTCGGTGAACGCTTCGAACGCCGACTGCCCGCCCTCACGGCCGAGCCCGGACTGTTTGAACCCGCCGAACGGCAGATGCGGCTCGACCTGGAACCCGTTGATGCCGACGGTCCCGGCACGAAGCCTGCGTGCCACGCGGAAAGCACGCTGGACGTCCGAGGTGAACACGCCCGCGCCAAGCCCGTACTCGGTGTCGTTGGCCAGCCGCACGGCTTCTTCTTCGGTCTCGAACGGCACGATCGCGAGCACCGGCCCGAAGATCTCCTCCCGCGCGATGGTCGACGAGTTGTCGACGTCGGCGAAGATGGTCGGGCCGACGAAGTTGCCGGCCGCGAGGTCGCCGCCGAGACGCTCGCCGCCGGTCACCAGCCGCGCGCCTTCGGCCTTGCCCTGCTCGATGTAACCGAGCACGCGTTCGAGCTGCTTCGGGTTGATCAGCGGGCAGGAGATGACGGCCGGGTCGAACGGGTCGCCGTAGGTGATCATGCCCGCGAGGTTCGCCGCGGCGCCGACGAACTCGTCGTAGACGTCCCGGTGCACCAGCGCGCGAGTGTTGGCCACACACACCTGCCCGGCCAGGCCCATCGTGACCGCGCCCATGGTCGTCATCGCGGCCATGGTCACGTTCGGCGCGTCCGCGAAGACGAGCGCCGGGCTCTTGCCGCCGAGCTCGAGCGACACTCGCTTGAGCGTGCCCGCGGACGCCTCCACGATGCGTTTGCCGACCGCGCGGCTGCCGGTGAAGCTGACCTTGTCGACGTCCGGGTGCGTGATGAGCCGCTCGCCCGTCGGGTCGCCGGGACCGGTGACGAAGTTGAGCACCCCGGCGGGAAGTCCGGCTTCGGCGAGCAGTTCGACCATGCGCAGCACGGAAAACGTCGCGAACTCCGACGCCTTGAGCACCACCGTGCAGCCCGCGCCGAGCGCCGGGGCGATCTTCTGGGCGAAGAGCAGGAAGGGCGCGTTCCACGGCAGGATCGCCGCGACCACGCCGATCGGCTCGCGGAAGGTCATGGCGAGGTGGTCGCCGCCCTGGTACGGCGGCAGGGTCTGGCCGCCGATCTTGTCTATCCAACCGGCGTGGTGGTCGAAGATGTCCGCGGCCGCGCCGACCGAGCTCGCGTAGATGCCGCCGAAGGACAGGGGCACGCTGTTGTCCAGTGCCTGCAACGCACGCAGCTCGTCGGCGTGCTCGCGCAGCAGGTTCGCGTAGCGGTGCAGGAGGCTGATCCGGACGGTCGCGCGGGAGTTCGACCACGTTCCCGAGTCGAACGCCTTGCGCGCGGCGGCCACGGCGTCGTCGACGTCGGCCGCCGACGCGACGGCGAACTCCCCGATCGGTTCGGCGGTCGCGGGATGGTGGTGGGTCCAGGTCGCGCCGTCGCGCGCGGGCCCCCACTGCCCGTCGATGTACAACTGACCGGCCTTCAGCCCGACCGATTCGCGATGCGGCTGCACGCTGAGCGTCATGACTCTCCTCGGGGCAGGGACAGGGTTTCCGTGGCGGCGAACATGCTTTCCGGGTCACGCTCGGCGAAGTAGCCGCCGAGATCGGTTTCGAAGTCTTGGGTGGTGAACTGGTGCTCGACGGTCGGCGGGCGCAGCAGCGCGACCATGCCGCCGTGCACCACGAACACCTGACCGTTGATCTTCTCGGCGGCCGGTGAGGCGAGGAAAGCGACGAACGGCGCCACGTGGTCGACCGACAGCGGGTCCCCGCCTTCCGTTGAAGCGTCGCCGAAAACTCCCTCCCGTCGCCCACCACCACCCTCAACGGAGTTCCACGCTCCAAATACTCCTAAGGTCATGGCCGTCCGGGCGCGTGGGCAGATGGCGTTCGCGCGGACGCCGTAGCGGGAGAGTCCGCGGGCGGTGGACACGGTCAGCGCGGCGATCCCGGCTTTCGCGGCCGAATAGTTGGCCTGCCCGGCGGACCCGACGAGGAATGCCTCGGACGCGGTGTTGACCACCCGGCCGTACACCGGGCCACCGTCGCTTTTGGACTTGTCCCGCCAGTACGCGGCGGCGTTGCGGGAGAGCAGGAAATGCCCGCGCAGATGGACCTTCAGCACGAGGTCCCAGTCGTCGTCGGACATGCCGAAGAGCATCTTGTCCCGCAGCAGGCCCGCGTTGTTGACGACGACGTGCAGCCCGCCGAAGTGCTCGACCGCCGCCGCGAGGAGCGCGTCGGCCGTGGCGCGTTCGGAGATGTCGCCGGTGACGGCGAGTGCCTTCCCGCCCGCGGCTTCGATCTCCTCCACCACCGCGGAGGCGTCGGCGAGGTCGTTGACGACGACAGCCGCACCGGCCTCGGCCAGGGCGAGGGCTTCCGCGCGGCCGAGGCCCGCCCCGGCGCCGGTGACGATCGCGGCCTTGCCGTCGAGGCTCGTGCTCATCAGGCCTCCCAGCCGGAGCGGGACGGACCGTCTTTGGTCCGACTCTCACGGGTCAGACTAGAATCTGTTCTTGTTTCTAGCAAGCGCTGAGTTAACGGCGCTAACTCCGCATAAGCAGGGCGTTCTTCGGACACGCGGTGACGGCTTGGGAAACACGTTCTACTTGCTCTGCGGTCGGGCTCGACGTCGAAAGGACCAACTCCTCGTCGTCGTCAAGATCGAAGACGTCGGGCGCGAACGCCACGCAGAGCGCGTTGGCCTCGCAGAGCAACCTGTCGACACTGATCTCCATGCTTCCTCCGTTCCCGTGGTACAACTAGAACAGGTTCTACACTAGCGCGGCGCCCCGCCCGACACCATGACCGCATGGAGGCACGGATGCGAATCGGCTACACGCCCGAGCAGGAAGCACTGCGCGAGGAGCTGCGCGCCTACTTCGGCAAGCTGATGACCCCCGAGCGTCGCGAGGCACTGGATTCGAACCGCGGCGAGTACGGCGATGGCTTGGTGTACAAGGAGATCGTGCGTGATCTGGGCCGTGACGGCTGGCTCGCGCTCGGGTGGCCGGAGGAGTTCGGCGGGCAGGCCAGGCCCATGCTGGACCAACTGATCTTCACCGACGAAGCGGCCGTCGCCGGAGTGCCCGTCCCGTTCCTCACGGTGAACACGATCGGCCCCACGATCATGCGGTTCGGCACCGAAGAACAGAAGGCGTTCTACCTGCCGAAGATCGCCGCCGGGGAGCTCCACTTCTCCATCGGCTACTCCGAGCCCGAAGCGGGGACCGATCTCGCCTCCCTGCGCACGCGCGCGGTCCGGGACGGCGACGACTACATCGTCAACGGGCAGAAGATGTGGACCAGCCTCATCGAGTACGCCGACTACGTCTGGCTCGCCGTGCGGACCGACCCCGACGCCCGCAAGCACAAAGGCCTCAGCATGCTGATCGTGCCGACGTCCGCGGAGGGCTTTTCCTGGACCAAGGTGCGGACTGTCGCGGGTGTCGGCACCAGCGCGACGTACTACGACGACGTGCGCGTGCCCGTGACGTCCCGGGTCGCCGACGAGAACGCGGGCTGGCCACTGATCACCAACCAGCTCAACCAGGAGCGCGTCGCGCTGACGTCGGCCGCGCCGGTGCAGTCGGCGTTGCGCGAGGTGCGGGCTTGGGCCCAGGCGACGAAACTGCCGGACGGACACCGGGTCATCGACGCCGAGTGGGTGCAGCTGCATCTCGCGCGGGTCCACGCGCAAGCCGAATACCTGAAGCTGAGGAACTGGAAGATCGCCTGGGCGGCGGCGGAAAACGAGCTCGGGCCCGCCGAGGCTTCGGCGTCGAAGGTGTTCGGCACGGAGTTCGCGATCGAGGCGTACCGGCTGCTGATGGAGGTCCTCGGCGCGGGCGCGGTCGTCCGGCAGGACTCGCCCGGTGCCCTGCTGCGCGGCCGGATCGAGCGCCAGCACCGGTCGGCGCTGATCCTCACCTTCGGCGGCGGCACCAACGAGGTGCAGCGCGACATCATCGCCGCGACCGCCCTCGGCCTCCCCGTCACCCGCTGAGGAGCACTCCATGGACTTCGCCCTGACCGAAGCGCAACAAGACCTGGCCGGGCTCACGCGGCGGATCCTCGCCGACCGCGCCGCACCGCCGGGTCCTCCCGGCACCGGCGGGTTCGACGCCGACCTGTGGCGAGCGCTCGCCAAGGCGGGCATCGTCGACGCCGCGCTGCCGTCGTCGGTCGGCGGTGGCGGGTTCGGCCTGCTCGAACAGTGCTCGGTGCTGATCGAGGTTGGCCGCGCGGTCGCTCCCGTCCCGTATCTCCACTCCGTCACCATGGCCGCCGCGGCACTCGCCGAATTCGGCGCGGGCGAGCAGATCGAGCACTGGGTCGTACCGGTGGTCCGCGGCGAACGCGTCCTGACCGCGGTACTCCCGGACGCGGGCGCGCCGTGTGGGTTCACGGCCGAACGCTCCGGCGGCGGCTGGCGGGTTTCCGGGGCCCAGACGGCTGTCGGCTTCGCGGCCTTCGCGAACGGTTTCCTCGTCCCGGCGTCGACGTCCGAAGGCGTGGCCGTTTTTCTCTTCGACCAAGCCGAGGTTTCCGCGCAGCGGACCGTCGACCACGCCGACGCCGGGCTCGTCGAGCTGACCGACGCGGAACCGGCGTCGATGCTCGGTGCCCCCGGCGCGGGCGTGGACGACTGGCTGCGCCGGCGCGGCACCGTGGGTTTGTGCGCGCAGCAACTCGGCGTCCTGGAACGCGCCTTGGAATCGACCGCGGCCTACGCGCGGGAGCGCGAGCAGTTCGGCCACGTCATCGGCTCGTTCCAAGCCGTGCGGCAACGCCTGGCCGACGCCTACATCGACGTCGAAGCCGTCCGGCTGACGCTGTGGCAGGCGGCGTGGCGGCTCGTCGACGGGCATCCAGCGGACGAAGAGGTCGCGACCGCGAAGTTCTGGGCCGCCGACGCCGGGCACCGCGTCGCGCACACGGCCGTGCACATCCACGGCGGGGTCGGCATCGACGTCGACCATCCCCTGCACCGCTACTTCGTCGCCGCCAAGCGCCTCGAATTCGCCCTCGGCGGCGCCACCGCCCAGCTCCGCGCTCTCGGCGCTCACCTCGCCACCTCTCCCGCGTAGGTTCTGCGCGACGCGAACAAATTTGCGTAGCACGCAAGTTTCTGGTTACCCTGGTCCGGTGAACCCCGAGCTGGAGCGCATGACGCTGCGCGAGCGCAAGAAGCTCGCGGCGCGTGAAGCGCTGAGCTGGGCGGCCGTGCGCCTGGCCACCGAACGCGGGCTGGAGCACGTCCGCGTGGACGAGATCGCCGCCGAGGTCGGCGTCTCGCCGCGCACCTTCAACAACTACTTCTCCAGCAAGGAAGAAGCGATCTGCGCCAGCGGCGTCGATCGGCAGACCAGGATCCGCGAGACACTACTGGCCCGCCCCGCGAGCGAACCGCTGTGGGAGGCGGTGACCAACGCGGTCCTCGAGCAGTACTCCGGACACGGCGAACCGGACCGCGACTACGTCATGCGCGTCCGGTTGATGATCGGCAACTCCGCGCTGCGCGGCGAATTCCTGAAGTCGCACGGCAAGGTCGAATCGATGCTCGCGGAGGGCATCGCCCAGCGGATGGGTGTCGATCCCGAGCAAGACCTGTATCCGAAGCTCATGGCCGCCACGGTCTCCGGCGCGGTCCGCGTCGCGCTCGGCCACTGGCTGCACGCCACGCCGAAAGTGGAGTTGGCCCCCACCCTCGTCGAGGCGCTCAAACAGGTGGCGGCCGGACTGCCGCCACCGGAGAAAGAATTCCCTGTCAGCTAAATCGGCGGCGGCGAATTCGCCGTCGCGGTACCTTCGTCCTGATCGGCCCCGCGTGGCCGACAATTGCCGTCTTCCGAAAGAGTCCCGGTGCTGATCAAACTCCTGCGCGCCTACCTGCGCCCGTACAAACAGCCGCTGATGCTGGTCGTCGCGCTGCAACTGGTCCAGACCCTGGCCGGCCTCTACCTGCCGACACTCAACGCCGACATCATCGACGACGGCGTGGTGAAGGGCGATATCGGCTACATCCTGCAGGTCGGCGGCGTGATGATCGCCGTTTCACTGGTCCAGATCGTCTGCTCGGTCGGGGCGGTGTTCTTCGGTGCGCGTATCGCCATGGCCGTCGGCCGCGATCTCCGATCCGGGGTTTTCCACCGCGTCCAGGATTTCTCCGCCCGCGAAGTCGGACAATTCGGTACTCCGTCGTTAATCACGCGAACCACTAACGACGTCCAGCAGGTGCAAATGCTGGCGTTGATGACATTCACCCTGATGGTGTCGGCCCCCATCATGTGTGTCGGCGGCATCCTGATGGCGTTGCAGCAGAACGTGCAGCTGTCCTCGCTGCTGCTGGTCATCGTGCCGGTGCTCGCCGTCGCGATCGGGTTCATCATCTCGAAGATGCGCCCGCTGTTCCGCCTGATGCAGGAGCGCATCGACGGGATCAACCGCGTCCTGCGCGAGCAGATCACCGGTATCCGCGTCATCCGCGCCTTCGTCCGCGACACCCACGAGCGCAAGCGCTTCACCGAGACGAACACCGAACTGCTGGACGTCTCGCTCGGGGTCGGGCGGCTGATGTCGCTGATGTTCCCGATCGTGATGCTCGTCGTGAACGTCTCCAGCGTCGCCGTGCTGTGGTTCGGCGGGCACCTGATCGACAGCGGTGAGATGCAGGTCGGCGCGCTGACGGCGTTCCTGAGCTACCTGCTGCAGATCCTCATGGCGATCATGATGGCCACCTTCATGTTCATGATGGTGCCGCGCGCCGAGGTCTCCGCGGAGCGCATCCAGGAGGTGCTCGACACCGAGTCCAGCGTGGTGCTCCCGCCCAACCCGGTCCGCAGCACGATCGCCCACGGCCACCTCGAACTCCGCAACGTCGAGTTCTGCTACCCCGGCGCCGAAAAGCCCGTGGTGTACGGCGTCAACCTGATCGCGCGGCCCGGTGAGACCACCGCGATCATCGGCAGTACCGGCAGTGGCAAGACGACCCTGCTCAACCTCATCCCGCGGCTGATGGACGTCACCACCGGCGCTGTGCTGGTCGACGACATCGACGTCCGCGAACTGGATTCGACGGTGCTGTCCGACGCCGTCGGGCTGGTGCCACAGAAGCCGTACCTGTTCAGCGGCACGATCGCGTCGAACCTGCGGTACGGCAAGCCCGACGCCACCGACGAGGAGCTCTGGCACGCGCTGGAAACGGCACAGGCCCGCGACTTCGTGGAACGGCTGGCCGACGGCCTGAACTCGCCGATCGCGCAAGGCGGGACCAACGTCTCCGGTGGTCAGCGGCAACGACTCGCCATCGCCCGTGCGCTCGTCCGGCGCCCGGAGATCTATCTGTTCGACGATTCCTTTTCGGCGCTGGACTACAGCACCGACGCCGCCCTGCGCGCGGCACTAGCCAGGGAAACCGCGGACGCCACGGTGATCATCGTGGCCCAGCGGGTCAGCACGATCCGCCAGGCCGACCGCATCATCGTGCTCGACGAAGGCACCGTCGTGGGCACCGGCACCCACGCGGGGCTGATGGAAGACAACGAAACCTACCGGGAGATCGTGCTCTCCCAGCTCACTGAGCAGGAGGCGGCATGAGCACCCCGAAGACTCCCACCGCCGACGCCGGCGAACGCCCCACCCCCGCGCGCGGCCCCGGTCCCGCCGGCGGCATGGGCCGTGGTCCCGCCGCGATGATGGGCGGGATGCCGACCGAGAAGGCCTTGGACTTCAAGGGTTCCGGGCGCAGGCTGATGCAGCTGCTCCGGCCGCAGCGGATCATCATCGGGATGGCGATCCTGCTCGGCATCGCCAGTGTCACGCTGTCCGTGGTCGGCCCCAAGGTCCTCGGGCACGCCACCGACCTGATCTTCACCGGCGTGCTCAGCGCGCAGCTTCCCGCCGGCACGACCAAGGCCGAAGCCATCGCCGGGCTGCGGGCGTCGGGCAACACCACGGTCGCCGACATGCTCAGCGCGATGGACATCATGCCCGGTGTCGGCATCGACTTCGACGCCGTCGGCCAGGTGCTGCTGATCGTCGCGGGGCTCTACTTCGTGGCCTCGCTCTTCAGCTACGCGCAGGGCTGGCTGACCACCACGATCGTGCAGAAGGCCATCTTCGACCTGCGCGAGAGGGTGGAAGCCAAGTTCGCGCGGCTGCCGCTGAGCTACTTCGACAAGCAGCCGCACGGCGAGGTGCTGAGCCGGGTCACCAACGACATCGACAACCTCGCGCAGACGTTGCAGCAGACGCTCAGCCAGATCCTGACGTCGTTGCTCACGATCGTCGGTGTGCTGGCGATGATGTTCGTGATCTCGCCGCTGCTGGCGCTGATCGCGCTGGTGACCGTGCCGGTTTCGGTGTATGTCGCGGCGAAGATCGGCAAGCGCGCGCAGCCGCAGTTCATCAAGCAGTGGCGGACCACCGGGCAGCTCAACGCCCATATCGAAGAGATGTACACCGGGCACTCGCTGGTGAAGGTCTTCGGCCGCCGCAAGGAGGCGGAAACGGTCTTCGCCGAGCACAACGACACGTTGTACGGCGCGAGCTTCAAGGCGCAGTTCATCTCCGGCATGATCCAGCCGGCGATGATGTTCATCGGCAACCTGAACTACGTGTTCGTCGCGGTCGTCGGTGCCCTGCGGGTCACTTCGGGGACGCTGTCGCTCGGGGACGTGCAGGCGTTCATCCAGTACTCGCGCCAGTTCAGCCAGCCGCTGATGCAGGTCGCGTCGATGGCGAACCTCCTGCAGTCCGGGGTCGCTTCGGCCGAACGTGTCTTCGCGCTGCTGGACGCCGAGGAGCAGGAGCCGGATCCCGCCGACCCCGCGCGCCCGGAGCAGGTCCGGGGCCGGGTCGAGTTCCAGGACGTGTCGTTCCGGTACAGCCCGGACGTGCCGCTCATCGAAAACCTGTCGCTGACCGTCGAACCCGGCCAGACCGTCGCCATCGTCGGCCCGACCGGGGCGGGCAAGACCACGCTGGTCAACCTGCTGATGCGGTTCTACGAGATCAACAGCGGCACGATCCGGCTCGACGGCGTCGACGTCGCCACGATGACCCGCGAGGACCTGCGGTCGAAGACCGGCATGGTGCTGCAGGACGCCTGGCTCTTCGGCGGCACGATCACGGAGAACATCGAGTACGGCGCGATCGGGGCCTCGGAGGAGAAGATCATCGCCGCGGCTCGGGCCACCTACGTCGACAGGTTCGCCCGGACCCTTCCGGACGGCTACGACTCGGTGATCGACGACGAGGGCGACAACGTCAGCTCCGGTGAGAAGCAGCTGATCACCATCGCCCGGGCGTTCATCGCCGAACCCGCGATCCTGATCCTCGACGAAGCGACCAGCTCGGTCGACACCCGGACCGAGGTGCTGATCCAGCGGGCGATGAACTCGCTGCGCGAAGGCCGGACAAGTTTTGTCATCGCCCACCGGCTCTCGACGATCCGCGACGCCGACCTGATCCTGGTCATGGAGTCCGGCAGCATCGTGGAGCAGGGAACGCACACGGAACTGCTCGAGGCGGGCGGCGCCTACGCCCGGCTCTACGCGGCGCAGTTCGCGCAAGCCGTGGCGGAGATCGACTAGCTTCCGCGTTTGCCTGAAGGGACCTTTCGGTTGGTACGAAAGGTCCCTTCAGTTTTTTTCTGTCTTGTTACGCCGGGAGTGCGGGAGGTAGAGTCCCGAGGGCATTCCAGAAAGCGCTTACAGCGTAGTAGCCGAACTCTGGGGGTTGCGCCATGCTCAAGCCCGTCCGGTCTCTGGTCATGATCTTCGCCGTCGTGCTCGCCGCGTCCTTGGCGGTACCGCAAGCGGCCATCGCACAGGCCGATCCGCCGTTGACCGATCCCATCCCCGAGGACCCGATCGAATCCGGATTGGGGTTGGTGCTCAAGGAGTTCGCGGCCTTCCCGAAGTCGGAGCCGACTCCCCCGCCGACCGATACCCGGCTCCAGCGCTGGGCGCGCATCAACTTCCTCGACAGTGTGCCGGACGGTTCGGGACGGCTGTTCGTGCCCGATCTCAACGGAAAGCTGTACTACGTCGAGAACGGCACACCGCACGAGTATCTCGACGTCGGCGCGACTTTCGCCCCCGACTTCATGTCCGGCCGCGGGCTGGGCAGCGGGTTCGGGTTCGCCGCCTTCCACCCGCAGTTCGCGAAGAACGGCAAGTTCTACACCGTCCACACCGAAGCGGGCGCCGCGCTCACGACGAAGACGCCGGACGTGGCCCAGCCGAACACCGTCCTCCACGGCGTGCTGAGCGAGTGGACCGCCACCGATCCCCGCGGGGGAACATTCAGCGGGACCCACCGGGAACTGCTGCGCTACGGGTTTTCCGGGATGGTGCACGGATTCCAGCAGATCGGCTTCAACCCCACCGCGAAACGCGGCGACCGGGACTACGGCCTGCTGTACATCTCCACCGGCGACGGCGGACGCGGCGTGTCCAGCGACGACCCGCAGAACCTGGCTCTCCCCTTCGGCAAGATCCTGCGGATCGATCCCTTGGGCACCAACGGGGTCAACGGCCGCTACGGCGTTCCGGCGCGTAATCCGTTCGTCGGCAGGCCGGGCGTGATGGGCGAGATCTACGCCTACGGCCTGCGTGATCCGCACCGGTTCAGCTGGGACCCCCAGGCGGGCAACCGGATGTTCCTCGGGAGCATCGGCGAGCACGCGATCGAATCGGTCTACGAAGTCCGTGCCGGGGACAACTTCGGCTGGAGCGTAAGGGAAGGCGCGGCCGTCTTCGACAAGGCGGACCGCTGCAACCTCTATCCCCTGCCCGCCGACGACGCGCGGTACGGCTACACCTATCCGGTCGCCGCCTACGACCACGACCCGCCGCCCGGGTTCCCGTGCGGCCAGGACAGTGGCAACGCGATCATCGGCGGTTTCGTCTACCGCGGCCACGATGTCCCGGCGCTGCGCGGGAAGTACGTGTTCGGCGACGGCGTCGACGGCCGCCTGTTCTACACCGAAGCCGACCAGATGCGGCGTGGCAAGGAAAGGGCGCCGCTGTACAAGCTGATGGCCTACGACGAGAGCGGCAAGGTGTCCATGCAGGACCTCGCCGGGCATCCACGGGTCGACCTGCGTTTCGGCGTCGACGGCCGGGGCGAGCTTTACCTGATGTCCAAGGCGAACGGGAAGATCTGGCAGGTGACCGGCACGCGTCAGTTCGCGGGGAACTGCGGTGGTCACACCACGGTGCGCCACGCCACGGAAGCCCGCGACTGGGCGCCGGTGACCCCGGCGAAGTGGGCGTTCCCGGGACGGGAAGTAATACTGGCCGAAGCCGGGGCCCAGCGGCCGGGCCCACGACGTCCGTTCGAGTACGCGGTGCTGACCAAGGGACCGGAGTTCGGTTCGGTGCGCATCGAGGCGGAGGTCCGGCTGGACACACCGGTCGAGATCACCAACCGGGACGTGATCCTCGTCTTCGGCTACCGGTCCGACACCGAGTTCTACTACGCGCACCTGTCCACGGACAACACGATCTATCCGCACAACGGGATCTTCGTGGTGAACAACGCCGACCGGCTGCGCCTCGAGGACCAGTGGAACGCGGCCAGGTCGCGGGGTGCGAAACCGGCCATCACCGATGACCGATGGCATGACGTGAAAGTGGTGCACTGCGCGGAAACCGGGGAGATCGCGGTCTACCTCGACAACGCCAAGACACCGTTGATGACCGCGGTCGACCACACCTTCACCGGTGGGCGCGTGGGCTTCGGATCGTTCGACAACGTCGGCAGGCTGCGCGATCTCAAGGTCAGTGGTGAGGCATGAGAATCCTCCGGCCGGCACTGGTGCTCGGGCTCGTCGCGGCGCTGATGGTGGTTCCGGGGATCGCGACGGCGAGTCCCGCGGCCGTGTTCCCCACGCTGTGGCCGAATCTTGTGGGCTACTACGACTTCCAGCATCCGGTACCGGGAAATCCCGCCCGGGAAAGGGATCGGGGCTCGTCCGGGACGGATATCGACCTCGTCAACGGCGGCTCGGCGATGCGGGTCCGGGACGGCTCCGGGTTTTCCTTGCAGACCAAGCAGGTCGACCCGGCCGTGTCAGGCAACGACGACTGGAAGGCGGGGACGTACGCGTCGACGTTGAGTGCCTTCAACGAAGTTCGCGGCACGACCGTCATGGGCTGGGTCAAGATGACGGGGACCAATCCGAGCCCGAACTCCGGCACCGCCGATCCGAACGACTTCTACAACGCGATCGGGCTGGCCGGGATCCTCACGGGTGACTCGGACGGGCACGCGGTCCGCGCGCTGCTCGAACTCATCCAGGTCAACGGCGAACTCAAGCTGGTGGCACTGGGCAGGCGGGTCGACGGCGGTGCCTCACAGACGTTCGCGGCGAACGAGAACTGGAAAACCCTGCTGCCCGGCGGCGAATGGGTGTTCCTCGCGGCGACCTTCGATTTCGACCGGGGCACGATGGCGTTGTACCGGAACGGAAAGCCGCTCGCCGGTACGTATGTGACCCCGGGCGATCCGTGGGAGCTCAGCGGTCCGGGACCGCATTACAGCTCGCCGACGAATCCCCACGGGATCAAGATCGGCGGCAGCTTCCCGCAGAACACCCGGGAAGCGAACCCCTGTAATTGCCGCTTCGACGACCTGATGTTCCTCGACCGGGCAGTAGCCCCGATCGAGGTGTACCTCCAGTACCGGCTCAGTCCTCGGGGGCGATGATCGGGCGCAGCCGGCGAGGTCCGGAGTCCGGGCGCGAAGGAGGCGCGCCGAGCATGATCCGGGCGTTGGCCACGAAAGCCCCGGACGGCGAGGCCAGGATCGGGTCCAGTGCGAGGGAACGGATCTCGGGCGTGTCCTCGGCGAGCGCGGCGACCCGCAGCACCATGTCCTGCAACGCGGCGAGGTCGGCGGGTTCGTCGCCGCGGTAGCCGGTGAGCAGCGGCGCTGTCTTGGGCTCGCGGATCAGCGTCGCCGCGTCCATGTCCGTCAGCGGGATCGCGCGATAGGCCCGGTCCCCCAGCAAGGTACTGATCAACCCGGAAAGGCCGAACGAAACCAAGGTGCCGAACGACGGGTCGTCCTGGAGCCCGATCACGCACGACAAACCCTTGGGCGCCATGCGCTGGACGTAGACGTCGTCCTCGCCGGAAACCTCACGCAGGTCTTGGTAACTGGTGCGCACGGAGTCCTCGGAGGACAGGTCGAGACGTACGCCCGCGAGGTCCGGCCTGCCACGCAGCCGTTCGTCGACGGCCTTCAACGTGACCGGGTAGCCGAGTTCGGCGGCGGCCGCCACGGCGTCGTCCTCGGAGGACACGATCCGGAACGGCACCACGTCGATGCCGTAGCAGCCGAGAAGGCGGACGGAATCGTCGTCGCTCAGTACCGTGGTTTTCCCGTCCTCCGCGGACAGGATCTCCCGGACGATCTCCTGGGCCTGTTGGGTGTGGATCCCGTTCGGCCGGATGAGCGTCCCTTGTGGACGCTGCCGCCACGCCGAGTACCGGACGACCCGGGCGAGCGCGTTGACGGCCCGCTCCGGGCTCGAGTACGAGGGAATCGAGCCGCGCGTCGGCGAGCCGTCTTCGGAGAGCACGGCGAGTTCGGCGGGGACGCCTTCGACGGCCAGAAACGTTGAAACGATCGGCTTTTCGGTGTCCCTCGTGGTGTTGTCCGCCGCCACCACGGCTTCGCGCAACGCGCGCGCGTACGCCGTGCCGGGAATGGCCAGCGGGGGCACGAAAACGACGACCAGCGCGTCGACGTCCGGCGAGTTCAGCAGATCACTGACCGCCTTCGCGAACTCGGCGGGACCCGCCTGCGGGCCGACGTCCACCGGTTCGAACGCGACGCGAAGGCCTTGTGCGCGAGCGGTGTCGGCCGCGAGCAGGCCGATGGCGCTCGAATTGCCGACGATGGCGACCCGCGGTCCGGCGGGCAGCGGCTGATGCGCGAGGACGAGCGCGGTGTCGAACAGCTGGTCCAGCGACTCGACCCGGACCACGCCGGCTTGCTCGAACAGGGCTTGCACGCTCGCCTCGTCGATGTCGGTCGAGGTGGCGGCGAGCTGCGGGCGAACAGCGTGGCGGCCGGTCTTCACCGCGACGACCGGCTTGGTCCTGGCGAGCCGGCGCGCGAGCCTGGCGAACTTACGCGGGTTGCCGAACGATTCGAGGTAGAGCAGCACGAGGTCGGTGTTCGGGTCGGTTTCCCAGTACTGCAGGAGATCGTTGCCCGAGACGTCGGCGCGGTTACCGGCGGAGACGAAGGTCGAGAGGCCGAGCCCGCGGGACTCGGCGTCGGCGAGGATCGCGGTGCCGAGCGCACCCGACTGGCAGAAGAAACCCGTACGGCCCCGAGCGGGGAGCCGTGGCGCGAGGGTGGCGTTGAGCCGGATCGACGGATCGGTGTTGAGCACGCCCAGCGCGTTGGGGCCGACCACGCGCATCCCGTGTGCCCTGGCTTCCCCGACCAGCCGGAGTTCGGCGTGCAGGCCGAGCGGCCCGGCCTCGCCGAATCCGCCGGACAGGATCAGCAAAGTCTTGACGCCCTTGGCCAGCGCACCGTCCAAAACGGACTCGACGACCTCGGCGGGGACGGCGACCACGGCCAGGTCCACCGAGTCCGGGATGTCCATGACGGACGGATACGCGCGTACTCCGCGCACCGAGCGGTGTTCCGGGTTGACCGGGTACACCGGCCCGGCGAAGTCCGCCGAGAGCAGGTTCGTCAGCGCGACGTAACCGACCTTGGTGGGATCGGTGGACGCGCCGATCACCGCGACCGAACGGGGATGCAGCAGGTTGTGGACGCTACGACCCTCGGCCGCCTGCTCGCGGGATCGCGCCACCGCGAGGGATTCCTCGGTCGGGTCGATGTCGAACTCCAGGTGCAGCACGCCTTCCTCGATCGCGCGGCTGACCTGGTAACCGGCGTCGCGGAAGACGCGGACCATCGGCGAGTTCTCGGCGAGGACCTCGGCGACGAACCGGGGCACGCCGACTTCGGAGGCCGCGGCGGCGAGGTGCTCCAGCAGGATCGAGCCGAGCCCGCGGCCCTGGTGCGCGTCGTCGACGACGAACGCGACCTCGGCTGTCGGGCCGCCGTCGATCCGCTCGTACCGGCCGACGGCGACGATGTCATCGCCCAGCAACGCGACGAAGGCGACCCTGTCGTGATGGTCCACTGTGGAGAACCGCACGAGGTCGCGCGCCGGGATCCGGGGGTAGGCCCCGAAATACCGGAAGTAGCGGCTGCGTTCGGAGAGCCTGCCGTGCAACGCGACGAGGTTGTCGGCGTCGTCGGGCACCACCGGCCGCAGGTGGACGGTGCCGCCGTCGGACAGCACGACGTCGGCTTCCCAGCTGCGCGGGTAGTCGAACGGATCGCGTTTCCCGTTCTGCTCTGGGCTTTCGGTGCTCACGGTGTTCACAGTCAGTCCCTCGGATCGTCCGGGTCCAGGCCGTGCAGCGGGAAGACCGCCCGGCGGGTGTCCCGGATCGCGACGTCGACCGGGTCGTCCTGGCCGTCGCCCCAGGGTTTGAACGCGATGTCGCCGCCGTCGGTCATACCGGTGGGCAGTTCGGCGCGCGGCGCGGCCCGGCGCACGGTGTCCTGCCAGAGCGGCGGCAGCGGCGTTTCGGGAGCGACGTCCCGGTTGAGCACGGTGGCGAGCAAATGCGTCCACGAGCGCGGGACGACCCGGATCAGCTGGTATCCGCCACCACCGACGGCGATCCACTTGCCACCGGTGTGCTCCTCGGCGAGTGCCCGCAGCTCGCCGTAGATCGCGCGATGGCCGTCGACCGAAAGCGACAGGTCGGCGAGCTGGTCCTCTTCGTGCGAGTCGACCCCGCACTGCGTGACCAGGATCTGGGGCTGGAACTCGGCGATCAGCGAGGGCACGACGGCGTGGAACGCCCGCAGCCAGCCGGCGTCCTTGGTGCGGGGCGGGAGCGGGATGTTGACCGCGGTGCCTTCGGCGCCGCCGGTGCCGATCTCGGCGGAGTAGCCGGTGCCGGGCCACAGCGTGAACGGGTGCTGGTGCAGGGAAACGGTGAGCACGCGCGGGTCGTCGTAGAACGCCGTCTGGACGCCGTCGCCGTGGTGCACGTCGGTGTCGATGTAGGCCACGCGGTCGAAACCGTGGTCCAGCAACCAGGAGATGGCCACCGCGCAGTCGTTGTAGACGCAGAAGCCGGAGGCGTAGTCCCGCATGGCGTGGTGCAGGCCGCCCGCGATGTTCACCGCGCGCAGCGCCTCGCCCTCGGCGATCTTGCGGGCCGCGAGCAGCGTCGAACCGACGACCAGCGCGGACGCGTCGTGCATGTCGCTGAAGACAGGGTTGTCCGCCGTGCCGAGCCCGTGGCCGACGTCCCAGCCCGCCATCGGCGCCTGTTTGACGGCCTCGAGGTACTCCGAGGAGTGGATCCGGAGCAGTTCTTCCTCACCGGCCCGGTCCGGCACGAGCAACGGGACCCCGTCGAGCACGCCCAGCTCGGTGGCCAATCTGATGGTCAGTTCGAGCCGGACGGGATTGAACGGATGCTCCCCGCCGAGGTCATAGCCCAGCAGAGAAGAGTCCCAAACGACGGCTGGTTCCCGCATGCTTGGCACTGTAACGGCAGAAAGCCCCGCTCGCGCCAGTCCACCGGTTCAGAGCTCAGCCCGGCTCGGATCCGGTGGCGACGGGCCGGTCCGGGTCGCGGGACCAGTGCGACCAGGAACCGGTGTAGAGCGGCGCGGGCTCGGCGTGACCGGCGACTTCGAGGGCCAGCACGAGCGAACTCGCGGTGACCCCGGAGCCGCAGTAGGCCCCGACCGGACCGTCTTCGGTGACCCCCAGCGCGGCGAACCGCTCGGCCAGTTCCTCCGGCTTGCGCCACCGGCCGCCGTCGACGTTCTCCGAGGACGGCGCGTTGAGCGCGCCGGGGATGTGCCCGGCCCGCGGGTCGACGGGCTCGACCTCGCCCGCGTAGCGCGGCCGCGCCCTGGCGTCGAGAAGGACACCCTCGCGGGCGAGCGCGGCGGCCTGGCCGGCGTCGAGCACCGGCATCCCGCCGGAGCGGACCTCGATGTCGCCGGGTTCGGGCCCGGTGCTGTCCTGGGTGGTCGGCAGGCCGTCGGCGGCCCAGGCGGCGAACCCGCCGTCGAGCACCGAGACGTCGGCGTGCCCGGCCCAGCGAAGCAGCCACCACGCGCGTGCGGCGATGGACCCGTCCGCGTCGTCGTAGACCACCACGGGATGACCCGCGCGCACCCCGGCCGTCCGCAGCGCGTTCTGGAGCGCCTCCGGTTCGGGCAACGGGTGACGGCCGCCTTCGCCGGGCGCACCGGCCAGCGCGGTGTCGAGGTCGACGTAGACCGCACCCGGCAGGTGACCGGCCAGGTACGCCTCGATCCCGGGCGGGCCGCCGAGCCGCCAGCGCACGTCGAGGAGGACGGGCCGCCGCTCGGGCGAGCCGTCCACCGCAGCGGCCAGTTCAGCTGTGGTGATCAAGGGAGCCATAACGCCATCCTGCCTGCAGTAGGCTCATCCGCCCAGGTGGGGTGAACTTTTTCGACGCCACGATTTGTTATGCCCTCGCGCGGGCGTGGCTCAACGGCTTTGTGTTGTGTCCAGCGGTCCTCGACGCAGCCCTAGCGACTACGATAGGTAACGCAGACGAAGGGGACAGCGTGAACGATCTCATCGACACCACAGAGATGTACTTGCGTACCATCTACGAGCTCGAAGAAGAGGGTGTCGTCCCACTGCGCGCGCGGATCGCGGAGCGATTGCAGCAGAGCGGTCCCACGGTGAGCCAGACAGTGGCCCGGATGGAACGGGACGGCCTGGTCGTCGTCGCCGACGACAGGCACCTCCAGCTGACCGATCACGGCCGTGAGCTGGCGATCGCCGTCATGCGCAAGCACCGCCTCGCGGAGCGCCTCCTGGTCGACGTGATCGGCCTCGAGTGGGAGCACGTCCACACCGAGGCGTGCCGCTGGGAACACGTGATGAGCGAGGCCGTCGAGCGCAAGCTCGTCAAGCTGCTCGACCACCCCACCACTTCCCCGTATGGCAACCCCATCCCCGGGCTGGACAAGCTCGGTGAAGGCGGCGAGCCCGCTCCTCCGGCCGAGCCGGACCTGGTGCGGCTGGACGAGTTCTCCCGCGCCGGCGGCGGCAAGGTCGAGATCCGCCGGATCGCCGAGCACATCCAGCTCGACGAGGTGCTGATGACCGAGCTCAAGTCGGTCGGCCTCCTTCCGGGCCGCACGGTCAGCGTCGCCAAGTCCAACGGCGGCGTCGCGACCATCGAGATCATCGGCGAGAACATCTCTGTGCAGGTGGCAACCTCCGTCCTCCACGCGGTACTGGCGCAGGCCCGGTGAGCGCCGCCGCAGAGGCCGCGGCGACGTTCCAGGCGGTGCACGGCCGCACGCCCACCGGCGTGTGGTCCGCACCGGGACGCGTCAACCTGATCGGCGAACACACCGACTACAACGACGGCTTCGTCCTGCCGTTCGCCCTACCGCACCGCCTGGCCGCCGCCGCATCCCGGCGCGAAGACCAGGTGCTCACCGTCTCCACCCTCGGCTCGGACGGCCGTGTCCAGGACTCCGGCCCGCTGGACATCACCACCCTGAGCCCCGACGCCGTCGAGGGCTGGGCGGCGTACCCGGCCGGGGTCACCTGGGTGCTGCGGGACCAGGGCTTCGACCGTGGTGCCGACATCGTGATCGCGGGCGACGTGCCCTCAGGCGCCGGCCTCTCCTCCTCTCACGCGCTCGAATGCGCCGTGGCGCTGGCGTTGCTGGGCCTCGCCGGTGTCGAGCTCGACGACGGAGCCGAAGGCACCCCGACGCGGCAGCAGATAGCGCGCTGGGTGCAGCGCTCGGAGAACGACTTCGTCGGCGCGCCCACCGGCCTGCTGGACCAGACGGCTTCGCTCTGCTGCACCGAGTCGCATGTGCTGTTCCTCGACGTGCGCTCCGGCCAGTTCGAGCACGTCCGGTTCGACGCGGCCGCCGCCGGGATGCAGATCCTGGTGCTCGACACCCGCGCCAAGCACTCCCACGCCGAAGGTGGCTACGGCGAGCGCCGACGGGGCACCGAACGCGCCGCCGATCTGCTCGGCGTCAAGGCCCTTCGCGACGTCACGCTGGACGGCCTGCCGTCCGCCCTCGCCGCGCTTCCCGAAGAGCTGAGCCCGCTGGTGCGGCACGTGGTGACCGAGAACCAGCGCGTACTCGACACGGTCGACCTGCTGAAGGCCGGCAAGCTCGCCGAAATCGGCCCGCTGCTCGACGCCTCGCACGAGAGCCTGCGCGACGACTACCGGGTTTCCTCGGTGGAACTGGACCTCGCCGTCGACTCGGCGCGTGCGGCCGGTGCGCTCGGCGCCAGGATGACCGGTGGTGGTTTCGGTGGTTCGGCCATCGCGCTGGTCCGCGAGTCCGAAGTGGACACCGTGGAGAACGCGGTGGCGGCGGCCTTCGAATCCGCCGGGCTGCGCCGCCCGCGGGCTTTCGTCGCCGTGCCGTCGCGCGGCGCGGGACGCGACGGGCTGCCCGCGTAGCGGTCGCGGGTGTACGCAACCCAGTGACGGGCGGGGCCGGGGAATAGGGGAAGGTGGTCCCCACTTCTCCCGCCCGACCGGAAAGGCCCGAACGTGACCGACACGCAGACCCAGCCCCTCAAACTGGTCGTCACCGGCGGTGCCGGCTACGTGGGCAGCGTATGCGCCGCCAGGCTGGTCGAAGCCGGCCACGACGTCACCGTGCTGGACGACCTCTCCACAGGTCACGCCGACGCGGTGCACCCCGGCGCCCGGTTCATCGAGGGCGACGCCGCCGAGACGGCGGAAACCCTGCTGGCCGAAGGCTTCGACGGCGTACTGCACTTCGCCGCGAAGTCGCTCGTGGGCGAGTCCATGCAGGACCCCGCCAAGTACTGGCAGGGCAACGTGGTGACCTCGCTGCGGCTGCTCGACGCGATGCGGACCCACGGCACTCCGCGGCTGGTCTTCTCCTCCACCGCCGCGACCTACGGCGAGCCGGAAAGCTCGCCGATCCCGGAATCCGCGCCCACCCGGCCGACGAACACCTACGGCGCCACCAAACTGGCCATCGACCACGCCATCACCTCCTATGCCCTCGCCCACGGCCTCGCCGCGGTGAGCCTGCGGTACTTCAACGTCGCCGGTGCCTACGGCGACCTGGGTGAGCGGCACGCCACGGAGACGCACCTGATCCCGCTGGTGCTGCAGACCGCCACCGGGCAGCGCGAGCACATCAGCATCTTCGGCGAGGACTACCCCACCGAGGACGGCACCGCGATCCGCGACTACATCCACGTCGCCGACCTCGCCGACGCCCACCTGCTCGCGCTGCGGCACGCCGCCGAGGGCGAGCACAAGATCTACAACTTGGGCAGTGGCACCGGTTTCTCGGTGCGCCAGGTGATCGAGGCCTGCCGCCAGGCGACCGGCCACCCGATCCCCGCCGTGGTTTCCCCGCGCCGCGCGGGCGACCCGGCGGTGCTCGTGGCCGCCAGCGACCGGGCCCGTGAGGAGCTCGGCTGGAAGCCGGAGCGCACCGATCTGATCGGGATCGTCACCGATGCCTGGAACTTCACCCAGGCTCGCGCCTCGAAATAACCAGTAGCGCGCAGCGTTTCGATCGGGGTGGTGGTCGGGCGACGGGTGGCTAAAGGGGCTCCGTCAGGCTCTCCATTCCCTCGAGTTTGCCGAGGCCGCGCATTTTCACCGGCGGCACGCAGGCCCGTATCGATTGGTGGAGCAGCTTCGCGAGTATGTGGTCGGGCACGGCTTCGAGTGCGTTTTCCAGGGCCAGGCCCGCGAAAGTGGATTCATGCCGCATGTACAGGGAGTAGCCGAGGAGGACTGCCGGTTCGGCGCGCTCCGGGGCCGGAAGGCACCGGACCAGCGCCAGCCAGAGTCTCTCCGCGACCACGGCGTCGGCGCTCTCCGGCGGGACAGCCAGTGCCAGGCAGGCGTCCCGGATCCGCGGGACGGACAGGGCGACGGCGAGCTCCACTGCCTGTTCGTCGGTCAGGGTGAGGTCGCCGCTCGCGGCTTGCCGGAGTGCGCCCCGGACCACCTCGCGGCCTCGGCTGACCGACTCCGGGGTGTCGGCAGGCGGACCGAACTCGTCGTACACCTCGTCGAGCAGGGCCGAGCGCCGCGCGACCACGGTCTCGTCGGGAGCGACGAGCACGTCGGCCATGGCTTCGCGGCTGTCGTAGGTGACGTGACCCAGGCTCGCGGTGGCCGCGGCGAGTTCGGAGTAGTCGACCTCGGGCAACTCTCCCCCGCACCCGTCGCCGGCATAGCACGCCCAAGGTGCGCCCGACCTGATCTCCGAGGCCCAGAACGCCTGTAAGACGGGCGTGCCTGTCTCGGCGAGCAGTTCGGTGAGCGTCGAGACGAACTCGGCCTGCGGCAGCCGGGCCGGATCGTCGTACTCGGGCCCGTCACGTCTGCCGACGACGATGACCGTGACCCCGAAGTCACCGTCGCGGGGGAAGGCCGAGGCGACGAACGCGGCCTGCTGACGGGCGGCCTCTGGCGGAGGCAGATCGCCTCGCATGACCCGCCCGAGCCGGCGGCCGTCGGCCCCGAGGTGCGCGATGAGGAGCACCGACTCCGACGGGCGGAATCCGAGCAGATGCGGGGTCGCGGCGAGCAGCTCGGCCGGATCCCGGAGCCGGACCCGCGGGAGACCGGACTGCGGACTGGACTGGGAGAACGCGGTGGAAGTGGACATGCCCCCACTCTGCGGCGTGGAAAGGCCGCGGAGTGGGGGCGGGGCAAATCTGTGGACAACTCGGTGGCCCTTGAACAACTCGGGCCGGATGATCTTCGCCGGACGAATTCTGTCGGTGGTATGCGTTACCCTCGCCCGCCGCTGAACCGCCGCTAGTCGCAGTGTTCGAACACACTCGTGTAGGCGTCGGCGCCGACCGAACCGCCCCATTTGACGCAGGTGGAATCAGCGACCTTCTTGACCGGACCGGCGTAGTAGGTGAAATTGCCCGAGTCGGTGACCCGTGCCGAACCCTGCACCTCGAGGAAGGCCGAAGTCGCGGAAGCGGTGCCCAGCGAAACCGCCTTCAGCGTCACGACGCAGTTGTTCTTGTTGGCGGAGTTGTAAAGCAGGTAGGTCGTGCCCGAGCTGCCCAGTGCCTGCTGGTCGACGATACCGAATCCGTCACCACAGGCCTCTTCGGCCGAATACGGGTTACCGCCGCAGTTGTTCTTACTGGTGAAGGCGGTCTTCGTGTAGTAAGGCACCGAAACGCCGTTCAGCTTCGCGTTCTGCGTGACACCGTTGAGGTTTTCTTCGAAGTGCAGATGCGGCCCGCTCACGTTTCCGGTCTGGCCCGCCTTGCCGATCTGCGTGCCGGTGCTGACGACCTGGTTCACCGAAACCTGCTGCGCGGAGAGGTGCGCGTACCGGGTTTTCCAGCCACTGCCGTGGTCGATTTCGATCCAGCGCCCGTAACTCGCGGTGCCCATGTTCTCCACCCTGGTCACCTTGCCACTCGCCGAAGCGAGCACGGCCATGCCTTCGATTCCCGCCTTCTGGAAGTCGACCGACTTCACCGGGTTGTGGTAGTCGAAGGTGGCCGCCGTGACCGTGGTGCCGCATTTGAACGGCACCTGGAAGTTGGGCGCGGCCGACGCCTGGGTCTGGCCGGCGGCGACCAGCCCCAGCGCCGGGATGATCGCCGCCGCGGCGAGGACGGCGAAGCGTCTCAACCTGTGCATGAAATCCTCCGTGAGAGATCGGAAAATCGACTGCGCACAGAAAAGCCCGCCGAAGTACATTTTCCGTACAAGGGTGTCTCCACCCTGGGGTCTACGCGCGAATCCACCCGGGAGCCAACCCTGCGCCGACGTCGCCGGCCAGGGAACGGCCGAAGCTTGAGCTCATGGGAAACACCAGTTCGGCCACCGTTCTTCTGTACGTCGCCATCGCCGCCTTCGTGTTCTGGCGCGTCATCCTCAAACAGCTCGCCGGGAGCACGCTGAGCGTGCGGTCGCTGTGGCTGATCCCGGTGATCCTGCTCGCCATCGGCGGTTCGTCCACTTTGACCGCGTTGCCGACGGCGGGTGGCACCGAAATCGCCCTCCTCGGCACGGATCTGGTCGTGCTGACCGTGCTCGGGGTGATCCGCGGCGGCAGCGTCGCACTGTCCATACGGGACGGTCTCGCCTTTCAGAAAGGCACCGCCCTCACGCTGATCCTGTGGCTGGTGACCATCGGCGTGCGTGTCGGCTTCGGGGTACTCGGCTCGCAGCTCGACGCGTCGGGGCCGCTGACTTCGGCGTCGATATGGCTTTCGGTGGGCTTGAGCATCGGGATCCAGAACGCCGTGATCTACGCCAGGGTCCGCAAACTGGGGCTGCCCGTCGCGGCCGACCGGCAGAGTGCCCGGGTGGACCACTGAGGCATGCTGGACGACATGACCGCACCGGCGAAGAACCTCGACGCGCCCGACTGGGTGCGCTGGGGTTTCGTCGTGGTACCCCTGATTTCCGTGCTACCGGTCGGCAACGCCGTGGCGTGGGCGCTCATCGCGCTGACGCTGGTGGCCGCGACTCCGCTGCTGTGGATGCCTACGGCACCCGCTTGGGTGATCCCGCTGGGGATGGCCGTCGTGGTCGCCTCGAGCGGTGCGCTGTGGACACTCACGCCCAACGGCTGGGTGTCGGTGGCGATGTTCAGCACCACGTTCCACTCGGTGCGGCTGCTCTCGCGAGCGCGGGCCGCGGTGATCGTCACCATCGCGGCGGCCGTCACGACGGTGTGGGTGAGCGTCAACGCGGGCCGCTGGGCCGACGCCCTGCTGCTGTACGCGATCCTCGTCGTGATCGTGCTGCTCGGACTCAACCGCCGCACCCGTGCCGCGCAACTGGAGCAGACGGAACTGGCACTGGCCAGGGCCCAGACCGCGACCGAGGAGCACGCGCGGGCGGCGGCGCTGGCGGAGCGGACCAGGATCGCGCGGGAACTGCACGACGTCCTCGCGCATTCGCTGGCCGGGCTGGCGCTGAACCTGCAGGGCGCCCGGCTGATGCTGGTGCGCGACGGCTCCAGCCCCGACGCCGTCGCGCAGATCGAACGGGCGCAGAAGCTCGCTTCGGACGGCCTCAGCGAGGCACGCGACGCCGTCGCCGCGCTGCGGGACGACCCCGTGCCCGTCGCGCGCGCCGTCGCGGACCTCGTCGCGGCGTACCGGCTGGACACCGGCGCCGCGGCCGAGCTGGAACTGCACGGCGAACCCCGTGATCTGGAGACCGCGACCGGGATGGCCGTGGTCCGCGCGGTCCAGGAAGCCCTGTCCAACACGCGCAAGCACGCGCCGGGCGCCGAGGTCCGGGTGACGATCACCTACCGGCCCGAGGACGTCGACGTCATCGTGCTCGACGCGCAGGGCAGGCGGCCGCCGGAGCCGGTCACGCCGGGCTACGGTTTGCGAGGAATGCGCGAGCGGGCGGAACTGCTCGACGGGCACCTGGACAGTGGACCGGTGGAGGACGGATGGCGAGTACACCTGACAGTGCCGGCGTAGCGCTGCGTGTGGTGCTGGCCGACGACCAGGCCGTCGTGCGCGAGGGACTGGTGACGCTGCTCGGGCTGCTGCCGGGGGTCGAGGTCGTCGGCGCCGGGGCGGACGGGCTGCAGGCGCTCGCGCTGGTCGGGGAGCACCGGCCGGACGTGCTGCTCGTCGATCTCCGGATGCCGCGCTGCGACGGCGTGGAGACGACCCGGCGAGTGCGGGCCGAATTCCCCGCGACCGAGGTCGTCGTGCTGACCACGTACACCGACGACGATTCGCTGCTGGCCGCGTTGCGCGCCGGGGCACGCGGATTCCTGACGAAGGACGCCGACGCGGAAGCGATCGCACGCGCCCTGCACGCCGCCGCGGACGGTCAGTCCACTGTGGACGCCGAGCTGCAGCAACGCTTGGTGGCGGCGGCAACGCGGGCCACGCCGGTGCGCACGAAAGACGTCGAAGGGCTTACCTCACGCGAGGTCGAGGTGCTCACGCTGATCGCGGCGGGGATGTCGAACACGGAGATCGCGCGGGCGCTGGTGGTCAGCGAAGCGACGGTGAAAACGCATGTGAACCACCTGTTTTCGAAGGCCGGACTGCGGGATCGGGCGCAGGCGGTGGCGTTCGCCTACAAGGCGGGCATCGCAGACTGACCCCGGCCGCCATCTGTCGACAGATGGCGACGAGAGGCACGGTGCGGGACACCCTCCTGACGAAGGTGCCCCGCCCGTAGCACCTAGAAAGCGGCTCGCAGGCCGGTTTTCCCGCCGACGATCGGCAGGGTGATCGACGTCTTGGTGAGGTCGATCGCCAGTCCGGCACCCGGCTTCGGCCGCAGGGTGTAGTCGTGGTCGCTCGACGCGAGCAGGAACTCCAGCTTGTGGCCGGTCGCCAGGATGTAGTCCTTCGGCATCAGCTCGACCTCGACGTTGTACGACTTGCCTGGCTCGATCGCCTTGGTCACCGCGGGGTCGGTGCGGTTCTGCGGGTCGGTCCAGCCTCGGGTGATCACGTGCGAGGTGCCGTCCGGCGCGCGGTCGAGCAGCACGCCGGTGATGTTCGCGGCCGGACGGTCGAACGAGATCGACAAGTCGACTTTGGCCGTACCCGAGAGCCGGACGGGCTTCTTCGCCGCCGTGGTCGAGTACGAAAGCCGGTTGCCCGAGCTGGCCAAGTCGGCGAGCTGCTCGATCTTCTTGCTCGAGTCGTCCGCGAGCCGCTCGATCGTGGGACGACCGGGCAGCGGGTTGCGGAGGTCGAGGGTGCCCTTGGCCTTGCCGCCGGGCCACGGGTAGACCGTCGCGTCGGCGGTGCCGGGGGCGGGCCACTCGGCCTCGTCGACCCACGACAGGTCCTCACGCTGCACGGTCGACTTCGGCTCGAGCTGGATGCCGTTGTCGAGACCGTAAAGGTAGTGCGACATCCACTTGTTCAACGTCGACAGCCAGACGTCTCGGCGCAGCGAGTACGGGTCGGCGTGCCCGGCCTGGTGCAGCCAGATCTTGTGCTCGACACCGTGGGCCTTCAGCAGTTCGTACCACTCGGCGACCTGGCTGGTCTTGACGTTCCAGTCGTTGAGGCCGTGCACCGCGAGCACCGAGGCGTGCACCTTGGAGACGTCGTCGCGGTAGTTGCGGACGTCCCAGAACGGGCTGTAGTCGCCGGTCACCCGGTCCTGGTCGACGGCCAGCTTGTCGATCACCGGACGGCAGATCGCGCGGTCGGAGCGGGTGTAGACGTACTCGGCGAGCACGTCGGCGTCCTCGCCCTGGAAACCGCCGGCGGCGACGGTGGCGCCGTCGTTGCGGTAGTAGTCGTACCAGCTGGAGATCGCCGCGATCGGGACGATGGTCTCCAGGCCCTGGACCCCGGTGCTGGCGACGGCGTTCGGCAGTGTGCCGTTGTAGGACACGCCCATCATGCCCGTCTTGCCCGTGCTCCAGCTCGCCGTGACGGGCGCGCCGGCGGGGTCGCTCGCGGAGGCCCGGCCGTTGAGCCAGTCGACGACCGAGCGCGCGCCGATGGTCTCGTTGACGTCACCGGTGGTCGGGCAGCCCGTGGACTGGCCGCTGCCCAGCGACTCGCCGTAGACCACGGCGAAACCGCGTGAGACGAAGTACTGCTCGTAGCGCCAGGTGATCAGCGCCGCGTTGGGGCCGACGGCCGACGCGGCGACGCGCGGGCCCGCCGCGGGACGGTTCTGCCCCGGCGCGTACAGCTCGACGTCCACGTTGTGGTTGGCGATGTCGTTGCCGCCCGCGTAGTACGGGCTCGCCTGGTACACGACAGGCACCTTCATGCCCTGCAGCGTGGCCTTCGGGCGCACCACCTCGACGTGGACCTTGTCGTCCTGCCCGTCGAAGTCGCTGTCGACCGGCGCGTCCACCCAGAGGTTGTCGCGCACGACGTCGGTGGGGCTGAACACCGGCTGCGCCTCACCGCCCTGGAACACCGGCGCGGGTGGCGGATCCGCTTGTGCCGCAACGGAAGTCAACGGCAACGCGACCACAGCGGCGAGCAGAGCGGCTAGGCGTACAGATCTCACAAGGCCCCCATGTCGGGTAAAGCGGACTGCATCGCGATCGACCCTTCCGGGGTCACCCGGTGGTGTCAAGGGACTAACGTCGGTGTCATGCCGACCGCCGTGGAAGCCCCCATCGTCGCCGTGACCGTCTACCCGCAGCACGCCAGGATCACCCGCCGGGGACGCGCCGCGCTCGCCGGCGAGTCGAAGTTCACCGTCGAGGGCCTGCCGCTCGGTGTCTCCGCAGATTCGGTGCGCGCCAACGGTTCCGGGCCGGCGTCGATCGTCGGCGTGGACGTCGGTGTCCAGCGGCGCGCGGAGTACTTCGACAGCGGCCTGCGCGAGTTGCGGGATCGGCGCCGGGCGGCCCAGGGGCGGCTCGACGAGGTCGTCGACGCCGAAGCCGTCGAGGTGTCCAAGGCCGAGCTGCTCGCCACGCTCACCCGCCGCAGCGGAGCGGCGTTCGCGAAGGCGCTCGCGGCGGGCTCCACCGAGCCGGAGCGGGTCGCCGGAGTGGGTGACGCGCTCGCCGGGCAGCTCGCCCAGGTGCTGAGCAGGCGCCGGGAACTGGCCACCCGGCACACCGAGCTCGCCGAGGAACTCGAGGCGATCGACCGCGCGATCGGCGCGCGCAGCTCCGGCGTCCCGGACAGCACGGCGATCACCATCGAGCTGGAGGCGCTGCCGGATGCCGCCGCGGACGCCGAAATCGAGCTCGAAGTGTCCTATGTGGTCACCGACGCGTGGTGGCAGTCGGGCTACGACGTCCGGCTCACGGGCGAGACCGTCACGGTCACCTGGCACGGCGTGATCACGCAGAGCACCGGCGAGGACTGGCCGGAGTGCGAGCTCGCGCTGTCCACCGCGCGGCCGGCCGCCACCGTCAGCGTGCCCGAGCTCAGCCCGTGGTTCCTCGATCGTGTGCAGCCGGTGCGCGCGTTCGCGGCGGCGGGCGGATACGGCTCGGCCGCCCCGGGCGGAGCACCGGAGGTCAATTCCTATTCCGCTCAATCGGCCAGCCTGACCAAGCTGTCCCGGATGGCCGACACGTCAGCCACCGTCGAACAGGGCGCCGCCGCGGCGACCTATCGTCCCGCCCGGCCGATCGCGGTGCCCTCGGACGGCAGCGCGCACCGCTCGACCATCGCGCGTCTCGAACTCGAAGCCAAGCTCGACTACGTCACCGCGCCGGTGACCGCCGAAGAGGCCTTCCTTCGGGCGGTCGTGATCAACGGTTCCGAGCACACCCTGCGCCCAGGCAACGCCTCGGTCTTCCACGAAACGGAGTACGTCGGCACGACCCGGCTCGACCTCTGGGCGCCCGGCGAAGAGGTCGAGCTCGCGCTCGGCGCCGACGAGCGGATCCGGGTGGAGCGCGAACTCGTGCGGCGCGCGGCGAGCAAGGCGACGCTGTCGGGCACGAAACGCCGCGAAGCCGAGTACCGGACGAAGGTCACCAACCACAGCCCGCGCCAGGCGGCGGTGACGGTGCTCGACCAGGTGCCCGTGTCCCGCGACGACGGCATCGTGATCAAGGACGTCCACACCAAGCCCGAACCGTCGGAAACCACTGAACTGGGTGAATTGACCTGGCGGCTGGAATTGGCCCCGGGAACGACCGGGGAAATCACACTCGGCTTCCGCGTCGACACCGCCAAGGGCGTTGACCTGGCCGGTTGGCGCGAGTAACGCACAGGTTTCCCACAGCGAAACACAGCGAATCAACAGGAAAAAACTGCAACCAATCGTGTGATTGTGCACGTTAATGGGGCATGCGCAGACGAAGATGGTGGCTGGGTTTGGCGAGTGCGGCCGCGGCCGCCGTGGTACTCACGGCGACCTTCGTGGTATTTCCGCCACACAAGAACGACGCGGTCGAGGCCGGGAGCATCACCACGCTTCCTCCGCCGGAAGCCCCCGCCCCGGTCCTCTCGTCGCCGACCACCTCGAGCTCGGCGGCGCCGGTCACGCTGTCTGATGAAGAGCGCGACAGCCTCGCGGAAGCGGTCACGGCCGCAGTGGGCAAGGCGTCCCCGCGGACCACGCTCGGCTTCACCGTCTACGACCGGGAAACCGGCGAGGCACTGGCGTCGGTCAACGCCGATACCCCGCTGTACACCGCGTCCGTGGTCAAGCTGCTCATCGCGATCGACGCGCTGCACGACGACGGCTGGATCACCCCGGACTCCGGCACCATCGACGACCTCACCGACATGCTCGCCGGGAGCAACGACTCCATGGCGTCGGCGTTCTGGGGTGACGACGGCGGCACGGCGATCGTGACCCGCATGGCCGACCTGATCGGCCTCGACGACACGAGCCCGCCGACGGACCCCGGCGAGTGGGGCATGACGAAGACGAGCGCGAACGATGTCGTCGCGATCTACCAGTTCATCGACGACCAGATGCCCGCCGACGCGAGCACGACGATCATGAAGGCGCTCGGCGAGGCCAGGAACCCGGCCGACGACGGCTTCGCGCAGTACTTCGGCATCCCGGACGCGTTCACCAGCGTCCCGTGGGCGGTCAAACAAGGCTGGATGGAACTGAAGAACGCGCTCGTGCTGAACACGACCGGCGTGGTCGGCGCCGACTCGCGTTACGTGGTGGTGCTGCTGACTCAGCAGCCGGGCGGCATCGGCTGGGCGAGCGGCCGCGCCGCCGTCACCGCGGGGATGACCGCGGCGGCGGCGGCGCTGAAAAACGCGATCGCCTCGTCCTAGGACCAGCCAGCCCGCCCGTCTCCCACCACCCTCGACGGAGACACAGCACTAGCCCTGGGAAATGTAGGCCTCGAGCTGCTCCTGGCTCTTCTCGAGCTCCTGCATGCGGTTCTTCACGACGTCACCGATGCTGATGATGCCCGCGAGCTTGCCGTCGACGAGCACGGGCACGTGCCGGATCCGGCGTTCGGTCATCAATCTGCTCAGGTCGTCGACCGAATCCTCCGGCACGCAGCTCGCGACCATCTTGGTCATGATCTCCGAGACCGGCTTGTCCAGCAGGTCCGTGCCGTGGTCGTTGAGTCTCCGCACGACGTCGCGCTCGGAAACGATGCCGGCGATCCCGTCGGGGCCGACCACCACCATGGCGCCGACGTTGTGTTCGGCCAGGCCGCTGAGCAACGCTTTCACGGTGGTCTGTGGTTCGACCGTGGCCACCGCGGTCCCTTTGCTCCGCAGCAAATCGGAAATTCGCATCGCGATCCTCTCCGGTTCGGTGAGCTCGATCACTAAGGTTATGGCCTGGAGCGCGGGTGCGAAAGTCGCCAACCCGGGCAAACAGGTCACGGACCGGCGTTCACGCAGCGTGGCAGGGCCATGATCAGCTTGTACCGGTTGCTCAAGAAGTCTTCGGAAACCTCCGCAGGACGGCCCTCGGACCGAGGTTTTCGAGCCCCGCGACCTTCTCTTCGGCGACCAGTTCGCGGAGTTCGGGACCCCACTCGGCGACGTCGAACAGCTCGAAGCCCCGCGCGAGATACCAGGGCGCGTTCCACGGGACATGGGTGAACGTCGTCAAGGTGACCGGGACATCGGCGCCGTCGACGGCCGCGGCGAGCAGCGCCGAACCGATCCCGCGACGGCCCTGGTCACGCCGGACGGACAACTGGTGGACGTGCAGGTGGTCGCCGACGGGCCCGGTGACGATGAAGCCGATCGGCGGGTTCCCGGCCGCGAGGACACTGTGGCTCGCGCCGATCTCGTCGAGGACACTGCCGGGCGGGAACTCCATCTCCGGGAACATCTTGTCGGAGTCGAGCTCGACCTCGCGCAGCGCGGCGAACTCGGCCGGGTCCGCGACCCGGAGCACCGGCTCGCCGAGCCGTTCCGCGAGCCCGTCCAGCCCGGCGCGGATGCCCGCCGCGTAGTCGTCGGAACCCAGCGCGTCCAGCGTGGCGCGGGCGAGCGCGAGCTGCGCGCGGGCGCCGGCCAGGTCGCCGAGTTTGCGGTAGTCCTCACCCAGGTTGAGGTGCAGCGAGGGATAGAACCCTTTCACCGCAAGGGAAGAGTGATGCTCCTGCGCCCGCTCGTCGGTCAGCGAATCGGCCGCCCGGAGCGCGCGGAGATCCCAGGCGAGCTCCTCGGCGGGATCGTCCTGGACGTCGGCCATGTAGTGCGCGAGCGCGCACCGGTGCAACGGGTCGCCGTCGTCGCCGATCTCCGCCCACAGCCCGCCGAACAGCGTCCGCGCGCCCGGCCGGTCACCCCCGAGATGCAACCGCAGGCCCTCGTGGATGGCGGCCATCGTCGAATCCGGTTCGCTCACGCGGAACTCCCTTGTCGATCTTCTCCATCACCGCCCGCAGGCGGTGCAGGCCGGGCCCGATCTGGGTGGCCGGGATGGCACCGTAACCGAACACGAGACCCGACCGCGCGGGCTTTCCCGCGGCGAAGAATTCGAGCGCGTACAACGAAATCCCGGCGTTCCGGGCGGCACGGGCGTACGGCCGCGCGTCGCACTCGCTCAGTGCGCTCAGGTGCAGGCCCGCGGACGACGCTATCGGCGTGAGCACGTCGGCGAAGTCCCGGCGGAGGATCTTGAGGATCAGCTGCTGCCGGGTTTCGTACTCGCGCCGCATCTTCCGGATGTGCCCGGCGAAACCACCGCTGTCGATGAACTCGGCGAGCGCGGCCTGCGCCGGGTTCGGCGATTGCCAGTCGGTGACGAACTTGGCCTTCACGAGCGCGTCGCGCAACGACGGCGGCGCGACCAGGAACCCGAGCCGCAGCGCCGGGGAAAGCACCTTCGAGAACGAGCCGACGTAGACGACCCGGTGGCTGGTATCGAGGCTGTACAACGGTTCCAGCGGACGCCCGGCGTAGCGGAACTCGGTGTCGTAGTCGTCCTCGATGATCGCGGCGTCGTTCCGTTCCGCCCACGTGAGCAGCTCGAGGCGCCGGTTCAGCGACATCGCCATGCCCAAGGGAAACTGGTGCGACGGCGTCACGTAGACCAGCCGGCACCCGGACGGGATCAGGTCGACGACGATGCCCTCGTCGTCGACGGGCACACCGATGGTCTTCGCGCCGAGGGTGTCGAAGAGGAACCGCGGCGGCGGGTAGCCCGGGTCTTCGACGGCGACGACGTCACCGGGGCACAGCAACACCCGCGCGACGAGATCGACAGCCTGCTGGGCGCCGTTCGTCACCAGGATGTCCCCGGCTTCCGCGCGCACGTCACGGGAAACGCCGATGTGCCGGGCGATCGCGGCCCGCAGCCCGGCGTGCCCGCGCGGATCGCCGTAGGTCATGCCGCCGGACTTCGTCTCGCGGAGCTGGTTCGACGTGAGCCGGCGCCAGGTGTCGAACGGGAACCGCCGCACATCGGGAACCCCGCTGCGGAAGTCGAAGTCCGGTGCCGGGGCGAAGCCGCGCGGCGGGTTCGGGACCGTGTCCCAGACCGGTGCCGGGCACAGCGAAGCGACCTCCGGCGCCGGGGGCCGGTCCTCGTCGCTCCCCCGAGCGAACCCGGCCTGGACGAACGTGCCGGCCCCGACCTTGCCAATGAGGAACCCCTCCGCGGTCAACCGGTCGTAGGCGGCGCTGACGGTGTTGCGGGAGACCAGCAGCCGCCGCGCGAACTCCCTGGTCGGGGGCAGGGCTTCACCGGCGAGGATCCGGCCGTCCAGGATGGCGGCCCGGATCTGGCGGTAGATCTCGTCGCGACGGCCACGGCCGCCCTCGAAGTCGATGTGGATGTCCACCACGGGAAGCATAGATTGGCCCAACTGGAAATGGGCGACTTTGGCACTTCTCGTGGGCCGATAACCGGATTAATTTTCTGACATGGACATCCGCGAACTCGACCGCCGTACCCTCGCCGTGCTCGACAAGATCGTCAGCGGCGTGACCGAAGCCGACCTCGCCCGCGAAACCCCTTGTGCCGGTTGGGATCTCGCCGATCTGCTCCGCCACCAAATCGCCGAAAACAACGCCTTCGCCGTCGCACTGCGCGAAGGATCCGCACCGGACTGGAACAATGGCACACTCGGCCGGGATCCTTACCGCGGTTATGCGGAATCCGCCGAAGCCGTTATGGCCGCTTTCGCCGAAGACGATGTGCCGGAACGTCTTGTGGCCATCCGCGAATTCGGCACCTTTCCCGGCGCTTTCGCCGCGCGGATGCATCTCCTCGACTCCGTCGGGCACGGCTGGGACCTCGCCAAGACGCTGGGCGTGCCCTACGAACCCGACGAAGACGCCGTCGCGGACGCACTGGCCTTCGCCGAAATGATCCCCGCCTACCCCGAAGACCGGCTCATCCACGGGACCTTCGGCGTCGTGGTCGCTGTCCCCGCCGACGCGTCCCCGCTCGACAGGTTCCTCGGACTCGTGGGCCGCGACCCGGCCTGGACGCCGACGATCAGGTGACCTCGGACGCGGGCGCGGACCAGGTGTCGCACGCCGCGGTGTTCTTCTCCTCGGACCCGGCCCGCGCCCAGCTGAGCTGGTGCTTGCGGCTGCCGTGGGTCTCGCTGTCGCTGGTGTTGCCGTAGTCGGCGATGGCCGCGTTCGCCGTCGACGCGCTGATGTCGCCCCGCCCCGCCGAAGCCGCGATGAACAGCGCGCCGAAGCAGTTCGCCTGGAGCTCGATGCGGCGGACGCGTTCCTGGTCCTCCGGGCTGCTCTCGTCGTCGCTGGTCATCTGCTGGCTGGCGGCGTTGAGGATGCCGCTCTCGTTCTGCACGTGGTGGCCGTACTCGTGGGCGATCGTCGCGAGGTGCGAACCCTTGTTGACGCCGACGGCCTCCAGCATCCACTCGCGCGGCGCGTAGATCGTGCTGTCGCCCGGGCAGTAGTAGGCCAGCGCCTTCTTGCTGTCCGGCGCGTCGCCGCAGCGGCTGACCTGCGGGATCTTGACCTGCAGCAGTGCCTTCGACGTCGGCTCGCCGACCTGCCGGAGCGCGGGGTGCCAGGCGTCGTCGAGGCAGGAGATCTGCGCTTCGTAGAACGCCGTGAGCTCGGCGTCCGACCGGCCGAGCTCCGGGAGCTCGCAGGTGACGTCGGTCAACCTGACATCCTTGCCGAGCAGCGGGTTCGAGGCCAGTTCGATGACCTTCTCGGCCTTCTTCGAGCCGGAGCCTTCGGACCGTTGAGCCTTGGCCTCGGCGGCGGCACCCGGCGCCTCCAGCGCCTGCCCGGAGATCGTCCTGGCACCCGGCGTGACGACGACGGCCGCGACGAAGAACAACGCCACGGCGAACACCCCGATGATCACCTTCGACCCGGTGCCCAGCCGCGACGGCGGCCGTTCCGGCATCCATGCGGGCCGGTACGGATCACCCGGCGGCGGATCGGAAACCGTCATGAACTCCCCTGGAGGCGGGCGCGATTTCGGATCCCCCGACCCGGGCGCTGAGCCCAGCATACGGGGACCCGAAAGCAAGAGGATCACAAAAGGGGAACGCCGGTCGTCTGGCGAGGACCCCGGCCGGACGACCAGACTGTAGCCATGACCGAAGAGGACCCGTACCTGTGGCTGGAAGACGTGACCGGCGAACAGGCCTTGGACTGGGTACGCGCCCGCAACGCCGAGACCATCGGCGAGCTCACCGGCTCCAAGCGGTTCGCGGGGCTGCGCACCGAACTCCGTGAGGTGCTGGACGCCGACGACCGCATCCCGTACGTCCGGCGCCGCGGCGAGCACCTGTACAACTTCTGGCAGGACGCGACCCACCCGCGCGGGCTCTGGCGCCGCACCACACTGGAGGAGTACCGCAAGGACGCGCCCGGCTGGGAACTCCTGCTGGACCTCGACGCGCTCGCCGAGGCCGAGGACGAAAACTGGGTCTGGCAGGGCGCGACGGTGTTGCGCCCCGAATACCGCTTCGCCCTGATGGAGCTGTCGCGCGGCGGCGCGGACGCGACCGTGATCCGCGAGTTCGACCTCGACGAGCGCAAGTTCGTCGAAGACGGCTTCACCCTGCCCGAGGCGAAGAGCGACATCGGCTGGATCGACGCCGACCGCGTCTACGTCGGCACCGACTTCGGCCCGGGTTCGCTGACGAGCTCCGGCTACCCGCGGATCACCAAGGAATGGCGCCGCGGCACGCCGATCTCCGAAGCCACGACGGTCTTCGAGGGCAAGCCCGACGACGTCTCCGTGGTCGCCGGGCACGATCCGACAGAGGGCTACGAGCGCGACTTCGTCTACCGCAGCATCGACTTCTACCGCTCGGAGCGGCACCTGCGCACGCCGTCGGGCACGCTGGTCCGGATCGAGGTGCCAGAGGACGCGAAGACGACGGTCCATCGGGAGTGGATGCTGGTGCGCACCCGTTCGCCGTGGACGGTCGGCGGCGTCGGCTACCCGACCGGCGCGCTGCTCGCGATCGACTTCGAGTCCTTCCTGGACGGCGAACGCGACTTCACCCTGATCTTCGAGCCGGACGCGCACACCTCGCTCGAGTACTACGCGTGGACCCGCAACCACCTGCTGCTCGCGACGCTCTCCGACGTCAAGACCGAGCTGCGGGTGCTCACCCCCGCCGACGGCTGGAGCTCGAAGCCGCTGGCCGGGGCACCCGCGCTCGGCGCCGCCGAAATCCTGGACACCGATCCGGACGTCAGCGACGAGTACATCCTCAACACCAGCGGCTACACCTCACCGTCGACGCTGAGCTACGGGCATGTCGGCGGTGACGTCGAAGTGCTCAAGCAGGCGCCCGCCTTCTTCGACGCCGAGGGCATCACCGTCGAACAGTTCTTCGCGACCTCGCTCGACGGCACCCGCATCCCGTACTTCGTCGTGCGGCCGTCCGGTGTCAAGGACGGGCCGACGCTGCTCACCGGTTACGGCGGCTTCGAGGTCTCACTGACGCCCGGCTACAGCGGCGTCATCGGCCGCGGCTGGCTGGCGCGCGGCGGCACGTACATCGTCGCCAACATCCGCGGCGGCGGTGAGTACGGCCCCGAGTGGCACACGCAGGCCGTGAAGTCCGAGCGGCACAAGGTGTACGAGGACTTCAGCGCCGTCGCCGCGGACCTGACGTCGCGGGGCATCACCACGCCCGGACGGCTCGGCATCCAGGGCGGCAGCAACGGCGGGCTGCTGATGGGCGTCATGCTCACGCGGTACCCGGAACTGTTCGGCGCGATCGTGGTGCAGGTGCCGCTGCTGGACATGAAGCGGTACCACAAGCTGCTCGCCGGGGCGTCCTGGATGGCCGAGTACGGCGACCCGGACGAGCCGGACGAGTGGGAGTTCATCAGCGAGTACTCGCCGTACCAGAACGTCCACAGTGGACGGGACTACCCGCCGACGCTGTTCGTGACGTCCACCCGTGACGACAGGGTGCATCCCGCGCACGCGCGCAAGATGGTGGCGAAGATGCGCGAACAGGGCTACGGCGTCCGGTACCACGAGAACATCGAAGGCGGGCACGGCGCGGCCGCGGACAACGAACAGCTGGCGTTCAAATGGTCGCTGGTGTTCGAGTTCCTCTGGGAGCAACTGACGCGGGATCACTGACAGAAGGTGTCAGTGAAGGGGGTCGAAGCTGTGTCCCATGAGCACAGACTTCGACTTCCTCCACGGCACCTGGGACGTCGTCAACCGGCGACTTGGCAAACTCCTCGTCGGCAGTGACGAGTGGGACGAGTTCCCGGCGACGGCGTCCTCGCACGACGTGTTCGGCGGCGCCGGGAACTTCGACGAGATCGTCTTTCCCACCAAGGGGTTCTCGGGCATGACGCTGCGGCTGTTCGCGCCGGAGACCGGGAAATGGTCGCTCTACTGGGCGAACAGCCGCGACGGCGTCCTGCAGCCGCCCGTGGCCGGCTCCTTCACCGACGGATCCGGCGAGTTCTTCGGCGACGACGAGCACGAAGGCAAGCCGATCCGCGTCCGCTACACGTGGACGGAGATCACCGGCGACCACGCGCGCTGGGACCAGGCCTTCTCCGGCGACGGCGGCGGCACCTGGGAAGTCAACTGGATCATGGAGTTCACCCGCAGGTGATCCGGATCACGTACCCGACGCAAGGGCCAAACGGGCGAGAGTTAGGATTTCATACCTTTCCGACCCACCCCTTCGGAAAAAGATCATCAAAGCAAAGAAGGACCCTTGTCATCGATAGTCATCCTCAGCGCCTTGGCCACCGTCGGCGCGCTGCTGCTCATCCAGACCAAGGCACGCAGGCAACTCCACATCGCCACCCCGACAGGTAAGACCCAAGCCGGAAACATCGTCGAGGCGTGCTTCGACGAGCACTGGAAAAGTGTCAGCGGCCCGGGAACCTTCAACTACCAGCCCAAGTTGCGCGATCACGCGCCGACCATCTCGATCACCGTGTCCGGCAACGACGCCTGCAGCACCGTGACCATCTGGACCTCCCGCTACGACTGGTCCTATCACGGAATGTGCCACGCGGCGCTCATGGTGCGCACGCAGCACACCCTCACCAAAAGGCTCACCAGCGAACAGGTCCCGGTTCCCGGTTTCCTTTCCGCCAATTCCCACCGCGTGGGCACCCTGCCCAGCCTTTAGGAAAAGGTGACTTCGGCCAGTTTCGCCGAAACCCAGAAAAAGACCTTCGGATCGCCGAGCGCGGAAGCCGTGAGCCATTCCGCCGCCCGGCGAGCCTCCCACTCGTCGTGGATCAGCCCCCACGGCCCCGGCCGCACCCCCGTCGCCCGCCGGACGTCGTCGACGAGCCCGCCGAGACAGGTCCACGTGTGCCAGCCGCCGGTGTCGAACCCGACCAGCTCATGCCCGAGCACGGTGTTTTTGGCGGGGAACGGCTCGGGGGTGCTCAGCAGCCGCGGTGCGCCGATGTCCTTGATCAAGAGCGCGGCGTCGGCCGCCGCGATGCCCACGGCGAGCACGTGAAGATCCGAGCGGCCGGCTTTCGCTTGCCCAGCCGAGTCCACGTCGTCGAACCACTCGTCCCAGTCGTCGGGCTGCGCGCGCATCACATCGGCGACGCAGTCGCTCATCGAGATCAGCTCCGGCCCCAGCAGGCCCCAGTCCTGCCAGTTCCGACGGATCGCTCGTGACGCCACTCGGTAGCCCGCCAGCACATGCTCTTCACTCACCGCTTCATTCTCACCGGCCGTGCAAACCAGATTCCGCCCGCGGGGATCGCCACCTGTCGACAGATGGCGATCCCTTAGCTACTAAGAGATCACGTGATGTCGGCATCTCGCGGCCGACTCAGCTGCAGCCGGAGGTGGCACCGCAGCCTTCGCAGGCGTAGCAGGAGCCGGCGGGCCGCATCTTCGTCCCGCAGGTCATGCACAGCGGTGCGTCGGCGGCCTTGCCGAGCCTGAGTTCCATCAACTCGGCCGTGCTGTGGACTCGAGAGTCATGCTCGTCCTTGACCGCCGCATCGGCCCGCGGCCCGGCGTCCACACCGGTCCGCAACGCCTCCAGATCGACGTTCTCCTGCTCCCCCGGCGACCCGTAATCCCGCTCGACCTGCACTGTCCGCTCGTCGGCGGTGAAAATGCCGAGCTGCGCGCGCTTTTCGTACGGCAGGTAGTCGAGCGCGAGCCGCCGGAACAGGTAGTCCAGCACGCTCGTGGCGATCCGGACGTCCGGGTCATCGGTCATGCCCGCCGGTTCGAACCGCAAGTTGGAGAACTTGGAAATGTAGAACTCCAGCGGGATCCCGTACTGCAGCCCCACCGAGATCGACATCGAGAACGCGTCCATCACCCCGGCCAGCGTCGAACCCTGCTTGCCGAGCTTGATGAAGATCTCGCCGAGCCCGTCATCGGGATACGACCCGGCGTGCAGGTAGCCCTCCGCGCCGCCGACGGTGAACGACACCGTCTGACTCGGGCGTTTCTTCGGCAGCCGCTTGCGCACCGGCCGGTACTCGACGACCGGCCCCGGCTCCGCGGCGTCCTTCTTGCCGGTGGACAGCGGCTGGCCGACCTTGCAGTTGTCGCGGTAGATCGCCAGCGCCTTGAGCCCGGACTTCCAGCCCTGGAAGTAGATCTCCTCGACGTCCTCGACGGTCGCCGACTCCGGCATGTTGACGGTCTTGGAAATCGCGCCCGACAGGAACGGCTGCACGGCCGCCATCATCCGCACGTGCCCCATCGGCGCGATCGACCGCTCACCGACAGCGCAGTCGAACACCTCGTAATGCTCCGGCCGCAGTCCCGGCGCGTCGACCACGTGCCCGTGCTGCGCGATGTACTCGACGATCGCCTCGACCTGTTCGGCCGGATAACCCAGCGCCGTCAACGCGCGGGGAACGGTCTGGTTCACGATCTGCATCGAGCCGCCGCCGACCAATTTCTTGAACTTGACCAGCGAAAAGTCCGGCTCGATTCCCGTCGTATCGCAATCCATCATGAAACCTATGGTGTTGTGACTGACGAACCCGTTCGCCACATAGGTGACGTTCTCGGGCACCGAAAGATCGTAGGTCGGTTGCACGCCGCCATCTTCATTCGCCGCGACCGGCTCGAAGAGATAGCCGAGCGCGCGACCCAAACGAGGATCCAACGTTTCCGAGAAAATCCTCTTGGCAAGCATGCGCGCTACGCCACCGGACTTCCGGATCGACGTGATGGCCACGTTCCGGCTTTCGTGGCCGACCGGAATCAGTTCGTCCCAGACCTCACGCGGCAGGCGGATCCGGTCACCCTTCGCCGAACCACTCGGCTCGAGGGATACCAGAAGCTTCGCCTTGCGCTCACTGATGAAACCGACGAACTCGTCGAAGTTCATCGCGTGGTCGACGTTGCGCAGCCGGACCTGCAGGACCGGCCCACCCCAACCACTGGTCGTACGCCGAGTAGTGGTCGCCATTCCCAGTGTCAGCAAGAGTCCACGAAGGTCCTCGGCGAAGCACTCCGACGAAGTCGACACGCTCGGCACACCATCAAGGACCGTGCCATCCGCTTCGAAGACTCCTCGAAGGAAAGCGGCGTAAACAGCTGGATCGTTGGTCTCCCGGATACTCGCTGGAACTCTAGGTGTCCAGCCCTTACCAGTGTGATCGACGCCCGGCAGCTCCTTGGCGAATCCCGCGGCTTTCCACCAGCGAGCCAGACGCATCGACTGAAGCGTCACTTCCTGATAGCCCTGACACTGTCTGACAGCCGGTTCCAAGCCGAACAAACCCTTGCTGAGCATCCGGAAACGCTCCGCGACGTCGAGATCGGTGTCTGCGACACACAGCCTGATCCCCTTGGCGTGCAGGCTTCCGTCGCCCATGAAGTACCCGACCAGCTCGGCGAGATCAGCGTCAACCTCATCGGGCACTCGGATACCACGATCACCGGCGCAGTAGGCCTGGTCGAGTACAGGCAATGGCACGCGGCGCGGGTCACCGACCAAACCGTTCAACTGCAGTGGCAGGAGATCGTCCGGACGCACGTCGGCCAGCCGCTTCCAAACCCAGGCGCCGGTTTCCGGCTCCACCACCTTCACTCGGTGGGCGAGTGTTCCTTGAATCCGGTAACCGCCCTTGGTCACAATGCGTCGCGTGGGCTCCTCGCCATTGACGAAGAATCGGGTCGCCCGACGCGGTCCTTCGTCCGTTCCGACAGTCAGCTCAAGATCCTGCCAACGGTCGCCGTACAAATCGCCGAGTTCCGAAAGCCTCGCGAGCCCGCGATCCGTCGTGACGAGCGTTTCGGCGGTCAAACACCCAGTCGGCGCCAATACACTGGCTTGCGAATTGCGCCACCCATTAACGACGCCGATTTCTAAATTGCGCTTCCATTCTTCGGTCGCCAGCGAACGGACAGCGGCGTCATTCGCATGGTGCGTGCGCACGGCGTCGTTCGCGGCGAGGTGCTTGCGCATGACCCGCTGGTGCGGCTCGGCGTTACGGGCGTAACCCTCGTACGGGCCGACGGCTCCGGCCAACTCGGCCGAGCGACGATAGGAAACACCGGTCATCAACGACGTGATGGCCGCCGCGAGCGCACGGCCGCCTTCGGAGTCGTAGGCGTGGCCGAGTGCCATCAGCAGCGCGCCCAGGTTGGCGTAGCCGATACCCAGCTGCCGGAACTTCCGCGTGGTGTCACCGATGGCCTCGGTCGGGAAGTCCGCGAAGCAGATGGAAATGTCCATCGCCGTGATGACGAATTCGACCGCCTTTACGAACAAAGGACCATCGAAGGTGCCTTCATCGGTGACGAACTTCATCAGGTTCAGCGAGGCGAGATTGCAGCTGGAATTGTCCAAATGCATGTATTCACTGCATGGATTAGACGCGGTGATACGGCCTGATTCCGGGCAGGTGTGCCAATCGTTGATGGTGCCGTCGTATTGGATGCCCGGGTCCGCGCATTCCCACGCGGCGGTGGAAAGGGTGCGGAAAAGCTTCTTGGCGTCGACCTCTTCGAGGACCTCGTTGGTCATCCGCGCGCGGAGGCCGAACTTCCCATCGGCTTCCACCGCACGCATGAACTCATCGGAGACGCGGACGGAGTTGTTCGCGTTCTGGTACTGCACCGAGGTGATGTCCGCGCCGCTGAGGTCCATGTCGAACCCGGCGTCGCGCAGGACCTTGATCTTCTTTTCCTCGCGTGCCTTGGTTTCGATGAACTCTTCGACGTCCGGGTGGTCGACGTCGAGGACGACCATCTTCGCCGCGCGCCGCGTGGCGCCGCCGGACTTGATCGTGCCCGCGGACGCGTCGGCGCCGCGCATGAACGACACCGGGCCGGACGCGGTGCCGCCGGAGGTCAGCAGCTCCTTCGAGGAGCGGATGCGGGAGAGGTTGAGGCCCGCGCCGGAGCCGCCCTTGAAGATCAGGCCCTCCTCGCGGTACCAGTTGAGGATCGACTCCATCGTGTCGTCGACGGCCAGGATGAAACAGGCGGACACCTGCTGCTTCGACGCCGTGCCGACGTTGAACCAGACCGGCGAGTTGAAGCTGAAGACCTGGTGCAGCAGCATCCAGGTGAGTTCGTGCTCGAAGACCTCGAGGTCGGCCGGGGTGGCGAAGTAGGAGTTGTCGCCCGCGGCCTTGACGTAGGTCTTCACCACGCGGTCGATGAGCTGCTTGAGGCTGCTCTCCCGCTGCGGCGAGCCGACCGCGCCGCGGAAGTACTTGCTGGTGACGATGTTGGTGGCGTTGACCGACCAGGACTCGGGGAACTCGACCCCGCGCTGCTCGAAGTTCACGCTGCCGTCGCGCCAGTTGGTCATCACGACGTCGCGCTGCTCCCAGGCGACCTCGTCATACGGGTGCACGCCGTCGGTGGTGAAGACCCGCTCGACGGTCAGCCCGCCGCCGGACTTCTTCTTGCCACGCCCGGTCGTCGGTGCGCCGGTTCCCACGGTTTCGGTCATCGGGTCTCGTCCCCTTACTCCCGCGCGCAGCGGCGACTCTCAATCGCCTTCGGCGCGCTCGCCTTCTTCTTCCGCAGCAGCACCCGCCATGGCCTCACGCAGGTCGGAGATCTCCTTCTCGAAGTCCTCGACCGAGGAGAACGAGCGGTAGACGCTGGCGAACCGGAGGTAGGCGACCCCGTCGAGCTCACGCAGCGGGCCCAGGATGGCCAGGCCGACCTCGTGACTCGGGATCTCCGCCAGACCGGCGGAGCGGATCGACTCCTCCACGCGCTGCGCGAGCTGCTGCAGCGCGTCGTCGTCGACCGGCCTGCCCTGGCAGGCGCGCCGGACTCCGCTGACCACCTTGTCCCGGTTGAACTGCTCGGTGACCCCGGAACGCTTCACGACGGCGAGCACCGTCGTCTCCGACGTCGTGAACCGCCTTCCGCACGACGCGCACGAGCGCCGCCGCCGGATGGCCTGCCCCTCATCCACCTCTCGGGAGTCGACGACCCGAGAGTCCGCATGCCGGCAGAACGGGCACCTCATCCGCCGATCACCTTCCCCTCCGCGCCGGCCGCCCCGGTCGACGTCCCGGCCGCCACGCGCGGCCGTGCTGCGATCGCCGGGCACCCCTGCACCCTGGTGATCGACTTGTGGACATCCG
>NZ_DASYMU010000209.1:0-36637 GCF_036008905.1 Amycolatopsis sp. | reverse complement strand
CTGGTTCCCCAGCCTCGACCTGGACCCGCGCACCCTGGAGAACTACCGCAGCTACCTCCGCTGCCACATCCTGCCGCAGTTCGGCAAGACGGCGCTGTGTGACATCACCACCCTCGACATCACCACCTGGACCACGGATAGCACCAGAGCTGGATACTCCCCCATCACCGTCGCCAGCTGGGTCAAGCTGCTGTCGATGATCCTCACTGACGCCGTCGACCAGCACCTCATCCCCACCAATCCCGTCCATCAGCGACGCCGCCGCGGCCGCCGATCACGCCGAACCACAGCCGAGCGAATCTGGGCCACCCCCGAACAAGTCCTACGCATCGCCGACCAAGCCGCCCCCCTCGGCGGACCGACCGCCCGACTATTGATCATCACCGCCGCCTGGACCGGCTGCCGCTGGGGCGAGCTCGTCGGCCTGCACCGCGACAACATCAACCCCACCACCGGCCACCTCACCATCCACCCCGAACACGGCGCATTGCACGAATCCAACGGCACACGCTGGCTCGGACCACCGAAGACAACCGCCTCCGCCCGCACCATCGCACTACCGCCATTCCTCACCACGCTCCTACGGCAGCACCTCGCGAGACACCCGTTCGACTTCGTGTTCACAACCGCAAGCGGCGCCTGGCTCTGGCGGTCCACCTTCATCCGCCGCGTCCTACGACCCGCGATCGACGGCAACCTCACCAACACGAAAACCGGCATCCGTACCTACCCAGTTCTTCCTGGGCTGACCTTCCACGGCCTGCGGCACAGCCAAAAAACATGGCTCATCGCCAGCGGAGCACCAGAGATCGCCCAAGCCCGCCGCCTCGGCCACCACCTTCACGACAAGGTCGTCGAGACATACAGCCACGTCGCCCACGAAGTCGAAACCCGGCTCCTCGCCGACCTGCAACGGCGCTGGACCAAAGCGAACCGTCACAGTCACCCGACAACACCACGCCCAACCGGGCCACCGCCGCATTCACAACGGACAGCCCCAACCTCCGCTGGTAAGGGGGTCACCATCCAGAAACGCCGGAAGCAACACAGAAAGGCCACTGAACAACCAACCTCCCACGGCACCACACTGCTCCAAAAACGCACCAGCAGGAGCACCCACGGCGGGAAACAAACGATCACCCAAGATCGGAAGCAAAACGCACAAAACCCCTCCGACCAGCCCAAAAGGCCAACCGAAGGGGTTTTACAAGATGGTGGAGCTAAGGGGATTCGAACCCCTGACCCCCTCACTGCCAGTGAGGTGCGCTACCAGCTGCGCCATAGCCCCGGAGCGGCGTGAACTCCGCATCTCGTAGGTACATACGTTACATGACCACCCGGACGGCCCTGCGAAGGGGTCCGGCCTATCGGTCCGAGCGCAGGGAGGCCGGGTCGAAGGAGTCCCAGTAGCCCTCTTCGTCCTCAGCCGGAGCTGCGGAAACGGCGGGAGCAGGTGACGCGCCGAGGCGTTCGGCGCGTTGGCGTTGGAACTCTTCGACGGTCATGCCCGGGTCGTCGTTCGCGGTGCGGGCGGGGGCGGGCATGCCGGACATTCGTTCGATCAGGTAGGTCATGTCCTCGCCGAGGAGGAGCGCAACCTTGTTGTAGCCGTCTTGGGTGGCCTCGCGCATCGCGACTTGGGCGACTTCGACGATCAGCGAGCCTAGGCGGTCGTGGCCGTAGTTCACCGCGTTCGGGGCCAACCAGAGCTTCAGGAGCTTCCCGCGGGCGTTGACGGTGACCTCGACGATGTTGTCGGCGTCGTGGGCGGTGCCGGACGCCTTCGCCATCAGGCCTTCGACCTGGGCGAACGCGTCTTCGCGGGCGCGTGCTTCGTCGATGAGCTGGCGGGTGGTGCGGGTGAGGGGGATCTGCTCGACCATGGTCACCTTTCGTAGAGCTTGGTGACGTGCTGCTCGTCGTCTTCGGGCATGGGTTCGAAGCCGAGGGACTGCAGGTGCTTGGCGCCGCTGTCGCCGAGGACCGGGGCCAGCGTGTGGTACATCTTGTCGCCGGCTCGGCGGGTGGCGCGTTCCGAGAGGTCCATGATCTGCTGCGCGATCGCGTCCGAGCCGAAGCGCAGGGCCGAGCGGGAGAGTTTGATCTCCGAAAGCAGGCCGCCGGGGCTCACTTCGACGCTGATCGAGCCGTCGCCCGACTCCGCTTTGCCGACGACCCGGCCGACCTGGGCGAACCGTTCGCGGGCCTGGTCTGCGGTGCGGTCGGCGTGCTCGCTGACCCGCGCTACTTCTCGGTCGAAATCTGGTTCGGACACGGTTGATTTATACAGCGGAGCGCAGCTCCTCGGTTGAGGTTGGTGGTGGGTGACCTTGTGGGGCTATCCCGTCGGGCGGTAGAAGCCGATGAAGGACTGGCCCGCGTTGGTGGTCCGGATGTTGCTGATCTGCACCGGGTCACCCGCCTCGACCATCTGCCCGTCACCGATGACCATCGCCACGTGCCCGGACCACACGACCAGGTCGCCGGGCAGCAACTGGTCCATCGACGGCACCTCGGCGCCAATCGTTTGCGTGGCCGCTGTCCTGGGGATCGTGAGACCCGCTTCGCCGTACGACGTCATCGTCAGGCCGCTGCAGTCGAGGCCCTCGCCCCGCGCGGTGCCGCCCCACACGTACGGCACGCCGAGTTGGCTGAGCGCCGCCCGCACGGCCTTCGCGGCCGTCTCATTCGGGGCCTGGACGGTCTTGCCACCGGGCAGGTTGACGTCGACGCCGGTGCCTGGCTGCGGCGGGATCGCGACCGGCAGCCGCGGTTTGTGCACGGCACCGCCACCTCCGCCACCACCACCTCCCCCACCGCCGCCGCCGCCGGAGTCGCCGCCGCCACCACTGCCTTGGTTGTTGAAGCTCGACGCGACCTTGGTTTCGGTGGCACTGCTCGCTTTGGTCGACTCGTCACCGCCGAGCTGGGTGCCGATGGAAGTGAGCTCGTTGATCGTCTGTTCGGCGTTCGTCGCCGCGACGCCGGTCAGCTTCTGGATCCGGCTCATCATCTCGGTCAGCAGCTGGCGCGCGGCGGCCTGGCCCGACTCGGGCGGCTGCATCTGTTTCGTCGCGGCGACGGCTTTCATCGTCGAGTCGATGTCACGGATGATCTCGTCGCGGGTCTGCTGGTTTTTGACGTCACCCACGTGAAGGGTTTCCGCGGCCCGCGCGACGGCGGATTCGATTTCCGCGCTTTCGTCGAGCAGGTCCTGGATCTCTTTTTCCAGGCTTTCCGACGTCGCGACCGCCCTGTCCGCGGTATTGCCGGAAGCGGACGACGTGAAGGTGGCGCGTTGCGAGCCGGCGTCGGTCTGGGCGGCGCCGACCGACGTCCGGAGCGCGACGTGGCCGTCCTGCGCGCCGCTGACGGCAGCCTGGTTCGTGCGCATCTTCTGCCCGAACTGGGTGGTCGTGTCGAGACCCGCCCGCATCACGTGCTCGGTTTCGACGGTCATCCCAGTTCCTTGCGCACGTTCTTGAGCATCCCGTCGTGGTCCGCCTCGACGGCGTCGTAGTTGGCCCGGGTCCGCCGTGAGGCTTCACCCACCTGGTGCCATTTCCCGCCGAGTTTTGTCACCCGATCGTGCAGGCTCCGCATTCGGGCGGCGTACGCGCCGGTGAGCCCGGATTCCCCGCCCATGGCGGAAAGCCCGTCGCCGCTCAGGTTCACGTGCGGCGCCACATGCGCGGCGCCCGCCCCTTTGATCTCGTCTCCCAGCGGGTCGACGTTGCGCGCGTAGTTCTCGTACGCGCCTTCGTCGGCGTGATAACCCCGATGACCGCCGTCCACGTGCCCTCCTCATCCCCTTGGAGTGCGACGCGTCCGGCCTGCCCGCGGTTCCCCAGAAACACTCCGGGGATCAGACTAAACCACCATCTGCCCCTGGAGTGGGCGAAACCACTTACCCGAGCTGACCGGCGATCACCTGGTTGAGCCAGTCACCGGACCGGTCGATCGCCTTGCCGTTGACAGCGACCGTGGGCGTCCCGAAACCGGGTCCCTGACCGAAGTCCTGCTTCAGGGCCTCGTCGTTGGACGTCTTCTCGAATTCGGCGTTGATCTGGTTGTTGTAGGTGCCGGCGTTGATCGTCTCGGCGAACTTCGGATCTGTGATGCCCAGCGCCGTGCCGAGCTGGATCAGCTGCGCTTTGTCGTAGCCGCGCTTGCCTTCCTGAGGCTGGGTCTTGAAGAGGCTGTCGTGGAACGCGGTGAACTTGCCGGCGTCGGCCGCCGCCAGCGCCGCGTTCGCGGAGTCCAGCGAATAGCCCTCGGGGTTCGACCTCGTGTTCAGCAGCGGAACCATGTGATAACGCACGGCGAGGTTGCCCGCGTTGATCTGTTCCTCGATCTGCTGCTGGTACTGCGCTTCGAAAGTCCCGCAGATCGGGCAGAGGAAATCGGCGTAGACGTCGATGGTCTTCTTCGCGTCGGGCTTGCCCGTGGTGACGACGACACCGTCACGCTTCTCGACGACTCCGGCGGCGAACGGCTGCGAAGCGGCCACCGGGATCTGCTGCCCCTCGGTGGCGTTCTTCGACGCGTTCATCCACAGCACACCGCCGATGATGAGAGCCGCCACCAGCACCACACCGACCACGACCGCGATGGTCTTCCGGTTGTCGCCGCTGCCCCTGGCCTTCGCGACGGCACTCGCGCCGGCGTGCGAACCCCGCGAACCGGCGGCCTGCTGGGCCTGGCGACGCTTTCGAGCGTTGCGCTCAGCTCCACCCACGTTGATCGATTCCCTTCTCAAAACTCTCAAAACTCAAAGACTTGCGGCTTTCTCATCGGAGTAGTCGTCCGCGGGTGCCGCGGAGTTCCCGCTTTCGTTGCCGACCGAGCCTTTACCGGCCGAGCCCTTGCCGAGCCAGCCATCCAGCGAAAACAGGGTCCGCGGCCGTATCATCAGCCACAGCGCCAGTAAGAAGAATCCGGTGTCCCGCGCGATTTCCTGCGGGTACTGGGTCTGATCGGCGCTGATCTGCCCGCCGCCGCCGAAACAGCCGCAGTCGATGGTCAGGCCGCGTGCCCAGGACTGGACGATCGCGGCGATCAGCACCAGCAGCAGCAGGCCCGAGGCCCCGGCCACCCACCTGGTGCCGACGCCGATCAGCAGGAGGACGCCCAGCAGCAGTTCGAGCAGCGGCATCGCGGTGGCGACCGGCTCTACCAGCCCGCTCGGCAGCACGTCGTACGCCTTCACCGCGATGAAGGTCTGGCCGGTGTCGCTGATCTTCACGGCACCGGAAACGAGCCACACCGCGGCGAGCCCGAGGCGTGCGAGTGTGCCCAATGCGTCGAGCACACGTGAAGACGTTTTAGCCACCTGCTTAGGCTAACCATCGGACCTGAGAAAAATGTGAGGTTCCCCCGACGGGTGAGAATGGAGGTCGGAATGCGCTCTCGGAAGATCGTCACGGCCTTTGTGCTGGCGATGTTCGCTTCAGCGTGTTCAGCATGTTCGTCGTCGGCGAGCGACTCCGACTCGCTCGTAGCCCGCGCCGATGGCCGGAATCACCTCACCATCGGGACCCGGTTCGACCAGCCAGGACTGTCCGAACGCAAATTGGACGGGCAGATCGTCGGTTTCGACGTCGATGTCGCGAAATTCGTCGCGGCCGAACTCGGAGTGTCACCGGGCAACATCACCTGGCGCGAAACCACGCCCAACACCCGCGAGACCGATCTCAGTTCGGGCGCGGTCGACCTGGTCGCGACCACTTATTCGATCACCGACAAGCGCAAGCAGCTGGTGTCGTTCGCCGGGCCGTACTTCGTCACCGGGCAGGACCTGCTGGTGCGGCAGACCTCGGCGGACATCACCGGCCCGGAGAGCATGAACGGCCGCAAACTCTGCTCCCAGCCGGGCACGACGTCCGCCCAGCAGGTGCGTGACCGCTTCGCGATGGCCGTCCAGCTGGTGGAGTACCCGCGGTTCCCCGACTGCGTGACGGCGCTGCTGGCCGGACAGGTCGACGCCGTGACGACCGACGCCGCGATCCTCGCCGGTTACGTCACGCAGAACCCGGAGCTCCTGCGGGTCGTCGGGAAGCCGTTCTCCACCGAGCGCTACGGGATCGGCCTGCGCAAGGGCGACGTCGAAGGCCACACCGCGGTCACCAACGCGATCGAGAAGATGATCGACAACAAGACCTGGGCGGCTTCGCTGAACGCCAACATCGGCCCGTCGGGGTATCCGCTGCCCCAGCCGCCCGAAGTCAACGAACGCCCGTGAAGCTGCCCGACCTGCCGATTCGCGCGGTTCTCGACGAACTGGGCGACGCGCTCGAGACACACGGCACCGCGGTGCTCGTCGCGCCGCCGGGCACGGGCAAGACCACGCTCGTGCCGCTCTACCTGGCCGAACGCACCTCCGGCCGCATCGTCGTCGCCGAGCCGCGCCGGATCGCCGCGCGCGCCGCGGCCGCCCGGATGGCGTCCCTGCTCGGCGAGCGTGTCGGCGAAACGGTCGGCTACTCGGTGCGCGGCGATCGGAAGGTCTCCCCCGCCACCCGGATCGAGGTCGTCACGTCCGGCCTGCTGGTGCGCCGGGTGCAGGGCGACCCCGAGCTGCCCGGGGTGTCGACGGTCCTGCTGGACGAGTGCCATGAACGGCATCTCGACGCCGACCTCCTGCTGGCGCTGCTGCTCGACGTCCGCGCCGGGCTGCGCGACGACCTCAACCTCCTGGCGACCTCGGCGACGGTGGCCGCGGGACGGCTCGCGACGCTGCTCGGTTCCGCCCCGGTGATCACCGCGGAAGCCAGGACGTACCCCGTCGAAGTGTCGTACCACCCGCCGGCGCGCGGCGAGCGTCTCGAAGGGTCTGTGGCCAGGACAGTCCACAAGGCACTGTCCGAAGTAGAAGGCGACCTGCTCGTCTTCCTGCCCGGCGTGGGCGAGATCACCAGAGTCAGTGGGATGCTCTCCGGCCTGCACGACGTCGACGTCCTCCCGCTGCACGGCAGGCTGCCCTCGGCCAGGCAGGACGCGGCACTGACGCCGGGGCCGCGGCGGCGGGTCGTGCTCGCGACGTCGGTGGCGGAGTCCAGCCTGACCGTGCCGGGGGTGCGTGCGGTCGTCGACTCCGGGATGGCCCGGGTGCCGCGGGTGGACCATCGACGAGGTCTGCCGGGCCTCGCGACCGTCCGAGTGTCCGCCGCGGTGGCCGAGCAGCGCGCCGGACGCGCGGGCCGCGAGGCACCGGGCGCGGCGTACCGATGCTGGGCGAAGCACGAGCAAGCGAGCTTGCCCGCCTATCCGGAACCCGAAATCCGCACGGCCGAACTGGCCAGATTCGCGCTGGAACTGGCGTGCTGGTCCACTCCGGACGGAAGCGGATTGTCCTGGTGGGATCCGCCGGGCGAGGGCGCGTTCGCCGCCGGACGCGCCCTGCTCCGGACGCTCGGTGCCACCGACGAAACCGGCGAAGTCACCGGACGCGGGCGCAAGATGGCCGCGCTCGGCCTGCATCCCCGGCTGGCCAGGGCCTTGCTCGACGGTGCCGCCAAGGTCGGCCCGCGCTCGGCGGCCGAAGTCGTGGCGCTACTGGATTCCGGCGGCACGCTGACCGACGTCGAGGCCGAACTCCGCCGGCTGCGCGGCGCCTCGGACGATTCGTCGCGGCGCTGGAAGGTCGACGTCCGGCGCCTGGCCGGGTTGGTGTCCGGTGGTAAAGAGGCGCCTGATCCCGCGCTCGTCGTCGCCCTCGCACACCCGGAACGACTGGCGCGACGCCGCGCGTCCGGCTCGCCGGTGTATCTCATGGCCGGTGGGACAGCGGCGGAACTGCCGTCCGGCAGCGGTCTGGGCGACACGGAATGGCTGGCGGTAGCGGAAGCGACCCGTGACGCCGGACGCGTGCACGGGATCATCCGGCTCGCCGCCCGCGCGGACGAGCCGCTGGCCGTGGCCGCGGCACCGAACCTGGTGTCCACTGTGGACGAAGTGACCTGGGCGAACGGCGACGTGACGGCCCGTTCGGTGCGCAAGCTCGGCGCGATCGTGCTGGCCGACCGTCCGCTGGCCAAGCCGGACGTGTCCGCGGTTCGCCTGGCGCTCAAAGAAGGTCTACGCCAAGAGGGCCTCGGGCTGCTGCGCTGGAGCCAGGACGGCGAACGGCTGCGCGAGCGACTGGCGTTCCTGCACCGCGTACTCGGGGATCCCTGGCCCGCCATGGACGACACGAGTCTTTTGTCCAGAATGGACGATTGGCTGGAACCCGAATGGTCGAAGGCCCGCCGCCGGGCCGATCTCGCCAAGATCGACGCCACCTCGGCGTTGCGCAGGCTACTGCCATGGCCCGCGGCGACCCGGTTCGACGAACTCGCGCCGGACAGACTGGAAGTCCCGTCCGGTTCCCGTGTCCGGGTTGACTACTCGGCGGACGAGCCGGTACTGGCCGTCAAGCTGCAGGAAACCTTCGGCTGGCTCGAAACACCCCGCATCGGCGACGGCCGGGTGCCGGTGGTGCTCCACCTGCTCTCCCCCGCAGGACGTCCGGCCGCGGTGACTGCGGACCTGGAATCGTTCTGGCGCAACGGATACTCCGCGGTGCGTGCCGACCTGCGCGGCCGCTACCCGAAGCACCCGTGGCCGGAAGACCCGAGCGGGGCGACGCCGACCAAACGCCTCAAGCCCCGGGGTACTTGATCAACTGATGCTGTGGTGGCGTCGGCAGCTGCCGCGCGAGCTCCTCGTCGTCTTCCCGTTCGTTCAGCCCGAGCTGCACGGCCAGCCGGATCTGCTCGCGGTTCTCCCGCACGACATGGGCGAAGAACTCGTCGATCCGCGGGTCGATCAGCACTTCGAGGACGACCCGCATGGTCGTGTCCACCACGGAATGCACGATCTCGTCGTGGAACGGCAGTTTCGAAAGCCGTCCGGCCTGCGGGTCGTTCTTCACCTTTTCGGTGATGATCTGGCGCAGCATGGCTTTGTTCTCGCCGAGTGAGCGCGCCAGGTTCTGCGGGTAGTTCCCGGTTTCCACCACCTTGACGACCTCGTCGAGCACGGCGATCGTGATCGGTTTCTTGATCGCCAGGACGATCGGGCGGGAAAGCCGCTCCACCAGTCGCTGGGTGAACTGCTCGCCGAAAGCGCGGTCCGCGGTGCGCGCCAGCCGGACGATCACCACGATCACCCGCAGCAACCGGAATCCCCGCAACGCCGGATGCGCGATCGGGATCATGCCGAGGATCTCGAACCAGTTGCGCAGCGGGAACTTCTTGTCCCACTTCTGTTTGCGCCAGCGCCACAGGAATTCCAGCGCGAACACCCCGCAGATCGAGGTGTCGATGATGAAGATCCAGTGCGCGGTGTCCGGGGAATGCGGGAAGAACGTCACGTAGACGAGCAGCCCGACGGAGAAAACGGCCAGCACGAGCATGGCCAGGTCGAGCGCACTGATGCGCTGGGTTCCGCCAGTGGTCATGGCCGCATTCTGCCCGCACTGATCGGGTGACGCCGCGTGAGCCCTGCCGAAAGTAAGGGTGACGCCTGCCGGAAGTCCGCTGTTTCCCTTGCCCGCGCCGAACAGGATTCCCTTCTCTACCACTGGGAGGTCCCATGATCACGCTTCGCGGTTTGACGAAGCGCTACGGCGAGAAGACCGTCGTCGACGACCTGAGCTTCGCGATTCCGGCGGGCAAGGTGACCGGTTTCCTCGGCCCGAACGGCGCCGGCAAGTCGACCACCATGCGCATGGTGCTCGGCCTGGACCGGCCGACCGCGGGCGAGGTGGTCGTCGACGGCAAGCCGTACGCCGGACTCCGCCATCCGCTGCGGGAGGTCGGCGCGCTGCTGGAGGCGAAGGCGTTGCACCCCGGCCGCAGCGCGGGAAAGCACCTGCTCGCGATGGCCCGCAGCAACGGAATCCCCGCGAGCCGCGTCGACGAGGTCCTCGCGACGGTCGGGCTCACCGACGTCGCCGGCAAACGCGCCGGGCAGTTCTCGCTCGGGATGGGACAACGGCTCGGCATCGCGGGCGCGCTGCTCGGCGACCCGCGCGTGCTCATGTTCGACGAGCCGGTGAACGGGCTCGACCCGGACGGTGTGCGGTGGGTCCGGCAGCTGATGCGCTCGCTCGCCGCCGAGGGGCGGACCGTGTTCGTCTCCAGTCACCTGATGAGCGAAATGCAGCAGACCGCCGACAGGCTGGTCGTGATCGGCAAGGGAAAACTCCTCGCGGACGCGCCGGTCGACGAGTTCATCGCGGACAACTCGCGCGGCTCGGTGTCGGTCCGGCTGCCGTCACCCGACGACGTCGTCACGCTGACTCAACGGCTTCACGCCGAAGGCGCGACGGTCGAGCAGAACGCCGACGGCGAAGTGATCGTGCACGGCATGGCCGCCGAACGGGTCGGGGACCTCGCATACGAGCTGGGGATCCGCCTGCATCGCCTCGCCGAGCGGACGGCGTCCCTCGAACAGGCCTACATGGAGTTGACCGCGAGCTCGGTCGAATACGGGACGGTGGCGGCATGACCACGACGACGACGCCGGTGACCGGCGCGATCAACTCGGAGTGGACGAAGTTCTGGTCGGTCCGCACGACCTGGTGGAGCCTGGTGTCCGCCGCGGTCCTGATGCTGTTCTACGCCGTGGTGGTCGGCTTCACGATGGCTGACGACCCGGAACCCGGGATGTCGGCGGCGGGAGTCGTCGCCGGAGGCACCTTCTACCTCTCGCAGTTCGCGGTGATCGCGCTGTCGACGTTGTTCATCACGAGCGAGTACGCGAGCGGCAGCATCCGGGCGTCCCTGCAGTGGGTACCGATCCGCAATCGTTTGCTTTTCGCGAAGGGCGCGGTGCTCGTCCCGATCCTCTTCGCGTTCGGCGTGGTCGTGGCCGGAGCGGGGCTGCTCGTCGCCGGCCTCACGATGCAGGGGAACGGCGATCAGACGTCGGCGGGCGGAGCCGTGGTGGCGATGCTCGGGCTGGGCGTCTACTTCGCGCTGCTGGGCCTGCTCTGCCTCGGCATCGGCACGGCGTTGCGAAGCACGGCGGGGTCGATGGTCGTCGTCTTCGTGCTGCTCCTGATGCTGCCGATGGTGGTCGCATCACTCGGGCCGGAGGAGCTCGTGAACTACTTCCCCGGGTTCGCCGGGGTCAACGCGATGCTGCTGCCGGGCGACCTGAACCCGATCTTCGGCGGGCCGCTGCCGTACCCGCCTTGGCTCGGCGCGCTCATCTGCGCGGCCTGGTCCGCTGTGGCGTTGCTGATCGGGTCGCAGGTGCTGCGGAAACGGGACGCTTAGTTCCCGATGAGCCCGGCTTCGTAGGCGATGATGGCCGCCTGGACCCGGTTCTTCACGCCGAGGCGGCCGAGGATCGTGCTCACGTACGCCTTCACGGTCCCCTCGACGACGAACAACCGGGCCGCTATGTCCGCATTGGACAGTCCGGATCCCAGCAGGGTCAGTACTTCCCGCTCGCGGTCGGTCAGGGACTCCAGCTGGTCCCTGGCCGCCGCGCGGCGGGCCGACCGGCCGCCGGACAGCTGCGCGATGACCCGGTGCGCGACCTTCGGCGAGAGGAACGCGGCGCCGTCGGCCACCGCGCGGATCCCGGCGAGCAGCTCCCGCGGATCCCCGGATTTCAACAGGAAACCGCTGGCGCCGAGGCCGAGCGCACGCTCGATGTAAACGTCCTCGCCGAACGTCGTCAGCATGATCACCCCGGTTTCCGGGTGCAGGCGCCGGATTTCCGTCGCCGCGCCGAGGCCGTCGAGTTTCGGCATGCGGATGTCGAGCAGCACGATGTCGGGCCGCGTGAGCCGGACCTGCTCGACCGCTGCCCGCCCGTCGCCCGCTTCCCCGACGACCTCGATTTCGTCGTCGGAGCTCAGGATCGCCGCGACCCCGGCCCGGATCATCGCCTCGTCGTCAGCCAGCACTACCCGAATCAATGTGCTCCCCGTCTTCGTCCCGGACCAAATCCTTCGACACCAGCAGTCCTCCGGCGAAACACAGCCGGTAGGTCTCGTAATTGAGGTTGAACAGCGACCGTTCGGTGCCGTAGTACTCACACTCCGCCCCGGGTGGCACCGGCGGTTCGAGGTTCCTCGCCCGCGCGATCCGTTGCTGCCCCGGCAAAGTCCCGGCGATCTCGGCGCGCGACTGCCCCAGGCGGAGACCGTCGTAGCCAGGGCTTTCGAGCTGTGAGCCGTACCAACTGTAAAGGAACACGACCCCGCTGATCACGGCCAACCCGGTGAACAGCCCCGTCGGAACGGCGATGGCCTGGATCAGGCTGCGTCGCACCTCGCGGGCGGCTTGCTCACGCTCGCGTGCCAGCTCCGACAGATCGGCTTCCGGCTCCTGCTCGGCGGGTGCGGCGTCATGGGGAAGCGTGGCGGTGACAGCGAATCCGCCGTCACGCGGCGCGGCCGACAGCGTCCCGCCGACGAGCCGCACCCGCTCACGCAGCCCGACCAGCCCGCGGTTTCCGGACGATATCCCAGGCAACGCGCCCGCCGGAGGCCGTTCGTTCACCACCGACACGGTCGTCTCGTCCCCGGTCCGGGTCACGCGCACGGCGACGGCGGCGCCAGGGGCGTGCTTGGCGGCGTTGGTGAGCGACTCCTGCACCACCCGGCAGGTCGCTTTGTCGACCATCGGCGGCGTCGGCGCTTCGTCCACTTCGGACCGGATGAGCAGGCCAGAAGCCCTTGCCCGCTCGACGAGTTCGACGACGGATTCGTGCGCGGGCCGCGTCGGCGCGACGTCTTCCCGCAGCACACCGAGGATCTGCCGCAGCCTGTCGGTGGCGATGGCCGCGCTCTCCCGGAGTTCTCCGGCCGCGATCCGCTGTGGCTCGTTCAAACCCCGCGCGACTTCGAGCGCGGCGGCACGCACGGCGATCAGGCTCAGCTCGTGCCCGAGCGAGTCGTGCATGTCGCTGGCGATCCGGGCGCGTTCGCGCAGGCGTGCCTGATCGGCGACGATCTTCTGCCGGGTCTCGAGCTCTTCGGCGCGCTCCCAGCCGGTGCGCGCCATCTGCCCGCGCAACCGCACGAACCGGCCGAGCTGCCAGGGAAACAGCCCCGCGAACGCCAGGATCCCGAGGGTCGAGCCCCAGTTTTCGGCGCCGTTGCTCCCGAACACCAACGCGATCGGCAGCCCCAGCACCGCGTAAGCCCCGAAGACGACGAGTGCCGGCCGAACGCGTTCCATCCGGTTCCCGGCGAAGTACGCCATCACGACCATCAGGAACATCGGCCACACCGGCACCCGGCCACCGAGTTCCAGCAGCGTCACCCAGGCGCCGGACAGCCCCGCCACCAGCGAAACCACCGGCCACCGACGCCCCGTCGAGACCGCCACCGTCGTCGCCACCAGCCCGCTGGCCAGCTCGCCCCAATCGGACGCCACCACCCCGGCGTCGACCACCACCAGCCCGCAGATCCCGAGCCAGATCAGGACGTCAAGACCCACTCTCCACCTGCGACGCACCGCCTCGACGCTACAACCTCCCCCACCCGTCGCGGCATTGCCGAAAGTAAGGGTGTGCGCGTGTCACCCCGCCGTGATCTGCTCCCGCGCCTCCGGCTCCTCTTCCTCCGGCTCCTTCGCCTTGGGCTCGGCGGACAACCCGCTCTTCACCGACTCCAAAATCGCGAGCCCCTGCCCGACCAGCCCGGCGGCCATCTCCCCGAGCCCGTCGGCGCCGTTCAAGATGTTGACGTTCGCCCCGCTCAGCCCGCGGGCGGCTTCCTTCACGATCTGCGGCAGCTGCTCGATGATCAGCTGGTCCAGCGCGACCCGGTTGTTCGACGCCGCCGCCGCGGCCTGGATCTCCATGGACTCCGCGGCCGCCCGCGCCAGGATCCGGACCTTCTCCGCCTCCGCCTCCGCAGGCTTGACGACCTCCGCGACCAGCTGCTGCTGACGGAGTTCCGCCTCCCGCTGCGCCAGCTCGGTCCGCGCGTCGATGACCACGCGCTGTGCCGTGGCCTGCGCCAGCGGTCCGGCCTGCGCGGCTTCGGCCTGCGCCTTGTCGACTTCGGCCTTGTACTGCGCCTGCACGACCGACGTCTGGCGCGCGTACTCCGCCTGCCGGCGCTGCGACTCCTGCCCCGCCTCGGCCGCGGCCTGATCGGCCCGCGCCTGCGCGATCTGCGCCTCGCGCTGGATCGCGGCGTTGTGCGGCGCGGCCATCGCGGCGATGTAGCCGAGTTTCATGTCGTCGATCGACTGGATCTGCAGCGAATCGATGGTGAGCCCGATCTTCGCCATCTCCGCGGCCGACCCGTCGAGCACTTCGGTGGCCAGCTTCTGCCGCTCGGTGACGATCTCCTCGACGGTCATCGAGCCCACGATCGACCGCAGGTGCCCGGCGAAGATCCGGCCCGTCAGCACCGACATCTGCTCCTGGTCGGACAGGAACCGCTGACCGGCGTTGACGATGCTCTCGGTGTCGTTGCCGACCTTGAACGCGATGACCGCGCGGACGTTCAGTGCGATGGCCTGTTTGGTCACACAGGTCTCCGACACTTCGGCCTCGGCCATGCTCAGGGTGAGAAACCGAACTTTCCGGAAGAACGGCATGATGAATGCGCCATGACCGGTAACCACCCGAAATGGTGTATCACTGCCGCCCCGTTTTCCACCGGAGATCAGCATCGCCTCGTCAGGCGCGGGAACACGGTAACCGAACATCGGGAACTCCTATTTGGTGGTAAAAGGATCAGTCCATCGAGTGACGTCGACTGTGCGCATGCCGCGGGATTCCACCACCAGCACGGTGGTGCCCTTCGGGAGCGGCTCGTCGGAAAAGGCCAGGAAGGCCTCCGATCCTCCCCGGATCCTGAGCAGCACCTCGCCCGGCCCCGCCTTTCCACGGGTACCGATGAGCAATACGCCGATAAGCCCCAAAGGCGACGAGTCAGCACTCATCCGGCATCGACCTCGTTTCTCACCTCGCCCCTATTTCCCCCAAGACGAGGCCCGTCAGGTTCAACGCTACCGCCACGGACGGAATGTATGTTCTCCCCATGTCTGGCGATTCCGGTCACGAAGGGGTACCCGATCTCCCGCGGGCGGATCTCGGGGAGGATCGCGGCGTCGCGGTGACGGTCCGCGCGCTGGTGTCCACTGTGGCCGGTGTAGCCCTCGGCCTCGGCGTCTCGACGGCGATGGACTGGCGCTACGGGCTGCTGCTGGGCTGGATCACGGGCATGGCCGTCTTCGTGGCCTGGACCTGGATCCTCCTCTGGCCGATGGACGCCTATTCGACGGCCCGGCACGCCGTCCGCGAAGACCCCGGCCGCGCGCTGGCCGACGTCGTGGTCGTGCTCGCGGCGGTCGCCAGCCTCATCGCGGTGGGCCTGCTCCTGACCCTGGGCGACGCCGGCGGCGGCAAGGACGTGCACGCGGCACTGAGCGTCGCCAGTGTGATCCTGGCGTGGAGTTCGGTGCACACCATGTTCACCACCCGCTACGCCCGGCTGTACTACGCCGGCGAGGACGGTGGCATCGACTTCAACGAAACCGACCCGCCGAAGTACAGCGACTTCGCGTATCTGGCGTTCACCATCGGGATGACCTTCCAGGTCTCCGACACGAATTTCGCGACGAAGGAACTGCGCGCGACGGCGTTACGCCACGCGCTGCTCTCCTACCTGTTCGGTACCTTCATCATCGCCTCGATGATCAACCTGCTTGCCGGGCTCGGCCGGTAGTCGTCTTCACGAACTCCAGCGCCTGAGGCCACGAAAGCTCGAAAGCCGCCAGGTTGACGTCGTTGCCGTGCCGGGTCTTGTTGCTGAAACCGTGTTCCGCGGCCGGGTAGAAGTGGATCACGCTCGCGCCGGTGGTCCGCGCCTGCAACGCCGTCTGCAGCTTCTGGAAAGCCTCGGCCGACACCAGCGAATCCGCGCCCGGGTACAGCACCATGACCGGCGCGGCGGTGCGTCCTGCGTACGCGAAGGCGTCCAGTGTGTGGTTCGGCGCGGGCGGGATCGGCACCGTGGGGTGGTAGGCGATCACGCCCGAGAGCCGCTCGTCACGGCCGCCGAGCAGCAGCGCGAACCTGCCGCCGAGGCACCAGCCGATGACGCCGGCCTTGGCGCAGCCGAGTTCACCGAGCAAGTGGCCGAGCAGAATGCCCTGTTCTTCCAGCGCTTTCTCGTCGTCCAGCTCGCCGAGCAGCCGGAACAGCTCGTCCATTTCGGTGTCGTCCGAGGTCGGGCCGTGGAACGGGTCCCAGCACAACGCCGTGACCCCGGTCCGCGCGATCGTCTCCGCGAATTCACGGACCTGCTCACCGATCCCGGTGATCATCGGGAGCAGCAGCATTCCCGAGGCGGACCCACCGACGGGACGGGCCAGGTACGCGTTCAACCCGCCGACAGTGATGGCCGAAGTCTCGATCTCAGCAGTCATGAACCCACGGTATCGGCCGCTATCAGGCATGATGATCCACCATGGCCGAGCGAAACCTCGCCGAGCAGATCGGCAAACCCCTGCCCGCCGGGATCGAAGCATTGCCGTCGGACGAAAAACAGGATCTCGCCAACGCGCTGCGTGAGGCACGCCACCGGCAGACGGCCGCGCTCGCCAAAGCCGGTGAGGAAGGCCTGAAGTACGTTCCCGCCTTCCTCCGCGGCGCGGTCCGCAAGGCGGTCGGCCTGTGAGCGAGCCGAACCTGGCCGCGCAGGCCGAGATCCTCAAACTCGCCCGGGTGCTCGGCGCCGATCCCGCCCGCTTCGGCTACCTCGAAAAGGTCGACCCGCATGAGCTCCAGAAGCTCCGTGCGCAGGTCACCGACGTGCTCTTCGACACCAACCTCGTCGCGCTGCAGCGCATGGCCGGCGCCAGCAAGCTGATCCCCGGCCCCATCCTGGCGAAGATCGCCGAGAAGGTGTTCGGGCCGCTGCTGTGCGCCCGGGTCGCCGGGGTGGTGGAGCCGTCGCGCGGCATCGACATCGCCAAGCGCCTCAGTCCCGTGTTCCTCGCCGACGTCGCCGCCGAGCTCGACCCGCGGCGCACCACCGAGATCATCGCCGGCATCCCGGCCGGGATGATCGCCGGTGTCGCCGGGGAACTGATCCGGCGCGAGGACTGGATCACCATCGGCCGGTTCGTCGGCCACCTGCCGGACGCGACGGTGTCGGCGAGCCTGCGGGTCATCCCGAACCCGGCGTTGCTGCGGATCGCGTTCGTGCTCGACGACAAGTCCCGGATCGAGAACATCATCGGACTGCTGCCGACCTCCCGTTTCGACGGCATCGTGCGGGCCGCCGCCGATCAGGACCTGTGGTCGCCGTTGCTCGATCTGCTCGGCCATCTCCGCCCGGAAACGCGGGCCAAGCTGCTCGCCCAGTTCGCCGAACTCCCGGCGGAGCTGCGTGCGCGGGCGCCTCAGGCGATGATCAAGTAGATCCCGAAGAGCACAATCGCGGCGCAGACAGCGAAACAGGCCGTCGCGATGGCGGCCGGGGCCGTGCCCGTGCCGCCGGTTTCCTTGACGGTCACCCGCTCGGACAGCTCACGCACCCCGAAGGCGAACAACGTCGTCAGCACCGCCACCGAGCCGAGCGCGACGGCGAACACCGCGCCGAGGGCTCCCCAATCGATCGTCATGCTCGCTCCCTTAGACCGTGGCCGGAACAACGGGCTCCGGCTCGGAGATGCTGTCGGGGTGGACGGGGTTCCGCTTGGACAGGACGTAGATCCCGGCGGCGATGACCACTCCGGCGACGCCGACGAGCACGGTGCCGAGGCTGCCCTTCGTCGAAATCGACGCCGCGAGCGCGCCGACGATCGCCGCGGCGGGCAGCGTCAGCGCCCACGCGATGACCATCTTGCCCGCGACACCCCATCGGACCTCGGCGAGCTTGCGGCCGACCCCGGAGCCGATGATCCCGCCCGAACAGACATGCGTTGTCGACAGCGCGAAGCCGAGATGTGACGACGCCAGGATGACCGCGGCGGCACTGGTCTCCGCGGCGAACCCTTGCGGGGTCTGGATTTCGGTGAGCTTCTTGCCCATGGTCTGGATGATCCGCCAGCCGCCGAGGTAGGTCCCGAGCGCGATCGCCGTGCCCGCGCAGAGCACCACCCAGATCGGCGGCCCGGAGCCGGCGGCGAGGGTGCCGGACGAAATCAGCGTCAGCGTGATGACGCCCATCGTCTTCTGCGCGTCGTTCGTCCCGTGTGCCAACGAAACGAGCGAGGCCGAGAGCACTTGGCCGGTCTTGAACGTCTTGCCGACGACGTCCTGCCGGGCCCGCTCGGTGACGCGGTAGACGATGAACGTCCCGACGAGCGCGACCACCCCGGCCACCAGCGGCGACGCCAGTGCGGGGATCAGCACCTTCTGCACCACCGCGGCGAAGTGCACCGCGTCCCCACCGGCCGCGATCCAGGTCGCGCCGATGAGCCCGCCGAACAGGGCGTGCGACGAACTCGACGGCAGGCCGAGCAGCCAGGTCACCAGGTTCCACACGATGGCTCCGACCAGGCCCGCGAAAATGACCACCGGGGTGATCTTCGCGTCGTCCACGATCCCGCTGGAGATGGTCTTCGCCACCTCGACCGACAGGAACGCGCCGACCAGGTTCAGCACCGCCGAGATCCCGACGGCGACTTTCGGTTTCAGCGCGCCGGTGGCGATCGAGGTGGCCATCGCGTTCGCGGTGTCGTGGAAGCCGTTGGTGAAATCGAAGGCGAGTGCCGTGATGATGACGACCAGGACGATGAGCGAAAAGTCCATCTGCGCTTCTCCTCCTCGAGGCAGTGCGCCGGTCTTCTTTTCGAACGCTACCCAGCAATCCGGGAAAGCCGATGCCCCGCGGATGTCGGCTTGCTGAACTCTCGGTTAAGCCACCCGTCAGCGCCGCAGCCAGAGGTCGAAATTCAGCGCGAAATCGATTCCCGAACGCGTCGGGTGATCTATCACCGGACGCGCGATGCGGTCACGAAGTCGTTGCGGGTCAAGATAAGTCCACACCGGGGAGGACGGCGTAGCGAGGAGATCACCCGCTTGTTCCTGAATAGCCCAATCGTACTCAGCGTCCTGAGTAATGGGATATGGAGTTTTTGTCCGAGTGGCGACACTCGACGGCAGCAGATCGACCGTGGCCGCGCGAAGAAGTGATTTCTCCCGGCCGTCGAAGGAATGGAGTGACCACGGTGTGTTGAACGCGTATTCGACGAGCCGGTGATCACAGAACGGGAGCCGGACCTCGAGCCCGGCAGCCATGCTCAATCGGTCTTTCCGGTCGAGCAGGTCCGGCAGCCAGCGGGTCAGGTGCAGATAGGAGATCTCCCGCATCCGGCGCCGGGTGCCGGACTCGCCGGGCAGCCGGGGCACTTCCAGCAACGCCTGCCGATAGTGGTCCGCGCGATGGGTCGCGATAGCGAGATCGGCCGCGACGTCCTTGCGCAGCAAAGCCTGATAGGTGCCACTGTGCCCGGCGAAGTACCGCCACGGGTAGTCGGCGACGGTCAGCGCGTCCTGGTGGTGGAACAACCGGTGGCCGCCGAACACCTCGTCGGCGCTTTCCCCCGACAGCACCACGGTCGTGTGCTCGCGGATCGCTTTGAACAGCAGGTAGAGCGAGGTGTCCATGTCCCCGGTCGCCGGCGCGTCGCGGGCGTCGACGACGGCTCGCCGGTGGGCCGGGTCGCTCAGCGCGACCGGGTCGAGCACGAGGTCGCGATGGTCGAGCCCGCAGTGCGCGACCATGTCCCGCACGTACGGCGCGTCGGGCGTGGCTCGCACCTGGTCTGGGACGAACTGGCCGGTGAAGTCCACGGAGAACGTCCGGAGCGGGCTGTTCCCGTCCTCCAGCATGGCGCGTTGCCCGAGCGCGGCCAGCACGCTGGAGTCCAGGCCGCCCGACAGCAGCGCGCCGAGTGGGACGTCGGCGTGGACGTGCCGCCGGGTGGTGTCCGCGAGCAGTTCGCGGGTGGTGTCGACAGTGGACAGCAGATCGTCGGTGTGCGGTTTCGCTTCCAGTGCCCAGTAACGATGTTCGCGGATGCCGTTGGTGTCGATCACCAGCATCGTGCCGGGCAGGACCTCCCGCACGCCCTGGTAGAGGCTCCGCCCGGGCGTCCGGACCGACGCCAGGAAGTCGCGCAGGCCGTCCTCGTCGACGGCGGCGTTGACCATCCCGCTCGCGAACAACGCCTTCGGCTCGGACGCGAACAGGATCCCTTTGCCGTGCCGGACGTAGAACAGCGGCTTGACGCCGAGCCGGTCGCGGACCAGCAGGAGCCGGCGCCGGGCGACATCCCACACGGCGAAGGCGTACATCCCGTTGAGCCGCCGCGCGGCGGCGGTTCCCCACTCCCAGAAGGCGTGGAGGACGACTTCGGTGTCGGTGCCCGTGCGGAACTTGTGGCCGAGCAGCTCCAGCTCGTCGCGGAGCTCGATGTGGTTGAAGACCTCTCCGCCGTAGGTGAGCGCCATGACGGACCGGTCCTGGTCGTCGTTGATCACCATGGGCTGGTGACCGTGCGCCGGATCCATCACCGCGAGCCGCCGATGTCCCAGTACCGCGCGGTTTCCCGCCCACACGCCCTCGCCGTCCGGACCGCGCGGAGCCAGGGTGCGGGTCATGCCGCGCACCAGCCGCTCGCCGCCGAGGAACGGGGACGACGGATCCGCCCAGCCCGCGATGCCACACATTGACGTCCTCCACGATGGTCACCCAGACAGTATCTTCGGTGACGCAAAGTGTAAGGTCTGCGCCCGAGCGGCCCGACACCACTGTCCACTGTGTACCTCCGAGGTGGCCCTATCCCGGCCCGGCCCTCGCCGGCAACACCTAGGGCCTCTCCGGCACCTTCGTCCACCTGGTCCTAGGCGAACCCCCAGCCTGAGTGCCACGCTGCCACACCGAATACGTCAGCGGAACCCCCGGCCGATAAGCGAGATGCGTGACCGAAGGCGCGTCGAGCACATGGACGTCCGCCCGCGCCCCCACCCGGAGCACCCCGACATCGTCGCGCCGCAACGCCTGCGCCCCACCGGCCGTCGCGGACCACACGGCCTCCTCGATCGACATCCGCATCTGCAGCACGGCCGTCGCGACACAGAACGCCATCGACGTCGTGTACGAACTGCCCGGGTTCGCGTTGCTGGCCAACGCGACCGTCGCCCCCGAGTCAAGCAACCGGCGCGCGGGCGCGAGCGGCTGCCGCGTCGACAAGTCGCAAGCCGGGAGCAACGTCGCCACTGTGGACGATGACGCCAGTGCCTCGACGTCGTCGTCACTCAGGTACGTGCAGTGGTCCACACTCGCCGCACCAAGCCGGACAGCCAACTGCACACCAGGCCCTTCGCCGAGCTGGTTCCCATGTACCCGCGCACCCAGCCCACGCGCGATAGCCGCTTCAAGCACCCGCGCTGATTGTGCCGCGTCAAAAGCACCTTTCTCACAGAAGACGTCCACCCAGCGAACCAAACCCGCCACGGCGTCGAGCATCTCGCCGCACACGAGATCCACATAGGACTCGGCCTCCGCACCCGGCGGCACCAGATGCGCACCGAGGAACGTCACCTCGTCCGCGACCTCGGCGGCGATCCGCGCCGAGCGAACTTCGTCTTTGACGTTGAGGCCGTAGCCGGTCTTCGTCTCCAGGCACGTCGTGCCCTGGCTGAGAGCTTCGTCGACATGCCGACGCAGATTCGCGCTGAGTTCCGCATCGGAAGCCGCCCGCGTCGCACCGACCGTCACGGCGATTCCGCCCGCGCGGTAAGCCTTTCCGGCCATCCGTGCCTCGAACTCCGCGGTCCGGTCACCGGCGAAAACGAGGTGCGTGTGACTGTCGACCCAGCCCGGCAGCACCGCACGGCCGTCAACGTCGACACGCTCGTCCGCGCTCGGCGCGTCCGCCGCGGAACCGACCCACGCGACCTTGTCACCGTCGAGAACGAGCGCCGCGTCGTGGAGCTTCCCGAGTTCGGGATCGTTCGTGGTGAGCTCGCCGATGCCGGTGATCAACGTTGCCACAGTGCCTCGATTTCCTTGGCCAGTACGAGTTGCGGGTCTTCGACCAGCTGATGCACCCGATCCCGGACGACCTGCCGCCCGGCGACCATGACGTGCACGATATCCGCCGCCGAGGCGGCGAACACGAACCCGCTCGGCTCGGCGCCGGCAGTCCGCATCGAGCCGAGGTCGACAGTGACGAAGTCGGCGCCCGCTGCGGCTTCCAGTTCGCCGACCCCTTCCCAGCCGATGGCGTCGTGATCCGTGGCGGCGGCCATCAGCTCAGCCACGGAAAACCGGCCTCGAGACTCGCTGGCGAGCCGATCGTTCAACTCCAGCGCACGGGTTTCCTCGAACGCGTCCACAACGGCGTTGCTGTCGCTGCCAAGGGAAAGCCCGACACCGGCGTCCACAAGGGACCTGGCCGGGCCGATCCCGTCGCCGAGATCGCGTTCGGTGGTCGGGCAGAAGCACGCGCGCGTCCGCGTCCGCCCCAGCGCGCCGATGTCCGCTTCGGTCAAATGCGTGGCGTGCACGGCGACCGTATGCGGCCCCAGCACTCCCGCCTCCGTAAGCAACGCTGTCGGCGTGCGGCCGTAGTGGCTCAAACTGTCGGCGTTCTCAGCACGTTGTTCGGAAAGATGGACGTGTAAAGGCCGCCCCTGAGCCCACTCCGCGACCACCGGCAGCTGATCGACGGGGACGGCACGCACGGAATGCACCGCGGCGCCCACTCGCGCGTTTCCTTCCGGTGCAAAGGAATCCACCCGCTCGGCCCACGCCTGCGCATCCCCGTCACCGAACCGCAACTGGTGCTCATCGAGCCGACGGCCGAAACCGCCTGCCAGATAACAGGTGTCGAGCAGCGTGATCCGGATGCCCGCGTCCGCCGCGGCCCGGACGAGCGCGGCGCTCATCTCGTTCGGATCGGCGTACCGCTTCCCGCCGGGCGCGTGGTGCAAATAGTGGAACTCGCCGACGCTGGTGTACCCGGCGAGAACCATCTCCGCGTAGACCCCGCGCGCCAGCCGGTAGTACGAGTCCGGATCCAGCCGAGACGCGAGCGCGTACATCCGCTCCCGCCAGGTCCAGAACGTGCCGCGCTCATGGTGTGTCCGTCCGCGCAGCGCGCGATGGAACGCGTGCGAGTGTCCGTTCGCGAACCCCGGCGTCGTCAGTCCGGTGAGGACAGTGCCTTCACGCGGCGCGCCCGGCGTCACCGACTCGATCAGCGAGCCGGTGACCTCGATGCGCACCCCTTCGGCGATGCCGTCGGGCAACCAGGCGTACTCACACCAGAACGTCGTCATGTCGACAGATGCTCCAGGACAGCCGCGAGCGCTCGTGCCCCGTGATCGACGTCGGCGACCTCGGCGAACTCCTCCGGCGCATGGCTGACTCCGGTGGGATTCCGCACGTACAGCATGCCGGACGGCACGTGAGCGGCGAGGACACCGGCGTCATGCCCGGCACCGGTCGGCAGCTCGGGAACACCGCCCAGTCGCTTGCTGAGTTCGTCCCGCAGACCGGCGTCGAAGGTGACCGTGTCCGAATAGGACTCTTCGCTCACCGTGATCAGACACCCTTCGGCGAGCGCCGCTTCCTCAGCCGCCTCGGTGATCTCGGCGACCAATGCCTGCGTGCGCTTGTCGCCGGGAACCCGGGCGTCCAGCCAAAGATCCACGGTGGAGGCGATGACGTTGGTGCCACCCGGTGTCGGCACCAGCCGACCGACCGTCGCCCTGCCGTCCCCAGTCGCCAACGCGGCACGACGAGCCGCGGCGACCACCGCGGCGGCCGGGATCATCGGATCGTGACGATCACCGATCAGCGTCGCCCCGGCGTGGTTTCCCTGACCGCTGAAGGAGAATCGCCAACGCCCATGGGCGATCACCGTACTGCCCACGGCCACCGGCGACCCGAGATCGATCAGCCCACGACCTTGTTCGACGTGCAACTCGATGAACCGCCCGATCCGGGACAGCGCCTCGGGATCGGCACCGAACCGCTCCGGATCATGCCCGGCACGGGAAGCGGCTTCCGCCAGCGTCACGCCGTCAGGATCCCGCAACGCGCGGGCCCGGTCGGCGTCGATCGACCCGGTGAGCAGCCGCGAACCAAGGCAAGGAACGCCGAACCGGCCGCCCTCCTCCTCCGCGAAGACCACCACGGCGAACGGCTTTCCCGGCACGAATCCCTTCGCCTGCAAAGCCTCTACCGCGTCCAGCGCGCTGACCACCCCGAGCGGGCCGTCGAACGCACCACCGCCGGGCACGGAATCCAAGTGGCTCCCGGTGACCACGGCATCCGGACCCGGCGTGCCCCACCAGGCCCAGATGTTGCCGTTGCGATCGGTCTCGACGTCCAGCCCGAGCCGCTGCGCCCGCTCGACGAACCACGTCCGCAGCTCGCCCTCGGCCGGATCGAAGGCGTGGCGGGAAAAGCCGCCCCGCACCCGATCCCGGCCGACGGCCGCGATCTCGTCGAGCAGCTGACTCGCCCTCACGCCTGGTCCCGCATCGGGACCCGGACGCCACGCTCGTCGGCGACCTTCGCGGCGCTCTCGTAACCCGCGTCGACGTGCCGGATGACGCCCATGCCGGGGTCGTTGGTCAGCACGCGCTCGAGTTTCTGCGCCGCCAAAAGAGTTCCGTCGGCGACACACACCTGTCCGGCGTGGATCGAGCGGCCCATGCCGACCCCGCCACCGTGGTGAATGGACACCCAACTGGCCCCGGACGCGGTGTTGACCAGCGCGTTGAGCAGCGGCCAGTCCGCGATCGCGTCCGAACCGTCGGCCATGCCCTCGGTCTCCCGGTACGGCGACGCGACGCTGCCGGAGTCGAGGTGGTCACGTCCGATGACCACCGGCGCCTTGAGCTCGCCGCTGGCGACCATTTCGTTGAACCGCAGGCCCGCGAGGTGCCGCTCGCCGTAACCGAGCCAGCAGATCCTCGACGGAAGTCCTTGGAAGGCAACACGTTCCCCGGCGAGCCGGATCCAGCGCGCGAGGGATTCGTTCTCGGGGAACAGTTCCAGCATCGCCTTGTCGGTGGCGTGGATGTCCTCGGGGTCGCCGGAGAGCGCGGCCCAGCGGAAGGGCCCGTTGCCCTCGCAGAACAGCGGGCGGATGTAGGCGGGCACGAAACCGGGGAAGTCGAAAGCCCGTTCGCAGCCACCGGCTTTCGCCTCGCTGCGCAGGGAGTTGCCGTAGTCGAAGACCTCGGCACCCTTGTCGAGGAAACCGAGCATCGCGTCGACGTGGTCGGCCATCGACTCGCGCGAGCGGTCGGTGAACTCGTCGGGCTTCTTCTCCGCGTAGTCCTTCCAGTCCTCGACGCTGACGCCCTTCGGCAGGTACGCCAAGGGATCGTGCGCGGAGGTCTGGTCGGTGACGATGTCGACCTCGACGTCCCGGCGCAGCAGCTCGGGCAGGATTTCGGCCGCGTTGCCGACAACCCCGACCGACAGCGCGCGCTTTTCCTTCTTCGCCGCGGTGACCCGGCGGATCGCGTCGTCGAGATCGTCGGCGACCTCGTCGAGGTAACGGGTTTCCACGCGGCGATGCGCGCGCTGCGGATCGCACTCGATGACCAGCGCGACGCCGTCGTTCATGGTGACCGCGAGCGGCTGCGCGCCGCCCATCCCGCCGAGCCCGGCGGTGACGGTCAGCGTGCCCTTGAGCGTGCCACCGAACCGTTTCTTCGCCACCGCGGCGAAGGTCTCGTAAGTTCCCTGCAGGATTCCTTGCGTGCCAATGTAAATCCAGGAACCGGCGGTCATCTGGCCGTACATCGTCAGGCCGAGTTGTTCGAGACGCCGGAATTCCGGCCAGTTGGCCCAGTCCCCGACGAGGTTCGAGTTGGCCAGCAGCACCCGCGGCGCCCACTCGTGTGTGCGGAACACGCCCACCGGCTTACCGGACTGGACCAGCAGCGTCTCGTCGGCTTCCAACGTGGTCAGCTCGCGCGTGATGGCGTCGAAGCTCGCCCAGTTGCGGGCGGCCTTGCCCGTGCCGCCGTAGACGACGAGGTCCTCGGGGCGCTCGGCGACGTCCGGGTCGAGGTTGTTGTGGAACATCCGCATCGCGGCTTCGGTCTGCCAGTTCTTGGCGGTCAGCGTGGTGCCTCGGGCGGCACGAACCGTGCGACTTTGGCTCATCAGTCCTCCAGCTTGGCGGCGTCAAGGATTGCACCCGACGCGACGAGTTCTTCGGCGGCGGCGATTTCCGGCGCCAGGTGACGATCGGGCCCCGGGCCGTCGACCCGGGTGCGCAGCAGGTCCCGCACGGCTCCGGTGACCGGCGAGGGCTTGAGCGGCGCGCGGAAGTCCAGCGCCCGCGCGGCGGTGAGCAGTTCGATGGCGAGCACGGTGGTCAACCCGTCGACCGCTTTACGCAGCTTGCGCGCGGCCGACCAGCCCATGGAGACGTGGTCCTCCTGCATGGCGCTGCTCGGGATCGAGTCGACCGACGCGGGCACCGCGAGCCGCTTGAGCTCGCTGACGATCGCGGCCTGGGTGTACTGCGCGATCATGTGGCCGGAGTCGACGCCGGGGTCCGCGGCGAGGAACGCGGGCAGCCCGTGCGAGCGCGCGACGTCGAGCATCCTGTCGGTCCGGCGCTCGGCGATGCTGGCCATGTCGGCGAGCGGGATGGCGAGGAAGTCGAGCACGTAGGCGACCGGGGCGCCGTGGAAGTTGCCGTTGGACTCGACGCGGCCGTCGGCGAGGACGACCGGGTTGTCCACAAAGGACGAGAGTTCACGATCGGCGACGAGCTCGGCGTGCGTCAGCGAATCCCTTGCCGCGCCGTGCACCTGAGGGGCGCAGCGCAGCGAGTAGGCGTCCTGCACACGGGGACAGTCGGGCCCGCGATGGCTCTCGACGATCTCGGAACCGGCGAGCGCGGCGAACATCCGTGCCGCGCTGCGGGCCTGGCCGGGGTGCGGGCGCAGGGCCTGCAGGTCGGCGGCGAACGCGCGGTCGGTGCCGAGCAGCGCCTCGACGCTCATCGCGGCGGTGATGTCGGCGATGTCGAACAGTTTGCGCAGGTCCGCGGCGGCGAGGAGCAGCATGCCGAGCATGCCGTCGGTGCCGTTGGTGAGCGCGAGGCCCTCTTTCTCGGCGAGCACGACCGGCTCGATGCCCGCGGCACTCATAGCGGCAGCGGCAGGAACGCGCTGGCCCGTGACGTCGAAGACCTCGCCCTCGCCCATCATCGCCAGCGCGACAGCGGCGAGCGGCGCGAGGTCGCCGGAGCAGCCGAGCGAACCGTACTCGTGGACGACCGGCGTGATTCCGGCGTTGAGCAGCGCGGCAAGCGTTTGCGCAGTGCCCGGCCTGATGCCGGTGTAACCGCTGGCCAGGGTGCGCAGCCGCAGCACCATCAGCGCGCGCACGACCTCCGGCTCGACGGCCGGGCCGGCGCCGGCCGCGTGCGAGCGGATCAGCGAGCGCTGCAACGCCGTCCGGCTCTCGACCGGGATATGGCGGGTGGCTAGCGCCCCGAAGCCCGTCGACACCCCGTACGTGGGCTCCGTGGCTTCGGCGAGCGCCTCGATGTGCAGGCGCGTGGACGCGAGGTTCTTCTCGGCCGCGGCGGTGAGCTCGACGGCGGCGGCTCCGCGGGCGACCGCGACGACCTGCTCAGCGCTCAGCGGTTCCGACCCCAGCAACACGGGGTTCGGGGAAAACACAGTCTCCGGCATACCCCCATTCCACCCTCCCCTCCGCCCTCCCGTCCCACCCCTGCCGGGTACAACCGTCTGACATCCCAGACACACCCCTTCCGCCATCTGTCGACAGATGGCGGTCTCTCAGCAACTAAGGGATCGCCACCTGTCGACAGATGGCGGCACGCACGGTCTCCACGAGCCCGCGCGGGTCGTCACGCAACCACTCGCTGGTCACGACTACGAACCGCCAGCCGTGTTCTTCCATCCGCTCACGCCGGATCTTGTCGAGACGAGCTTGTTCCGGGTTGTCGTGCCACTTCCCGTCATACTCGATCGCCAGCTTGTAGTCGGGAAACCCCAGGTCCAGCCTGCCCAGAAACTCGCCGTTCTCGTCGTGGACGTTGATCTGGAGCTCCGGCCGCAACCCGCCCAGCATCAGCCAGACACGGACCTCCGATTCGGGGATCGACTCGGCCCGGGGATCCACCAGCTCGACACATTTCCGAGCTCGGACGATGCCTCGATCGTGCCGCGTCTCAAGCCATGCCGCCAGCTCGTCCTTGTCGACGAAACCGGCGCGAAGCAGCACATCGAGCATGCCGACCGTGCGGGGCAGCGATCTTCGAAGCTTCGTGTTGCAAAGCAGATCGAGGGTCATCCTCAACGGACTGGCGAGCCGGACTTCGCCCCACGGCTCGCCACCCACCGGACCAAGCGTGCTCCTCCGGATGTCCATGCCGCGTTGCGCGGTGAACTTGACCTTCTCGTCGACCACGAACTCGACCGGGTCATGGACCCCGGCGAACTCGAACCCGTAGACGGCCGCGGCGGAACTGCCGGTCAGCGTCGCACTCGGCGGCGCGAGCCACGCCGCGCCGCGACACCGCAATTCGTGGGTGATCGGATAGCCGGAGGGCACATAAACGTCCTGGAAGAGCCGGACGTACAACGGCGCCCGCAGCTGGGATCTGCTCAGCACCTCTTCGCCGACGGCGTGACTGCCACGGAAGGGACCGGTGATGTCTGATTTCGGTTCTTTGTACACCCCGTCACCGTGCGACGACGGTACGACAAAAATTCGCCGAACTCCCCAAATTCGCCCGACTTATCCACAGGCTCCCGAGTTATCCACAACGCCATTTGTCGACAGATGGCGGTCTCTCAGGAACTAAGGGATCGCCATCTGTCGACAGATGGCGAGGGTCTAGCGAGTGCCGATCCAGGAGTGGTCCGGAGTGTCCGAGACGGTGAGCGAGTCGGCGACGGCAACGAGGTCCGACGAGCCGAGCGGCGTCGGCAACTGCTCACCCGCGGCACTCATGACCTGCGGCGACCGCAGCACCAGCCATCGCCCGCCATCGAGCTCCACCGCCAGCACACCATCGCTGAACCCGCCCAAATCCTTGACCGGCGCCGCGTATACCCCCTGCCGCCCCCGCACCACCACCGCCTGCCCGTCCACCCGCGCGGGCTCACGGCTCAACGAAGCGGTCAACGTCGTCATCCCGCCCGAAGCGACGATCTCCCCCGCCCCCGTCTCCGGCGAAACCCCGCTCAGCTGCATGCTCGTACTCGCCAACCCAACCGGCAGCCGCCCGAATTCCAGCCCGGTCGAGATCGACGAAATCCCGTCCGGCCGCACCGATCCGGCCACCTCGACGGCGACCGTCCGCATGTCCGGCACATCCCGCAAAGTCAGCAGCAGCACCGTTCCCGGCTCCGGTATCCACGTCAGCTTCGCGCCACCGTCGATCCGGCTGTACGACGCCGTCACCCCACCGATGTCGACCTTGTCGTATCCGCTCTCGATGTTCGCGGCCGCGTCCGTCCACATTGGATTCCTCGTCGAGTTCACCCCGAGGCTGATGGTCATCGGCCCGTTCGCCCACTTCCGCACCTGCCCCCAGCCGTCGGTGTCACTCGCGCGAAACCGCTCCCGGAACCCGTCGGGCAGCCAGGTCGCGCCGTACTTCAGCTTCGAGCCCGCCGCCGCGGCCGCCGGAAACGTCGCCGGATCGGGGGTCGACGGCCTGAGCGCGAACGGAATCCCCACCGCGATCGCGATCACCAGCGCGACGACTCCTGTCAACACCAGCGGCCGCCGCGAAACCGGCTGCCGCACAACAGATAGCACCCGCTCCCCACTCGGTGCTCGCGAAGCCTGAAGCACGAGAGCTTCCTTGATCAGTTCTTCGTGACCGCTCATTTTCCCTCCACAGTCGACGCCGGGCGCTGGAGTTCGCCCGCGCGCAAGTTCGCGACCCCGCGGGAAAGATGGCTGCGGACAGTGCCTTCGCCACAACCGAGCACGGCGGCGATCTCGGCGTCGGTGCAGTTCTCGTAGTAGCGCAACACGATCGCGGACCGCTGTTTACGCGGCAGCTGCGCGATCCTGGAGAGCATCGCGTCGCGCTCGTCGTACTCGCCGGTGCGATCCGGCACGACCGGGCCGACGGCGTCGAGCATCGCCTTGGACGCCGCGACCTCACGAGCGGCCCGCCGGCGACGCCACGACAGGTACTCGTTGGTCACCATGCGCTTGACGTAGGCGGCCGGCGCGTCCATCTCACCGATCCGCGGCCAACGCTGTTGCGCGCGCAGCAGGACCTCCTGCACGACGTCTTCGGCCAGGTGGGGATCGCAGGTCAGCACCGTGGCGTAGCGCAGCAAGGCGTCGAGGCGCAGCGCCACGAACTCCTCGAAACCCAGCGACACAGACAACTCTCCTTCGACGGGTGCCCCTCCAACGCGCGCGGGGGCCATCCTGTTGAGTCTGATCCAACAATTCACGACGAAAGGACCCGCGGTGGGGAGGAGCAGTGACGTACCGGCACTGCGCAACGGCCTGGCCGTCCTGCGTGTACTCGGCGGACGCGCCGGTCCGGTGTCGGCGGCCACCGTCGCCCGCGAGCTGGACCTGCCGCGCTCGACGACGTATCACCTGCTCGCGGAGCTGGAATCGGCCGGTTTTGTCGCGCACCTGACCGACGAACGTCGTTACGGGCTCGGGATCGCCGCGTTCGAGCTGGGCTCGGCATACCTGCGGCACGATCCGCTCGAACGACTGGCGGGACCGTTGCTGCGCAAACTCGTCGACCGGGTCGGGCACACCGCTCATCTCGGCGTGCTGCACGGAAACGAGTCGCTTTACCTGATCAAGGAACGCCCGGCCCGCCCAGAAACCCTGGTCACCGAGGTCGGCGTGCGGCTACCCGCGCATCTCACGGCGTCGGGCCGCGCCATCCTCGCGCACCTGCCCGCCCCACATGTGCGGGCGCTGTTCCCTACCGCGTCGGCGTTCGTGCTGCGCACCGACCGCGGCCCCCGCGGCCTCGCCGAGCTGCGCCGGACGCTGAGCGCCGAACACAGACTCGGCTGGGCCGTCGAGGACGGGATGGTGACGCCTGGGTTCGCCTCGGTCGCCTACCCGGTATTCGATCACGGCGGACGACCCATGGCGGCCATCAGCGTCACGCTGCGGCATCACTGCCCGGACGAGACGACGGTCTGCGGCACCAACTGGCCGGAGCTCGCCGTCGACGTCCAGCGGACGGCCGCCGAACTGACCACCCGCATCGGTGGTCAGCCAGCCGGGTGAAACCTTCGATCAAGCCGAGGCCGAGGCTCCGGATTTCCTGCCTTCTGCGGCCTCGAGGCCGAGCATCGCCAATAGTTCGGCACAATCCAGCGCGTCCGATGAGTGGCCGGCGACCGTCCGTGCCGCCTTGCCGTTCTGCGCGGTGAGCCGGATCTCTTCTTCGGCTCGAACACCCGCCAACCAGCTCTGGTCTTCTGCCGGATTGGGGTGACTGGCATGCCTTGCCCAGGTCATCTGGAACCTTCTTCCAGCCCTCGTGACAACCGATGATCAGTCACGACGAGGGCCACGATCGGGACCTCAGCATGACATCTTCAGGCCGATATGTCGTCATCGTCGGCCGAAGCGGTCTCGAACGGTGACAGAAAATGAATCGTCCGCCAGACAGGCTTGACACGTCGAATCGGGCTCCGACCTGGAGGTTAAGCCAGCGTGAGGTGGCCAACACGCCCGCGAGAAGCCCAACGGCGAATATCGAGATGACAAACCTCTCCTATGCGCGTTTCACCCCGGTTCGATCTTGGTAAACGGCGTTCACCCCAGCTTCGGGAGCAAGACCGTCTTGCCGAGCCAGCAGCAGGCGGACAGCGCGAGCTCGAGGTTCAGCCGGTCCTCCCGGACCGGCCGCCCGAGCACCTCCTCGGCCTTCCGCAGGCGGTACTGGACGGAGTTCTTGTGCATCCCGAGATGCGCGGCCGCCGCCGCGTAGCTGCCACCCGAGGAGAGGAAAACGCGCACTGTCTCGCGAAGCCGCGCGTGCGGCTCGTCGTCGAGCGCGAGCGCCCCGAGGATGTCGGCCACCCAGGCCCGGGTCTCCTCGATGTCGTTGCACATCAGCGCGACATGGCCGACTTCTTCGAACCCGGTCACCGAAGGCGCCGGTTTCTGGCCGGCCACGACCACGGCCTGCGCCTGCGACGCCTGGCGATGCGAACGGCGGAACCCGCGCACTCCTCCGCCCGGCGCGCCGACGGCGACCCGGATCGGCCTGTCCACCGCCTCGGCGGCCTCGGCGAGCACTTCGTTGTCCCACACCGTGCGCTGGCCGAGCGGCAGCCAGACCCACGCGCTCAGCTCGTCGACGGGGACGAACAGGGGAGGCTTCAAGCAGCCCATCCGCTGTCCGAGCGAGCGAACCATCCGTTCCAACGCAGGCAATGGACTGTCTCCAGGCTGTTCGCGATCTCCCCACACCACCAGACCGAGGTGCTGTTGACGGAAGCCGTAGTCGAGCGCGACTTCGGCCGACTCCAGGTCGACGTCACGCCCGTCGAGCAGGTCCCGCACCCGCCCGGCGCGCACCGCGCCCTGGTTCAGCGCCCAGCGGTCACGCTCGTCCTCGTACTCGGCCACCATGCGCTGGGTCGCCAAGTCGATATACGCCGAGGTGATCCCGACCAGTTCCAGCGCGGTCGCCGACACGACGTGGGCTTCACCGCCGTAGCGCTTCAGTTCTTCCAAGCACCAGCGCAAAAAGCTGTCCTGGCCGAGCCGGTAACAGCGCACGAGCGAGGACACCGGGATACCGCGCTGTGCCAGTCGCCGTGCGTATTCGACCGCGGCCGGCGGTGTCTCGGCGTTACTCGCCGCGATGCCGTGCCGGAGAATGTGGGTCAGCGTCCCGATGTTGGCTTCGAGGCTTGCCGTCAACACCTCGAGCAGACGCTCGTCGCCGTCGAGATAGTCGATTTCCCTCAGCAGCCGCTCACGCAGGTCTTCCACCACGGACCGGAGATGACCGCTCATCGACGCCGCGATCGAGGACACGATCTGTGACACGAGCACAGAGTCATCGGCGGCCATGTCGTTGCGGATAGCGCGCACCGATTCACCGTACGCCGCGCCACCACACCAAGTCAGGTAGGTGAGAGTCACATCGCTCCCGTAGCTTTCGTCGCTCGGACAGGTGCGGTGGACGCACCGCGTAGACGTCCACGATTCCAGCCCCGGCGCCCGGATCCACCGGGCGCGGAACACGGGGTCCGCCCCGCTTTTTGGTCTCCGGTACCAAAAATCGGTCAGGCCAGTTGTGCGCGCATCCCGTCGAGGATGAGACTCAGCCCGTGCTCGAATCGCCGCTCGGGATCCGCGGCGGCCAGCGCTACCACCGCTTCACGCAACACCGGGTACATATCGAACTCCGGCATCGCCGATTCCTGGTTGGCGGCCTGCTGTTCCTCGAGGGTCGTGCCGAGGACGTAGTTGGTCAACGTCCCGATCCCGCGCATCGCGTCGGCCGGACCGAACCCCGCTTTTTGGAGCACGACAAGCAGTCCCTCGACATCCGCCCATCTGTCATGGGCCGGACGGCTCGCGCTCGACAGCAGCGCGCCGTCGCGATGGGCGAGCATGCCGCGCCGGATGCGGCGGGCCATCCAGGCGAGCCAGCAGTCCCATTCGGCGTCGGCGGGAGGCAGGACGCCGTCGCCGGCTTCGGCCATGGCCATGGCCGCCATTTCGTCGAGAAGTTCCTGTTTGTTCTTGAAATGCCAGTAAAGCGTCGGCGCCTGAATGCCGAGTTCCTTCGCGAGCTTGCGCAGGGACAGGCTTTCCAGCCCCACGTCGTCGAGCACCCGCAGTGCGGCACGGACGGCCTCCTCGCGCACCAGCGCCATTTCCCCGCCTCAGCTTCCGCAGCTCACACGTTCGGGTGAACTAAAAACGGCGTGACCAGTCCAGGTAAGGCCTGGTCCGCGACCCGAAGCGCTTCCGCCAGCTCGACATCGACGATTTCGTAGTGCTGATGCCCGGCGGCGGTGGTCGCGATGAGCGTCGCGAGGCCCGACCGGCGCTGGAAGAACGACTGGTGCACGTTCCAGCCGATGATCCCGTCCCGCGACAGCATCACGCGGCGGCGCACGAGCGATCCGTGCCTGCCCACCAGCGTCGCACCACTGGGCGACTCCGAAACCGCGTGCCCGAGGCTGCGATAGCGGTCCGCCGCCAGCAGCGCGCCGATCGGCAACAGCACCAATGACGCCAACGCGAGATCCAGCCCTGCGACGTCCGTCGCCCACAGCACGAACAAAATGCCGACCAGGATCGCGCACATCCCGAGCGCGCGGTTGTAGCGCCGCCGCCGCGCCCGCGGGCCATGCGAAACGAGCCCGGCCGACACCGCGGCGGGATCGGTCAGCACATCCCGCGCCACCCGCTCGGCCTCGTCCCGCGGCGCGGGCGGCAGCAACAGCGTTCCGCCGCGCTCGGCTCCCCTGCCGACACGCAAACCCGTGGTGATGGCGAGAATCCGCGCGCCCTTGACCGCCCGGAGCAGCAAGGGCTCGCTGATTTCGACGCCCCGCAAGCGGCGCTCTTCGATCGTCGTCGAGCGCGTGCTGATCGCGCCGCGGGACACGTGCAGTGTGCCGCCGGAATGCCGGGTGAGCCGGTAGTTCCAGAACGCGAGCACATACCCGACCGTCGACGCGACAACCACGACGACGACGAGCGTCACGATCGCTTCGGAAATCGCCCGGGCGATCGACACGGAAGACAGGTGGTGGAAGACCACCCGAAACGGCCCGAACCGGTCCGGATCGACGTTGGACTCGGAAATCAGCCGGAAGACGAAGGCGGCCACGATACCGACCGTCACGAAGCCGGACAACGTGAACGGCCCGTACTTGATCCACCCCGGCTGCAACGACGCCAGCACCACCTCGGGATCAGGTGCCGGAACATTCCCTTCAGTGTTCTCGCCGGCCTGCACAGCGACCGGACGCCGATGCAGCAACTCGCCGCGCAACCGCTCGGCCGCGCCCTTGCTCAGCGCGTCAAGTTTGATGCCTTCATCCGACTTGTCGGACCGTCCGGTGCCGATGCTTACCTTGGCCAGCCCCAAAATCCGGTGCAGCGCCTGCGCGTCGACGTCGACAGTGCGCACCCGATCCGTCGGCACCGTCAGCACTCGCCGGCGCACCAGGCCCTTGCGGACCTGTACCTGCCGAGGCGTGACGCGGTAAGTCGTGGTGAACCAGCGCAGAATCCCCATCAGCACGAGCGCGCCCGCGCCGGCCACCGACCACCACGGCCCGCGGCCCGAGGTCGCGCCGACGACAAGCACCGCGAGCAGCGCCGGTGCGGCCCTGAGCAGTTCGTTCAGCGGGTGGACGACCAACATGCGGGGACTCAGCCGCCGCCAGCCTTCGCCGGTGCCGGTCTCTTCCGCGACGACGTCGGGCAGCGTGGTCACGTGGCATCCCCCTCGGACGCCACCGCGTTGCCCGTCAACTCGTCCGCCGCGCGCTGCGCGACTTCGACGTCGAGCCCGTGAATCTTCAGTGCCCCAGCGGAAGACGCCGTCGTCACCGTCAGGTCCGACAGCCCGAACAGCCGCTGCAACACGCCGCGCTCGCTGTCGACGGTCTGGATGCGCGACACCGGCGCGATCCGCCACTCCTGGTCGATCCAGCCGGACCGGGTGTAGACGGCGTCGGGCGTGATTTCCCAGCGATGCACCGCGAACCGCCAGCGCGGCATGATGACCAGGTGCGCGGCAGCCACGACCACGGTGACCACGAGCCCGGTGACGTGCAGCCCCGCGTTGGCGTCGTCACCGGTCAGGAACCAGACCAGCTCAGCCGCGAAGAGCACGATCCAGCCGATGAGCGCGCGGACGAACCAATACGCCTTCGCCCGGGGGCTCACCTTGTTGCGCGGCAGCCGCAGCTCAACCGCTTCGCCGGTGCCGGCCCGCGTGCTGTTCGTCGGGAATCCCATGCCGCCACTCTAACAGTGTTCGAGAGACTGGCGGCGGACCCGGAAACCCGGGAAAACTGTGCCCATGACCGAACCCGCCAGAACCCTGAGCAATCCCGGTGAACTACTCACGGGCTACCTCGATTTCTACCGCGACGCGGCCCTCCGCAAACTGGACGGCCTCTCCGACGAAGCGTTGCGGGCGAGCCGCCTCCCGTCGAGCTGGGTGCCGCTGGCGATGCTCAAACATCTGGCATACGTCGAATTGCGTTGGCTGCGTTGGGGTTTCACCGCCGAGATGATCGCGGAACCCTGGGGTGACCACGATTCCTCGGACAACTGGTTCCTCGCCCCAGACGAAACCTTCGACACCGTCAAGGCTTTCTTCCTTGAACAGTGCGCGCGCTCACGCGCGATCGCGGCCAACGCACTTTTGGAAGACCACGCGGCCCTAGTACTCCAGCCGTAGTTTGTGATGTTTATGGTTCGCGGGTGGATTGTCGCTGGTAGTGGCCTTGTCGGGCGCGGTGTTGGTGGCGTCTGCGCCACCTCGAGCAGCGGAGCAGGTGGGCTGCATCGTGTGCTGGCTGGCTGATCAGGGTGGTGAACAGGTGGTGGATTTCGTTGCAGGTCAACGCAATCCATCCATTCGGTGTTTCGTCGGCTCGTTCGGTGGTGGCGACAGCGGCGAGGAAGGCGTGGGCGAGCATCGCC
>NZ_DASYMU010000208.1:0-15675 GCF_036008905.1 Amycolatopsis sp. | reverse complement strand
CAGTGGCATTGCTGTCGACAGATGGCGACCCGTGAGAGGGCCGTTCGCGGGCTGAAATATCGCCTCAAAAGCCTCTGAAGTCACATCCGCCACAGCGTCCCCACTCACTCGGGTGAGACGGGCGAACCGCCGTCCCCCGGGCTTGAAAACTGTCGGACCTTCGAACTACTGTTCGAACCATCAACCGAACACTAGTTCGAGGGGACCCCGATGACCATCCAACCGCTGCACCGTTCAACTCCTGCTGTCGAGCGGTCGCGCGAGCTCGAGCTGCCGCCGGGAAGCTGGCACGGCAGGCTCTGGGTTTCGGATGCCCGGCTGGCAGATCCGGCCTTCTACCTGCAGTGCGTCGCCGACTTCGAACGCACGAGGCTGTGGCCGGTCCTCATCCCGCGCGACGAGCGGTTCGCCGCGAACGGGGAGGATTGGATCGACGACAGGGGCAGGCTCGCGCCCGCCGAGCACAAGGTGCCGCTGGTGGATCCGGCCGCGGCGCTGGACAGGTGGTGGGACTCGTCCTGTTGCGACGGCGCCTGCCTGCGGCCGTTCGGCGCGCGGTTCCCGGGGCTGACACGGCGCCCGCCGCGGCGGTCGGATCCGCTGGCGGAAGCGGGCAACACCGGGTCCGTGCTGGCAGCGCACGGCGAGTATCGGCTCGGGCTCGTCCAGACGGAGCGGCCCGCCGATATCCCGGCCATTCTCGGCTGGACGGGCATGATCAAGTCGACCGACCAGGTCGCGGAGCTTTCGGCGGTGCTGCGCAGCTGGGAGGAGCGGTTCGGCGCGACGCTGATCGTGCTGGGCTTCGACGCGCTGGAGCTGTCCGTTTCGGCACCGCCGCGTAACCAGGGGCGCGCGCTGGCGGTGGCCGCCGAGCACCGGGCCTTCAGCCTGCCGACGTTCGCCGCGCAGCCGGGCAACATCCGTGAATTCGCTTCCGGGCTCGTCCACACCAGGCACTGGAAGTTCTCCTGGGCCTAGTTTGCTGCGCTCAGTTTGACCGGGCCTCACGTGGGCAAATCCCTGACGTGACCGAAATACGCATAGGTACGTCGGGCTGGCTGTACCCGCCGTGGCGCGGGACCTTCTATCCGAAAGGACTGGTGCATCGACAAGAGCTGGAATACCTGTCCCGCCGGGTGAACAGCGTCGAGATCAACGGCTCGTTCTACTCACTGCAGCGGCCCGAGCGGTACCGCGCTTGGTTCGAGCAGGCGCCCGAGGATTTCGTTTTTTCGGTCAAGGGTGGCCGGTTCATCACCCATCTGAAGCAGCTGCGGGACGCCGAAACAGCGTTGGCGAACTTCTTCGCCTCCGGAGTTTTGGCGCTGGGGAACAAACTCGGCCCGATCCTGTGGCAGCTGCCACCCACGCTGAAGTTCGACGCCGAGCGGCTCACCACGTTTTTCGACCTCTTGCCCAGAAACACCCGTGCGGCCTCGAATCTGGCCAAGCGGCACGACGAGAAACTGAAGGGAGACGCCTATACGAAACCGGGAACCACCAGGCCGATCCGGCACGCGCTGGAGGTCCGGCATCCGAGCTTCGCCGCTGAGGAAGCCGTCAAACTCCTGAAGCAGCAGGACATTGCGTTGGTGGTCGCCGATACCGCGGGGAAGTGGCCGTTCGTCGAGGAAGTCACCTCGGACCACGTGTACGTGCGGCTCCACGGTGACGTCGAGCTCTACGCGAGCGGGTACTCCGACGAAGCCCTGGGGAACTGGGCGAAGAAGATCCGGCACTGGCACGACGAGCTGCACAAGGACGTCTACGTCTACTTCGACAACGACATGAAGGTCAAAGCACCGGGCGACGCCATATCGCTGGCCGGGAAACTCGGCATCGACATGACGTCACCCGACGAGAGCTAGGTGCTGCGCGACTGAGCGCGGTGCTTGCCCTCGGCGATCTCCTCGACCAACTTGGCGCAGAAGGCGGGCAGGTCGTCCGGGTTACGGCTGGTCACCAGGCCCGCGTCGACGACAACCTCTTCGTCGACCCACTCCGCGCCGGCGTTGCGCAGGTCGGTCTGGAGGCTGGGCCAGGACGTCAGGCGGCGGCCGCGGACGACGTCGGCCTCGATCAGCGTCCACGGCGCGTGGCAGATGGCCGCGACGGGCTTCTGCTGCGCGAAGAACCCGCCGATGAACTTCACGGCGTCCTTGTTCGTGCGCAGGAAGTCGGGGTTGGCCACGCCGCCGGGCAGTACCAGCGCGTCGTAGTCGTCCGGGGAAACGTCGGTGACGACCTTGTCGACCGGGAAGGTGTCCGCCTTGTCCAAGTGGTTGAAAGCCTGCACCGTGCCGGAATCGGACGAAACGAGTTCCGGGATGCCACCGGCTTTCTCGACGGCCTTCCACGGCTCCGTCAGCTCGACCTGTTCGATCCCCTCCGGCGCGACGACAAAAGCCACGCGGCGTCCGGCGAGTGTGTCCGACATGGGAAATTCCCTCCGTTCTAGATGTACAACGGTTGACTACCCGGTACTCCGGGCCGCTCAAACCAGCTTCATCCGACGAAGTGACGCGCACAGTCAGCGGGTAGTGAGCGCCTTCGGGTTGAGTGTCACCGTGCGGGTGAACTGCCCGCGCGCTGCCACGGGGGGTCAGCGCGCGGGCAGGCCCGTGCCACTCAGCCGGCCAGTCCGACGAGGGCAACCAGCTTGGCTCGCACGTCGTCGGCGTCGGGGTGGGAAAGCTCGGTGAGCACCCGGGCGGCGCGCAGCCAGCAGTCCTTGGCCTGGGCGCGGTCGCCGGCGCGCAGGAACACGTCGCCGAGCTCGTTGAGGACGTCGGCGGCCTGGTAGAGCTCGCCTCGGGTGAAGAACATCTCCACGGCCAGCCGCAGGCAGGCGACACCTTCCTCGTGCCGGTTCAGCCCGACGAGCGCGGTGCCCTTGCTGCGCTGGGCGAACCGTTCCTCCTCGAGGATCCCGGTGCGCCGCCAGATCCCGAGCGCGGTCTCGGCGAGATCCAGCGCGACTTCGTGGCGGCCCATCAGGGAGCTGATGTCCCCGACGGCCTGCAGCACGTCCGCTTCCAGGTTCTCCAGGTCCAGTTCGCGGACGAGCCGCAGCGCCTCGATGGCGTGCTCGTACGCGTGGTCCTGCTCGCCGTTGAAACCGGCGGAGAGCGCGAGGTTGTACTGCGCGCGTGCCTCGCCCTCACGTGAGCCGAGTTCTCGTTGCAGCTCAAGCACTTGCTGCAGATACGCCCAGGACTCGGCGTGCCGTCGCGCGATGCTGGTGGCGATGCCGAGCCCGCTCAGGATGCCCGCCTCGCCCGGCCTGTTCCCGGCGCGGCGGGCCGCGCGCAGGGCGACGTCGAACACCGAACGCCACTCGTCCAGCCGCGCCCGGATGATGAAGAACGACTGCAGCAGCCAAGCCAGCTGCCAGCACTGCTCGTACCGCTCTTCGCGGTACGCCAGGGTCACCGCGGCGACGAGATTGCCGGACTCCTCGTCGAACCAGTCGAGAGCCTGCTCGTGACAGCCGAACTTGAGCCCTGCGTCCGGATCTTCCAGCTGGAGGAGCCCATGATGGCGCTCCGGCCGCAGAAGCCGTGACGCCTCCATGGCCGAGCCGAGGTACCAGTTGAGCAGGCGGTCTCGGGCGGCGACGCGTTCGGCGCCGGCGTCGAACCGGTGCGACAGCTCGCCCGCGTACACGCGGATCAGGTCGTGGAGCTGGTAGCGCGCCGAGCGTGGCTGACCGAGCAGATAGGCGGACGTGAGCCGCCCGAGACTCGTGCGCGCGTGATCTGGTTCCACCCCGGCGACGGCGGCGGCCGCCGGCAGGCTGAAATCGGGGACGGCAGGCAGCCCGAGCAGGCGCAACATCCTCGCCGCATCGACGTCGAGTGCCTGGTACGAATGCGAAAACACGGCGCGGATGTTCGTCTCCTCGCCGTCCGCGAGGTCGAACGCGCCGAGCCGGTCGTGCTCGCCGTCGAGCTCGGCGACGAACTCCGCCAGCGGCACGTCCGGGAACTGGTCGGCACGCACGGCGAGGATCCGGATGGCCAGCGGAAGCCGTCCGCAGTAGTCGACGAAACGCTCGGTCGCGACGTCATCCGCTTCGACCCTGTCGACGCCGATCGTGGCCGCGAGCAGCGTGATGGCGTCCGCTTCGCTCAGTTCGTCGAGCGCGACGCGGTGCGCGCCATGGGTCGCGACGAGCGCGCGCAGCTGCCAGCGGCTGGTGATCAGCACGAGACAGCCGGGGCCGGGGAACAGCGGCCGGACCTGCTCGGTACTGCCCGCGTTGTCGAGCACGGCGAGCAGCCGGCGGCCCGCGCTGTGCGTCCGCCACAGCGCGGCGCGGCCATCGAGATCGGCCGGGATCCGGTCGGCGGGCACACCGAGCGAAGTCAGCATGGTCTCCAGCGCCACGCCCGGTTCGATCGCGTCACCGGGGCCGTGACCGCGCAGGTTCACGTAGAGCTGCCCACCGGGGAACCGGTCGGCCACCTCGTGCGCGAAGTGGATGGCGAGGGTCGTCTTGCCGATCCCGCCCATGCCTTCGATCGACGCGATCGGCGTCGACGTGCTCGGTTCGTCGGGCACCAACGTCCGCAGCGCCTTGAGGTCGGCTTCCCGGCCGGCGAAGGTGCCGAGGTCGGCGGGCAGCTGGCGCGGGGTCAGCGGTTCGGGGCCGAGCCGGTAGCGGGCACCGTTCGCGGCCGGGGAGAAGTCGGTCACCGGCTCGCCGGTGACGATCGCGAGATGGGCGCGCTGCAGCGAAACCCCGGGATCCAGGCCGAGTTCCCCGGCGAGGACGGCACTGATTTCGCGGTACACGGTGAGCGCTTCGGCTTGGCGGCCCGCGCGGTAGAGCGCGATCATCAGCTGCTCGTGGAGCCGCTCGCGCAGCGGGTTCTCCCTGATCAGCCCGGTCAGTTGCGGGATGACCGCGGCGTAGTCGCCGAGACCGAGCAACGCGTCCGCCCACTGTTCGCGGGCCCTCAGCCGCTCTTCGGAAAGCTGCGCGACCTCGTCGCGGTGCAGGGCGTCGGATTCCACGTTGGTCATCGCGGGCCCGCTCCACTGCGCGAGCGACTCCGAAAGCAGCGCGGCTGCCTGGCCGAGCTCGCCACGGGCGGCCGCGGCCTTGCCCTGGGTCGCGAGGGTGCGGAAACGGGTGAGATCGAGGCTGGTTTCGTCGACTTCGATCAGGTAACCGCCGCGCTCAGTGCGAATCGGCACGTCGTTGCCGAGCGCGCGCCGCACCCGCAGGACATACGTCTGGAGCGCGCCTTTGGACCGCCGCTGATCGTCGTCGTCCCAGAGCCAGCGGAACAACTCGTCGACGGACACGACCTGGTTCGAGCGGAGAAGCAATCCGGCCAGCACGATGAGCGGCCTGCTGCCACCAAGGGACACCGGCCGTTCACCAGCCGTCACACCGACCGGGCCGAGCACGCGGAACTCGAACGCCACGACCTCATTCTGGCCGTCTTACGGCTGATCGGCACGGATTCCGGAAAGTGGCATGATCGGATCCACATGGACGTCTACACGATCAAGATGCGCAATCGCTTCCGCGGCATCGACGCGCGCGAGGGCCTTGTGCTGCGCGGGGCCGCCGGTTGGGGCGAATTCTGCCCATTCGCGGAGTATTCGGACGAGGAGAGCGCACCCTGGCTCGCCGCGGCTGTCGAAGCCGCCGAGACAGGCTGGCCCGCACCGGTACGCGACCGCGTCGAAATCAACACCACGGTCCCGGTCGTCCCGCCCGAACGCGCCTACGAACTGGTCGCCGCGTCGGGCTGCCGGACGGCGAAGGTGAAGGTGGCCGACCCTCGATCGTCCCTTGTGGACGATTGCGATCGGGTGGCCGCGGTGCGCGACGCGCTGGGCTCGTCGGGCGCGATCCGGGTGGACGCCAACATGGCCTGGGACGTCGACACCGCCGTGCGCGCGATCGGCGAGCTGGACAAGGCCGCGGGCGGGCTGGAGTACGTCGAGCAGCCGTGCGTTTCGATCGAGGAGCTCGCCGCGGTCCGGCGCCGGGTGTCGGTGCGGATCGCCGCCGACGAGTCGATCCGGCGCGCCGAGGACCCGATGAAGGTGGCCGTGGCCGGAGCCGCGGACATCGCGGTGCTGAAGGTCGCGCCGCTCGGCGGTGTCCGGCGCGCGCTGGAAGTCGCCGAAGCCTGTGGGCTGCCGTGTGTGGTCTCGTCGGCGCTGGAAACCAGCGTCGGCCTCGCCGCCGGGCTGGCGCTCGCCGGCGCCTTGCCGTCGTTGGACTTCGCGTGCGGACTCGGCACGATTTCGTTGATGGAGGGCGACATCACGTCGAACTCACTGTCCCCTGTGGACGGTTTCCTGCCGGTGCTCACCCAAGCCCCCGAGCCCAACCTGCGCGGCGGTTTCCTCGCCGACGACCAGACCAAAACCTGGTGGCTGGACCGGCTCACGCGCGTCCGGCTCGTGAGTGGCTACGAGGGTTAGAACACTCGTAGCCACTCACGAGCCACCCACACACCGCAGCCGATCCACTCAGCTGCAGTGCGAAAACTCACTGTCGAACTTCGAGACTCCCGCGGACCCGCCCCATTTCACGCACTTGTCCGCGGCCGACGCGCTGACCGGTCCGGCGTAGTAGGAGAAACTGCCCGTGCCGAGTGACGTCGTCTTCACCGTGGTGACGCAGTTCTTGCCGGTGGTGGCGTTGTAGAGCAGGGTGGTGTCCGTGGTGCGGACTTCGAAGTGCGGATGCGGCGAGATGCCGTTGCCGGGCTTGCTGGTGTTGCCCAGTTCGCCGATCTTCTGGCCCTGCACGCCGCCGTGGTCGATCTTGACCAGGTTGCCGTAGCCGTTCTCCGAACCCTGGTGCGCCGAGGTCGCGACCTTCCCGGCGGCCGCCGCGACGACGGTGTCACCGAGGTCCGCGTCGTCGGTGCTGCCCCGGTTGAAGTCGATCTCCCACTTGCGGTGGGCACTGCACAATCGGCGCTAATCGAACGCTGTTCTCAGGGTCGGAACTCCGGGTCCGGTCAGGGCCGTTCCCTGATGTGCCGACGCCGGCCGTGGGCGATTCTTGAGGCATGACAAACACCGTGCAAGAAACCCCGAAGAAGCTCGAGCGCATCCACGAGGGCCGCATGCTGGGCGGTGTCTGCGCCGGGTGGGCCCGCTACCTCGGGGTGGATCTCGCTGTCGTCCGGCTCATGGTCGTCGCGGCCACCTTCGTCTTCATCGGCGTGACCATCCCGCTCTACGCCGCCGCGTACGTCCTGACGCCGGAAGAGGAAGCTCCCGGACAGGCGTCCTGAAAGGATGACCGCGCGTCCAGGTTTCCGAGCGCATTTGGCCGGTGCTCGGAAACAAAAAGGCCCGGGCCGCTGACGCGGACCGGGCCTTTTCTGTACTGCGAGGTGTTACGGGGCCGGACTCAGAAGTCCATGCCACCCATGCCACCGTCGCCACCCGGAGCGGCCGGTGCGGCCTTCTCCGGCTTGTCGGCGACAACGGCCTCGGTGGTCAGGAACAGCGCCGCGATGGAGGCGGCGTTCTGCAGCGCGGACCGGGTGACCTTCGTGGGGTCCGGCACGCCGGCGGCGAGCAGGTCCTCGTAGACACCGGTCGCGGCGTTCAGGCCGTGGCCCGTCGGCAGACCCTTGACCTTCTCGACCACAACTCCGCCTTCGAGGCCGGCGTTGATGGCGATCTGCTTGAGGGGAGCCTCGACCGCGATGCGAACGATGTTCGCACCGGTGGCCTCGTCACCCTCGAGCTTGAGGCCCGCGAACGCGGCTTCGGCAGCCTGAAGCAGAGCCACGCCGCCACCGGCGACGATGCCCTCTTCAACAGCGGCCTTGGCGTTGCGCACGGCGTCCTCGATGCGGTGCTTGCGCTCCTTGAGCTCAACCTCGGTCGCGGCGCCGGCCTTGATGACGGCAACGCCGCCGGCCAGCTTCGCGAGACGCTCCTGGAGCTTCTCGCGGTCGTAGTCCGAGTCGGAGTTGTCGATCTCGGCGCGGATCTGGTTGACACGACCCTGGATCTGGTCAGCGTCACCGGAGCCCTCGACGATGGTCGTCTCGTCCTTGGTGATGAGCGCCTTGCGGGCGCGGCCCAGCAGCGAAAGGTCGGCGTTCTCGAGCTTGAGACCGACGTCCTCGCTGATGACCTGGCCACCGGTCAGGATCGCGATGTCCTGGAGGATGGCCTTCCGGCGGTCACCGAAGCCCGGGGCCTTGACGGCGACGGACTTGAAGGTGCCGCGGATCTTGTTGACGACCAGGGTCGCGAGAGCTTCGCCCTCGACGTCCTCGGCGATGATCAGCAGCGGCTTGCCGGACTGGATGACCTTCTCCAGCAGCGGAAGCACGTCCTTGACGTTGGAGATCTTGGAGCCGTACAGCAGGACGTACGGGTCCTCCAGCTCGGCTTCCTGACGCTCCGGGTCGGTCACGAAGTAACCGGACACGTAACCCTTGTCGAAGCGCATACCCTCGGTGAGCTCGAGCTCGAGCCCGAAGGTGTTGCTCTCCTCGACGGTGACGACGCCTTCCTTGCCGACCTTGTCGAGCGCTTCGGCGATGAGCTCACCGATGGTGCGGTCGGCAGCGGAGATCGAGGCAGTCGCAGCGATCTGCTCCTTGGTCTCGATCTGGACGGCCATCTTGTGAAGCTGCTCGATGATGGCCTCGACGGCCGTCTCGATGCCGCGCTTCAGGCTGATGGGGTCGGCGCCGGCGGCGACGTTACGCAGGCCCTCTTTGACGAGAGCCTGGGCGAGCACGGTGGCGGTAGTGGTGCCGTCACCCGCGACGTCGTCGGTCTTCTTGGCAACTTCCTTGACGAGCTCGGCCCCGATCTTCTCCCACGGGTCTTCGAGCTCGATTTCCTTCGCGATGGAGACGCCGTCGTTGGTGATCGTCGGCGCGCCCCACTTCTTCTCGAGCACGACGTTGCGGCCACGAGGGCCAAGCGTCACCTTGACGGTGTCGGCGAGGATGTTCAAGCCACGCTCAAGACCGCGGCGGGCTTCCTCGTCGAACGCGATCAGTTTGGCCATTGCGGTGTGGTCCTCCGGTATTGAGCGCCGCGAACGACCCAGTCGTCAAAAGCGACTGAATCGCAGCAGCAGGACACGTCCTCGGCCAGGCTCGGTGCCCGCGACGGACGACCCACTCCGGTTTCCCGGACCTGAGCCTCACCGTCCCGACCTCAGGCGAGTGATCGGTGACCACCCGCCTGGCACTCGACGGCGTCGAGTGCCAATGTCGTGTTTAGCACTCTCGGGGTGCGAGTGCAAGAAACCCAGGTCAACAGGTCAGGTCGACGGCTTGATCGAGATCGACGTCGGCGGCGCCTTGAGCGAGGACGAGGGCGCGTTCGGCTGCGAGCCGCCGGGGCCGACCGGGATTTGAGGCGCTGTCGACGGCGTAGTACCGCCGCCTTCGCCGCCGCCGCCGAAAACAAGAATGCCGCCGATGACGAGCGCCGCGACCACGAGCACGCCGAGCACGATCATCAGTATCTTCCGGCTGTTGCCACCGTTGCCGCTCTGGGAGAACGCCGTCGGTCCGCCCGCGGGAGCCGGGGGACGCAGCCGGACAGGGTCACCGGTGAGCTGCTGATAGTCGCCGTAACCGCCACCTTGCGGTGGTCCGTATCCCTGTTGCGGCGGGCCGTATCCACCCGGCGGACTCTGCGGTGGGCCATACGGGCCCTGTTGTGGAGGACCTTGTTGCGGCTGCCCGTAACCGGGTGGCGGCCCTTGCTGTGGCGGGGGTCCCTGCTGCGGCCCTTGGCCGTAACCGCCCGGCGGCGGCTGCTGTCCTCCGTACGGCTGCGACATGTGGCCCCCCTCTGGCTGGTGCGAGTTCACCGGCTGCCCGATCGTGCCAGGCGGACCCGGCGGCTTGTCGGAAGCGGCCTGCGGGCCGAGTGCCCGGCGCGCCGCGGCGATCAGCTCGATGCAGCTCGCGTACCTGTCCGTGGGGTTCTTCGCCATACCCTTGCGGACGACTTCGTCGATCGCGTTGGGTAGCGCCACCACGCGCGAGATGGCCGGTGGCTCGCCGTTGAGATGCCCTTTGATCACGGTCGGCACGTCGCCCTTGAACGGCGGGCTTCCGGTGAGGCAGGCGAACAGCACGCAGGTCAGCGCGTACTGGTCGGTGCGGCCGTCGAGCGGCTCACCGCGAAGGTGCTCGGGCGCGGCATATGTAGGGGAACCGAGGAAGTCGCCGCCGCGGGTCCGGTGCCCGGTGGCGCCGCGGCGGGTGAGCCCGAAATCGGCGACATAGACATGCTCGCGCGCGGTTTCCCGGCTCGTCACGAGCACGTTGGCCGGTTTGACGTCGAGGTGCACCAGGCCGCGGGCGTGCAGGGTGTCGAGCGCGTCGGCGACCTGTTCGAGCAGGATCAGCGTGCGCGCCGGGGAGATCGGGCCGCCGGAGATCGCGCCGGCGAGATCACCGCCGTCGACCATCCGCATGGCGATGTAGAGCATGCCTTCGAGCTCACCGAAGTCGTAGAGCGGCACGACGTTGGCGTGGTCGATGGCGGAGGTGTTCCTGGCCTCGTCGACGAACCGCTCGCGGAACTCCGCGTCGGCACCGAGGTGATCACCAATGATCTTGAGGGCCACCTTGCGTCCCAGCCGCACGTCGGTGGCCTTGTACGTCACACTCATGCCGCCCTTGCCGAGCACACCGTCAATACGGTAATTGCCCAACCGGCGACCGGTGAGGTCCCCCGACACATCGCCTGTCACGCAGCGCAGCCTAACGCCCTTGGTAATCAAGCCGCTGGCGGTTGGCCCGAAGAGTTGAGACTCCTGCCCGAACACTCACCCTGCTGGTCCAGGCCTGCGGTTGCGCGCCTGGACCAGCACCGTCCCGGGCCCCGCGAAGTCCAGCGCCAGCCCTTCACCGGTCTTGAGCGACTGGGGGCCCGCGAGATCAACCGCGCGCAGCCGGGTTTGGATCGTGTCCGGGTAGGCGAGCAGGAAATCGGGCCGCACGGTGACGATCTCCCCCTGGCCGAGTTCGAACGCGTCGACTGGGCCGCCGGCGGCCAGCACGAGCGGTCCCATCCCGCTGAAATGGTCGAGGAATCCGTCGTCCGCGCCGAACAGCGCCTGCAGCGGCGCCCAGCCCGGGTCGTGCCGCACCGTCGCCGGGCGGGCGAGGATCGCGCCGGAGAAGACGCACCAGCCCGTCTTCCCGTCGAACTCCAAGGGATAGACGTCGCCCGGCAAGTCCGGCGCGAAGTCGATCCAGCCGCCCTCAGCGGGCGCGGTGTACACCGACATCCCGCCCTTGTGCGCCCGCGCGCCTCCGCGGGCGGGCGGGGTTTCGGTCAGCCCGTAGCTGCTGGCGACCATCGTCCGGCCTGCCGCCTGCACGGCTTCGCCCGGCGCCAGCATGATGCGCGCCACGCCGAAGTTGGGGGTGTGCCTGGTGTGTACCTGCATGGGTTTCGGCCGCTATCCGCGCGAAGGCACCTGGGCGACGATCCATGACGACAGCGCCGACGGGTTGCGCGTCTGCGTCAGGACCTGACCGGGACCGGCGAAGTCGAAGACCAGTCCCTCACCGCTCTTCATCGTCTGCCAGATGCCGGTGGCCATCTTGCGGGTCTGCGACTGGACGGTGTCGGCGTACGCCACCACGTGCCCGGAGTCGATGGTGACGACCTCGCCCTGCTGCAGGGTGGTGGTCTCGAGAGCGCCGTAACAAGCGACCACGAGCGGTCCCTGTCCCGTCGCGTGCGTGAGGAAACCGCCCTCACCGCCGAAGAGCTTGCCGAAGCCGCCCCATTTGGTCTCGGTGTGCACGCTGTGCGAGGAGGCCAGCCACGAACCCTTGGTCACGCACCAGCCGACCCGGCCGTCGAGGTTGATGACCTGCATGTCGCCCGGCAGGTTCGCGGCGACGTCGACCCAGCCGCCGTTGGCGGGGGCGGTATAGGTGGACACGAAGAACGACTCGCCGCCGAGCATCGCGCGCCCGAAGCCCTTCATGATCCCGCCCTGCGCGGCCGCCTGCACCTGGACGCCGTAGCTCGTCGCCATCATGGCGCCCGCCTCGACCTGCGCCGGCTCACCTGGCGCGAGCGTCAACCTGGCCACGGCGAACGACGGCTGGTGACGGAATTGAACCTGCATGACTTCTCCCCGGAAAGCTGCGACTGGCGGGGAGAGTCTTGCATGGGCGCCGATGAAGGGCAGGATGGTCCGGGTGATCTCTGTGGACGACCATCGCGAGGCCGTGACCAAGCTGCTGGGCACCGCTCCCGCCACCCCGCTCGCCCTGCCCGAATGCGCCGGACTGGTGCTCGCGGAAGACGTCCGCGCGGGGGTGTCGCTGCCCCCGTTCGACAACTCCGCCATGGACGGATACGCCGTCCGCGCACAGGACATCGCCGCCGCGAGCCCCGAAAACCCGGTGGAACTCCCGGTGGCGGCGGACATCCCGGCCGGCCGCGTCGATGTCCCCGACCTGCTTCCCGGCACCGCGCACCGGATCATGACCGGCGCGCCGATGCCTCCGGGCGCGGACAGCGTGGTCATGGTCGAAGAGACCGACGGCGGCACCGAACGCGTGCGAATCCGCAAGTCCGTCCCGGTCGACAACCACGTGCGGCATATCGGCGAAGATGTGGTCAAGGGCACAGTCGCACTCACCGCCGGCACCGTGCTCAGCCACGCGCAGCTCGGGCTGGCGGCGGCCGTCGGGCTCGACAAGCTCACCGTGCACCGGCCGCTCAAAGTCGTCGTCGCCTCGACCGGCTCGGAGCTCATCGACGCGCCGAACCCGTTGCGGTACGGGCAGATCTACGAATCCAACAGCATCATGCTGGCCACCGCCATCCGCGCGACGGGCGCCGAGGTCGTGGTCGTGCGCAGTGTGGTCGACGACGTCGACGAGTTCCGCGCGGTGATCGAGCCGAAGCTCGCCGACGCCGATCTGCTGGTGACCTCCGGCGGGGTAAGCGCGGGCGCGTACGAGGTGGTCAAGGACGCGCTGACCGGCTCGGTGGTGTTCGAGAAGATCGCGATGCAACCCGGTGGGCCGCAGGGCAGCGGCCGCTGGAACGGCGTGCCGGTGGTGACCCTGCCCGGAAACCCGGTGAGCGTGCTCGTTTCGTTCGAGGCGTTCCTGCGCCCGGCGCTGCTCAGCGCGATGGGGCACACCGGCGTCAACCGGCAGCAGGTGCGGGCCAAGCTCATCGAGTCGATGACCTCACCGCTCGGACGCCGTCAGTTCCGGCGCGGTTTCTACACCCAGACCGAAGGCCAGGTGACCGGCATCGTCGGCCCGCGCGGTGGCCCCGGTTCCCACCTGCTCGCGGCGTTCACCCAGGCCAACTGCCTCATCGTGCTGCCGGAAGACGTCGGCTCGGTGGCCGAGGGCGAAGAGGTGGACGTGCTGCTGCTGTAGGGAAGTCGACGCCCCGGCACGCATCGGGATACCGGGGCGTCACTGTGTCCGCTAGACGACGGTGTCTTCGTCGTCGGCGGAGTCATCCTGCTCTTCGAGCTGCCACTTGAGCTGGAACTCGATCTCCTCCTCGCCGTCGCCACGCTCGTGCTCGATGGAGAACTGGGCACGCGCCGGAACCCGGATCCGCTCGCCCGCGATCTGGATCCGGAACGAGGTCTCGGACTCCATCGCGTCGGCGAGGCGACGCAGCTTGGCGACGACGTCGGCCGTGGAGTAGATGCGTTCGACGTCTCTCTGGGTGTTCTCGGTCATGGATCGCCCTCCGATTGTGGGGCACCCGATCAGGTGCCTGTGAGGTGTCATTCAATCGCGTGGACATACCTAGGACGAAGAGGGGGACGTGCTGCTGCCGCAGGGAAGTCGCGCAATGTCCTAAGTGGACTGAAGACGAGCACGGCGATGGACGCCAGCTGCAGCCCGGCCATGATCCACAGCGTTTCCCGCACGCCCAGCGTCTGCCCGAGCGTGCCGCCGAGCAGCGCGCCGAGCGGGATCGCGCCGTAGTTGAGGACGGCCGTGCTCGCGGTGATCCGGCCGAACAGCTCCGGTGGGCAGTAGCGCTGGCGGAACGTCGACGAGATGACGTTGGACGTCACCACGCCCGCGCCGAGCCCGAAGCCACCGGCGACGAACAACGCGAGTCCCCAGCCGGGACCGCTCAACGGGCCGAGGATCAGCATGGGCGCGGCGCTCACCTCGCAGAGCAGAAACGCCCGTGCGGAGCCGAATCGCGCGCTGAGCCGGCCCGCCAACAGGGCGCCGAACACGCCACCGGCACTCGCGAGGGCCAGCACAACACCGACCGTCGCGGGGCCGGCACCGAGGTCGCGCACCAGGACGACGACGCTGATGGACTCGTAGCCCATCAGCGCGATGTTCGAGATCGCCCCGAAAACGGTGAGCAGGCGCAGGAACCGGTCGTGGACGACGAACCGCAGGCCGTCGGCGATCTCGTCGCGCAGGCGATCGGTGGTCGTGCGCTCGGGCCGCTCCTCGCGGGTGCGGATGGAGCGCAGGCACAGCACGGAAACCCCGAAGCTGACGGCGTCCGCGAGCAGCCCGCTGACCGCGCCGAAAACCTGTGCCAGCGGACCCGCGATCCCCGGTCCCGCCACCTGCACGGCCGATTCGCTGCCTTGGAGTTTGGCGTTGGCCTCCAGGAGGTCGTCGCCGGACACGAGGGTCGGCAGGTAGACGCGGTACGCGGTGGCGAAGAAGACCTTGGCCGTGCCGCCCAGCAGCGCGACCACCAGCAGCTGTGTCACGGTCAGGAAGCCGAACCACGCTGCCACCGGGACGCTGGCGAAGAGCAGCATCGACGCGAGGTTGCAGGCCAGCATCAACGGCCGCTTGGCGACCCTGTCGACCAAAGCGCCCGCCGGAAGCCCGATGAACAGCCACGGCAACCACGCTGCCGCGGCGAGGAGGCCAACGGTGAAAGTGTTGGCCTGCAAGGTAACCACGGCGACGAGCGGTAGCGCCACGCTCGCCACACTGCTTCCGAGGCTGCTCGTTGTCTCGCCGAACCACAGCAGGCGGAAGTCGCGATGTCCGGCGAGACTCATGGCTGAGCCGGGAAACCGTGCCCGAAGAGGAAGACAGGCTTGCGCTCTTGGCCATCGTCGGGGGTCTCACGGTGCGACCACCTGGTGAACAGCGCGATGGTTTCCTCGGCCAGTTGCCGGAGTTCGTCAGGCGACAGGTGCGCCCAAGTGTCGGTCGCGAACGACGCCCCTTCCCAAGCCTCGCCGTAGCTTTCGCGCTCGGAGATCCACGTCCGGACGAGGTTGTTCTGGCGGTCAAGACTCAGCGACACCGCCGCGTCGGCGACCGGGTCGTCCTTGAAGTCCTTCGCTGACCAGCGCAAACCGTCGTAAGCCTTGCGCCACCAGCGTTCCCGGCGGTCACGGGCGAGCTCGGGGACTTCTTCGACGAGGTCGCTCGCGGCGAGGACCTTGAGATGATGGCTGATATTGCCGACGGCCTGGCCGGTGCGCTGCGCGAGCGCGCTCGCCGTCGACGGGCCGTGGACCTCGAGAACGTCCATCAGGCGGCGGCGCAGCGGGTGGGACATCGCGGCGAGGACTTTGGAGTCACGGATTTCGCGCACTTCACGGTCGGTCATGCCCCCCACGATAGATACACAAGACTTCTTGTGCAACTGCTCTTGTACAATAACTCTTGAAGTACCCCAAAGCGGCGGTGGGGG
>NZ_DASYMU010000207.1:0-46865 GCF_036008905.1 Amycolatopsis sp. | reverse complement strand
CCGCGGTTCCATGGAACCGGCGACCTCGATGCGGTAGTGCAGTTTCCTGGCCATCACTTGCCTCCACAAGGGGGGAAAGTGCCGGCACACTCCCGGGGCTTCGGAAATGTGCCGACACCTTCCGGGCGGGTCAGAACTGGGCTTCCTCGGTGGATCCCTTGAGCGCGGTGGTGGTGCTCTCCGGGTTCAGCGCGGTGGCGACCTGGTCGAACCAGCCGGTGCCGACCTCACGCTGGTGCTTCGTCGCGGTGTAACCCCGCGACTCGGCGGCGAACTCGCGCTCCTGCAGCTCGACGTAGGCGGTCATGCCGTCGTTCGCGTAGCCCTGCGCCAGGTCGAACATCGAGTAGTTCAGCGCGTGGAAACCGGCCAGCGTGATGAACTGGAACTTGTAGCCCATGTGGCCGAGTTCGCGCTGGTACATCGCGATGGTGGCGTCGTCCAGGTGCTTCTTCCAGTTGAACGACGGCGAGCAGTTGTACGCCAGCAACTGGTCCGGGTTCTTCGCCTTGATCGCCTCGGCGAACTTGCGGGCGGTCTCGAGGTCGGGCTCGGAGGTCTCCATCCACAGGAGGTCGGCGTACTCGGCGTAGGCCAGGCCACGCTCGATGCACGGCTCGATGCCGTTGCGCACGTGGTAAAAACCCTCCGCGGTGCGCTCGCCGGTGACGAACTGCTTGTCACGGTCGTCGACGTCGCTGGTGATCAGCGTCGCGGCCTGCGCGTCGGTGCGGGCGATGACCACGGTCGGGACGCCGGCCACGTCGGCCGCGAGACGCGCGGCGTTCAGCGTGCGCTCGTGCTGCTTGGTCGGGATGAGGACCTTGCCGCCGAGGTGGCCGCACTTCTTCTCCGACGCGAGCTGGTCCTCCCAGTGCACCCCCGCCGCGCCGGCGTTGATCATGCCCTTCATCAGCTCGAAAGCGTTGAGGGGACCACCGAAACCGGCTTCCGCGTCGGCGACGATCGGAGCGAACCAGTCGATGTCGGTGTTGCCTTCGGCCCAGTTGATCTGGTCCGCGCGGCTCAGCGCGTTGTTGATGCGGCGGACGACCGCGGGCACCGAGTTGGCCGGATAGAGGCTCTGGTCGGGGTAGGTCTGGCCGGAGAGGTTCGCGTCGGCGGCGACCTGCCAGCCGGACAGGTAGATGGCCTTCAGGCCGGCGCGCACCTGCTGCACGGCCTGGTTCCCGGTCAGCGCGCCGAGCGCGTGGATGTAGTCCTCGGTGTTGACGAGGTTCCACAGCTTTTCCGCGCCACGGCGGGCGAGCGTGTTCTCTTCGACGACACTGCCGCGCAGCTTGACGACGTCTTCCGCGGTGTAAGAGCGCTTGACTCCCGCCCAGCGGGGGTCGGTCGCCCACTGCTCGGTCAGCTCGGCTGCTGCCTGTGCCCGTCGGTCGGCCTGCTCAGTCATCGGTGACTCCCATGCTCATGCTTTGCGAACTTTGCAACTACTCGCTTGCTTGGCAGAACCATGACATGAACAGGGAAAACAGATCCAGAGAGCCAATTTGCCAATTCTTGCGAACCTTTTGTATGTTGTCTGCGAAGGTTGCGAACGCCTTGTTGGCAACCTTGCGGTCTTGATCGGTTTCTGAATCGTTCAGGGCAGGAAACCTTCCCGACAGAGAGGCCGTCGTGGACAAAACCTTCGCCGGAGCACGCCTGCGGCATCTGCGTGAAAGCCGGTCGATGAGCCAGGCGGACCTGGCCCGTGTGCTGGAGATCTCACCCAGCTACCTCAACCAGATCGAGCACAATTCGCGCCCGCTGACCGTTCCCGTCCTGCTTCGCATCACCGAGGCATTCGGCGTCGACACCGAGTTCTTCGCCAACAACGACACCTCCCGGCTGGTCGCCGACGTCAAGGAAGCCCTGCTCGACGAGTCGCTCGGCGTCGAGGTGTCGACCAGTGAACTCAACGAACTCGCCACCAACCTGCCGTCGATCGCGGCGGCGCTGGTCAAACTGCACCGCAGCTACCGCAACGCCGTGGAGAACACCGCCGCGCTGACCGTGGAAAACGGCCTCGGCCTGCACGGAAGTGCCGCCGGATCGCTGCCGCACGAAGAGGTCCGCGACTTCTTCTACGAACGCGAGAACTACGTCGCCGAACTCGACGAACGCGCCGAGCGGATGGCGGCCGAGATCCCACTGCTGCGCGGCAACGTGCTTAGCGCGCTGCGCGAACGCCTGACCGGGCATTACGGCGTGAAGGTGGTCAACGAAGGCATCGACGAAGCCGCCGGTGAACAGCACCGCTACCAACCGGGCGACAAGGTGCTGCGGCTCGCGCCCAGCCTGCGCGTCGGGCAGCAGGCGTTCCGGATGGCGTCGCAGATCGCGCTGCTGGAGTACGACAACCTCATCACGGAACTGGCCGATTCATGGGCGTATTCCGGTCCCGCGGCGCGGTCACTGGGCCGGGTCGGGCTGGCGAACTACTTCGCCGGGGCGCTGATCCTGCCGTACGGCGTCTTCCACTCGACGGCCGAGAAGTTCCGCTACGACATCGAGCGGCTGTGCGACCACTTCGGCGTCGGCTTCGAAACGGTGTGCCACCGGCTTTCGACGTTGCAGCGCCCCAAACTGCGTGGCGTGCCGTTCTCGTTCGTGCGGGTCGACCGCGCGGGGAACATGTCGAAACGCCAGTCCGCGGCCGGTTTTCACTTCTCGCGTGTCGGCGGCGCGTGTCCACTGTGGAAGATCTACGAGGCGTTCACCTCACCGGGCAAGATCCTGACGCAAATCGCCACGCTGCCGGACGGCAAGAGCTACTTCTGGGTCGCGCGCACGGTGTCGCGCAACATCGGCGGCTACGGCAGCCCCGGCAAGACGTTCACCGTCGGCCTCGGCTGCGAGCTACGCCACGCGCGGCGGCTGATCTACTCGACCGGCCTCGACCTCGACGACCGTGCGGCGGCGACCCCGATCGGCATGGGCTGCAAAGTCTGCGAACGCCCCGCGTGCTCGCAACGCGCCTTCCCGACCATCGGCAAGCAGTTGACCGTGGACGAGAACACCAGCACCTTCGTTCCGTACCCTGCCGTGCCGAAACCGACCTAGGGTTGGGGCTTCGACTGACTGGGGAGCGGCGATGATCCTGGTGACCGGGGCGACCGGCAATGTGGGCGGCGAAGTGGTCAAACACCTGACGCAGCGCGGTGAATCGGTGCGCGCTCTGGTCCGTGGCGAACGCGAACTGCCGAAGGGTGTCGAGCCCGTGATCGGGGACCTCGGCGATCCGGCCGGCCTGAAAACGGCGTTCGACGGCGTGCGCGGGGTGTTCCTGCTGGGCGGCTATCCGGATATGCCCGGTGCGCTGGCCGTGATGCGGGACGCCGGGGTCGAGCACGTCGCTCTGCTGTCGTCGCGATCCGTCGTCGGCGGGCAGGAGAGCAACGCCGTCGTCGCGACGCATCTGGCCGCCGAGCGCGCGGTGCGGGAATCCGGGCTGGCGTGGACGTTCGTGCGGGCCAGCGGGTTCATGTCGAACGCGCTGCAGTGGCTTCCGCAGCTGCGTGAGGGTGACGTGATCCGCGAACCGTTCGCCGACGTGGCGATCGCGGCGATCGACCCGTACGACATCGCCGCCGTGGTCGCCGTGGCGCTGACATCCGAGGGGCACGCGGCGCAGGCTTACGCGGTCACCGGCCCGGCGGCGATCCTGCCCGCGGACCGCGTACGCGTGCTCGCGGAGGTGCTGGGCCGGGACCTGCGGCTGGAACCACAATCCGACGAGGACGCTCGCGCCGAGATGAGCAAGACCACGCCACCTCAGTACGTCGACGCGTTCTTCCGGTTCTTCGTCGACGGCGAGTTCGACGACTCCCCGGTGACCACCACCGTGCGCGACCTGACCGGCCGAGCTCCCCGCACCTTCGCCGACTGGGCGGCGGCGCGGTTCCCGCGTCCTTAACGACGTTCGCCATCTGTCGACAGATGGGTAGTTGCGGACGCGGGGTATCACGAGATGTCGACATCTCGTGGCGCGTGGCTGGGCTCGGTGACCGGACTAGACCGTCACCCGTTCGGGTGATCAAGTCCTAAGTCGCCCAATCGGTGGGCATGTCTCTGACATGGTCGCCTGAGTGTTAAGCCTTGTCGGAGAGGGATTCAAGGATGACCGGTGGTTTCGGCGCGGTCCCGGAAGAGTTGTACCGGACCGCGAACCAGATCGGGGACGTGATCGGCGGCGCGGCGGGCCTGCTGTGGCAGGGCCCGAGCGGTGACTACGGCCATCCCGGCGTGCAGACGGGCTGGGGAAGTTTCATCGACAACGTCAAGACCGAGGTCGAGAAGCTCGCCAAGAAGGCCGAAGGCCACGGCGAGGATCTGCGCACGGCAGCGGCGAAGTACGCGAATTCGGACACCGGGGCGGTGGACTCGCTCGGCAAGTTCGGCGCGGGCCTGTTCGACTCGCCCGGCGGGCAAGGCGGACTCGGAGCAGTCCTGGGCGGCATCGGCCCGCTCGGCGAATCGAAGATCGGTGCCGGGTTGGAGGGCGTACCGGGCGGCGGGTTCACCGGCGGCCTGACACCGACAGAACTGAACGAGCGCTTCGATGAGTCCGCTCCCGGCAAGCTGCACGACGTGCCCGGTGGCGGCTTCACCGGCGGGGCGACCGGCAAGATCACCGGGTCGATCGACGAACCCACCGGGGTCATGAGCCCCGAACGCTCGAAGGAACTGTTCCCGGATGGCTCAGGCAGCACGCCATCCGACGAACAAGGTGAAGGGCCGGTTTACTGAGATGGCGGCCGAACTGGGGCAGACGACCAATCCCAAGGACCTCGTTCCCGGCGAACCCGAATTGATCTCGGGCGACCTGCGCGAACTGGTGGGCAACATCGAGCGGATGGCCGGGATCCAAGAAGGGCTCGGCTCGATCGACCCGCAGAAGTGGGTCGGCGGCGCGGGCGACAGGTTCCGTGAGATCTTCGGCCAGGAGCCGACGAACTGGGCGGACACGATCGGCGTCCTCGGCAAGGGCGCCCACGCGCTGGTGGACTACGGCAACACCCTCAACTGGGGCCAAGCCGAGGCACAGCGCGCCATCGAGCAGTTCACCCAGGCGCAGGCGGCCTCACGCGCGGCCGCCGCCCAGTACAACGCGCAGGCGCAGCAGGCCCAGGCCGCCGGGCAGGTCATGTCGCCGTTCACCGATCCCGGCCAAGGCGCCGTCCAAGAAGCGCAGCAGATCCTGGACAACGCGCGCGGCAAACTCGAACAGGTCGGTGGCGCGGTCGCCAAGGCACTCGGTTTCGAGAAGAACGAGGACGGCACCTACACCAAAAAGGGCGGCGAGAAGGAGTTCGGCGCCGACAAGCGCCAAACCAAGAAGAAGTGGGACCCCGAGAAGAAGCAGTGGGTCGACGAAGATCCCGGCGGCTGGCAGAACAGCAAGAACGGCAAGAGCTACAAGGGTGAATGGGGCAGCCAGTCCGACGGCATGCTCGGGGACAAACTCGGTGGCCTGCTGGAGAAGCTCGGCATCGACACCTCCGAAGAGACGGTGTCGGCCGCGGCGAGTGTGGACCTGCTCGGCGGCTCGCTGGACGGCAAGTTCGACTCCGGGTTCGTGGGCGGCAGCGGCAAACTCGAGGGCTCGCTGATCGGCGCCGGCGCGGAAGCACACGCCGGTGCGAGTGTGCTCGGCTTGACGGCGGGTGCGTCGGCCGAGGCGTATCTGGCCAAGGGAAGTGCGGCGGGAGAGCTGAACTTCGGCGAACACATGGGCGTCAAGGGCGAAGCCGAGGGCTTCGTCGGTGCCAAGGCGAGTGCCGAGGGCACCCTCGGCTGGACCGGCGCTCAAGGCAGCGCCGAGGCGTTCGCCGGCGCCAAGGTCGAAGGCAACGTCAGTGCCGAGGTCGCCGGGGTGACAGCCGGTCTCCACGGTGAGGCGTGGGCCGGTGCGGGCGCGGAAGCGAGCGGGCAGGTCGGCATGGGTGACGACGGGAAGTTCCACGTCGGTGCCTCGGTCGGCGTCGGACTCGGCATCGGCGGCAAGGTCGGTTTCGACTTCAGCGTCGATCCTGCGGCGGTCGTCGACACCGTGCAAGATGTGGCGGGTGATGTCGCGGACGTCGCTTCCGACGTCGGACACGGCGTCGCCAATGCCGCCGGGGCTGTCGGCGACTTCCTCGGCTTCTGACGCTTCAGGAACATCACCAACGGATTCGGAGAGACAACGTGGTAGCCACCATTCCGGTACCGATCGAGTTCTCGCTCCCCGAGGGCTGGCGTTCGGTACCGCCGGACGAGGTCGGTACCCCCGACGCCGCGTTCGTGGCGCTGCATCCGGGCAGCGTCCGGAACGGCTTCACCGCCAACATCACGCTCACCGGCGAGATCCGCGGCGAAGACGACGAGCTGACGGCGATCGCCGACGAAGCCGTGGAGCGCTTGCGCGCGGGCGGCGCCCAGGACGTGAAAGTGGGGCGGCGCAACGAAGTCGGCTCGCCCGAGAACCCCGGGCTGACCCAGGCCGTCAAGTTGACCATTCCCCTGAACGGCCGTCCGGCCGAACTGGTGCAGTTCCAGGTCTTCATGGCCTTGCGCGATCAGAAGGACCCGAGCCGGCGCGCGGTGCTGCACCTCGTGTTGTCGGCCTTGCTGGAAGACCAGTTCGAAAAGGTCATCGACGATTTCCAGAAGTTCCTGTCGACCATCAAACCCGAGAGCGCCCGATGAGTGAAACCGCCAAACAGCTTCTGGCCCGGATCGAAGCGCTCGACACCGCGGCCGCGAACAACCGCATGCGCGCGGAGTCGTACAGCCGCATGGCCGACGAGCTGAAGGACGCCCAGGGCCACGGCAGCTCACCGGACGGCGTGGTGAACGTGGTCGCCGGTCCCGGCGGCGCGGTCACGTCCGTCACCTTCAGTGAGCGCGCGCGGGACACCCCGCCCGAGGTCCTGTCGGCCGACGTCATGCGGGCCATCACCGAGGCACAGGCTTCGGCGGCCCGGCTACAGGCCGAGGTCGTGCGCCGCGGGCTCGGTGGCACCGAACTGCTGGACCGGGTCCTGGACTCCGACGAGCAGTTGTTCGGCGCCCCGCGGACCTCGGTCGCCGTCACCGGCCCGGCACCCGCCGGGCCCGCTCAGCCCGCCGCCGCGAACCGGCGTCCGGACCGGGAAGACGACTTCAGCTTCGAAGAGTTCAGCGTCTACGACGAGAAGAAGGCTCGATGAGCGCGGGAGCGGTGATCGCCATCGCGGTCGGCGGCACGGTGCTCGTCGCCGCGGCGATCGTGGCTCTCGTGCTGTGGCTTCGACGGTCGTACGACGCGAAGGAACAGCAGTCGCTGACGAGCCTCGACGAAGAACTGACCCGGCGCGGCTGGCGGTACGAGGAGAACAACGACTCGTACTGCTCGCTGTACAACCAGCAGAACGAGTTCGCGACGCAGAGCCTGCTGCAGATCTTCGACCCGCTGAGCCCGTACCACCTGCCGCCCCGGGCGGTCTCGGCGAAGCACATCATCACCGGCTCCCACCGTGGCCGTCCGTTCCTGGCCGCGACGTTCGTGGTCGACCACAAGGGCGAGCGATCCCCCGTCCGGACGATCTGGGTACGCACCCCCGGCCAGGGGCCGGCGCTGACCGTGAGCCGCGTGGCCCGGGCCCAGAGCCGGGTCCGGGCCGGGATCGGCCAGCGTGACCTGCAGTCCGGAAACCCGGACTTCGACGAACAGTTCGAGGTGAGCACCGGCGACGGGCGGTTCGCCCAGACCGTGCTCACCCCGCAGGTCACGCGGTTCCTGCTGACCGATCCGCGCCCGTTCCGCAGCGTCATGTTGCTGGGGGCGAACCTGGACGTCGGCGACCCGATCGACGACCACCGCGATCCCGCCGAGCTCATCGGAGCGCTGGACCTACGCTGCGACCTGCTCGATCTCGTTCCCCGTTCCGCCTGGGCCTAGGCCGTGTCTGGTAAATCAAGTTCGCGGTCTCCGCGCCCAGGCGGCCCCTGACGGCACGGGGGATTCACCCGAGTACGACCCCGGTACGAGGGCAAATCCCCCGCACCGCCAGGAACCACCTGGATCACGAAGCCCATCGAACAGATTCACCAGACACGACCTAGGAGGCTTACCCGTGTTGTCCCGTCCTGTTCGGACAGTCGTTCTCGCCGTCTGCTGCGCCGGTTTCGTGCTGACCGGCTGCTCGGTGAAGGTGTCATCGACGCCGGAAGCGAGCATCACCAAGGAAAGCCTCGAGAAAGGCATCGCCGACGTGCTGGAGCAGCAGGTCGGCCAGCGCCCGGACTCGATCACCTGCCCGGGACCGGTGAAGGCGGCGGCAGGCGAGAGCGTCCGTTGCGAGCTCGCCGCGGGTGCCTTGAAGTACGGCCTCAGCGCGACGGTCAACTCGTACGCCGACGGCAAAGCCAACTACTCGGTGAAGGTCGACGACAAGCCGGCCAACTGACCGACATCGAACGGGCACCGGGCACGGGCGTAGATTCCCTAGCCGTGCAGGAATGCGAAACGGCGAACGCCGCATTGGTGGAAGAAGCCGCTCAGCGCCTGGCCGGTGTGGTCACCCGGACGCCGCTGGAGCCCAACGCGCGGTTGTCGTCGCGCGTGGACGCCCAGGTCTGGCTCAAACGCGAGGATCTCCAGACGGTCCGGTCGTACAAGGTCCGCGGTGCGTACAACTTCATCGTGCAGCTCGACGAGGAGACGCGCGCCCATGGCGTGGTGTGCGCGAGCGCGGGCAACCACGCTCAGGGTGTCGCGTACGCCTGCCGACGGCTGGGCGCGAACGGCCGGGTCTTCGTGCCGGGCACGACACCGCGCCAGAAGCGCGAGCGCATCGCGACGCTCGGAGGTTCGCGCATCGAGGTCATCGTGGTCGGCGAGACCTACGAAGACGCCTCCGCGGCGGCGAAGGAAGAAGCCCAGCGAACCGGCGCGACGCTGGTTCCGGCGTTCGACGATCTGAGGACGGTCGCCGGTCAGGGCACGGTCGCGCTTGAGATCGTGGAGCAGCTCGGCTTCGTGCCCGATGTGCTGGTCGTGCCGGTCGGCGGCGGCGGGCTGATCGCCGGGATCGCCGGCTGGGCGCGGGAGCGCCATCCCGAGATGCGGATCGTCGGCGTCGAACCGGCGGGTGCCGCGTGCATGGCCGCCGCGATGGCCGCGGGTGAGCCCGTCCGGATCGCCGAGGTCGACTCGTTCGTCGACGGCGCCGCGGTGCGCCTGGCCGGATCCGTCACGTACCCGCTCGTGCGGGACAGCGGCGCCGAGCTGACGACGATCGCCGAGGGCGCGGTGTGCACCGAGATGCTCTCGATGTACCAGGCCGACGGCGTGATCGCGGAACCCGCGGGCGCGCTGGCCACGGCCGCACTGGGCAACACCGTCAAGATCGAGCCCGGGCAGACAGTGGTGTGCGTGGTCTCCGGCGGCAACAACGACGTCAGCCGCTACGGCGAGATCATCGAGCGCTCCTTGGTACACGAAGGGCTGAAGCACTACTTCCTCGTCGGCTTCCCGCAGGAGCCGGGCGCGCTGCGCCGCTTCCTCGACGAGGTGCTCGGCCCCGACGACGACATCACGCTGTTCGAGTACGTCAAGCGCAACAGCCGGGAAACCGGACCGGCGCTGATCGGCATCGAAATCGCGCGGCCGTCGGATCTGCCTGGCCTGCTCGACCGGATGAACCGCAGTCCCTTGCAGGTGGAGCCGGTGGAGCCGGGCAGCCCGATGTTCCACTTCCTCCTGTGATACCACTTGCGGTATGGAAAGCAAGGTAGCCGGAGTACGGAGTCTGCACGAACTGAAGGAGCTAGTCCACGGTGGTGTGCAGCCCGACTACCTGTTGTTCTACGGTCATAAGCCGCCCTACGGCGGGCTGATCAACGCCACCTGCCTCAGCCAGTGGTGGCAGGCCGACTTCATCCTCGACGGTGAGACGTACCGCACCGCCGAGCAGTTCATGATGGCCGCGAAGGCGATGCTGTTCGGCGACTTCGCCACGGCCGACAAGATCCAGGCCGACCCGAACCCGAAGAACGCGAAGATCCTCGGCCGCGAGGTCGCCGGGTTCGAGAAGGAGAAGTGGGAAGACAACCGCTTCGACATCGTCGTCGACGCGAACCTCGCGAAGTTCTCGCAGAACCGCAAGCTGCTTAAGTTCCTGCTCGCGACGGGTGATCAGGTGCTCGTCGAGGCCGCGCCTTCGGACACCGTCTGGGGCATCGGCCTGGACCGCGACGACAAGAACGCCCGCAACCCCGACCGCTGGCGCGGCCTCAACCTCCTGGGCTTCGCCCTCATGGAAGTCCGCGCTCAGCTACGCGCCAACGCCTGACTTCGGCAGTCCTTGAAGGGAAGGCTTCGCACTTTGGTGAGAAAGTGCCACTCGGCTTGTCGCCGGAACGCCGTGAAGGGAACCTTGAGGGACTCAGAGTCCCTCAAGGTTCCCTTCACGGCATCGATAAGTCCCGGGCTACCGCAGTAATCCCGTTGGGCGGCAGGCGTCTTAGCCTTCGCCCAGTGTCTTCTGCAGGGCCTTGTTCGCCTTGCGGGCCATGTCGGCGATCGCTTCGCGGCGTGCGGCGTCGGCGGCGTAGTCGTCCTTGCGGTTCCGGACAACACGTGCGGGTGAACCGACGGCGATCGAGTAGTCCGGGATGTCGCCGCGCACGACGGCGTGGGCGCCCATGACGCAGCCGCGGCCGATCCGGGTGCCCTTGAGCACCGAGACCTTCGTCCCGAGCCAGGTGTCCGGCCCGATCCGCACCGGCGCCTTCACGATGCCCTGGTCCTTGATCGGCACCGTGATGTCGGCCGTGACGTGGTCGAAGTCGCAGATGTACACCCAATCGGCGACCAGCGCGGCCTCGCCGAGTTCGATGTCGAGATAGCCGTTGACCACGTTCTGCCGTCCGAACACGGCCTTGTCGCCGATCCGGAGCGAGCCTTCGTGACAGCGGATCGCGTTGCCGTCGCCGATGTGCACCCAACGGCCGATCTCCATGCGCCCGTAGCCGGGACGGCAGTGGATCTCGACGTTCTTGCCGAGGAACAGCATTCCCCGCAGGATGATGTGCGGGTTGGCGATCCGGAACTTCAGCAGCCGGTAGTACCGCACCAGGTACCAAGGCGTGTAAGCCCGGTTGCGCAGCACCCAGCGCAGGGAGGCCGCGGTCAGGAACCTTGCTTGCTGAGGGTCCTGGCGGGCCTGGCGCCAGGACCTGATCCTGGACAGCGCCGGCGCACCCCACATGGACGTCATGCCGCTGACCGTAGCCTGTGGGTGGGCAAAACAGGCATCGAGGGAGTGGCATGGGGACCAAGCTGATCATCGACACCGATCCCGGCATCGATGACGCCTTCGCGATCTCGCTGGCCGCGGTCAGCGCGGACGTGGATCTTCTCGGCGTGACGACGGTGTTCGGCAACGTCCCGTTGTCCGCGACGACGATCAACGCGCGCAGGCTGCTGGCGCTCTGCGGACGGCCGGACGTGCCCGTCGCGGCGGGTGCGGAGCGGCCGCTGGTCCACCCGCAGCCCTTCACCGCGGCATACGTCCACGGCGCCGACGGCCTGTCCGGACTGTCCGACACGCTGCCGGAGCCGACGCGCGAGCTCGAATCGGTCGACGCGGTGACGCTGATGGTTTCCCTGCTGGAGGCCGCCGACGAGCCGGTGACCATCGCCCCGATCGGCCCGCTGACGAATATCGCGCTGCTGCTCGCGGCCCATCCCGGGATCAGGGAGAAGATCGCGCGGATCGTGATCATGGGCGGCGGGCTCGACTTCGGCAACACCACCACGGCGGCCGAGTTCAACATCTGGAGCGACCCGGAAGCGGCGCGCCGCGTGCTCGTCGAAGAAAACGTGCCGTGCGTGCTGGTCCCGCTGGACCTGACCCATCGCTGCGCGGTGGACTACGAGTGGCTGGAGAAGCTCGCCGCGTCGGGCGGCGTCGGCGGCGCGCTGACCGGCCTGACCGGCAGTTACCTCAAGCACTACCCGAAGGCACTCGGCCGCGAAGGCATCGTGCTACACGACACCGTCGCCGTCGCGGAGGCGATCAGCCCGGGCATCCTCAAGACCGAGCGGTACCCGATCGACGTCGACACCACCTTCGGCCCGAGCCGCGGCGCGACGGTGGTGGACCGTCGCCGGGCGCAGGCCCGCGCCGAGCATCCCGAAGGCACCACGCCGGACAACACCGTCGAGGTCGCGGTGGACACCGACCTCGACGGCCTGCGCGCGTTCGTGTTCGACCGTCTTTCCGGGAGCCGATGATGGAGACAGAGGAGACGCCCGAACACCACCCGCGCAAACGTCGTGCGCTGGTGATCCTCGCAGCCGTGGTCGTCGCCGCCGGAGCACTGGTCGCGGCCGTGCAGCTCGCGCCGGCCGGCCAGCAGGCCGCCACTCCCGCGGCCGCGCCGCCGCCCTCCCCGCCGCCGTCCCCGGACGCGATGCCGACGGAAGTGCCTGTCGCCGTGCAAGACCAGGTGACCGTTCCGGAGAAGCAGGGCCAGGAGTTCGACGCCTGGGCCAGCAAGACGAGCCAGTGGCTGGACATCCCGTTGCGCGCGATGGTCGGCTACGCCAAGACGACGGTGTCTCTCGGCAAGGAACAGCCCGGCTGTCACCTCTCGTGGATCACGCTCGCCGCCATCGGCAAGACGACCACCGACCACGGCCGGGTGAACGGCGGCCAACTCGGGGAAAACGGCGTCGCCGCGAACAAGATCGGCACGCTCGAAGTCCGCGACTTCTACGGCAGGGTCGTCTCGACGGCGAACGCCTCCGGCCCGCTGCAGCTGACGCCGTCGATCTGGTCGAAGTACCAGCAGAGCGCGTCCGGCGGGGCGCCCGACCAGCAGAACATCGACGACGCGGCGCTGACCGCCGGGCGAGCGCTCTGCGCCGACGGCCGTGACCTCGCGAAGGGCGCGGACTGGTGGTCCGCGGTCACCTCGCTGCAGCCCGCTCCCCTGTTCCTGCACCGCACGCTGGCGACGGCGAACGTCTACGGCACCGTCGGCAAGAACACCGAAGCTCCGAACCCGAAGGTGCTCGACGCGGTCAACTTCGCGATCAGCAAGATCGGGCTGCCGTACGTCTGGGGCGGCAACGGCAAGGGCGGCAACGACCCGGGCTTCGATTGTTCGGGGCTCACGACGGCCGCGTACGCGAGCGCGGGCATCACCATCAAACGCACCGCGGACACCCAGTTCCGCAGCGTCAAAGCGGTGTCCGAACCGGCTCTCGGCGACCTGATCTTCTACGGCGAGCCACAGACGAAGATCCACCATGTCGGGCTCTACATCGGCAACGAGCAGATGATCGACGCGCCGACCCAGGGCCAGGCCGTGCAGGTGCACACCTACCGGAAACCGAACGACGACTACGCCGGCGCCGGACGCCCCACGAACTAAACCCGGCGGGCCACGAGATGTCGACATCACGTGATCTCTCAGCAGCTAAGAGATCGCCATCTGTCGACAGATGGGGTAGCGGATGATCCAAGAGGCGCCCGACTATCAGGGGCCCGGACCGCACCGAATCATCGTGAACGGCCCCTCCAACGCTACCGAACGCATGAGTGACGACTGGGCGCCGTCGCGCGAGAGCGGTGACTGCGCGAAAGTCCGGACGATCGTCGGCGATTCGGGGCAACACCGCGCGTCGCCGGCCTATCCCGACTACGACGAACTGAACCGCAAACTCGAGCCACTCGTCATGGCAGACGCCCCAAGTTGAGGTCAGCATTCGTGAGCGCGTCGGCGGGACTTGCTACCGCATAGTCGCTGGGCATGGGGACACCGTGTTCAGCGGCGCGGCTGGTCTCTTCCCAGGCCGCCCAGGTGGCCATTTTCCGTTGGGAGACCTCGAAAGCCAGGTCGTAGACCATGCTGCCGAGCAGTAGCCGAAGCGGCGGATTGTCGCTGTCCACCAGCTTCATGACGGCTTCGGCGGCGAGCTCCGGCATGCTGTCCACGGAACCGTCGGCGAACGTCTTCTCCAGTTCGGCCCGCAGCGGCGTGTAGACGTCCATCGGCTCGGTGGCGGCCAGACCCGAGGTGTAGAGCTCGGTCCAGTAGCCGCCGGGCTCGACGATGGTGACCTTCACGCCGAAGCCAGCGGCTTCCGCGGCGAGCGCTTCGCTCATCCCTTCCATGGCGAACTTGCTCGCGCTGTACATCCCGGAGAGCGCGAACCCACTGAGCGCGCCGATGCTGGAGACCTGCAGGATGTGCCCGGATCCCTGGGCCCGCAGCACCGGCAACACGGCTTGGCTGACCCAGAGCGCGCCGAAGAAGTTGGTGTCCATCTGGGCGCGCGCCTCGGCCTCGCTGAACTCTTCGAGCATCCCCATCGCGAGGAAACCAGCGTTGTTCACCACGACGTCGAGACGACCGAAGTGCCGCACCGCCGTGTCGACGGCGGTGAAGACCGCGTCCCGATCGGTGACGTCGGCCTGGAGGGTGAGCAACCGTTCGGACGGCTCCAGGTCGAGGCGGGTGCGCGCCACGGCGACCACACTGTCGCCACGGGCGAGCGCGGCTTCGGTGAACGCGCGGCCCAGGCCACGGCTGGCGCCGGTGACGAACCAAACGCGAGTGCCGGTCATGGGTGACTCCCTTCACTTTGCCGAGACGGACCGTCTCGACTCGTTTGAAGGTACGCAGAGCTCTCCGTCGTGTCAAGACGGCCCGTCTCGTCTCGCAAAGGTAAACTGCCCGCATGACACCGCAGCCCAAGGCGGCCAGGCGCAGCCAGACGTCTCGGCAAGCGATCCTCAACGCCGCGTTGGACCTGGTCGGCGAAGTCGGCTACGCCCGGCTCAGTATCGAAGGCATCGCGGCGCGAGCCGGCGCGGGCAAGCAGACGATCTACCGCTGGTGGCCGTCGAAGGGCGCGGTGCTGTTCGACGCGCTGATGATGCTCACCGAGGGCCAAGACGAGGAGGCCGCCGAACTCCCCGACACCGGCGACCTCGAAGCCGACCTGAAAACCGTGCTCCGCGCGACCGTCGACGAACTGAACGAGCCGCGGTACAGCGAACCGATGCGTGCGCTGGCGGTCGAAATCCTCGTCGACCCGGTCCTGGCGGCCGACTTCACCGAGCGGGTGGACCAGCCGATGAAGGAGCTCAAACTCCGACGGCTCCGCAAAGCTCAAGAAGCCAAGCAACTCGCGCCCGAAATCGACCTCGACGTGGCCGTGGAGTTGATCTGGGGACCGCTCCGGAGTCGCTGGCTGCACCGCGAAGGCCCGCTCACCCACGAGTACGCCGACACGATCGTCGAAACAGTCCTCACCGGCCTGCGAGGGTGATGATCTCCGGGCTCGTTTCGGTGAGCAGGCTCTGGTCCCAGTCCCCGAACTGCTCGTCGACGACGAAGCCCACCTCGGCCAGGAACGTCGAAAGCGCTGCGGCGTCAAGGAATCTCAGCGTGCTCTGACTCTCTTGTGGACGGTCCCAGGCCGGGCTGGTGTACGTCGTGGTGAAGCTGACGAGATCGTCTTCGAGCGGAGTCTCGACCTCGTGCCAGCTCCGCACGGTGTTGCCACAGGCGTCGACAAACTCCGAAACGTTGTCCGGCGTCCAGCGCTCCCACGCCCGCGCGGCCGGGTTACGGGTCTCGAACGCGAAGCGGCCGTTCTCGGTGAGAGCCGAGCGGATCGACGCGAGCGAGGTGCGCAGTTCGTCGTCGGTGACGAACACCTGAAAAGCGTGGCCTGCCATGACGATCAGGTCGAATTCACGGTCCAAGTGGACCGTGGTGAGATCCCCGAGCAGCCATTCGACATCCGTGCGCTTGCGGGCCCGCTCGATCATCCCGGCGGCCGGGTCGAGCCCGCAGAGCCGTCCGGCGTGCCCGGCCGCCCTGGCCGCGTGCAGCAGCGTGCCGGTACCGCAGCCGACGTCGAGCACGGATTCGGCGGCCATCACCAAGCCTGAGTAGAAGGCGTAATCACCGCGGCTTTCCCAGGGGTGCTGCGCGTCGTATAGCTCGGCGAGCCCGGCATCGGCGAACTGGTGATCGACCATGCCGCCAACCTGCCAGCTCCTTTCGGAGCCCGCGACTGAATTACTGCCGGCGGCAGCCGCGCGGAGATCGGCCCGGACTCGGTCGGCGTCGCGGTCTTGGACGTCCGTGCTGCCCACGAGCGACCACGGACGCCAGGCCAGGAGCCACCGGTACGGCCAACGCGATGAGCGCGATCATCATGATTTCCTTCCGGTGGCTGAGAAAAACGGGTAGGTGAAGGTGCCGCCCTCCGCTGTCCGTCGCAGGTCCGCGAGACCTCGATCCCAAGCGGCTCGGGCGCGGACGCGGCGGGACGATCGTCGTCGCGGCACCCGTCGCGGCACCGACGGCCGCGCTCACCGGCCTGCCGACGTCGAACGCGCTGTTCGCGGGCGAGCCCGGCGCGGACATCTTCGACGCGATCCGGGCGGTGCCCGCTCGGATCGACCTGTCGCCAGGAACTCCCGACCTCGCGGCGTTCCCGCGCACGGCGTGGTTACGCGCCGAACGTGTGGTGCTCGACAAGCTCGCGGCGTCCGACTTCGGCTACGGAGATCCCAGCGGGACACCGGTGCTGAGGCACGCCGTCGCGAACTGGCTGGCGCGCAACCGCGGGATCCGGGTGGATCCGGGTGGATCCGGGCGAGGTGATCATCGTCGCCGGAGTCGCGCAGGCACTCGGCCTGATCGCGCAAACGCTTTCGCAGGAAGGGTTTCCGGCGATCGCCGTCGAAGATCCGGGGTCGCTCGGAGCACGGCAGCATCTGCGCAGCTGGAACCTCGAAACCCCGCCGATCCCGGTCGACGTCGACGGAATCAGCGTCGACAACCTACGCGAAAGCGGCGCGCCGGCCGTCCTGCTGACTCCCGCGCACCAGTTCCCGACCGGCGTCCGGTGCCCGCTCATCACCACCAAGCGGTACGCCGACCTCGGCAACGCCGTCCTGCCGCAGCTGGTTTTGGCCCAGCTCATGGAGTCCGGCGAGATGCAGCGTCAGCTGCGGTTCCTTCGCGGCCGACATCGGCGTCGGCGGGACGCGATGGTCCAGGCGATCGGCACCCATCTCCCGGGCGCGGTCGTGCACGACGCCGCGGCCGGGCTGCACCTGATGGTCACCTTCGACGCCGACTTCGCCGACACCGAACTCGCGGCCGGTTCACTCGCGCGCGGTGTGAAGGTCCAGCCGCTGTCGTGGCACCACCAGCGCCCGAGCGGGCCGGGGCTCGTCCTGGGCTACGCCGCGAGCGCGTCGACCGCCATCGAGGACGGGATCGCCACCCTCGGTGACGTCCTGCGCGGACTCGTGGGTTGACCTCAGTACGCTGGGGCGAACCCCAAATCAGCGAAAATGGAGTGGAACTGTGCGGCAATCCCAGGATTCGCGGGTCTTGTGCGAAGAAGACCTGCTGGAGGATCCGGCGAAGATCGGTTACGCGGTCCTGGACGTCGAAGACGAGTGGCAGCTCTTCTCGACCGGGGACCAGTCCAACATCGTCGCCATCACGCTGGAGGAAGCCCTGGTCCTGCTGCCGGAGTTGGCGCTGCTGGACTTCCTGAAGCCGGGCATGGTCGCGGTGGCGGGCGAAGCGCCGGTCACCTGGTTCGTCGAGTCCTACGAGCCCGCCGACCTGGAGCCAGACGAGCTCGCGACCTGGGTCAAGGATTGGGATCTGCCGTTCGCACCGGAGCTGGAATGCTCGGTGAGCCCGGATCTGGCCGAGGTGCAGGACCTCGACGAGCCGCGGATCCGGAAGATCTACCAGATCACGCGCTCCACCCCGGAGGTCTGGAGCTTTTTCGGCCAGTACGCCGTGGACGAGGAAGAGCACTACCCGATGCTGCTGCGCGACGTCGTGATGCTCTACCCGGCCGTCGCCGACGCCCTGCGCCAGCATGCGGACTCCTCGTCGGACCTGCTGTGGGACGACGAAGTCCGCGAATGGATCGTGGCGAGCCCCACCACCTGATCGGCCCAAGACAAAAGCGGCATCAAGGGACCTTTACTACCGCGAGACGGCAGTAAAGGTCCCTTGCTCTCGCTGTGTGCCCGGAAGCGGCACCGAATGGGCGCTGGCGACCTGGGATCTGCGTGGTCTATACCAATAATGTGGTCTAGACCAAGCCCATGCTTCCCAGGCACGGAGGTCCTCGTGAAACTCTCCTCTCCCCGGCGCGCCCTTACCCTGCTCGGCGGACTGCTCGCGCTCGCGGCGGGTTTGGCGGTCCCCGGCACCGCCGTGGCCGCGGCCGGTTCGCCGCTGCCCGTCGCGCCCTACGTCGACATGGGCGAATGGCCGACGCCGAGTTTGTCCGCGATGTCGGCCGCCGGGAACGTGAAAGGCTTCACCCTCGGCTTCGTGACGTCATGGGGCTGCAAGGCGAGCTGGTTCGGCGCCTACGACCCACGCGCCAGATGGCAAGCCGACGAAATCGCGAAGATCCGCGCGGCCGGCGGCGACGTGAAGGTGTCGTTCGGCGGCGCCTCCGGCATCGAGCTGGCGCAGGCATGCAGCAGTGTGTCCACTTTGGCCGCCGAGTACGACGCCGTCGTCAAGGCATACGGCCTGAAGTACATCGACGTCGACATCGAAGGCGCGGCCGTGGCCGACCCGACGTCGGTCCAGCGACGCTCGCAGGCATTGAAGATCGTGCAGACGAACAACCCCGGGCTCAAGATCTCCCTGACCCTGCCGGTGCTCCCGAACGGCCTCGACGCCAACGGGCTCAACGTCCTGAAGGCCGCGAAGGCCGCGGGCGTCGACCTCGACCTGGTCAACGTGATGGCGATGGACTACTACGAAGGCGCCGGAGACCAAGGCGCGAAAGCGATCTCGGCGGCGAAGGCCACGCAGGCCCAGGTGAAATCGGTCCTCGGCCTGGCCGACGCGGCCGCGTGGAAGAAGGTCGGCGTCACCCCGATGCTCGGCGTGAACGACTCCCGCAACGAGATCTTCTACCAGAAGGACGCCCGCGCCCTGGTCGCCTTCGCGAAGACCGCGCACCCCGGGATGCTCGCGTTCTGGGAGGTCGGGCGCGACGCCAACGCCTGTACCGGCGAGCTGTACCGCTGCAACAACATCCCGCAGACGCCCTACGAGTTCTCCAAGATCTTCGCCGGCTACACCGGCTAGCTTCAGTGTCAGGGCAGGTAGTACATCGGGGTTCGGCAGTTTCACCGGACGTTCGGCGTAGCCGCCTTCGAGGTCGCTGAACTGGTCACCGAGGTTCAACACGATGGTGTCGCCGGTGGCGGCGATATGCGCGCGGGTGCCGGACTTGTATTGCACGGTGTTGCAGGTCAGGCCGCACGGCAGGTACGCGGGCGCGGTGGTCTTCGGCTTGAAGTAGGCCGCCGCCGGGGCCGGGAAGCCCCCGTTGGCGAGGTTCTTCAGCGAAGCCGGGCCCTGCAGCTCGTTGCGGCCGGTCAGGAAGATGACCTTGACGCCGCGCTGCGCGGCCCAGTTGGCCAGTTCCAGGGTCGGCTTGATCGCGGGGAACTCGCCGTTGTCGATCGCGGTCTGCTGCTTGGCCGGGTCGAAGCCGAAGTCGTTGTCGGCCTCCCAGCCGAAGGTGACCTCGGAGGTGTCGTCGACGTCGAGCACGATCGCCGGGTTCTTCACGCCGTTCTGCAACCGCTTGGCGAGGTACTTCTTCGCGTCCGCGACCTGCTTCGCCGTCTCCTTGGCCCACTGGCTCGTGTCCGAGTAGTGGTGCTTGCCCGCGGCGTCGGCGTAGTCGCCGTAGTAGGCCTTGACGTCGAGCTTGACCTGGCCGATGTTGCCGGGCGGAGTGCGCGGCGTCGCCGGTGGTGGCGAGCGCGGACGCGGCACGAGAGCTCCTCGGTAAAGGACGAACGGACCCTAAACGATCAACGGCCGTTGAGTCTGCAGGGCATCGTCTCAGGTGCGGGCGGCCCGGCAAAGGAACGCGACCGGCGACCGGCCGATGCGGGTCAGCACCACGCTCGCCTCGGCTGAACCCCGCAGCTTGAGCCGTTTGCGCAGGGCGTCGGGATCGATGTCGAGGCCGCGGATCAGGATTTCGAGGCGGCCGATCTCGTGTTTCCGCAGCAGCGCGCGGAGGGTCTTTTCGTTGTACGGCCCGTGTTCCAGCACCTGGAAGGCGCGGACACCGGGCGGCGGGGTGTCACCGGTGAGATAGGCGATCCGCTCGTCGAGCTGCCACAGGCCGTGCCGGGCGCCGTAGTGGCGGACCAGGCCCGCCCGCACGACAGCGCCGTCCGGATCGATAATCCACTGACCCGGTTCGGCGGCCGGGATGTCGTCGGGATCGTCGTCGGTGATCGTCCACTGTGTACCGTCCGAGCGAAGCACAGTGGCCCGTGTAGACACTGTCGCGATGTCGCCTCGCCAGAGGCAGGCTTCGCGCACCTGGCCGTCGAGCGAGACGAGCTCGACCTCGTCCGCCCACGGCATATCGTCGCGGTCGAGCCCCGGCGCGCATTTCACCGCCAGGTCCCGGCCCGGATAAGCGTCGACCAACTTGTCAAGCGGGGGAAGGAAATCCGCCGGACGCCACGAGCGCCTGCCGGACGAATCACGGCGAGCTGGATCGGCGACGACGACCGTGTCGCGACTCGCCGGATGCAGGGCGTCCGCTCGGACCAGAACGGGCGCGACACCCGCTTCGGCGGAGTTGTGGCTTGCCATCGCCAAGCGCACTTCGTCCAAATCGGACCCGACGCAGCGCCGGGCGACGCGGGCGATCTCGACCAGGTCAGCACCGACCGAACACGTGACGTCGTGGACGTCGAGCCCAGTCAACCGGCTCGCCCGATGCCGGGCCACCAGCGTCGCGCTCGCCTGCTGCAGCGCGTCGCCGGTGAACAGCCACGCCTCCGAATCATCCACTTTGGACATGGCTTTTCGGCGCAGCACCACGGTTTCGATGACCGCGGCCGCGTGTTCCTCACCCGCGATCCGCCGGGCCGCGGCGACGTCCGCGATCCGGGTGGCGTCGGTCAGCGCCAACGTGGCACAGCCGGCCACCGCCGCCGAACCGGACGCCGAACGCAGGAACGCGACGTCGTCGAGCGAGAACCCGTAAGGCAACTTAGGACCGTTTGGTCCCGGTGATCATCACGTTGTAGAACAGGTTGCGCGGCAGGATCTTCGACAGCACGTTCTTGTCCAAAGCGGACAGCTGGATCCACAGCTTGTAGGCGAACAGCCGCCAGCGCAGGGTCAGCTTTTCCTGCGGCACAGCCGCTTCGAACGTCCGGATCGGCCAACCGGCGAGCGCGGCCGCGAACTCCTCGGTGACCGCCTTGACGTCCTGGCCACCCGCACCGCGCGCGAGCTGCTCCAGCTCCGCCGGGTCGAAGGTGTGGATGTCGACGACGGCTTCGAGCGCGGCGGCGCGCGACGACTCGTCGAGCTCCTCCTGCGGACGCCGCCACGAGGCCAGCGCCGGGATCTTGGTGACCTTCGTGGTCAGGAACCAAGTCAGCTGGCCGAGCTTGCGGGCGTACGCGTTGCCGATCGTCGTCGGCTCACCGGCGAACACGAACCGGCCGCCGGGCTTGAGCACGCGCAGCACCTCGCGGAACGCGGCCTGCACGTCCGGGATGTGGTGCAGCACAGCGTGTCCGACGACGAGGTCGAACGAGTTGTCCGCATACGGGATGCGCTCGGCGTCGGCCACGCGGCCGTCGACGTCGAGGCCCAGCGACTGGGCGTTGCGCAGCGCGACCTGAACCATGCCGGGCGAGAGGTCGGTGACCGAGCCCTTCTTGATCACGCCGCCCTGCATCAGGTTCAACAGGAAGAAACCGGTGCCACTGCCCAGTTCCATCGCCGTCGGGTACGGCTGGCCGTCTTCACCGGCGACGGCGTTGAAGACGTTGGTGGCGTAGGAGATGCAGCGCTCGTCGTAGGAGATCGACCACTTCTCGTCGTAAGTGCCCGCCTCCCAGTCGTGGTAGAGCACGTTCGCGAGCTTCGGGTCGGAGAAGGCCGCCTGGACCTCTTCGGCGGTGGCGTGCGGGTGCGGAGCCGGATCCGTCACTGTTACTTCCCCTCGAAAGTGGCCTTGCCGGGCCCGTTCTCGATGAACGACCGCATGCCGTTCGCCTGGTCTTCGGTCGCCCACAACGCGGTGAACAGGCTGGTCTCGAGCTTGAGCCCGGTCTCCAGGTCGGTGTTGAGGCCGCCGTCGATCGCGGCCTTCGCGGCCCGAAGCGCCACGGCCGGGCCGTTCACGAACTGCGAGGCCCATTTCAGCGCGGCTTCGTAGACGTCGTCCGGGGCCACGACCTCGTCGAGGATGCCCAGCTCGCGTGCCTCGTGGGCCTTCACGAACCGGCCGGTGAAGATGAGGTCCTTGGCCTTGCTCGGGCCGATCAGCCGCGCGAGACGCTGCGTGCCGCCGGCGCCGGGGATGATGCCGAGCTGGATCTCCGGCTGGCCGACCTTCACGTTGTCCCCGGCGATACGGCGGTCCGCGGCGAGCGCGAGCTCCAGCCCGCCGCCGAGGGCGTACCCGGTGATCGCGGCGACCGTGGGCTTCGGGATCTGCGCGACGGCCGTGAGCGACGCCGTCAGCGCGGCACCGAACTTCGCCATCTCCACATAGGACTTGTCGGCCATCTCCTTGATGTCCGCGCCACCCACGAAGGCCTTGGGCCCGCCGTGGATGATCACCGCGCGGACGTCGTCACGCTCACTGGCCTCTTTGGCGGCCAGGGCGAGCTCGATCTGCACCTGGTTGTTCAGCGCGTTGACCGGCGGGCGATCGAGCCTGATCGTGCCGACACCGGCCTCAACTTCAAGGCTTACGAACTCACCCATGCCATCCTCCTCGACGCGCTGTTTCCCTTGGCATACCGAAGGCTACCGGGGAGTAGAACAGGTTACCGACGACGGGCGAAGAACCGGTCACCGGACCGCTCGAGCAGAAGATCCTGGTCGAAGGTCTTGGACAGGTTCTCACTGGTGATCACGTCGTCCATCAGACCCGAAACCACGGCGTGGCCGTCGCGCAAGAGCAGCGCGTGGGTGAAACCGGGCGGGATCTCCTCGACGTGGTGCGTGACCAGCACCATCGCCGGGGCCTCCGGGTCCATCGCCAACGAGGAAAGCCGCGCGACCAGGTCCTCACGGCCGCCGAGGTCCAGCCCGGCCGCCGGCTCGTCGAGCAGCAGCATCTCGGGGTCGGTCATCAGCGAACGGGCGATGAGCGCGCGCTTGCGCTCGCCCTCGGACAGCGTGCCGAAGGTGCGCTCCGCGAGATGCGGGATGCCCAGCGACGCGAGCAGCTCGTCGGCGCGCTCAGTGTCCAATGTGTCGTATGCCTCACGCCAGCGGCCGAGGACCGCGTACCCGGCGCTGACGACGACGTCGCGCACGATCTCGTCGCCGGGGACCCGGCCGGCGATCGCGGCGGAGGTGAAGCCGATGCGCGGGCGCAGCTCGAAGATGCTGACGCGCCCCATCTGCTCACCGAGCAGGTGGACGGTGCCGGAAGTCGGGTGCATCTCGGCGGCGGCGAGTCGGAGCAGTGTGGTCTTGCCCGCGCCGTTCGGGCCGAGCACCACCCAGCGCTCGTCGAGTTCGACGCTCCAGTCGAGGTCGGCGAGCAGCTCGTTGTGCCCGCGCCGGACGCCGACACCGGCCATCCGAACCACGAGATCGTCAAGGTCGCTGGGCAGGGAGGACTCACTCACAAGACCATTGTGTCTACTGCCGATCCGGGTGTCACAACGGCATGCCCCTCCGCGGCGAAGAGGCAGGTCATCGCGGTCCCAGTAATTGGAACGGTTCGCTGTGTGTTCACCGATCACGCCGCGGCTGTGGCAGGATCGGGGGGTGATCCGGTCCGCGTCCACCGCCTTCCCCGCCATCGGGGGCTCTTTCTGGCGCGACCGCACCGTCGATCTGCTCCTCGTCGCCTCCGCAGGCTGTATGCCCGCGCGGCACGACGGCTGAGCCCTCTTTTCGTTTCCGAGCCCTGTGCTCGGTTCGCTCCCCGTGTCGCGCTCCGTGCATTCACCCATCGCGCACTCACCTGGAGCACTTCATGACCCAGTCGATCGTCCATTCCGACGTCGAGATCCACCCGCAGCTCACCGACCCGCTGCTCGCGGACCTGCTGCACCCCACCCGACAGCTGTGGACCGCACGGGAACTCGTCGACCTGACGAACACCGTCGCCGCCGAACTCACCACCAGCCTGCGCGGTCTCCTGCGCTTCGACGAAGACCAGCGCTGGTGGGCCCGCCTGGCGCTGACCGGCGGCGTCGAACTGTGGCTGCTCTCCTGGCTGCCCGGCCAGCAGACCAAGCCCCACGACCACGGCGGCGCGTCGGGCTCGTTCACCGTGCTGCAGGGCGAACTGGCCGAAGAGTACCGCTACCCCGGTGGCCCGGTCCGCCGGCGCGCGCACTTCGCGGGCCAAGGCATCGGCTTCGGCGCCGGCCGCGCACACCAGATGTCCGGCGCGGGGACCGGTAGCGCCGCCAGCGTCCACGCCTACTCGCCACCCTTGGTCGCGACGCGCGAATACACCACCCTCGCCGACGTCCCCGCCGAAATCGCACCGCTTCCGGCGATACTGTTCCGGTGAGCCACATCGACGACGCCATCGGGTCCGCGCGTTCGAAGCTCGACCGCGCGGACCCGGCGGAAGCCCAACGCCTGCAAGCCGACGGTGCCCTGATCGTCGACATCCGCCCGCACGCGAACCGCGCGGAAGAGGGCGAAATCCCCGGTGCGATCCCGATCGAACGCATCCACCTGGAATGGCGGCTGGACCCCACCAGCGACTGGAAGATCCCCCAGGCGAACCCGGACGCGCCGATCATCGTCGTCTGCAACGAGGGCTACGCCTCCAGCCTCGCGGCGGCGGACCTGCAACGCCTGGGCCTCCCGCACGCCACCGACCTGATCGGCGGCTACCGAGCCTGGAAGTCCGCCGGCCTCCCCACCACCCCCGGCGGCACCCCCGCCATCCCTTAGTCCCGCACCAACCTTGAGTACGCACCACACCCCGGCGCCACCACCTCGAGTCGACTTTCGTGCAAAACACGCGGCCGCCAACCTCAGGACTGAAATGAACGGACCTTTCATCTCAAAAAACGAGATGAAAGGTCCGTTCATGCCACGGCTAAGCCGCGACGAACCAGCCGTGCGAACGTCGGCCGGGCCGGTCACCCCAGCACGTGTGTCTCGCGCGCAAGAGGTCGCCATCTGTCGACAGATGGCGAACCTTCAGCGCCCCCTGGGGAGCTAGGCCAGGACGACCTTCGCCAGTTCGGCGGAGCTGGCGAGCAGGGGGTGTCGCGGAAGAACCCGGACGGTGTAACCCAAAGACCCGGCATGCGGCAGCCGAAGCTTCGCCGTGAACTCCCCGATCCCGGTCGAATCCATCGCGACAGTCACCACATCCGCCAGCTCGTCGCTGTCCCCGACCTTCCCCACCACGGCCTGGACATCCACGTCGTCAGGCGTCAACCCGGCCAGATCGATCCGGGCCTTGACCTGAACCTCGGTCCCCACCACCAAAGAATCCTGAGCCTCCACCACCAGCTCGGAATCAAAAATGACCACCCGGCCCCAAGAAATCCCCAACTTGGTCCGGTACTCGGACAAAGACCGAGCCCCCCGATAATCATCCCCGGTCGCCTCGGCCACCATTCGAGCCGCGGGAACATACCCGGACTCGACATATTCCCGAACCATCCGAGAAGCCTGCACTCGCGGACCCAAAGTCTCGAGCGTATGCCAGATCATCGACATCCACCCACCGGGAACCCCCTGAGCGTCCCGGTCATAAAACAACGGCCCGATCTGCTGGCCCAGCAAGTCGTACAACGCCGCGGCCTCGAGATCGTCCCGCCGCAACGGATCGGTCACCCCGTCCGCAGTGGGAATCGCCCAACCGTTGCTACCGTCATAAAGCTCATCCCACCATCCATCCCGAATGGACAGGTTCAATCCACCGTTCAACGCCGACTTCATCCCCGAAGTCCCGCAAGCTTCCAACGGCCGCACCGGATTGTTCAACCAGATATCGCAACCCCGATAAAGATACCGGGCCATCGACATATCGTAATCCGGCAGGAACACGATCCGATGCCGCACCGCCGGGTCATCCACGAAGCGAACAATCTGCTGAATAAGCGCCTTGCCACCCTCATCAGCCGGATGCGACTTCCCCGCCACGACCACCTGAATAGGCCGATCCTCGTCCAGCAGCAAAGCGCGCAACCGGTCCGCGTCACGCAGCATCAGCGTCAGCCGCTTGTACGTAGGCACCCGACGCGCGAACCCGACAGTCAGCACGTCAGGGTCGAAAACCGAGTCGGTCCATCCCAGCTCCAACGGCGAAGCGCCGCGCTGCAGCCAAGCCGCCCGGACCCGCCGCCGTACCTCGGCGACGAGCTTCTCCTTCAACTCGCGCCGCAACGCCCAAAGCCGCTCGTCCGTGACCCGCTCGCGCATCGACTGCCCAGCCTCGCCGCGCCCGTCGACACCCCATTCCTCGTCGTTGCCGCCGAGCAACGCGCTCAGCTCGCGCGCCACCCAAGTCGGGCCGTGGACGCCGTTGGTCACCGACGAGATCGGCACCTCGTTTTCGTCGAAGTTCGGCCAGAGCCGGGAAAACATCCGCCGCGACACCCGGCCGTGCAACTTCGACACGCCGTTGGCCCGCTGAGCCAGCCGCAAACCCATATGGGCCATGTTGAACATGCCGGGGTTGTCCTCCGCGCCCAGCGCGAGCACCTGCCGCAGCTCGATGGCGGGCACCAGCCGTCCGTCGCCGAAATACCGCGTCACCAGGTCGACCGGAAAGCGGTCGATACCCGCGCTGACCGGCGTGTGCGTGGTGAACACCGTCCCGGCGCGCACCGCGGACAGGGCCTCGTCGAAGCCCAGCTTGTCGGCCTGGATGATCTCGCTGGCCCGTTCCAGGCCCAGGAACCCGGCGTGCCCTTCGTTGGTGTGGAACACCTTCGGCTGCGGATGCCCGGTCATCGCGCAGTACCGCCGCACCGCGCGGAAGCCGCCGATCCCGGCCAGGATCTCCTGGCGGATCCGATGATCGGCGTCGCCGCCGTACAGCCGGTCGGTGACCTTCCGCAGGTCCTCGTCGTTCTCGTCGATGTCGGTGTCCAGCAGCAGCAACGGGATCCGGCCGACGTTCGCCTTCCAGATCTGTGCCTGCAGCTCCCGCGCGGCCCCCGGCATCGCGACGTCGACCAGCACCGGCTTGCCGTCTTCGACCAGCAGCTCCAGCGGGAACGCGTTCGGGTCGATCACCGGGTAGTGCTCGACCTGCCAGCCGTCGAGCGACAGCGACTGCCGGAAGTACCCCGCGCGATAGAGCAACCCGACACCGATCATCGGCACGCCCAGATCGGACGCCGCTTTGAGATGGTCACCCGCCAGGACCCCGAGCCCGCCCGAGTAGTTCGGCAGCGCCTCGGTCACACCGAACTCCATCGAGAAGTACGCGACGGCCCCGGGCTGTTCCGGCCGGTCCTCGCCACGCCGCTGGTACCAGCGTGGCTCTGAGAGGTACCGATCGAGATCGGCCGTCAGCACCCGGGCGCGCTCGAGGAATTCCTCGTCGACGGCCAGCTCCGCGAGCCGTGCCGGGGGCAACGCCGTCAGCATGCGCAGCGGGTCGCGGATCTTGTCGAACAGCTCGGCGTCCATGGACGCGAAGAGGTCCCGGGTCGGGGGATGCCACGTCCACCGGAGGTTGGTGGCCAAGGCGCCTAGCCCGGCAAGCTGCTCCGGCAAGCTCGCGCGGACGGTGAACCGACGGACTGCTCTCATGGTGCGCGACCATATCTGCCCGGCCCCGCGCCCGCTTCCGCGCCGGTATGGGGATAACGCGCACACCCCCGAAAGATGCTGGGTAGGGTGCACCTGATGCGGCATCGGACACAGTTGGGGAGCAAGTGATCATGATCCACGGGGGAAGGCGGCCGGTTCTGGTCGCGATCCTTGTCGCAGCAACGCTCGGCTTCACCACGGCCTGTTCGGGCGGTGGTGGCATCGCTTCGCTGCCCGGCGCGTTGGATCAGGGGAACGTCGCGGGCCTGCCGGTGACACACTTCGAGAGCGGCCTGAAGCCCGACGCCCCGATGCCGAATCTGGACGTCAAGAACGCCGACGACGGCGAGATCGACAGGCTCGCGACGTCCGCGATCGCCGACGTCGAGAAGTACTGGGCCGAGTTCCTGCCCACCAACTTCAGCATGCCTTTCGAGCCGGTGAAGTCCCTGCTGTCCTACGACGCGAAGGGCACCGAGCAGACGACGGCGTGCGGCAGCACCAAGGGCCTCGTCAACGCCTTCTACTGCCGGGGCGACGACTCCGTCGCCTGGGATCGCGGCGTGCTGCTGCCGATGCTGGAGAAGCGCTTCGGCACGATGTCCGTGGTGACCGTGCTAGCGCACGAGTTCGGCCACGCCGTGCAGTTCCGGCTCGGCGAGAAGGCCGGGATCACCAAGAACACCCCGACGATCGTCACCGAGCAGCAGGCGGACTGCTTCGCCGGCGGTTACTTCCGCTGGGTCGCCGAAGGTAAGAGCGCCCTCTACCGGGTGTCCACCGCCGAGGGCCTGAACCAGGTGCTCGCCGCGCTGTTCTTCATCCGCGACCCGGCAGGCAACGCCGCCACCGAACGCGGCGCGCACGGCACGGCGTTCGACCGCACCTTCGCCTTCCAGACCGGGTTCGAGAAGACCCCGAAGGACTGCGCCGCGATGAACGAGGCCAACGTCAAGGCCCGCATCACCGAGCAGCCGTTCGCGAAGCAGGACACCGGCAAGGGCGACGAGAAGTTCAACCAGGCAGGAGTCGACGTCCTCAAGAAGAGCCTGGACGCGGCGTTCGGGGGCGCCGGCGTGCCGGGACCGGCGATCGTCAACCAGGGCGGCAAATGCCCCGGCGGCAAGGGCACCCCGCCCGCGTCCTACTGCGCGGACAACAACACCGTCAGCATCGACCTGCCCGCGCTCACCGCGCTGGCCCAGCCGATCGACCGGCAGGCCGAGGCCGAAGGCAGCGACCCCGGCGGCATGGGCGACTTCGCCGCGTTCGCCGAGATCGCTTCGCGGTACGCGCTGGGCATCCAGAAGGGCGTCGGGGCGTCGCTGGACAACCCGAACGCGGGGCTCCGCACGGCTTGCCTGGTCGGCGCGTGGGCGAAGGTGACCGACAGCCCCGGCGTGCTGCGCCTGTCCCCCGGTGACCTCGACGAGGCCATCGCGGAGCTGCTGCAGCCGGACAGCCTGGTGTCGGCCGACGTCAACGGCGCCCGTCCGGCCAACGGATTCTCGCGGGTGCGGGCGCTGCGTAAGGGCTACCTGGAGACCTCAGCCGTCTGCTCGAAGGACTTCAGCTAAGTCCCACGCCGGGGAATATGTCGACACTTTCCCCGGGCGCGGAGCGTGTCGACATATTCCCGGGGGACTAGAAGAGGGCGCTCGCCAGGCCTCGGCGGGCCTTCATGACGCGGTCGTCGGCCGGGTCGAAGAGGTCGAACAGCTCCACGAGGTGTTCGCGGACCCGGTTCCGCTCGTCGCCGTTGGTCCGGCGGACAGCGGCGATGAGGCGGTCGAAACCGGCCTCGGCGCGCTGTTCGGAGACCTCGAAGTCCGCCGCCGCGAGCTGGGCATCGATGTCTTCGGGGGCGGCGTCCGCGCGGGCCACCGACGACGGGTCGACGGTGCTGGCCCTGGCCGCGAACTTGACCTGGACCAGCGCGGCCTTCGCCTGCTCGTTGGCGGGCTCGACGTCGAGGATCCGCTCGTAGGCGGCCTGGGCGTCGGCGAAGTCGCCGCGCTCGAACGCGTCTTCGGCCTCGACGAAGCGGGGGTCTTCGGGCTCTTCGACGGGCTCGGCGCTGCCGTTCTCCTCGGCCGCGCGGATGCCGGGGAGCTTGTCCCGCAGGGCGTCCAGGAGCGAATCGAGCCACTTGCGGATCTCCGGCTCCGGCAGCGCGCCGGAGAAGGCGTCCACCGGCTGGCCGCCGCCGACGGCGACGATCGTCGGGATCGACTGCACGCCGAAGAGCTGCGCGATCCGGGGGTTGGCGTCGACGTCGACCTTGGCGAGCGCCCAGGCGCCGTTGCTCTCGGCCGCGAGCCGCTCCAGCACGGGGCTGAGCTGCTTGCAGGGCCCGCACCACTCGGCCCACAGGTCGACGACGATCAACTGCTGGAGGGACCGCTCGACGACGTCGGCCTGGAAGCTGGCTTCGGTGACCTCGAAGACCGCGGCGCCCGCCTCGGCAGGCGGTGCGGTGGGGTCGCCAGGGCCGGGGGGCGCGCTCGGCGGGCCCGAGGGCTGTTGGCGCGCCGCGTCGGCACGGGCCTTGAGCGCGGAAAGGTCCACCGCGCCGGATAGTGCGGCGGACATCGCCGCCGACTTCGCTGCTGATCCGCGTGGATGTGTCACGCTTCCATCCTGGCACGGTCTCGCGCGGGTTTCACTGAGGGCCGGTCCGAAAACGTACGCCGGTAGTCGTTGGGCGGCACGCCGACGATCTTGTGAAAGTGATGGCGCAGCAACGCCGAGGTGCTGAACCCGCATTGCCTGGCGACCTCCTCGACGCCGAGGTCGGTCTCCTCGAGCAGATGCCGCGCGTGCAGCACGCGCTGCAGTGAGAGCCAGCGGGTCGGCGTCGTCCCGGTTTCGGCGACGAACCGCCGCGCGAAGGTCCGCTCGGACATCCGCGCGCGGCGGGCGAGCGCGGCGACGGGGTGGTCCTCGGCGAGGTTCCCGAGCATCCAGGTGAGCACCGGCTCGAGACTGTCGCCGGTGCCTTCGGGCATCGGGAGATCGACGAACTGTCGCTGCCCGCCGTCGCGTTGCGGCGGCACGACCATGCGCCGGGCGATGGCCGTCGCCACGCCGGAGCCCAGCTCGCGGCGCACCAGATGCAGGCACGCGTCGATGCCCGCGGCCGTCCCCGCGCTGGTGACGATGTCGCCGTCGTCGACGAACAGCACATCGGGGTTCACGTCAGCGGAGGGATAGCGACGCTGGAACTCGTCGGCGTGCCGCCAGTGCGTGGTACACCGGCGCCCGTCCAGCAGCCCTGACGCGCCGAGCAGGAACGCGCCACTGCAGACGGTGAGGATCATGGCGCCCTTGGCGTGCGCGGCGCGCAGCGCGTCGAGCACGGCGGGCGGATAGCTGTCCCGGATGCGGGTGGCGGGGATGGCGATGAGGTCGGCGCCGTCGAACCCGCCGAGGCCGAACTCGGGGATCATCCGGACGCCGACGTCCGCCCCGACGGGCACGCCGGCCTGCTCACCACAGATCCGCAACTCCATCTTCGGCACGCCGTCCTCGGTGCGGTCGATGCCGAAGACTTCACAGACGGTGCCGAACTCGAACGGCGAAACCCCGTCGATCAGCAGGCAGGCGATGGTGCGCAGCATCACGTCAGCATAGATGGCAGGATATTGCGGCACAACGTCAGATCTGCCACTGGTGGCACTAATTAGCTGAGCGCAAACTTACTGCCATGACCTTCACCGTGTTCGCCCACCAGTCCCAGCAAGGCCACCGGGTCGGCTGGGAATCCGACATCGAAGACCGCGACCTCAGCCGTACCCAGGCCGATCTCGCCGCGCTGGAACCACCGGAAGCACCGACACCGCGACGCAAGCCACGCTCACGGCTGCAGATGCTGCTCGATCCGCTCCACTTTGGCGCTTAGCTGTCCCTCGTCGAAGCCCGGCCGGATGTCGGCCTTCAGCACCAGCCCGACCCGTGCCGAACCCTCTCCGGCCGCCTCGACCGCGGCTTTGACGACGGCCATCACCTCGTCCCACTCGCCTTCGATGTTCGTGAACATCGCGTTCGTCGAGTTCGGCAGCCCGGATTCGCGTACCACCCGGACAGCGCGGGACACGGCTTCACTGACTCCACCGTCCTCGGCGGCACCTGAGGGACTCACGCTGAAGGCGACGATCATCTTCCAACTCCTCGAATCGGCGGGGATTTAGCGGAAATATGGGCCTACCCTGCCGCACTTACCGGGTACCCGCTGGTAACTTTCCGGACATGAGCCGTCCGCTGCCGTTCGACCCCATCGCCCGCGCGGCGCAGCTGTGGGAGGACCGCATAGGCCCCTCCGGAACCATGGCCGCCGTCACCGGCGTCATGCGCGTCCAGCAGATCATCCAGTCCGCTGTGGACAATGCGCTGAAACCCCACGGCCTCACCTTCGCCCGCTACGAAGCACTGGTGCTGCTGACGTTCGCGCGGCGCGCCTCGCTCCCCATGCGCGTGATGGGTGAACGCCTCCAGCTGCACCCGACCAGTGTGACCAACATCGTCGACAGACTCGAGAAGGACGGTTTGGTCAAGCGCGTGCCGCATCCGACCGACCGCCGGACCACGCTCGTCGAAATCACCGACGCGGGCCGCAGCCGCCGCGAAGAAGCCACGGAAGCGGTCACCGCCATCGATTTCGGGCTCACCGGGCTGACGGACAGGCAGACCGAACAGCTCACCGACCTGCTGACCAAGGTGCGCAAGGCAACCGGCGATTTCACGGAGTGAGACAAGGACGAAAAAAGGCCCGCCACGGGAAACCGTGGCGGGCCTTTCTCATCGTGCTCAGGAAATCAAGCGGTGACGGGAACCTTCGCCTCGAAGAGGCCGGTACCACCGTGGATCAGCCGAGAGGGGCCGTCCAGCTTGCCGGAGCGCAGGGCCCACTTCTCGAAGGCCCAGGTGAACAGCGGCGGCAGACTGGAGAGCAGCGCCAGCACGAGGGTCTTCGGGCGCCAGGCGAGCGGCTTGGCGACCGCGAGCGACACGAGCACATACGCGACGAACACGACGCCGTGGACCATGCCGAGCACCGGCACACCACCCTCGCCGGCTCCGACGGCGTACTTGAAGAACATCCCGATCAGCAAGCCGGCCCAGGAAAAGGCTTCGGCTACTGCGGCCACGCGGAACAGAACTGCGGCCTTGCTGGACACGACTTCCTCCTACAATTTGGCAAACTGCGCCTTGGACACAGAAAAACGCCCGATCAGCACTGTCCACGAGGGACTCCCGTGGACGTTCAACTGCGCTGTCGGACGTTGTGCTACCAGTGTGATGCGTGATGGCCCTCACGGGAACACCGGGGGTCGTGATCATGCTCACTGCCCCCGGCGGACCCGGCTAATCGTCCTCCCATTTGAACACCCGCGCGGCGATGAAACCGACCACGACGGTGAACCCGAGCAACACGCCGACGGGGAGGTAAAGCGCCTCGATTCCCTTACCCCGCACCATGACGTCGGTCATCCCGGTGTTGAGGTGCTTCATCGGGAAGACGTTGGAGACGACCTTCAGCCAGCCCGGCAAACCGTCGACGGGGAAGAAACTCCCGGAGAGGAAAGCCATCGGCAGGATGATGATGTTCGCCGCACCGCTGGCCGCTTCTTCGGTCTTGCAGAAGGCGCCGACGAGCATCCCGATGGAGAAGAACGCGAGCGCGCCGATCAGCAGCAGCGGGATCGCCAGCCACCACTGCCCGGAGAGCTTGAGCCCGAACACCGGCAGCAGGGCGATGCCGATGAACACCGCCGCCTGCACCACCGCCACCCCGAGGGTGACCACGATGCGGGAACCGAGCACGGTGACCGGCTTCACCGGCGCGAGCTGCAGCCGTCGAAGGACCTGTTTCTTGCGCCAGCTGACGAAGGTCAGCGCCGCACCGAAGACGGCGGCGATCGACGCGGCCCAGGACAGCAGGCCCGGCGTCAGGTACTGGATCGGCTTGAGCGAGACGTCCTCGACCTGTGCCGCTTCGAGCGAGAACCGCGGCGGCTGGCCGGTCGCCTCGACGTTGGCCTGGCTGACCACGCCGTTGAGCAGCCCGAGCACGGTCCCGGCCTTGACCTGGTCGCTCGCGGCGAACCGGACGGTGACGGCCGTGCCGTTTTCGGCGAAGAAGGCCGGAATGTCCCCCGCTTTGACCTGCGCGGCCGCGTCTTCGGCGGAGTCGATGTGCTTGAGTTCGACGGCGTCCAGCTTCGCCAGCGTCTGCGCGATCGGCCCGTCGCCGACCACGCCGATGACCGTTTTCGACGCGCCCTGGTTGCCGAAGATGAGCCCGAAGATCACCAGGAACATCAGCGGGAACAGGAAGGTGAAGAACAGCGTCGCCTTGTCGCGGATGAAGCCCTTGTAGGCGGCTGTCGCCAAGCTTTGGAACGGCGTGAGCGTCCGCTCTTTCAAGGCACTCATGCGCGGTACTCCCGGCCCGTGAGATTGAGGAAGACGTCTTCGAGGGTGGCCGTGCGCACCTGCAGCCCGTCGAGCGTGCCCCGCTCGGCGAGGGCGGAGAGCAGCGGCGCGGGGGTGTGGGTGGAGATGGTGAGCGACACCTCGTCCTCGGTGACCTCCTCGGCACCGGGCAGCGCCTTGGCGTCGGCGGCGGCCAGCGAGCCGCGCTCGAGGATCACGCGGGTGGCGGCGTCGAGGTCACGCACCAGGCGCGCCGGGGTGTCCATCGCGAGGATCTTGCCGTTGTCCATGATCGCGACGCGGTCGCACAGGATTTCGGCCTCGTCGAGGTAGTGCGTGGTGTAGACGATGGTCTTGCCGCGGGCCTGGATCTCGCGCAGCACGTCCCAGAGGTTGCGCCGGGCCTGCGGGTCGAGTGCCGCGGTGGGCTCGTCGAGGAAGACGATGTCCGGGTCGTGGACCAGCGCGCAGGCGATCGAAAGCCGCTGACGCTGTCCGCCGGAGAGCTTCGCTTCGGGCGTGCTCGCCTTGTCGGTCAGGCCGACCAGCTCGAGCATTTCGTTCACCCGCTGGGATTTCACCCCGTAAAGCGCACCGAACGTCTGCAACTGCTCACGCGCTGTCAGTTTTTCGAAGAAGGCCGACGCCTGCAGCTGCACCCCGATTTTGGGCAGCAGCCGCATGTTCCGCGGCCATGGTGATTCCCCCAGCAGCAGGACGGACCCGGAAACCGGCTCCCGGAGCCCTTCCGCTATCTCCAAAGTGGTCGTCTTGCCCGCGCCATTCGGTCCGAGGATGCCGAAGAACTCCCCCTCGGACACGGTGAACGAAACACCGTTGACCGCGCGCAATTCGCCATAGGTCATGTGGATGTCGTCCACGGCGAGCGCTGTTCCCATGGCGGGAACGCTATCGCCACTGGACACCGCCCGTATGCTACTTCTGGAATCCATCGCGGGAGCTCGGGTGAACGGGCTGAGAGGACGGCTATATTCCGCCGTCGACCGCTTGAACCTGACCGGGTAATGCCGGCGTAGGGAGCTTCAAGTGAGTACTGACTTGCCCGCACGCGTGGCCGAGGTTTCCAAGACCGAGGTTTCCAAGACGCTCGACGGGCCGGTCCCGCGGAGCCTCGGAACCCTGGACCAGGGCGCGTTCTGGGTCAATCTCGGGGTGAGCCTGCTCGGCTTCACCGGCGCCGCCACCGTCATGATGCCCGCCGGTGCCCCGGCACTGTCCTTTCTGGCCGCGCTGGCGGCCACTGTGGTCGGAACGGTCATCGGCAGCGTGATGCTCGGGCTGTCCGCCGTTCCCGGTGCGCAGACGCAGGCGCCGTCGATGGTGCTGCTGCGCGGGCTGTTCGGTGCCCGGCTCTCCTCGGTGCCGACCGTGCTCAACGTGTTGCAGCTGATCGGCTGGGGCACCTTCGAGCTGCTGGCGATAACCCAAGGGGCGCAAGCGATCTTCGGCGGCGGCCCGGCGTGGCTGTACGTGCTGATCACCGGCGCGCTCACCACCGCGATGACGATCTGGCCGCTCGGCTCGGTGCGCCTGCTGCGCCGGTACGTGACCATCGCGGTCGCGATCTCGCTGGTGTACCTGTTCGTGCAGATCCTGCGGCAGCCGGTGCCCGACCTCAACGCCGGTTCCTGGCAGGGTTTCTGGCTCGGCACCGACGCCGCGCTCGCCGTCGCCGTCTCGTTCATCCCGCTGGCGTCGGACTACTCACGGCACGCGAAGTCGACCAAAGCGGCGTTCTCGACGGCGTTCTTCGGCTACTCCCTCGCGCAGATCCTCTGCTACGCCCTGGGTCTGCTGGTGCTGCTCCAAGCGGGCACACTCGACGAGCCGTACAAGCCGTTCCTCGCCATCCCGCTCGGCGCGATCTTCCTCGGCGTCATCGTGCTGCGGGAAGCCGACCAGTCCTTCGCGGACACCTACTCGACCGGCGTCTCGCTGCAGAACCTGTTGCCCCGCACCGATCGCCGCGTGCTGACCGTCGGGGTCGGCATCGTGACGACCGTGCTCGCGCTGACCATGGACATCAGCCAGTACGCCGGTTTCCTGGTGCTGATCGGCTCGGTGTTCGTGCCGCTGTTCGGCGTCCTCGCGGCGGACTACTTCGGCCGCAACCGCCACCGCGACCCGTCGGCGGCCTGGGACCTGTCGGAGACGGCCCCCTCGCGCTGGCGGATGCTGCTGGCCTGGGTGCTGGGCCTGGCGGTGTATCAGCTGATCCACCCGGGCGACGCCGGTTGGTGGTCGCGGGCATGGGTGGATCTGGCTTCGGCACTGCACTTCACCCCGGCCGGGTGGATGAGCGCGTCGCTGTTCTCGTTCGTCGCGGCCGCCGTCCTGGCCTGGCTGCTCGGCCGCCTCCCCCGCCGCCGCTGAACGTTCCGACCCAGCGTGGCTCGTGAGTGGCAACGAGTGTTCTAACACTCGTAACCACTCACGAGGGGTGCTGGGTCGGGAGGCACGGCCACGGTGGTCACACGCCGCTTTAAGCCCAGACACAGCGACTCACGTCCGCCCAACGGGCGGGAGTCTTCATTGCGCGCGCTTGCCGAAGGCCAGGTTTGCGGGAGCAGGGCGCCCCCGGCACGATCGCAAGCGACCTGCCCATGCCACGCCCTGGTCACGCAAACCTGATGGCGCGCCTGCCAATAAACACAGGCTTCTAGCCGTGCCTCTGACCGCAACCACCAGCTTTGAGCCGTACCAGCCAGAGGCCAGCCACCACCGGCCGTACCGCTGTTCGCCGACGGGAAACGATTACTCGTGTCCGATTACTCCGAAAACTGGGAAAAACCGCCTTCTTCGCACCAAGGCATTGACAGGACATGACCGTTTGGTGTGCAATCTGCGCCACTATGACAACGTTGTCGCCCAATAGCCCACACGGCGGGCAGAACGGGACACCCAAGGCTCCGAGCCGACGGGCCACGATGAGTGACGTGGCCCGGCTGGCGGGCGTGAGCATCAAAACGGTATCGCGGGTCGTCAACGACGAGCCCGCGGTGCATCCCGACACCGCCGAGCGGGTGATGGCGGCCATCGAGCAGCTCGGCTTCCGGCGGAACCTCGGCGCGCGCAACCTCCGCCGCGGCTCGACCACCGGGACCATCGGCCTGATCGTCGAGGACGTCGGCAACCCGTTCTACTCGGAGCTCAACCGGGCCGTCGAACGGATCGCGACCTCGTTCGGCCGCCAGGTGCTGACCGGGTCATCGGAAGAGAACTCGGACCGCGAACGCGAGCTAGCGCTGGAGTTCTGCGCGCGGCGCGTCGACGGGATCCTCGTCGTGCCCGCCGGAATGCAGCACGGCTACCTCGTGCCGGAGATGCGCGCGGGGACGCCGGTGGTCTTCATCGACCGCCCGGCCGGCGACATCGTGGCCGACACCGTGCTCGTCGACAACATCGGCGGGACCGTCGAAGCCGTCACGCACCTGGTGAAGCACGGCCACCGGCGGATCGCGTTCCTCGCCGACAGCGCGGACATCTTCACCGCCAGCGAGCGCCTGCGCGGTTTCCGCGAGGGCTGCGCGCGGGCGGGGATCTTCTACGACGAGCGCCTGGTCATCATGCGCACGCCGACCCCGTCGAGCGTCGGCGACGCGGTCAGCGCCCTGCTCTCCGGCCTCGAGCCCGCGACAGCGGTGCTCGCCGGAAACAACCGGGTCGCCGTGCACCTGCTGCGCGCGCTGGCCCACGCGGACAAGCGACCCGCGATGATCAGCTTCGACGACTTCGAACTCGCCGATCTGCTGGACCCGCCGGTGACCGTCATGGCTCATGACGTCAGCGCACTCGGGCACGCGGCGGCGGAGCTGCTGTTCGCCCGTGTCCAGGGAGACCAATCCACCCCCAGAAAGGTAGTTCTGCCAGTGCATCTCGTAGCGCGCGGTTCCGGCGAGGTCGCGCCGTGACCCACCACTTGGAACCGATCCGGCTCCCGGCGAACCAGCCTCCGCAGTTCTACCGCGGCGGCGACGCCATCGCGGCCCTGCGCGGCGCGTCGCAGTCCGAAAGCAAGTTCGGCCCGGAGGACTGGGTCGGCTCGGCCACCACGATGTTCGGCCAGGACACCAACGGGCTGACCAAACTGCCCGGCGGCGAGTGGCTGCGCGACGCCGTCCGCGCCGACCCGCGCGCCTGGCTCGGCGAGAAGCATGTCGCCGCACTCGGTGACTCGACCGGCCTGCTGGTCAAGCTGCTCGACGCCGGTCAGCGGCTTCCCGTGCACTTCCACCCGACGGACGCCTTCGCACAGCAGCACTTCGACTCGCATTTCGGCAAGACCGAGGCGTGGATCGTGGTCGGCACCTACGGCGACGACCCGCGCGTGTACCCCGGTTTCCGCGAGACGCTGAGCAAGCAGACCGTGAACGAGTGGGCGCGTGACCAGGACGCACCCACGATGCTGGGTGCGCTCAACAGCGTTCCGGTTGCGGCGGGCGACACGGTCTACATCCCGGCCGGGCTGCCGCACGCGATCGGCGAGGGCGTGTTCGTCGTCGAACTGCAGCAGCCGACGGACTTCTCACTGACGCTTGAATGGCGCGATTTCTTGAGCGGCCCCGAAAAGGGTCATCTCGGGCTCGGTTTCGAGAAGGCGATCGAAACACTCGACACCTCCGGCTGGGACGAAGACCGGCTCAAGACGATCATCAAGCACACCGCCGGCCTCGACAGCCCCAGCGTCGACCTGCTGGCCGACGGGTCCGACGGCTTCTTCCGCGCGGATCAGCTCAAGCCTCTGGGTACGGGGACAACGTTGTCACTCGACCCGTCATTCGCCGTTCTCGTGGTCATGGACGGCACGGGAACGCTGCGCACGGAGCACGGCGGCGAGTACGCGCTCACCAAGGGCGACACCTTCGTCGTCCCCTTCGACACCGGCGAATCCACTGTGGAGGGTGACCTCACGGTCATCCGCTGCCGCCCACCAGCACCGGAAAAAAGGGGTACGCATGAGTGAAGCCATTCTGCTCGACGCGCAGAACCTCACCAAGTACTACGGATCCGTGGAAGCCTTGCGTGGCGCGTCCTTCCAGGCACGCGCCGGCGAGGTGACCGCGCTGATCGGTGACAACGGCGCCGGCAAGTCCACCTTGGTCAAATGCCTGTCCGGCGCGGAGCAGCCCAGTTCGGGCACGATCCTGCTCGACGGCGAACCGGCCAATTTGGACTCGCCGACCACGGCACGTCGTCTCGGCATCGAAACGGTGTACCAGGATCTCGCCGTCGCACCGGAACTCGACCCGGCGGCGAACCTGTTCCTCGGCCGGGAACTGCACCGCAAGGGGATCCTCGGCAAGCTCGGCATGCTGGACAAGGCCGAGATGCGCCGCCGCGCGGTGGAGGAGTTCCAGCGGCTCGGCGTCACGTTGCAGAGCACGGACGTGCCGATCGGTTCGCTGTCCGGCGGGCAGCGGCAGAGTGTCGCGGTGGCCAGGTCCGTGGTGTGGGCCAGCAAGGTCGTGTTCATGGACGAGCCGACGGCCGCGCTCGGTGTCGTACAGCGCGAGCGCGTGCTGGACGTCATCAAGAAGGTGCGGGACCGGGGGATCGCGGTGGTGCTGATCAGCCACAACATGCCCGAGGTCCTGTCCGTCGCGGACCGTATCGAGGTGCTGCGGCTCGGCAAACGGGTCGCCCGCTTCAAGACCGAGGACACCAAGCTCGAAGACCTCGTCGCCGCGATGACCGGCGCGCTCGTCCAGGAGGAGGCGGCATGAGCACAGCGTCTCCCGAAGTCCAGTCCACTCCCGCGGAAGGGTTCGGCAAGCGGCCGCTGGGAAAGCGGCTCGTCGGCGCGAACACCTTCTGGATCGCACTGGTACTGCTGGCGTTGATCGTGGTGTTCACCGCGATGGCGCCGAACGAGTTCGCGACCGTGTTCACCTTCCAGACACTGCTGATCGAGACCTCGGTACTGCTGGTGCTCTCGGTCGGGATGACCTTCGTGATCATCACCTCCGGCATCGACCTGTCGGTGGGCTCGGTCCTCATCTTCGCCGGCATGGTCGCCGGGAAGACGATGGAAGGCTTGAGTCCCAACGGAAACGCGAGCACAGCGGGCTGGGGCGTGATCTTCGCCGGTCTCGTCGCCGCTGTCGTGGCCGGGACGGCTTGGGGCCTGCTCAACGGGTTCCTGATCGCCGTCGCCAAGATCCCGCCGCTGATCGTCACGCTCGGCACGATGGGTGCCGCGCTCGGGGCGGCGTACCTGCTCAACAACGGTTCCGACGTCCGCAGCGTGCCGCGTGAACTCAACACGACACTCGGCTACGGCACGTCGTTCGGCGGCATTCCCAACCTGGTCCTGGTGGCCGTGGTGATCACGCTGGTCTGCGCGTGGCTGTTGCACACCACCAAGTTCGGGCGCTACACCTTCGCCGTCGGCTCCAACGCCGAGGCCGCGCGGCGCTCGGGGATCCGGGTGACCGCGCATCTGCTGAAGATCTACGTGCTCACCGGTTTCCTGGCCGGGGTCGCGGGGTTCATGTCGCTGGCGTACTACGCGTCGACGACGATTTCGGCGCACACCACGGACAACCTCAACGCGATCGCGGCGACGGTGATGGGCGGGACCAGCCTGTTCGGCGGGGTCGGCTCGATCCTCGGCACGGTGATCGGCGTGTTCATCCCGGCGGTGTTGAAGAAGGGCTTCAACATCACGCATGTGCAGGACTTCTGGCAGATGATCGCGGTCGGCGCGGTGCTGATCGCCGCGGTGTGGTTCGACCAGCGGCGCCGCCGTCAGCGCAATTCGAGGTAATTCCTCTCAGCACAAAGGAGTGCTCATGAAGTTGATCAATAAAGCTCTTAATCTTTCGCTTTTAAGGAATGTCACTGTGTTCGGTGCGGCGGCTCTGTTGACCGCCTGCGGGTCCGGCACGGTCGGGCAAAGCGACTCCGGCCAGCCCGCGCAGAACACCAAGAAGCTGACGCTGGTTCCCGGTGTCCAGGCCGAGCCGTTCTACATCTCGATGCAGTGCGGTGCCGAAGCCGAGGCGAAGAAGTCCGGCTACGAGATCAACACCCAGGCACCACAGAAGTTCGACGCGGCCATGCAGACCTCGATCGTCAACGCGCTGGGCTCGAACCCGCCGGCCGCGCTGCTCATCGCGCCGACCGACGCCGACGCCATGCTCACGCCGATCCAGCAGGTCAAGAACCGCGGCGCGAAGATCATCGAGGTCGACACCGCGCTGACGGACACCAGCGTCGCGGCGTCGTCGATCTCCTCGGACAACGCGGCCGGCGGCAAGCTGGCGGCCGAGACGCTGGCGAAACTGGTCGGCAGCAAGCCGGGCTCGGTGCTCGTGCTGGACACCATCGCCGGGACGTCGACGACCAACGCCCGTGCGAAGGGCTTCGAAGAAGCGCTGGCGGCGTACCCGAACCTGAAGTCGGCCGGGATCCAGTTCACCCAGAACGAGCCCGACCAGGCCGCGTCGAAGGTGACCGCCGCGATCGCGTCCACGCCGGACCTCGTCGGCATCTTCGCGACCAACCTGAACACCGGTGAAGGCGCGGCGACCGGGCTGCGGAACAGCGGCAAGGTCGGGCAGGTCAACCTCGTCGGCTTCGACGCCAGCCCGTCCGAAGTGGATGGCCTGCGCAAGGGCGAGTACCAGGCCCTGATCGCCCAGGACCCGACCGCCATCGGCCAGCAGGGCGTCCAGCAGGCGGTGGCCGCGCTGGAAGGCAAGCCCGTGACCCGCAACATCCTCGCGGGCCTGCACTCCATCACCAAGGACAACCTCGACGCCAACGCCCAGTACTTCTACAAGCAAAGCTGCTGAGGCACCTCCCGACCCAGCACCCCTCGTGAGTGCGTAACAGTGTTCTAACACTGTTACGCACTCACGACCCCATAGGATCGGCGCATGGTTCCCGTCGACGAGGATCGGGTGCGCCCTGGCCGGTTCAAGCCGTGGCGGGGTTCGGCGCGCGTGGATCCGACGGAGACGCTGAGTGCCGCGAGGAACATTTCCGAGGACTTGAATGACGGGTTGGCGGGGCCTAGGGCCCGCAGGGCGGTCAAGGCGTTGAGGCACCTGCTCGGGGTGCAGGGGCTGGGGATGGCGGATCTGTCCGGGGCCACGATGTGGTCCGGCCAGCCGTCGGCAGACGCGGCGACGGCGGCGCTGCTCGAGGAGGTCCTCCACACCGAAGCACCCAGCGGCAGGCCACCACTCGTCGCACTCCCCTTGCACGTCAACGACGAGCTGGCAGGCGTGCTCGTCATCTCCGGCGACGCCAAGATGGCCGCCGCCAAGGAAGCCACCGCGCTCGTCGTCCACGCGCTCGAACGTGGGCGTCTCGAAGCGTCGGCCGACCAAGCCGCGCAGGCTGAGCTCAGGGCACTCCGAGCCGAGATCTCCCCGCATTTCGTCTACAACGCGCTCACCGTCATCGCCTCGCAGGTCAAGTCCGACCCCGACCGCGCCCGTGACCTGATGCTCGACTTCGCCGACTACACCCGCTACAGCCTCGCCCGCCACGGCGAGTACACGATGCTTTCCGACGAGTTCCACGCCATCGAGACCTACCTCGCGCTGCAGCGGGCCGTACTCGGCGAACGGCTTCAGGTGCAGGTCCGCGTCGCTCCCGAGGTGCTCGCTGTCGCCGTGCCCTACCTCGTGCTCGAGCCGCTGGTCGAGAACGCCATCCGCCACGGGATCGAGCCACGGTCGGGCGCGGGGCTTGTGCAGGTCCGCGGCGAAGCCGAGGGCAACGAGTGCGTCATCAGCGTGGAGGACGACGGCGTCGGCATGGAACCGGAGAAGGCCAAGGCCATTCTCGCCGGACGCGGTGACGCGGGCAGTGTGGGTCTGGCCAATGTGGACCGTCGGCTGCGTAGTGTGTACGGGCCATGGTTCGGTCTCGTGGTGGAGACCGAGGTCGGCGCCGGCACCAGGGTCGTTGTCCGGGTGCCCCGATTCCAGCCGGGAGTGATGCCACAGTGACCGCACCCAAGGGCCTTCGTGTGCTCGCTGTCGACGACGTCCCGCCGGCGCTGGAGGAACTGTGCCGCCTGCTCCGCGAAGCACCCGAGGTCGCCGAAGTGGCCGGAGCCGGAGACCCGCTGAGCGCGCTCAAGATCATCCAGGCCGAGCGGTTCGACGCGGTGTTCCTCGACATCTCCATGCCCGGCCTCGACGGCCTCGAACTCGCCTCCCTGCTGGCGAAGCTGAGCGAACCGCCGGTGATCGTGTTCGTCACCGCGTACGACGGTCACGCCGTCGCGGCGTACGGCATCGGCGCGGTCGACTACCTCCTCAAACCGGTCCGCGCGGAGCGTCTTTCGGCCGCGCTGGCCAAGGTGACGCGGATGGTCGCCGCCGGTAAAGCCGTTGGCCTGCCTAAACAACCGCTGCCCGACGCGATGTCCGCGCTGCCCGTCGAGTCGGGCGGGCGGACGCGGTACGTCCGGCGCAGTGACGTCCAGTTCGTCGAAGCCCACGGCGACTACGTCCGCCTGCACACCGAATCCGGCGTGCATCTGGTGCGGATGCCGATCTCCCGGCTCGAAGAGTATTGGGAGGGCACGGGATTCGTCCGCGTGCACCGCGGTTTCCTGGTGGCGCTGAGCGCGGTCCGCGAGCTGCGCAGCGACTCGGCGGGCGGGCTGCTGGCGCATACCGACCTCGGTGACGTCCCGGTGAGCCGCCGTCACTCCCGCGAACTCCGCGAACACCTGTTGCGCGCCGCCCAGCGCGGGCAGCTGGACCGGCAGAACTAGGGTGTGCCCCGATGAGCAAGACGCCCAAACGCGTCGCGGTGATGAGCCCGCAGACCCGGCTCGCGCATTCCCGCCGCCGCGCGCGTGGGCGTTGGCGCGTCCCGCAGCTACATCCTGACGACGCCGAGCGCGCGCTGGCCCTGTATCGCGCCCAGCGAAGCAAGGGTGTGCTCGCGCTCGTCTTCATGTTCGGCCTCTTACTCGGTCTGCCCCTGGTGTTCTCGGTCTGGCCGGCGCTGGACGGCTTGCGGCTGCTGGGAATTCCGGTGTCCTGGCTCATGCTGGCCGTCCTGCCGTATCCGGCGATGGTGGCGATCGCGTGGTGGCAGCTGCGCCGGGCGGAACGTATCGAGGACCGCTGATGGTCGCCGTATGGGCGGTGGCGCCGGTGGTGCTGGTGACTCTGCTGATCGGGTTGCGCGGGGTCGCGGCGATGCGCACGACGTCGGACTTCCTCGTCGCTTCACGCCGGATCTCACCGCTGCTGAACTCGGCGGCGGTGTCGGGCGAGTACCTCTCGGCGGCTTCTTTCCTTGGCGTGGCGGGACTTGTCGTCAAGGACGGCATGGGCGCGCTGTGGTATCCGGTCGGGTTCACCGCCGGGTACATCGCGATGCTCGTGCTCGTCGCCGCGCCGATGCGCCGCTCCGGCGCGCTCACCGTGCCCGACTTCGCCGAAGCCCGGCTGGCCTCGCCCACGCTGAGAAGACTCGCCGCGCTGGTCGTGCTCGTCATCGGGACGCTGTATCTCGTACCGCAGTTCCGGACAGCGGGTTTGGTGCTCAGCGCGGTCAGCAACACGCCGTATTGGGTCGGTGTGGTGATCGCCGGGACGGCCGTCAGCGTCACGCTCGCGCTCGGCGGGATGCGCGCGGCGACCTACGTGCAGGCGTTCCAGTTCGTGTTGAAGCTGCTGCTTTTCATCGTCCCGGCGATCTGGCTCGTGGTGCACGTCAACGCTTCCGTGCGGTTCGACGCCGTGCATCCGGTGGAGTTCACGCATTTCGCGCGCGAAACCCCGGTCGACTTCGAAGTCGACGTGACGATGGAACTCCGTGAGCCGACCGGAATCCGCGGCCCTGACGGCACCCCGACCACCGTGCCGCCGGGCGAGTTGACGATGTCCGGCGGCCAGACGCTGACCTTCCTCGAAGGTTCACCGGTGCCCGGGGTTCGCGGCGGCGCGCCGCTGGGCGGACAAGGTTGGCAGCGCCCGCTGCTGAACCTGGAAGACGGCGGCTATCCGCTGCTCGGGACGTGGGCGGTGCTGATCGCGACCATGCTCGGCACGATGGGCCTGCCGCATGTCCTGATGCGCTTCCACACCAGCCCCGACGGCCGCGCCGCGCGCAAGACGGCCGCGATCACTGTCGCGCTGCTGAGCGTTTTCTATTTCTTCCCAGGCGTTTACGGCGTGCTCGGCCGGGTTCTGGTGCCCGAGCTCTACCTCTCCGGCGCCACGGACACGGTCGTCGTCGCGCTCCCGGCGCAGGTCGACACCGGCCCGGCGGGGACGACGTTCACCGCGTTGCTCACCGCGGGCGCGTTCGCCGCGTTCCTGGCGACGTCGCTGGGCCTGCTGCTCGTGGTGTCCGGCGCCATCGCGCACGACCTGATGCCCGGCGGCCTGCGCCGCCTGCGCGTGACGGTCGTCGTCGCGGCCGCGGTCATGGTGCTGCTCGCGTTGCCGTCGACCCGCATCGACGCCGGGATCCTGGTGACCTGGGGCTTCACCGTGGCGGCGTCGACGTTCTGCCCGCTGCTGGTGCTGGGCATCTGGTGGCCGCGGCTGACGGCCGCCGGGGCGATCAGCGGGGTGCTCGCGGGGCTGCTGTCGTCATCGGGCTCGATCATCACCGCGTTGCTCGACCCCGGGTTCGACGGCTGGCTGTCGATCCTGATCGCGCAGCCCGCGCCCTGGACAGTGCCGCTCGCGTTCGCGATCATGATCGTGGTGTCGCTGCGCGGCCGGCCGCCGCCGTGGTCGCGGGCGGCCATGCTGCGGCTCCACCTCGACGAAGGCAACCACCTTTTCGGACAGTCGAGGCGCCTGCCCGTCGCTGGGCCGATCGGCCCAGCGCCCGTCCGTTCGTCATGGTTCGGGCGCCGTTCGTAAACCGTTCGTCGCAGCGGCCGACGTTTGAACTTTGGACTGTTTCCACTTCGACCTGGTCTCCCTAACGTGGCGCGGAACACATTCGTTCCACTCAACGAGGAGGCCCCGTGAGTCTCACGGAGCAGGAATCTCCCGGCGACGGCCCGCCGGTAGACGTGTGGGAAGAGGCGCACAACAGCGCCGAATTCCAGCAACTGCGGTCCAGGCTGCGCCGCTTCGTCTTCCCCATGACCGCCCTGTTCCTGCTGTGGTACCTGCTGTACGTGCTGCTGGCGGACTACGCGCACGGCTTCATGTCCACGAAGGTGGTCGGCAATATCAACATCGGCCTGATCTTCGGGCTGCTCCAGTTCGTCTCGACCTTCGTGATCACCGGGCTCTACGTCCGTTACGCGAACCGGAAACTCGACCCGATCGCGGAGAAGATCCGTGAGGATCTCGAGGGAGTGGCCAAATGATCAACATCGCCGCCGGAGTCGAAGGCAGTAATCCGGCCCTCAACATCAGCATTTTCGCGGTGTTCGTCGCGATCACCCTGGTGATCGTGTTCCGGGCCAGCCGCAACAGCAAGACCGCGTCGGACTACTACGCCGCCGGGCGAGCCTTCACCGGTCCGCAGAACGGCATCGCGATTTCCGGCGATTACCTCTCGGCGGCCTCGTTCCTGGGGATCGCCGGGGCCATCGCGATCTACGGGTACGACGGTTTCCTCTATTCGATCGGCTTCCTGGTGGC
>NZ_DASYMU010000206.1:0-5986 GCF_036008905.1 Amycolatopsis sp. | reverse complement strand
CCCCAACGCCGCTTTGGGGTAATACCCGGGGTGCCTATCGCCGTTCGACGGGTTGGGTCCTGGCTGAGGTGCCTGCGGCTGGCCGTATCTGCTCAGCCCCCCGGCTTGGGTAGGTACGGACGGCTCATCTGAGCTCGTCCTGGGTTAGCCGTGGCATGAAGGGTCCCTTCCTTGCGTTTTGGCAGGAAGGATCCCTTCATACGAGTCGTGAGGTTTGCTTGCCGCCCAATTTGAGTTGGCCGGGTTTGTGGCGTCCACCTGGTCACTGTCGGGGCGCGTGGCTCGCCTCGGTTTTCGGGCCCTGAGCTGGGGGGATCGGGAAGTGTCGGACCCTTGGGCTATAACTGTGTCGAACAGGGGTTCGAGTGGGAGACCGAGGAGGGGGCGGGTGTGGATGAGGTCTTGTTTCGAGTTCTGGCAGACGGGGTACTCGAATACCTACGGGGCAGCACAAGACGGGGTGCGGGAACGGGGTTGCCGGCCGCGGATCGGGGTCCGCGGCCGGCGGACGTCACGAGGCTCGTGGGGGCCTGGGTGGCGCTGTTACGCATGCACGAGCTCGACGAGAGCGGACGTTGCGCGCTGTGCTCCCGCGCGCGTGGAGGGCTGCTCAGACGGCGGCTGGAGTCCTCACAGCTCTGTTCCGTGTGGCAGGTCGCTGTTGCCTACTTCCTCCGCCGGATGCCCGACGGAGGAAGGTGAGTCAGCGTCTCGTTGGTCGTTCTTAGAGCTTCACGCCGCGGGCGGAGAGCCACGGGCGGGGGTCGATCTTCTTGGTGCCGTTCTGCCAGACCTCGAAGTGCAGGTGCGGGCCGGTCGACTGGCCGCGGTTGCCGATCTGGGCGATCTGCTGGCCGCACTTGACCTTCTGGCCCTCGCGGACCGAGAACGAGTTCATGTGGCCGTAGACGTGCACGGTGCCGTCGGCGAGCTGGATCCGCACCCAGAGGCCGAAACCGCTGGCCGGGCCCGCCTCGATGACAGTGCCGTCGGAAGCGGCGTAGATCGGCGTGCCGATCGAATTGGCGATGTCGATACCCAGGTGGCTCGTGCCCCACCGGGCGCCGAAGCCCGAGGTGAAGGTGCCGTTGGCGGGCATGCAGGTCTTGGGGCGGTTGGCCTCTTCCTGCGCCTTCTTCGCGGCGGCGGCTTCGCGAGCTTCGCGGGCCTGGGTGACGTTCGCGCTGTCGGTGAGCTTCTGGACTTCGGCGGAGGCGTCACTGAGGTGGCTGGCCGGGAGAAGTTCCGGCGCACCGCCGGAGGTGGCTCCGCCGAGCGCGAAAGCGGCGCTGGCACCCTGCGCGTTGGCCAGGGGGGTGATCTGGACATCCGAGTCGGAGCCGACGGCGTTGAGGGTCTGGCCTGCCGCGGCGGCGGCGAAAGCGCCTGCTGCCACGGCGGCGACCACTACGCGACCGCGCAGGGCTGAAGACGGTGGGGCGAGCCGGTGGGAACCCCGGACCCGAATGACCGCACCGTCTAGTGCGTCTTTCAGTACCGGGGAAGGGGCTTGGCCGCCGGGGGAGCGGTGTGAAGCCAAGGCAGGGCCTTCCGTGTTCGGGGAGCCTGGTCGAGAACATCCGGGCGGGGGATCCCGGTGAGCAGCCTCGGGGGTGGTTGCTCGCTGTTCTATTCGTGACCTGACTGTAATGGGGCGTCGGTGACAGTAACGAAGTGGCGCCCTTCGGGGCAACATCCAGAGCGCGTGTCGGCCGAACGGGGAGGGCGGATCTGACTTCTAGCTGTGCCTATTACTCAAAGTTGACAGGCAACTACTCCATTAGGTGTGACTTCGCTTACATGGATCCCGGCTCTTGACCGGTCCGGTAATTCGCAATTGGGCGATTTGCGGAGTTCAGAGGGGGAATGCGAGTGGAATAAACGGCTTGCGTGGTCACGTTCGGCGGCAACGGTGGGTGCTTCGCGTTCGCTTGCTAGCGTCCCGGGCAATGAATTCGCGTTCAGGGACTTCGCGTGCCCGGCCCTCGGCCGAAACGGCCCCTGCCGCTGAAGAGCGGCGTCCGTCTCCAGTACTGACAGCCGCGCTCGGAACAGGTGTGCTCGCGGCCGTCTCCCTGTCGCTCGGCGCCTTGTTACCGGTGGTCAAGGGCGCGGTGCCGGGATTCTCCGGCGCGCCCGTGCTGATCGCGCTAGCGCTGTTGCCCGTCGCGGTGGCCGTCGGGCTGGCACTGACGGGCAGGCACGCGGCGGCCTCGGGGCTCCTAGTCGGTCTCGCGGTGCTCATGCCCGGACGTCTGCTGCTGGATCTGCAGTTCGCCGTGGATTCTTCGAGGGTGGCCAGGCCCGAGCTGTACCTGCCCACCGCGTTGGAGAACCCGGGCGGCGGTGCCGGTCTCTGGTTCCTGCTCGCCGGGTATCTGCTGACGGCGGTTGCCGGAGTGCTGGCCGGACGTGCCGTCCGGGCGCAGTCGGAATCGTCGGGGCAGGCACAGCCGGGGCGACGCCGGTGGCAGTTGGCCGCGCCCGCCGTCGCGGTGGTGTCCGCGGTCGGGCTCCTCATGATGCCGATGCGGTCCACGAGCGTGTATCTGCAGGTCCTCAGCCCGTTCGACGGGCCGTTCCTGATCTGGACGGGTTCGCTGCTGCTGGCCTGCGCCCTGCCGCTGGCCGTGCTGATCGCGATCGGGTCCGCGGTCGACGGGGTCGCCAAGGGAACACTGCTCGGGCTCGCCTTCGGCACGGTCGCCGTGGCACTGCCGAACCTGCTCGCGGGGATGACCGTGCCCCGGCTCGGGGTGACTTTCGGGCCGATCATGGTACTGCTCACGGCCGTCGTGCTGGCGGTTTTGGCGTTCCTGCGGCCCGGACGCGCATCGGCCGTCGAGCCGGTCAGCGACCAGCACGACCTGGCCGGAGAAGCAGATGTGCCGGGGTTGTCACGGCTGCGGCTCACCGCGGGTGTCCTCGGCGTGCTGACAGCGGTGACGTCGTTGGCGGCGTCGGTTTCGGCGCTGGTGACGTCCGCTTCCGCGGTCGCGGTGCCGGAAAGTCCCGCGCGCTGGCTCCTGTTGCCGGCCGGGGCGATCGTCGGCGTGCTCGCCGTGCTGACACTGGTTCCCGCGACATCGGCGCGGGTGCGTCCCGCGCTGTCCGTCGCCTGGGCCGGAGTGGCACTGGCGGGTGCGGCGGTGCTGGGCACGGCACTCGCCGCGACCAGCCCGACCGGCGGTTACTCGGCAGGCGCCGGCGTCTTCTGGACCATCGCCGCGATGATCCTGGCGACCGTGACGGCCGGGTGCTCGGTGATCCTCGGTGTGGTCGAGCGCGAGGAGTCCGAGGACACGGGCCCGGACGGGCCGCGGCCGAGCGGTGCCGTGCTGACCCCGTTGGTGGCTGGTGCGGTGCTGGCCCTCGTCGCGTTCGGCACGCCGACGTTCACGGCGCCGGAGTACGTCGCGCCCGGTCTGTGGTCCGACTTCGGGACGCCGTCCTGGGGGCTGCTCGGCGCGGTGCTGACCGTGCTCGGCGCCGCCGCGCTCGCGCTCAGGAGCCGTCCCGGCCAAGCCGCGGCACTTCTCTTCGGTGCCGTCCTGGTGCTCGCCGTGCGGGCCGCTGAACTGCCCGTGCTGGGCGGCCAGGTCGAGGGCTCCCAAACCGGGATCGGGTTCTGGCTGACCCTCGCGGGCATGGTGGCGTTCGTGCTCGCCGCGGTCCTCGCCGCCACGGGCGCGAGGAAGACCGAGTGACCCGCGCCTTGCTGCGCGTGGTCCTCGTCGAACTCGGCGCCGCCGAGAGCGAAGCCGTCCCGCTGGGGCGTGCGTTGCGTGACGCCGGTGTCGAGGTCGTCTACGCGGGTCGCCTGCTGACGTGTGCTCAGGTGACGAGCACGGTCGAGCAGGAGGATCCGGACGCGGTGGGGCTCGCCGTCGACACCACCACGGACAGCGAGTTGCTCGAAGAACTCGTGGCCGCGCTGCCGTCGGTCCGCGTCTTCGGCTGGGGCTCCGGTGCGGCAGGTCCCCTCGATCGGGTGTTCTCCGAGGAGACCCAGGTCACCGAATGGCTCGCCGGTGGGGCGGCTCACACCGTCTCAGCACCGTCTGACCGCATACGGTGACCGACTTCACCAGGTGCGGAGTGTCTGCCGACCGCACAGGTCGCTAACCTCGTCACCGACCGCGAAGCAGTTCGGTCCTCCCAATACCTCAAAAACCAGCACAACAAACCAGCACAGTGGCTGTCGTCAGGAGACTGGAGCAGTGGACCTCTACGAGTACCAGGCGAGGGATCTCTTCGCCGCCCACGGAGTACCGGTTCTGCCCGGCTCCGTGGCGAACAACCCGGAAGAAGCCAAGGCCGCGGCCGAGGCGATCGGGAACCAGGTCGTCGTCAAGGCACAGGTGAAGGTCGGTGGCCGAGGCAAGGCCGGTGGCGTCAAGCTGGCCAAGACCCCGGATGAGGCCAAGGAGAAGGCGGAAGGCATCCTCGGGCTCGACATCAAGGGGCACATCGTGCACCGCGTGCTGGTGGCCGAGGCCTCCGACATCGCGGAGGAGTACTACTTCTCGTTCCTGCTGGACCGGTCGAACCGCACCTTCCTCGCCATGGCTTCGGCCGAAGGCGGCGTGGAGATCGAGGTCCTCGCGGTCGAGCGTCCCGAGGCACTGGCGAAGGTCGCGATCGACCCGATCGCCGGCGTCGACAAGGCCCTCGCGGTCGACATCCTCACCCAGGGCAAGTTCCCGGCCGAGGTCATCGACGAAGCGGCCGATGTCGTGGTGAAGCTCTGGGAGACCTTCGTCTCCGAGGACGCCACCCTGGTCGAGGTGAACCCGCTGGTCCGTGACCCGCAGGACAAGATCATCGCGCTCGACGGCAAGGTCACCCTCGACGAAAACGCCGGTTTCCGCCAGCCCGGTCACGCCGCGTTGGTCGACAAGGACTCCGAGGACCCGCTCGAGGCCAAGGCCAAGGCGAAGGACCTCAACTACGTCAAGCTCGACGGCCAGGTCGGCATCATCGGCAACGGCGCGGGCCTCGTCATGTCCACTTTGGACGTCGTGGCGTACGCGGGTGAGAAGCACGGCGGCGTCAAGCCCGCCAACTTCCTCGACATCGGCGGTGGCGCCTCGGCCGAGGTCATGGCCGCGGGCCTGGACGTCATCCTCGGCGACGCCGACGTGAAGAGCGTGTTCGTGAACGTCTTCGGCGGCATCACCGCCTGTGACGCGGTCGCGAACGGCATCGTCGAAGCGCTGAAGATCCTGGGCGACAACGCGACCAAGCCTTTGGTGGTGCGGCTCGACGGCAACAACGTCATCGAGGGCCGCGCGATCCTGGCGGAAGCCAACCACCCGTTGATCACCGTGGTGGACACAATGGACAACGCGGCAGACAAGGCCGCCGAGCTCGCAGCGGCGGGGGCGTAACACATGTCGATCTTCATTGACGAAAACAGCAAGGTCATCGTCCAGGGCATCACCGGGTCCGAGGGCACCAAGCACACGGCCAAGATGCTGAAGTCCGGTACGAACATCGTCGGTGGCGTCAACGCCCGCAAGGCGGGCCAGACGGTCACCATCGAGGGCAAAGAGCTCACGGTGTTCGGCACGGTCGAAGAGGCCATGAAGGAGACCGGCGCGGACGTGTCGGTCATCTTCGTGCCGCCGAAGTTCGCCAAGGACGCGGTCATCGAGGCCATCGACGCCGAGATCGGCCTCGCCGTGGTCATCACCGAGGGCATCCCGGTGCACGACTCGGCGTACTTCTGGGCCCACGCGGGCGCCAAGGGCAACCAGACCCGGATCATCGGGCCGAACTGCCCCGGCATCATCTCCCCCGGGAAGTCCAACGTCGGGATCATCCCGTCGGACATCGCGCCGGTCCCGGGCAAGATCGGCCTGGTGTCGAAGTCGGGCACGCTGACCTACCAGATGATGTACGAGCTGCGCGAGATCGGTTTCTCCACCGCGATCGGTATCGGCGGGGACCCGGTCATCGGGACCACGCACATCGACGCGCTCGA
>NZ_DASYMU010000205.1:0-28911 GCF_036008905.1 Amycolatopsis sp. | reverse complement strand
TCGAGCGCGTCGATGTGCGTGGTCCCGATGACCGGGTCCCCGCCGATACCGATCGCGGTGGAGAAACCGATCTCGCGCAGCTCGTACATCATCTGGTAGGTCAGCGTGCCCGACTTCGACACCAGGCCGATCTTGCCCGGGCCGGAAATGTCGGCCGGGATGATGCCCGCGTTCGACTTCCCCGGCGAAATGATGCCCGGGCAGTTCGGCCCGATGATGCGCGTGACGTTTTCCTTCGCCACGGCCCGCGCCCAGAAATACGCGGAGTCGTGCACGGGAATGCCTTCGGTGATGACCACCGCCAGCCCGATTTCCGCCTCGATCGCTTCCAATACGGCGTCTTTGGCGAATTTCGGCGGCACGAAGATGACCGACACGTCCGCGCCGGTCTCCTTCATGGCCTCTTCGACCGTGCCGAACACCGTGAGCTCTTCGCCCTCGATGGTGACGACCTGGCCCGCTTTCCTGGCGTTGACCCCGCCGACGATGTTCGTGCCCGCGCGGAGCATCTTGGCGGTGTGCTTGGTCGCCTCGGCGCCGGTGATGCCCTGGACGATGACTTTGCTGTGCTCGGTCAGGAAGATCGACATGGTTATACCCCCGCGGCCGCGAGCTCGGCGGCCTTGTCGGCCGCATTGTCCATTGTGTCCACCACGGTGATGAGCGGGTGGTTCGCCTCGGCCAGGATCGCGCGGCCTTCGACGACGTTGTTGCCGTCCAGGCGGACGACGAGCGGCTTGGTGGCGGAGTCGCCCAGGATCTGCAGGGCCTCCACGATGCCGTTGGCGACCGCGTCACAGGCGGTGATGCCGCCGAAGACGTTGACGAACACGCTCTTCACGTCGGCGTCCCCGAGGATGACGTCGAGCCCGGCCGCCATGACCGCCGCCGACGCGCCGCCGCCGATGTCGAGGAAGTTGGCGGGCTTGACGCCACCGTGCTTCTCACCCGCGTACGCCACGACGTCCAAAGTGGACATGACGAGGCCCGCGCCGTTGCCGATGATGCCGACCTGGCCGTCGAGCTTGACGTAGTTGAGGTCCTTCGCCTTCGCCTTGGCCTCCAACGGATTCTCGGCCTCTTCGTCGACGAGTCCGGCGTGGCCGGGCTGGCGGAACGCGGCGTTCTCGTCGAGGGTGACCTTGCCGTCGAGCGCGATGATCCGGTCGTGCGGATCACGCACCAGCGGGTTCACCTCGACCAGCGTCGCGTCCTCGGAGACGAACGTCTCCCAGAGCTTCACCACGACGTCCGCGGCTTCGTCGATCACCTCGGCGGGGAACTTCGCCGCGGTGAGGATCTCGACCGCTTTCCCTTTGCCCACACCGGCGATCGCGTCGATCGGCACCTTCGCCAGCGCCTCGGGACGCTCCACCGCGAGCACCTCGATCTCGACGCCACCCTCGGCCGACGCCATCGCGAGGAAGGTGCGGTTCGACCGGTCCAGCAGGAAGGAGACGTAGTACTCCTCGTTGATCTGGGAGGCCTGTGCCACCATCACGCGGCGCACGACGTGGCCCTTGATGTCCAGGCCCAGGATGGTTTCCGCGGTCTCCTGCGCCTCCTGGGGGGTCTTGGCGAGCTTGACGCCGCCGGCCTTGCCGCGCCCGCCGACCTTCACCTGCGCCTTGACGACGACTTGGCTGCCGATGCGCTCGGCCGCGGCCTTGGCTTCTTCCGGACTGTTCGCCACGGCACCCGGTGGAACCGGTACGCCATGGGCGGCGAAGAGATCCCTCGCCTGGTACTCGTAGAGGTCCATGACACATATTGTAGACTGTATGCAGTATGGAAAGAAAGGGCTCGCGGATGGAGCAGGAGATCACTCGCTGTAGTGATGGGTATCACCCCAAGGCAACATTTAGTTCATTGTATGCTGTAGTCAGTGGACCGAACGTGGATGAACACTCCCACGTCACGGCATTACGAGCCCGGGAGTTTCCCTATGTCAGCGAGCGAGCTACCGCAAGACCGGTCGGCGCACCGGATCGATCGTCCGGTTCCTCTGCGTGAGCGCGTGTACCAGGCAATGCAGGAGCTGATCATCTCCCGGCAGCTCAAGCCGGGCCAGCATCTGGTGGAAAGCGAGCTCGCTGAACTGCTGGGAGTTTCGCGCCAGCCGATCCGCGAAGCCTTGCAGCTCCTCAGTTCCGAGGGCTGGGTCGACCTCAGCCCCGGTTACGGTGCGTTCGTCCACGCCCCCACGGACGTGGAGGTCGACCAGCTGCTGGCCGTCCGCGCCGCGCTCGAAGGGGAATCCGCGCGGCTCGCCGCCGAGCACGCCGGTGCCGAAGGTGTCGCGCGGCTGCGCCAGCTCTGCGCGGCCGGTGAAGCGGCGCTGGCCGCGGACGACATCGACGGCATGGTCTCGGCGAACGCCGCGCTCCACCGGCTGGTCACCGAGCTCTCCGGAAACCAGGTATTGCTGGACTTCGTTTCACAGGTGGATCGCCGCGTCCGGTGGTACTACACGCCGATCGCGCGCCACCGCGGCAAGAAGTCATGGCAGGAACACGCGAAACTGGTCGACGCCATCGAAAAAGGCGACGCCACAACGGCTTCGAAGATCATGCGCGAGCACACCGAGCGCACCCGGCTGTCCTATCTCGACCAGCGCGCGAACATGGCGGACAACCGGGTCGACCCGCCGACCCCGGTCCGGTCCCGCCGCCGCAGGACGGCACCGCAGCCGTAGTCCCGAGCTCCCCGGCCCGTCGGCGCAGTGGTTCGCGCCGACGGGGACTGGGTAATACCCGAAAAAGGAGGGTTGGGAAAACTCAGCCTTCCTTTCATTATCCGGAAGGAGGTGAAGATCAATCATGCGTACCTGGAAGGAAATCCTGGAAAACCTGAAGCGCGCCCCGATGGGGTACAGCGCCGACGGTGGCACCCTCGGTCTCGGTCTGTCCAACGCTCTCGCGAAGTCGCGTAAGCAGGAGGTAGCCGACGTCGAGCAGTACCTGCGCAGCCGCTCCCTGAGTGAGCCGCAGGCCACGGCGTCCAAGTGACGTCTTAACGCGCGGGGACTGAGCTGCCAGAGCCGCCGGCTCAGCCCCGCTCTCCGGCCTCCTCGGTCTCGAGTCCCGCGGCCTCGTCCATCACGGCGTCCAGCTCCTTGTTCCGGTCGGAACGGGATTTCAGCAGGCTCGCCACCGTGGTCACGGCCAGCGTGCCGACGATGATGGCCAGTGAACCGAGGATGGGGATCTCCGGAGCCCAGCTGACGCCGTCGTGGTGCAGCGCCTCGAAGGTCAGCTTCAGCCCGATGAACCCGAGTACCACCGCCAGGCCGACGCTGAGGTACACCAGCTTGTCCAGCAGGCCGCCGATGAGGAAGAACAGCTGACGCAGCCCCATAAGGGCGAAGGCGTTGGCGGCGAAGACGAGATAAGGCTCTTTGGTCAACGCAGTCCCAGCGCGAGCACGATCCCGATGGACAGGACTTTCTGCTGGTATTCGGCTGGCAGAACTCGCCACCGTATTGCGGGCCCGCGAACACGAGGACGCCGATGCCGAACAGTACGGCCAATCCGACATAAAAAGACACCCACAAGGTGCATTCCCGCATCGAAGGCTTGTGGGGGTTCCGGGACACCAGGTAGAAATCGAAGAAGATCATCGAGCAGAGGCCGCCGATGGTGGCGAGTCAGACCCAGGTGGGCATGTTCATGAATTCCTCCGGCGGGGGGATATTCGAACATGGGCAGAACGCACGCCCGGCGTAACGGGCCGGGCGTGCGTTCTGACTTTATCTCGGTGATTGCTTTCACTACTTCACAATGAAGAAACTTTCGCCCGCCGGCGAGGCTTCGACCTCGCCTGCTTCGCCTTCACCATCCGCTGCGCGTGCACGGCATACCGGGCGAACACGACCCCGGCCTGCTCGTTATGCGGTGCCACCTTGTGCCACCACCGCGGCGCGACCCGCTCGTGCAGCCACAGGAAGCCGATCGCGAAACCCGCGCTGATGATGCCCTGGAAGGCCAGGAAACCCAGCGGGTCGGGCGGCAGGCCCGGCTCGCCGGTGAGCACCAGCTTCGTGAGCACCTCGTGGAGCAGCCTCGCCACCGGGAACGCGATCAGCCAGTACAGCGCGGCGGGGGCGAACCCGCCCATCCTGACCTTCCCGTAGGCCGCGAGCAGCCCGAACCCGCCACCGGCCACGGCCAGCGGCACACCCAGGGTCATCGCGGTCACCAGCGCCCAGTTCGGAGGCTGGCCGACGAGCAGGGCCAGGCTGCCCGCGGTCACGCCGGCGATGAGGCCGACGAGGATGCCGGGGACGGCGAGTTCGAAGAGACGGTAGAGCCGGGTGTCCTGCATCAGCCCACCACCACCCCGAACTTGACCAGGCTGAAGAACAGCATGCCGAGATAGAAGACCGCGCCGAAGCCGATGATCAGGTTGGTCCAGATCTTCGGCCGGATCGGTTTGGGCAGCATGCGGTTGTTCACCAGCAGCAGCACTATGCAGTAGGCACCCATGGCGAAGGTGGAAAGGAACGCCAGGATGTCGAGCACGCCACTGGGCCCGTCGGCGGGACCGAACAGCAGGATCAGAATGCCGAACGTGATCAGGCCCCACAGGAATCCCGCGTAGAGATGGGCCATCTTGAACTTCTTCGCTCCCGGCATGAAGAAGTACGTCATGTCCGCCTGGCCCCGCGAGAACGAGTCGAACAGGCCGAGTGTCGCGTTCATCCCGATCAGGGCGATGAACCCGAAGAACAACCCGCCGAGAATGGGACCACCCGCCGAAGCGAAGGCATCCGACATCGCGAGCAGCGCCGCGTCACGGTCGCCACCTTCGATCAGGCCCTTGACGTCCGGATTCTCCCGCGCCGCCGATTGCGCGAGCACCGTGAACGACACCGTCACCAGCATCGTGATGCCCCAGAACAAGAGCAGGGCGTCGAAGGTGACCCAGCGCCGCCAGCCCTTCCACTTGGCCATCTCGGCGGGGTCCTCGGTGTCGAACATGAATCCGCGCGACGGCATCTTCTCTTCGGCGCCGGCGTTCCTCAGGCCCTGGACGTTCGGGATGTGCGCACCCATACCGGCGCCGCTGTCCCGCAGGTGCAGCGTGTACCACATCTGCTGCATCCCGGACGGGCCCGCGAAGGCGATCGAGCCGACGACGATCGGGAACCACTGAGCCGACAACGCTTCCGAGGGGAAGTACCCGAAGGCGAACATCCCGGCGAGCGTGCTGGTCAGATCACCCCAGCTCCCCACCATGGACGCGATGACGGCCGTACCGACGACCAGGATCCCGATCAGGATGGCGAGCAGGTTTTCCAGCAGGTTGTAGATGACCCTGGCCAGGCTGAAGAGAATGCCCACCAGGATCAGGGCAACGCAGGCTGTCACGACCCACGGTATGCCCGTTATCTCCTCGAACGCCGCGGCACCAGCCGAAAGGTGACCTGGCCAGATATAGACCAGGATCGCGACCCCGAAGAAGAACCACATCAACGGTTTGAAGACTCGTGCCGCCCCGGCGAAGATGCTTTCACCGGTCGCCATCGCGTACCGGGCCATCTCCAGCATGACCACGGCTTGGAGGGTGACACCGATCAGGAACAGCCATCTGATCTCCGGGCCGAAGACCAGAACCAGCCTCGGCCACATGTAGGACTCGCCCATCCCCACGCCGAGCGCGACGAGGAAGACCGTCGGGCCGAGCAGGTGGATGGAGGGCGGGGCCTCCGGTAGTTTGCGGATCGGCATCGGTTCGAGCTTGCCGGCCCGCCACACACGTTCGGATTCGACCGGCGGTGAAGCGACCGCTTCACCGCCCGACGAGTCCGCGATCGGAACATGGGAAGAATCCGCCATTGGATCTCCTGATCTCGATTCACGCGGTTCGCGTAAGGTTTCCCCCGGATATATTTCTCAGCGTTTGCTCGTCGTAGCGCTCCGCGATCACGTGGCCAGGCCCCATCGAAAGTCCCCTGCCAAGCCCTTGGTCTCATGCCGTCCGGGGCGCGGTCTCCGCGATCAGCGGGCTCCGGGTGGCGGCCGCCATCGGGGTCGGCCGCCGTGCGAAAGCCCAGTCCGCAACTGTCCTCCTCGGGTCATCTCGGGCGATTCCAACATTGATCAGCCGTAAAGATCAAGGTTTGATCAGTCCGGCCGCACGGGCCCACCGGTACTTGGCGCCGAGCACGGCGACCGGCTTTTCGGTGGTGTAGGGGTAAGCCACGACCTTGTGGTCGAACAGGTAGTCACAGGCCTGTTCGACCTCGGTGTCACCGGCGAGCGACGCGACGACGGGCTTGTCGATGCCCTTGGCGCGGTACTCCTCGACGACTCGCGACGTCAGTTCGGCGAAGACCATCGGCGGGGTGACGATGGTGTGCCAGTAACCCAGGATCAGCGCGTGGATGCGGGGATCCTCCAGGCCGAGCCGGATCGTCGCCTCGTAGGTCGACGGCGGCTCGCCACCGGTGATGTCGATCGGGTTCCCGGCCGCGCCGAAGGGCGGGATGAACGCGCGGAACGCCTCGTCCAGGTCCGGTGGGATCTCCATCAGGGACAGGCCCTCTTCGACACACGCGTCGGAGAGCAGCACGCCCGAACCGCCGGCACCGGTGATGATGACGACGTTCTCGCCCTTGGGGGTCGGCAGTAGCGGCAGGCCGCGGGCGTATTCCAGCATCTCGTTGAGACCAGGCGCGCGTACGACTCCGGCTTGCCGCAGGATGTCGTCGTAGACCTTGTCGTCACCGGCCAGCGCGCCGGTGTGGGAGCTGGCCGCCTTGGCGCCCATCGCGGTGCGACCGGCCTTGAGCACGACCACCGGCTTCTTCTTGGTGATCCGCTGCGCCGCCTCGACGAAGGCGCGGCCGTCCTTGAGGTCCTCGAGGTGCATCGCGACGCACTGGGTGTTGTCGTCCTGCTCGAAGAAGGTGAGCAGGTCGTCCTCGTCGATGTCGGACTTGTTACCGAGCCCGACGATCGCCGAAACGCCCATCTTGGTGGTCCGGCTGAACCCGAGGATGGCCATGCCGATACCACCGCTCTGCGAGGTCAGCGCGACCCCGCCGCGGACGTCGTACGGCGTGCAGAACGTGGCGCACAGGTTGTGCCACGTCGAGTAGTAGCCGTAGATGTTCGGCCCGAGCATCCGGACGCCGCTCTTCTGCGCGATCGCGACGATCTCGTCCTGCAGTTCCTGGTTCCCGGTTTCGGCGAAGCCCGACGGGATGAGGACGGCCGCGGGAACGCCTTTGGTCCCGCATTCGGTGAGCGCCTGCGGCACGAACTTGGCGGGAATCGCGAAAACCGCCACGTCCACGTCGCCGGGTACGTCCGAGATCGACTTGTACGCCTTCTTGCCGAGGATCTCGTCGGCCTTCGGGTTGATCGGGTAGATCTCGCCGGCGTACCCGCCGTTGATGAGGTTCTTCATCACGGAGTTGCCGATTTTGCCGTCTTCCGAGGAAGCACCGATGACCGCGACGGCGTCGGGGTACATCATCCGGTTCATCACCCGCAGGATCTCGTCCCGGGAGTGCTTGACCGGTTCCACGGTCTCGCCGGTTTCGAGCAGGATCCGGACATCCGCGGCGATCGCGCCCTCTGGCGAGGCGAACACGGGGTTCAGGTCGAACTCGCTGATCTCCGGGAAATCGGTCACCAGCGCCGAAACCTTCTGGAGCACGTCGGCGAGCGCGTCGATGTCGACCGACTTCGCACCGCGGGCGCCCTGGAGGACCTCGGCCGCCTTGATCCCGTTGACCATCGACTTCGCCTCGGCGGAGTCGATCGGCGCCAGCCGGAAGGTGACGTCCTTGAGCACCTCGACGAGCACGCCGCCGAGTCCGAAGGCGACGATCTTGCCGAAGGTCGGGTCGGTCGTCGCACCGACGATGACCTCGTGGCCACCGCCGACCATCTGCTGCACCTGGACACCGGTGATGCTCGCGGACTCCTTGTAGGCCAAGGCGTTGGCGATGATCTTGTCGAACGCCTCGCTCGCCGCGGCCCCGCCCTCGACGCCGATGATGACGCCGCCGGCCTCGGTCTTGTGCAGGATGTCGGGCGAGACGATCTTCAGCGCGAGCGATCCGCCGATCTCCTCGGCCAGCCGCGCGGCCTCGTCCGCGGTCGTCGCCAGTCCTTCGCCCGGGGTCGGGATGCCGTAGGCGTCACAGATCTGCTTGCCTTCGGGGGCGGTGAGGGAGTCCCTCCCCTCGGCACGGACCTTGTCCAGTACCTCGCGTACGGACGCTTTAGCTGACATGGATCAGATCACTCCATTCGACTTGAGCTCGGCGAGCCGGTCCGGCGCCAGGCCGAGTTCGCGCGTGTAGATGTCTTCGTTGTGCTCGCCGAGAAGCGGGGAGCGTTCGATGTCCACGGGGGAGTCCGACAGCTTGATCGGGCAGCCGACGGTGGTGAACTCCCCGCGCTCGGGGTGATCGACCTTCACGACCATCTGGTTGGCCGCCAAGGACTCGTCTTCGATGAGCTCCTTGGTGGACAGGATCGGTCCACAAGGGACGTTGACGGAGTTGAGCTTCGCCAGCACCTCGTGCTTGCTGTGCGTGATCGTCCACTCTTCGATCAGCTGGAACATCTTGTCCAGTTTGGACAGCCGGGCCTCCGGCGAGTTCCACTCGGGGTCGGCGGCCAGCTCGGGACGCCCGATCAGCTTCGTGATCGGTTCCCAGCCGACGGGCTGGACGATCACGTAGATGTAGTCGTTCGGCCCGCCCGGGCTGCACTTGACCGCCCAGCCGGGCTGCCCGCCACCGGAGGCGTTGCCCGAACGCGGGACCTCGTCGCCGAAGTCCTTGTTCGGGTATTCCGCGAGGGGGCCATGGGTCAGGCGCTGCTGGTCACGCAGCTTGACCCGGCACAGGTTCAGCACCGCGTGCTGCATGGCGACACTGACCTTCTGCCCGCGCCCGGTGTGCTCACGCTGGTACAGCGCGGCGAGAATCCCCGCCACCGCGTGCATCCCGGTACCGGAGTCCCCGATCTGGGACCCGGTCGCGAGCGGCGGGCCGTCCTCGAAACCGGTCGTGCTCATCGATCCGCCCATCGCCTGGGCGACCACTTCGTAAGCCTTGAAGTGGGTGTACGGCCCCTCGCCGAAACCCTTGATCGAGGCGTAGATCAGCTTCGGGTTGAGTTCCTGCAGGCGATCCCACGTGAAGCCCATCCGGTCGACCGCCCCGGGACCGAAGTTCTCGGCGAGGATGTCGAAGCGGGGCAACATGTCCGTGAAGATCTGCTTGCCTTCGTCGCTCTTCATGTTGAGCGTGATGCTGCGCTTGTTGCAGTTCAGCATCGTGAAGTAAAGACTGTCCACATCGGGCACGTCCCGCAGTTGCTTGCGCGTGATGTCGCCGGTGAGTGCCTCCACCTTGACCACGTCCGCGCCGAGCCAGCCCAGTATCTGCGTGCAGGAGGGGCCGGATTGGACGTGGGTCATGTCGAGAACGCGAACGCCTTCGAGTGCCTTTCCCATGGCTATCCCTCGCTCACTTGTACATGGTCTGGTTCATGGTTCCCGGCGCGTAGACATCCGGGTCGACCCAGACGTTGATCAGGGACGGCTTTCCGGATTCCCTGGCGCGCTCGAGCGCGGGACGGATGTCGGCCGGGTTCCGGACTTCTTCGCCGTAACCGCCGAGCATCTTGGCGAACTGGTCGTACGGCACGTCGCCGAGCGTGTTCCCGATCCGGCCGCGGTTGTCGCCGTACTTGGCGGCCTGGCCGTACCGGATCTGGTTCATCGACGAGTTGTTGCCGACGATGCCGACGAACGGGAGGTTGAAGCGCACCAAGGTTTCGAAGTCCCAGCCGGTGAGGCTGAAGGCACCGTCACCGAACAGCGCGACGACCTCTTTTTCGGGCCTGGCGTACTTCGCGGCCATCACGAACGGGATGCCGACACCGAGTGTCCCGAGTGGACCGGGGTCCATCCAGTGACCCGGCGACTTCGGCTGCACGACCTGGCCGGAGAAGGTGACGATGTCGCCGCCGTCGCCGATGTAGATCGAGTCCTCGGTGAGGAACTCGTTGATCTCGTGCACCAGGCGGTACGGGTCGATCGGGGAGGCGTCGGAGAGCTGGCGCGGCAGGCGCTTCTCGTACGCGGCAGTCTCGACGCCACGCAGCTCCTCGAGCCAGGTCTTGCGGCCCACGGCGCCGTTGTCGACGCGACCGGAGGTGGCCTGCTTGACCGCGGCGAGCACCATGCCGGCGTCGCCGACGATGCCGAGGTCGATGTCGCGGTTCTTGCCGACCGTGCGGTAGTCGAGGTCGATCTGGACGACCTTCGCGTCGGGCGAAAGCCTTTTGCCGTAACCCATCCGGAAGTCGAACGGGGTGCCGACGATGATGATGAGGTCGGCGTTGTTGAACGCGTAGCGCCGGGAGAGCTGGAGGTGGTGCGGGTCGCCAGGGGGGAGCGTGCCGCGGCCGGAGCCGTTCATGAACGCCGGTACGTTGAGCTCGCGGACGAACTCGATCGCGGCGTCGGTGGCGCGACACGTCCAGACCTGGCTGCCGAGCAGGACGCACGGCTTTTCCGCCGCCACGATCATGTCCGCGAGACGTTCGATCGCTTCGGGGTCACCGGCGGTCTTGGTCGAGGCGCGGTAGCGGCCGGCTTCGGGGATACGGGCCTTTTCCAGCGGGACCTTGGCGTCCAGCACGTCCCGGGGGATCTCCAGGAAGGACGGGCCGGGGGCGCCGTTGTGGCACTCGCGGAAGGCCATCGAGACGATGTCCGCGATGCGCTCGGTCGCGGGGATGCTGGCCGCGAACTTGGTGATCGGGGTCATCATGTCGACGTGCGGAAGGTCCTGAAGTGAACCCATCTTGTGCTGGCTCAGCGAGCCCTGGCCGCCGATCAGCAGCATGGGGCTTTCCGCGCGCAGGGCGTTCGCGACGCCGGTGACCGCGTCGGTGGTGCCGGGTCCGGCGGTGACCACCGCGACGCCGGGCTTGCCGGTGATGCGGGCGTAACCGTCGGCGGCGTGCGCCGCGACCTGCTCGTGGCGCACGTCCACCACATCGATGCCTTCGTCGACGCAGCCGTCGTAGATGTCGATGATGTGCCCGCCGCACAGGGTGAAGATCACGTCGACGCCCTCTGCTTTCAGCGCCTTCGCTACCAGATGTCCCCCGGAGATCGTCTCGGGTTCGCCGTCGACTGCCATGTGCGTCATCAGCTCCTCTTGCTTGTGCCTACCGCATACTGCATACGATATGGAACTCATCGTGGACCTAGATCACCCTGGTTGTCCAGAGCCATCCGGACTCTCAATCGCTCCAGTCGATTCCCCGCCAGCGGTTGGTCAGCGCGGCCAGGCGCGCGACGGCCTCGCTGGGCGGCAAACCCTGACCCACGGCGATTCCGACGAGGTATGCCGTCACCGGGGCGGCTTGACCGGTGACGGATCTTCGTACGTTTCGTGCGATGTCGAGTACCAGTGAGCGGTCGAGTTCCGCCTCGTCGATGCCGAGGTCGGAGCACACGGCCGCCGTCCATTTCGCCAGTTCGTCCACGGAGCATCGCCTCCTTGGCCGATCGCTCCGACCCGTTGACCGGAGCGTTCCATACCGTATACTGCATACACTACCGAGGCAAGGATGGAGTCACCGTGAAGGTCGCTGTGCTTGGTGCGGGCGCCATCGGCGCATATGTCGGAGCCAGTCTCTCCCGGGCGGGGGCCGAGGTTCATCTCATCGCCCGCGGGCCACATCTCGAAGCGATTCGCGAATCCGGGGTCCGGGTCACGAGCCCCCGCGGCGACTTCGAGGCCCGGCCGCACGCCACGGACGATCCGGCCGAAGTCGGCCCGGTCGACCATGTCTTCCTGGGCTTGAAGGCCACCCAATACGCGAGTTGCGGGCCACTGCTCGAACCGCTGCTGCAGGAGAACACCAGTCTCATCGCCGCGCAGAACGGCATCCCGTGGTGGTACTTCCACGGCCAGGACGGGAAATACGAAGGAACGCGGATCGAAAGCGTCGACCCGGACGGCGCGGTCAGCGCGGTGCTCCCGGTACAGCGCGCCATCGGCTGCGTGGTCTACGCGGCCACGGAAATCTCGGCCCCGGGGCAGATCCGGCATCTCGAGGGCACCCGGCTGTCCATCGGCGAACCGGACGGCACGACTTCCGCACGCTGCACGGAATTCTCCGACGCGATGATCGCCGGTGGGCTCAAATGCCCGGTGGAACCGGATCTCCGGCGCGATATCTGGCTCAAGCTCATGGGGAACATCGCGTTCAACCCGATCAGCGCGCTCACCCGCGCGACCATGGGCGGGATCTGCCGCGACGACCAGACCCGTGACCTCGTCGTCCAGATGATGCAGGAAACCCTGGACGTGGCGACGAGCCTGGGCGTCGATCCGGGGGTTTCCATCGAGCGTCGCCTCGCGGGCGCGGAGAGAACAGGTGAGCACAAGACATCCACGTTGGTGGACCTCGAACGCGGCAAACCGCTCGAGCTCGACGCCATCCTCAAGGCCGTCGTCGAACTCGCCGGCCTGACCGGCGTCGCGGTGCCGACCCTGCGGGTCGTGAGCGCGCTCGCCGCCCTGCTCGACGAGACGTCCACGCCAGGGGGTTCCTGATGGCACTTGCCCTCAAACCGGGTACCGATTGGCAGACGACGTACGCCCGCGCGCAGGCCGTCGCTCCGGAAGCGTTCCGTGACAACGGTTTGCTGAACTACTGGGGCGGGCGGTGGCACGAAGGCACGCCGCGGCAGGCCACTTCGCCGCTCGACGGCGGCGCGATCATCGGCCCGCCCGAGCTCGACGCGCGCGGCGCGCAGCGCGCGGTGGTGGAAAGCCTTTACCAGCACCGGACCTGGTCGATGGCGCCGCTGGCCGAGCGGAAGGCGAGGGTGTCCGCGGCGATCGAGGACATCGCCGGACAACGGGAACTGCTGGCACTGCTGCTGGTCTGGGAGATCGGCCGGACCTGGGCCGCCGCGCTCGACGACGTCGACCGATGTGTGGACGGCGTGCGGTGGTACCTCGACGAGATCGAGGAGATGATGGCCGGCCGCACGCCGTTGCGCGGGCCGGTCAGCAACATCGCCGCGTGGAACCAGCCGATGAGTGTGCTGATGCACGCCATGCTGGTACAGACGCTCGCGGGCAACGCCGCGATCGCGAAGGCGCCGTCGGACGGGGGAGTGAACTGCCTGACGCTCGCCGTCGCGCTCGCGGCCCGGCACGGGTTGCCGCTGACATTGGTCAGTGGCAACGGTTCCGAGCTGGCGGCGTCGCTGGTGAGTTCGCCGGTGATCGGCTGCCTGTCGTTCGTCGGCGGACGGGATCCGGGCGGTGCGGTGGCGGCGAAGCTGTTCGACCAGAGCAAACGGCACGTGATCGAGGCGGAAACCCTGAACTGCTGGGGAGTCTGGGAATTCAGCGACTGGGATACGTTGTCCGCGCAGATCCGTGAGTCCTTTGTGCACGGTAAGCAGCGCGGCACGGCGTACTCACGGTTCGTGGTGCAGCGTTCGCTGTTCGACGAGTTCCTCGCCGCGTATCTGCCCGCGGTGCGGAGTCTCGCCTTCGGCCACCCGCTCGCGGTGGCGTCCCCGGACGATCCGTTGCCCGCCTTGGACTTCGGGCCGCTGATCAGTGACCGTAAGGCCAAGGAGCTGCACGACGCGGTCGACGAAGCCATCGGCCACGGCGGGGTGCCGCTCCACCGGGGTCTGCTGGAGGACGGGAAGTTCGTTCCCGGCCAGGAAATATCGGCGTACTTCGCGCCGGCGGCGATCCTCACGCCGTCGGTGCTCCTCGCCTCGCGGGCGGCCTCGCCGCTGCACCACACGGCGCCGTTCGGGCCGGTCGATTCGATCGTGCTCGTCGACACCGAAGCGGAGCTGCTCTCGGAGATGAACGTGGGGGACGGCTCGCTAGTCGCGTCCGTTTCCTGCGACGACGAGTCGACAGCACACCGTCTCGGTGCCGGCTTGCAGGCGTTCAAGATCGGCATCAACCGGCCGCGTTCGCGCGGTGACCGCGAAGAGGTCTTCGGCGGCAAAGGCGCCTCTTGGCACGGCGCCTTTGTCGGCGGGGAACTCCTCGTCCAGTCGGTCACCTACGGACCTGATCGCTTGTACGGCAACTTCGGCGCGTACTCCCAGTATCCGACCGTGTGATGCTCTTCAGTCAACTCGAATACCTGGTGGCGCTCGCGAAGGAAGGACATTTCAGCCGGGCCGCGGAGGAGTGCCACGTCTCCCAGCCCGCGCTGTCGTCCGGGATCCGCAAACTGGAGGCCGAGCTCGACGTCCAGATAGTGCGGCGCGCCAACAGGTATGAGGGCCTGACCGACGAAGGGCAGCGCCTGGTCGACTGGGCGCGCAAGATCCTGGCCGACCGGCACGCGCTGGTGGAGGAGATCCGGACCATGCGGGACGGGTTGAGCGGGGTGCTCAACCTGGGTTCGATCCCCACCGCGCTGCCGGCGCTCACGTTGTTGACCGGGCCGCTGCGCAGCACGTACCCGCTCGTGCGGCTTTCGCTGCTTTCCCTGTCGTCGGTGGAAATCCGGCGCGCGCTGATCGAGTTCGAGATCGACGCGGCGGTGTCCTATTTGGAGGGACAGTACCCGGCCGGCGTCCGCACGATCCCGCTTTACCGCGAGCGGTACGTGCTGCTCGCGTCCGCGGACCGGGTCGCGCCGACGCAGGAGTCGATGAGCTGGGCGGTGGCCGCGTCGATGCGCCTTTGCTTGCTGACGCCCGACATGATGAACCGCAAGTTCCTCGACGAGGTGTTCGCCTCGCTCGACTGCAGCCCGCAGATCGTGATGGAGACGAACTCGATTTCGACGCTGTACGCCCACGTCCGCGACGGCTCGACGTCGACGATCATGCCGCACACCTGGCTGCAGACCTTCCGCGTCCCCGGCGACATGCGTGTCGTCCCACTCGTCGAACCGATCGTCACCCACGGCGTCGGCCTGCTCCTCCCGGACCAGCAACCCGAGTCGATGCTCTCGCGCGCCCTCATCCGCGTCGTCCGCCAAGTCAACATGACCCGAGCCCTGGACGACACCCTGCGCCAGCACCTACGCCTAGGCCACCTCGGCTCCTAACCTGCCCACACGCGTGCACAGACTGCACTCGGCGTGAGTGCAGTCTGTGCACGTGTGTGGGCGATCTGTGTACGCGTGAGTGCAGTCTGGGGCTACTTGGCGGTGTAGGAGTGGGCGCCGGTGCCGGCGAGCTGGCCGCCTTGGACGATCAGGTACTCGTCGCGGATCGGGGTGCCGTCGAACCAGGATTCGAGGATTTCGCGGGTTCCGGCGGCGTAGCGGGCCTGGGCCGACAGCGACGAGCCCGAGATGTGCGGGGTCATGCCGTGGTGCGGCATGGTGCGCCACGGGTGGTCGGCCGGAGCGGGCTGCGGGTACCAGACGTCACCGGCGTACCCGGCGAGCTGGCCGCTTTCCAGCGCGCGGACGATGGCGTCGCGGTCGACGATCTTGCCGCGCGCGGTGTTGACGAGGTACGCACCGCGTTTCATGGTGTTGAGCAGCTTCTCGTCGAACAGGTTCTCGGTCTCCGGGTGCAGCGGCGCGTTGATGGTGACGACGTCGCAGAACGGCACCATGTCCTGCGGGCTCTCGTGGAAGGTCAGGCCATACTCCTCCTCGACGTCGGCGGGCAGGCGGTGCTTGTCGGTGTAGTGCAGGTGGACGTCGAACGGCTTGAGCCGCTTCAGCACGGCCAGCCCGATCCGGCCCGCGGCCACCGTCCCGACGTGCATGCCTTCGAGGTCGTAGGACCGCGCGACGCAGTCGGCGATGTTCCAGCCGCCGGCGATGACCTGCTGGTAGGACGGGATGTAGTTCCGCACGAGCGAAAGAATCATCATCGACACGTGTTCCGCGACGCTGATGCTGTTGCAATAGGTCACCTCGGCGACGGTGATCCCGTGCTCGATCGCGGATTGGAGATCAACGTGGTCGGACCCGATCCCGGCGGTGACCGCCAATTTCAGGTTCGGCGCCTTCGCGATTCTTTCCGGCGTCAGATACGCGGGCCAGAACGGCTGGGAAATGACGATCTCCGCGTCGGCGAGCTCTTTGTCGAGTACCGAATCCGGGCCTTCCTTGTCCGAGGTGACGACCAGGGTGTGGCCGCGTTCCTCGAGGAACTTCCGCAGGCCCAGCTCGCCGGACACGCTGCCGAGCAGCTCACCCGGGGTGAAGTCGACCGCGCTCGGCGTCGGCAGGGTCTGGCCGCCGGGATACTGGGAAAGCGCGGGCAAATCGTCACGCGCGTAAGTTTTCGGCTGGCCGTCGATGGGGTCGTCATAAAGGACACAAACGATCTTCGCCATTGAAGGACTCCCAAAAAAAAGTGGTTTCCGGGGATATTTCCCGCTGAAACCACTTTCGCGTGCCCCGCGCGGCGCCGTCAAAGTAAACTCGCTGACAGCGTCATAAGCGCCGCTTATCGCCGCAGGTCAAGACGGCTCAGGGGCCCTTCGCGACGGCGAAAGGCCCCTGAGTGGTCACACGTCAGCGGTCGGCGACGGCGTTCTCGGCCGCTTCGAGCCATTCACGCCACTGCGCGGCCTGCTCGTCGGCCTTCTTCGCGCGACGCTCGTCGCCCGCGGCGCGGGCCTTGGCCGCCTGGGACTCGAAGTGCGCGACGCGCTCGTGGAACTGCGCGGCCCTGGCGAGTGCCTCGGGGTCGGTGCGGCGCCACTTGTTGTCCTCGGCGGACTTGACCTTGTCCTGCACCGTCTTGAGGCGCAGGTCCAGGTCGCGGATGCGCTCGCGCGGGACCTTGCCGATCTCGTCCCAGCGTTCCTGGACCTTGCGGAGCTGGTTCTTCGCCGCTTCGAGGTTGACCGCGGGGTCGATCTTCTCCGCGTCGATCAGGAGCTCTTCCTTCTTCGCGGCGTTGTCGGTGAACTCGGCGTCGCGCTCGTTGAACGCGGCCGAGCGGCGGGCGAAGAACTTGTCCTGCGCGGCACGGAACCGCTGCCAGAGGGCCTCGTCGCTGTCCTTGGGCGCGCGACCGGCGGCCTTCCAGTCGTTCATCAGGTCCTTGTAGCGGCCCGCGGTGTCGCCCCAGTCGTCGGACTCGGCCAGCTTCTCGGCCTCGACGATCAGCTCTTCCTTACGGGTCTTCGCCGTCGCGCGCTGCTTGTCGAGCTCGGCGAAGTGGGAGCCGCGGCGGCGGTTGAACGCTTCGCGGGCCTTGGAGAACCGCTTCCACAGCTCGTCGTCGGTCTTGCGGTCGACGCCCTTGACGCTCTTCCACTCGTCCAGGATGGTGCGCAGCCTGTCCCCGGCGGACTTCCACTGGGTCGACTCGGCGGCCAGCTTCTCGGCTTCTTCGGCGAGGGCCTGCTTGCGGGTCACGGCGGCGGAGCGGGCTTCTTCGCGCTCCTGCTTCGCACTGGCCAGCGACTTTTCGGCGTGGGCGATGACCTCGTTGATCCGGGCGCCCAAGGCGGCCAGGTCACCGACGACGGCCGCGTCGGCGAGACCGTCGCGCATCTGGGTGGCGCTGGACAACGCGTGCTTCGGGTCGCCGGCGCCGGACGCCAGGCGGGTCTCGAGCAGCTCCACCTCGGTGCGCAGGTCGTCGAACCGGCGCGCGTAGTGGATGAGTCCTTCGTCGGGGGTCCCGGCCTGCCAGATACCGACAGCGCGCTCACCGTCCGCGGTGGTGACGTAGACGGTGCCTTCCTCGTCCACCCTGCCCCACCGCGCCGGGTGGGGCTCGGCGGGCGGCACGGGAGGCGCGGCGTGCCCGCTGCCACCCAGCGCGTGCGGTACCGGATGGGGCGCCGGGGTACCGGTGGACGTGTTTTCCTGGGCCATCGCAGGCTCCTTATCGCCTGTAAGCCCGCCGGAGCGGGCGCCCCACCGTCGGCGGGGCCGGGTCTTGCGCGTACATATCGTTTCCGGGGAGCAGACCCCTAGCGGCATTCAAGCAGCTCAGGGTCCACGGTGGTACTCCGAACACCGTCCCGAAGCCAGTGATCCTACTTCGGTTCGACGGCGTGCGGTGTCCACTCCCGGGTGGCCGGTAACGTCGATCAGCGTGATCAGCCGTGTGGCCGTCGTCCCGACACCCCCTTTGCTCGTGCCCGAACTGGCCGCCGGAGCCGCCGGAGAGACCGCTGAGGTGCGCGAAGCGTGCCTCTCCGCGGTCCGGGCGGTGGCCTCGGAATACCCGCACTGGATCGCCGTCGGAGCCGGACCCGTCGCCGCTGAATTCGGTGCCGGCGAGCGGGGGAACTTCCGGGGCTACGGCGTCGACGTGCCCGTCGCGCTGTCCGCGGAATTGCGGAATCCCGAGGCCGAACTCCCGCTTCCGGCGCTGATCGCCGGATGGTTGCGCGAACGCGCCGGGGCGTCCTCGGTCCGCGTGAGCCTGCTCGGCCAGTCGACGCCGACTGCTGATTGTGTCAGTTCCGGCAAGCGCCTCGACACCGAAGAAACCGACCTGGGCCTGCTGATCTTGGGCGACGGTTCGCATCGGCACGGGCCGCGTGCGCCCGGCGGGGAGGACGAACGGGCCACGGCGTTCGACGACGCCGTCGCCAAGGCATTGGGCACCGCCGACGTCGAAGCGCTGCTTTCGCTCGATGTCACCCTCGCGGGGGAACTCGGGGCGGGCGGCCGCGTTCCGTGGCAGGTGCTGGCCGGGCTCGCGGGCTCCGGGCGGTGGGACGCCGATCTGCTCTACTCCGGCGCGCCGCTCGGCGTCGGCTACCACGTCGCGCTCTGGGAACGCGCGTGAAGCGCCCGATCGCGGTGGTGGGCCCGACGGCCACCGGCAAGTCCGCGCTCGCCGTCGAAATCGCGCTGGAGCTCGGCGGGGAAGTCGTCAACGCCGACGCGATGCAGCTGTACCGCCAGATGGACATCGGCACCGCGAAGGTGACCGACGCGGAGGCGCGCGGTGTGCCACATCACCTGCTCGACGTGCTGGACGTCACCGAGACGGCGTCGGTCGCGGCGTACCAGCGCCACGCCTGCGAGCGCATGGAAGCACTGCTCGCCGCAGGCAAGGTGCCGGTGCTCGCCGGCGGATCGGGGCTCTACGTCCAAGCCGTCCTCGACGACCTCCGCTTCCCCGGCACCGACCCCGAAGTCCGCGCACGCCTCGACGCCGAGGCCGGGATCGTCGGCTCCGAGCTCCTGCACGGGCGGCTGGCGGGGATCGACCCGATCGCGGCGGCGGCGATCCTGCCGACCAACACCCGCCGGATCGTCCGCGCGCTGGAGGTCATCGAGATCACCGGGGAGCCGTTTTCGGCGAACCTGCCCAAACCCGGGCCCGCCCGCTACGACACGGTGGTCATCGGCGTCGACCGTGACGTCGCCGAACTCGACGCCCGCGTCGATCTGCGGGTGGAGCGCATGTTCGAGGCCGGTCTGGTCGGTGAGGTCGCGATGCTCGCCGCGCGTGGGTTGCGGAGCGGCAAGACCGCGTCGAGGGCGTTGGGGTATCAGCAAGTCCTCGCCGCGATGGACACCGACGGCGACTTCACCGCGGCCGCGGCGGCAACGGCGCAGGCCACACGACGCTTCGTGCGCAAGCAGCGATCGTGGTTCCGCCGGGACAAGCGGATCGAGTGGTTCGACGGTGGCGAAGCGCACCTAGCCGATCGCGTGTTGTCACTACTGGCCAAGTAATCTTCACCGTATGGGCGGTATCGATTTTCTCAAGGGTCACGGCACACAGAACGATTTCGTGCTGCTCCCCGACCCGACCGGCCGCCTCGACCTGACCCCCGCACGGGTGGCGGCGTTGTGTGACCGCCAGCGCGGTCTCGGCGCGGACGGCGTGCTGCGTGTCGTGCGGTCCGAAGCGATCGGCGAAACGTCGGCAGGCGACTGGTTCATGGACTACCGCAACGCGGACGGTTCCATCGCGGAGATGTGCGGCAACGGCGTCCGGGTGTTCGTGCGTTACCTCACCGAAGCCGGATTGGCCGGGGACACCGAGTTCGTCATCGGCACGCGTGCGGGAGACCGGGCGGTGAAGGTGCACCCCGACGGTTCGGTGACCGTCCAAATGGGACCGGCGACCATCTTCGGCTCCTCGGTCACCGTGGTCGCCGGGCAGCCGTTCTCCGGTGTCGCGGTCAACGTCGGCAACCCGCACCTGGTGTCCATTCTGGACGACGACGTCGCACTGCTGGACCTGCGCGACCAGCCGGACTACGACCACGACTTCTTCCCCAGCGGCGTGAACCTCGAGTTCGTGAACACCCTCGGCGAGGGCGCGCTGCGGATGCGCGTCCACGAGCGCGGGGTGGGGGAGACGCGGGCCTGTGGCACCGGCACGGTCGCCGCCGTCGCCGCGGCCCTGCACCTGGCGGGCACGGACACCGGGTCTTCGATCGTGGAGATCCCCGGCGGTGTGGTCACGGTGACGGTCTCGCGCGGGGAGTCGACGCTGACCGGGCCCGCCGAGATCGTCGCCCGCGGTCAGCTGGACGAAACCTGGTGGGCCGGTATCGCTTCTTGATGCATCGGGATGTCGCGCAGGTGGCGTAGCGGCGAGCACACCACCCACAGCGCGGCCACCGACATCAGCAGGCACGCGGCCCAGATCGTCCCGCGCAGGCCGAGCCATTCACCGAGCAGCCCGCCGGTGAGGCCGCCGAGGGGGATCGTGCCCCAGACGACGAACCGGACGCTGGCGTTCATGCGGCCGAGCAGCCTGTCCGGGCAGATCGCTTGCCGGTACGAAACCTGCGCGATGTTGTAAACGATCCCTCCGAAGCTGTAGATCAGTGGCCCGAGCACGGCGAACCCGACCCGCCAGCCGGGTTCGGCGAACGGCACGAACAGTGCCGCGGGCCAGGTCACGAGCGGGATCAGCCAGATCGCCCTCGCCTGCCCGATCCGTCTCGTCAGCGGTCCCGACGCGAGCGCGGCGAGTACACCACCGGCGCCCGACGCGGTGAGCATGATGCCCACGGCGGCAGGGGGCAGTCCGACGTCGTGGATCAGGAACAGCACCTGGACCGCGGTGAACGCGCCCCCGGCGAAGTTCGACGTCGCCGTCGAGCCGACGATCGCGCGCAGGTTCTTGTTGCCGAACACGAATCGCAGGCCCTCGGCGATCTGCGGCCACAAACGCGGGTTCTCGTGCGGGATCGGCTCCGGCTCGACGGCTTTGATGCGCCAGAGGAACAACGCCGAGGTCACGAACCCCACGCCGGTCACCAGCGCGGCGTTGGCCGCCCCGGCCAGTTGCGCGAGCAGGCCGCCGATCCCCGGCCCGGCCACCTGCGCCACGGACTGTGTGGCCTGCAGCTTGGAATTGCCCTCCACCAGCCGTTCCCGGCTGATCAGCGACGGCAGATACGACTGGTACGCGATGTCGAAGAACACCGTGCAGACGCCGATGAGCAGCCCGGCCACGATCAACTGGGTCAACGTCAGCCAGCCCGCCCACCAGGCGATCGGCACGGAGAACAGCAGCGCGGCCCGGGTGATGTCGGCGCGCACCATTAGCTGGCGGCGGCGCATGCGGTCCACCCAGACCCCGGCGGGCAGCCCGATGAGCAGGAACGCGGCGGTCTCGGCGGCGGTGAGCAGCCCCATCTCGAACGGCGTCGCGGCCAGCGTGGTCGCCGCCAGGATCGGGAGCACGGTCTGGCCCACGAAAGTGCCGAACTGGCTGGTCGTGTCGCTCACCCAGAGGCGGCGGAAGTCGCGGTGGAAGTACAGGGAATCTCGGGCCACGAAAGCCACTCTGGACGAGTGATTGGAAAGTGTCAATCACTTATTCTCAGGGCGGACACGGCGTGGCCTAGGCTTACTTGGTGGCTACCCAGCGGCGAAGGGCGACGGAGGCGGAAGCGAACGCGCTCGCCTCCGGAATACGCCTGCGCATCATTCGGTTGACCTTCTCGCGGGCCATGACCAACAAGGAGCTCGCGGAACGGCTCGGGCGCGACCCGGCGACCACGCTGCACCACGTGCGCAAGCTGGTCGAGACCGGCTTCCTCGCCGCCCAGCCCGCGCGGCGCGGCACACGCGGGGCGAAGGAAATTCCCTATCTTTCGACGGGGCTTTCCTGGCATCTTGACAGTCATTCGCAGGGCGTCGACGAAGCGGTACTGGAGGCCTACCTCGCTGAAGTCGCCGAGACCGATGTCGGCGAGTTGAAGCAGACCAGGCTGGTCGTCCAAGTCTCTCCCGACGCCCGTGATGAGTTCGAGCGGCGGCTGGAAGAACTGCTCGAAGAATTCCGGAAACGGCCGCTCGAACCCGGCGCCGAACGCACCGCGATCTACTTCGCGACTTACCCGAGCGTCTAATCGGCTCGGCTCCCACGGCGAATCGTGGGACTATGGAAGGACGATGACAGAACTGACAAACGCAGACATCTTCGACGAGAACCCGTCCGACGGCGAAATGGAGCTCGAGGAACGCGCCTCGCTCCGCCGCGTGGCGGGCCTGTCGACCGAGCTCCAAGACGTCACCGAAGTCGAATACCGGCAACTGCGGCTCGAACGCGTGGTACTGGTCGGCGTGTGGACCGAGGGCACGGCCGCCCAGTCCGAAGCGTCCCTCGCGGAGCTTGCCAGGCTCGCCGAAACGGCGGGCTCGGAGGTGCTGGAAGGCATCGTGCAGCGTCGGCAGAACCCGGACCCGGCCACCTACATCGGTTCCGGCAAGGTACGCGAGCTGTTCGACATCGTGGTGGCGACCGGCGCCGACACGGTGATCTGCGACGGCGAGCTGTCCCCCGGCCAGCTGCGCCAGCTCGAAGCGAAGGTCAAGGTCAAGGTGATCGACCGGACCGCCCTGATCCTCGACATCTTCGCCCAGCACGCGCAGTCCCGCGAAGGCAAGGCCCAGGTCGAGCTGGCCCAGCTGCAGTACCTCATCCCGCGCCTGCGCGGCTGGGGTGACGCGCTGTCCCGGCAGGGCGGTGGCGGTGGCGCCAACGGCGGTGTCGGCCTGCGTGGTCCCGGTGAAACCAAGCTGGAGACCGACAGGCGGCGAATCGCCAAGCGCGTCTCGAAGCTCCGCCGCGAGATCGCCGCGATGGACATCATCCGCGAAACCAAGCGCGGGCGCCGCGTCACCAACGAGGTGCCCAGCGTCGCGATCGTCGGCTACACGAACGCGGGGAAGTCGAGCCTGCTCAACGCCATCACCGGCGCGGGCGTGCTCGTCGACGACTCGCTGTTCGCCACGCTGGACCCGACGACCCGCCGCTCCGCGACCCCGGACGGCCGCACCTACACGCTGACCGACACCGTCGGCTTCGTCCGGAAACTGCCCCACCAGCTGGTCGACGCGTTCCAGTCGACCATCGAGGAGGCGGCGGACGCGGATCTGCTGGTGCACGTGGTCGACGGCTCCGACCCGGCGCCGGAAGACCAGGTCAACGCGGTACGCCAGGTGCTCGCCGACATCACCAAGAAGCGCACGGAGCCGTTGCCCCCGGAGCTGCTGGTGATCAACAAGGCGGACGCCGCCGACGAGCTCGCGCTCGCCAGGCTGCGGCACCTGATGCCGGGAGCGGTCGAGATCTCGGCCCGGACCGGCGCGGGGGTGCTCGAACTCGCCGAGATCATCGCGGCGCGGCTCCCCCGGCCGGAAGCCGTCGTCGAGGTGGTCGTGCCGTACACGCGCGGTGAGCTCGTTTCGCGGGCGCACGCCGACGGAGAGGTGCTCGAGGAAGAGCACACCCCCGAAGGCACCAGGCTGCGCGTGCGGGTCCACCCGGACCTCGCCGCGGCACTGCACACGTTCGAAATCAACGGCTCGCCCCTCTGAGTCGCGACCCTCTGTAGCGTGATGCCACAAGGCTTCACGTAACGGAGGTGGGCGGTTGCGCTCGGGGGGATTCGTCGCCGCGGCGACGGTGCTGTTTGTGGTGCTCGCACCCGCCATACCGGCGGGTGCGGCACCCACGCTCGAACCGGTGTGCAAGGTGTCGGACACCCGAATCGGTGAACTTTCCGGCCTCGCGTCGGACGGCGACCACATCTACGCCATGAACGACGGCGGCACCAAGCTCCAGATCTTCGTGCTCGGGCGCGACTGCAAGGTCCAGAAGGTGATCAGCAACCCGACCGACCCGTTCGACGTCGAGGACATGGCCAGGGCCGCCGACGGCACGCTGTGGCTTTCGGACGCGGGGGACAACAAGAAGGCCCGCGAGACCGTCGCGCTGCACGCCGTGACCCCCGCCGGCAAGTCCACGCTCTACCGGCTCACGTATCCCGACGGCCAGCACGACGTCGAAGCGTTGCTGCTGGACAAGACGGGCACGCCGTACCTCATCACGAAGGACGTGCTGGGGGAGGCGAAGATCTACCGGCCGAAAGGCCCGCTGAGCAGCCCCGGCCCGACCGCGCTGGAGTCCGTCGGCTCGCTGACCATCAAATCGACCGACACGCCCGGCGGCCCGGTCGGATCCATCGGCTCGGTCCTCGTGACGGGAGCCGCGTCGAGCGCGGACGGAACCGTGCTGGCCCTGCGCACCTACACCGACGCGTACCTGTATTCCGCGCCGGACGGCGACATCGTCGCCGGGCTGCAGCGGAACCCGGTGCGAGTGCCGCTGCCGAACGAAAAACAAGGCGAAGCGATCGCCTTCGAACCCGACGGGACGCTGCTTTCGGGCAGTGAGGGTGTCGGAGAACAGATCCGCGCCGTGCGCGGGGCGACCTCGCTGGTGACCCCGGCGGAAACGAAGGCGGCGGACCAACCGGGCGGGGCGGCGAACCCGGCGGCGCCCGGCGCCGGCAAGGATTCGGAACTCCCGATCCTGCCCGCGGTGGTGGTGCTGGTCGTCGTGGGCGGCGGCCTGTTCGTCATCAGCAGGATGCGCAAACGCACCTGAGGTCGTTCGCCGGGTTCCGCGGTTGAGCGGCCGCGGAACCCGGGTGGGAGAACGGCCTAGAGCCGCCGCAGTACCGCGACGACCTTGCCGAGAATCGTCGCCTCGTCACCCGGGATGGGCTCGTAGGCGTCGTTGTGCGGCATCAGCCAGTTGTGGCCGTCCTTGCGCTTGAACGTCTTGACCGTGGCCTCGCCGTCGATCATCGCCGCGACGATGTCGCCGCTGTCCGCGGTCTGCTCGCGGCGCACGACCACCCAGTCGCCGTCGGTGATGGCCGCGTCGACCATCGAGTCACCGACGACGCTCAGCAGGAACAGCTCACCGTCGCCGACGATTTCCCGCGGCAGCGGGAAGACGTCTTCGATGACCTGCTCGGCGAGGATCGGGCCACCGGCGGCGATCCGGCCCAGCAGCGGGACATACGCCGGCTTGGGCCGCGTGTCCTCCGCCTCCGGCTCGGCCACCAGCGGGTTCTCGTCCGGCAGACTGCTGAGCACCCCGACCGCGCGCGGCCTGTTCGCGTCCCGGCGCAGGTAGCCCTTGCGCTGCAGGGCGCGGAGCTGGTGGGAGACGGAGGAGGTCGAGGTCAGTCCGACGGCCTCGCCGATCTCGCGCACGCTCGGCGGGTAGCCGAACCGCGTGACCCAGCCCCGGATCACCTCGAGCACCTGCTCCTGACGCACGGTCAGGGTCTCGTCGACTTCGTTGACCTCGGGCATCGGATGCACCTTGCCCATGGCTTTTTCCAACGAGCCGGCCTTCCTGTCCTCAGTCACTGCCTTGCCTCCCAGGTGTTCTTCGCCGGCACTTGCCGACCTGCCGCAGGACCGCTCTGACCTGCGACGTTGCTTCGCGGCGCGGATGGGTGTGGCCCCACGGTGAACGTTGACGCCGTGTTCGATCCCGTGCCCGATACCGCTGGGATCGACGGTATCCCGCCGGATCGACCATATCAAACATTTGTTCGAACGACACGCCGCGGTGACTCGATTTTGTCGGTGCGGGGTGGTACACATTCGCACGGGCGTTCGATAGAACGCCTGTTCGACCTGACGGGCGGCGAAGGCCCGCTCGCCGGAGCCGCGTGGCCTCGACGGCCGCCCGGTGGCGCAGGGACTGCGAGGAGGTTCCGTGATGTCGGTTCTGACCAGTGAAGGCCATCTTCGTTCACAGGGGCGCGGCCGCTTGACCTTGAACGTGCGCGAGCGGATTCGTGAAGGGGTCCGCAAGGGCTCCGCCGCCAAGCCCGCGCCCGGTGGTGCCCGGGTGCTGCACCCCCGGCCGCGTCTCGGTGAGACGAGCCGCCCGCCGACCCGGGCCCGGGTGGTCGTCGGCCGCCGGTCCGCGACGGTCGCGCCCTGCGCCCCGCGCCCGATGACCACCCGGTGGCCGTGGCTCGCCGGACTCGCCGTGGCGGCCTGTCTGGCCATCACCGGTTTGGGTCTACTTGCCGGCGGGATGGCGACAGTCGAAGTGCCCGCCCAGACGGCCGTCGTGTCGGTCGCGCCCGGCGAGACGCTGTCGGATCTGGCCGCCCGTTTCGCGCCGGGCAGTGACACCGGCGCGGTCGTCGAGCGCATCAAACAGCTCAACATGCTGGAAGACGCCACTCTCGTGCCCGGAATCCCGCTCACCGTGCCCGTCGAAGCAGGGCTTCCCGTCACCGGTTCCTGACGGACCGGACGCCGCCCGTCGCGGGATGAACAGGGCCGCCGTTCACTCGGTCGTGGAGCTTGCGGATGGACCAGGCGCGATCTAAGGTCCACCGCTATATGTAGTAGTTGCACGCCTGTGGTTGGTCCACAAGTTGGGGTAGACTGGTACTAGTTGTCCACAGCTTGTCGGTGTTCATCCACCGGATGTCCACAGGGTTTCCTCAAGGGTTCGGGGACGCCGGTGGATACTTCGGGAGGCGCCCGGCGGAGAGAAAAGGTGATCGGCGGATGAGGTGCCCGTTCTGCCGGCATGTGGACTCCCGGGTCGTCGATTCCCGAGAGGTCGATGAGGGTCAGGCGATCCGGCGGCGGCGCTCTTGCGCCGCGTGTGGCCGGCGCTTCACCACCTCGGAGACGATGGTGCTCGCCGTCGTCAAACGGTCCGGGGTCACCGAACAGTTCAGCAGGGACAAGGTCGTCCGAGGGGTACGCCGCGCGTGCCAGGGACGCCCGGTCGACGACGACGCCCTGCAGCAACTGGCGCAGCGAGTCGAAGAAACGATCCGCGCCGCGGGTCTCGCGGAGATCCCCAGCCACGAGGTGGGCCTTGCCATCCTCGGGCCGCTCCGCGAGCTGGACGGCGTCGCGTATCTCCGGTTCGCCAGTGTCTACCGCTCCTTTTCCTCGGTCGAGGATTTCGAAAAGGAGATTTCGGACCTTCGCGAGGCCATGGCCGGTCCGGACGGAAGCGAGAAGCGCGCCGACGACGAGTGAGTTCGCCGCGTCGCGCGGGGAGTGAGGGAACCCATGACGGAGACTGTGGGAGTCGGCGCGGCTGTGCCAGCTGACAATGAGGGGCCCGGCGAGGCCAAACGGAAACCGACCGTGCGGCGGGTCTTCACCACCGAAGGCGTGCACCCGTACGACGAGGTGAACTGGGAACAGCGCGACGTCGTCATGACGAACTGGCGCGACGGCACGGTCAACTTCGAACAGCGTGGCGTCGAATTCCCGGACTTCTGGTCCGTCAACGCCACGAACATCGTCACCAGCAAGTACTTCCGCGGCGCCGTGGGCAGCCCCCAGCGTGAGCGCGGCCTGAAACAGCTGATCGACCGCGTCGTGAAGACGTACGTGAAGGCCGGCACCGAGCACGGCTACTTCGACACGGCCGCCGACGCCGAGATCTTCGACCACGAACTCACCTGGATGCTGCTGCACCAGGTCTTCAGCTTCAACTCGCCGGTGTGGTTCAACGTCGGCACATCGTCGAAACAGCAGGTATCGGCGTGTTTTATCCTCGCCGTCGACGACACCATGGAGTCGATCCTCAACTGGTACCGCGAAGAAGGCCTGATCTTCAAAGGCGGCTCGGGCGCGGGCCTGAATCTCTCCCGGATCCGCTCGTCGCGTGAACTGCTCTCTTCCGGTGGCACCGCCTCGGGACCGGTGTCGTTCATGCGCGGCGCCGACGCTTCCGCCGGCACCATCAAATCCGGCGGCGCCACGCGGCGCGCGGCGAAGATGGTCGTGCTCGACGTCGACCACCCGGACATCGAGGAGTTCATCCAGACCAAGGCGCGCGAAGAGGCGAAGATCAAGGTCCTCCGCGACGCCGGGTTCGACATGGACCTCTCCGGCGCCGACATCTCGTCGGTGCAGTACCAGAACGCCAACAACTCGGTCCGCGTGTCCGACGAGTTCATGCAGGCCGTGGTGGACGACGAGGACTGGCACCTGCGGGCCGTGAAGGACGGTGAGATCGTGCGCACCATCCGCGCCCGCGACCTCATGCGCCAGATCTCCCAGGCCACCTGGGAGTGCGCCGATCCCGGCATGCAGTTCGACACCACGATCAACCGTTGGCACACCGCGTGCACGACCGGTCGCATCAACGGCTCCAACCCGTGCAGCGAGTACATGCACCTCGACAACTCGGCGTGCAACCTGGCGTCGCTCAACCTGCTGAAGTTCCTGCGCGACGGCGACACCGACACCTTCGACATCGAGGGCTTCCGGGCGGCAACCGAGGTCGTGTTCACCGCACAGGAGATCCTCGTCGGCAACGCCGACTACCCGACCGAGCCCATCGCCGAGACGTCGCGCCGGTTCCGCCAGCTCGGCATCGGCTACGCCAACCTCGGCGCCCTGCTCATGGCGCTGGGCCTCGCCTACGACAGCGACGCCGGCCGGGCATGGGCCGCGGCCATCACCGCGCTGCTGACCGGTCACTCCTACGAGGTGTCGGCCCGCACGGCGGCCCGGATGGGTCCGTTCACCGGCTTCGCCGAGAACCGTGAGCACATGCTCCGCGTCCTCAACATGCATCGCGAGGCGGCGGCCCACATCGACGAGGAGCTGGTGCCCGCCGAGCTCCTGTCGGCCGCGCAGCAGTCGTGGGACG
>NZ_DASYMU010000204.1:0-50788 GCF_036008905.1 Amycolatopsis sp. | reverse complement strand
AGTCCTGTGCCAACGCCCGGGAGGTCGCCGCCATGACGTCGTCGAGCAGCGCGCCGAGCCCGTGGGCCAGTTCGGTGGCCTCCACCGCCGTGTGCCGGTCCCCGCGGTAGGACAGCACCGCGCCGAGCTTGCCGCCGTCGTCGAGGAAGGTGACGGTGAGGCCGAACTTCGTCTCGTGCTGCCACCGGTCGAACGGGACCGCGGTGAGCACGGCGTCCCCGAAAACCGTCGCCTCGCCGGAGTTCGTCACCATGTTGACCCCGACGTCGAGGTACGGGCTGCCACCGCTGTGGCGGCGAGGGGCGAGTCGTTCGAGCACCTCGGGAAGCGGTACCGCTTGGTGCTCCAGCGCGTCGAGAAAGGACTCCCGCATCTCGGTCAGCAGGTCCGCGAAGGTCATCTCGCGTTTGCAGCGCGCCCGCAGCACCACGGTGTTCAGGCACGGGCCCACCACGTCGGCGGCCTGTTCGGTTTCGCGGTTGCCCAGTGGCAGCCCGAAGGTGACGTCGTCCGAACCGGACCACCGATGCAGCCACGCGGTGACCGCGGCCAGCGCGATCACGAACCAGGACGTGCGATGCTCGGCCTGCAGCGGCGCCGAGGTCTCGGCGAAGTCCTCGCCGAACGGGATCCGTACCGCGCCGTGGGGTTCGGGTTGCCGGGGCGGGGCGCCCAGCCGGAGGGATTCGGGCGCGGCGGTGAGGTGGTCGAGCCAGTGGTCGAGGCTGTACTGGCCGTCTTCGCCCGCGAGGTGTTCTCGTTGCCACCGCGCGACTTCCCCGAACTGCACGACCGGCGGCAGCTCGGGTGCCGGGCGGCCGAGGGCACGTGTGTAGGCGTTGCCGAGGTCGCGCAGGAACGCCGGGATCGACTGGGCGTCGAAGACCATGTGGTGCAGGCAGACCATCAGCAACCGGTCGGCACCGCGGTCCACCAGGCGCACCCGAAGCGGACGTCCTGAACCGAGATCGAAGGCGGTACCGGCTTCGGCGTCGACCAGCGCGCCGATCGCGGCCTCGTGGCCGGCCACCGCGCTCAGGTCGGTGTGCTCGATTTCGGGCAGCCAACCCGGGCGCACGACCTGCCGGAGGCGTCCGGCGTGCTCGACGAACGCCGTTCGCAGGATTTCGTGACGCTCGATGAGCGTGCCGAACGCCGTGCGCAGCGCGCCGGCGTCGAGGGTGCCGGTGACCCGCCACGACAACGGCACGTTGTACGACGGCTCGTCGGGGTGCCGCTGCTCGGCCAGCCACATCTGTTCCTGCATGCTCGACGCCGGCTCGCCGGGAGCGTCCTCTGTGGACTCTTCCGGGTTTTGCCGTTGCGGCGCCAAGGTGTCGAGATGATCGGCGAGATCCTGCACGCCGGGGTGTTCGAACAGGTCGCGCAGGGACAGCCGGACGCCGAGGCGCGCGCCGAGTTCGGTCACCAGCCGGGCCGCCAGCAGGGAGTGCCCGCCGAGTTCGAAGAAGGAGTCGTCGGCGTCCGGTTCGGACACTTCGAGCACCTGCGCGAAGGCGGCGGCGACCACTCGCGCGGTCGGCGTCGACGGAGCCCGGCCGGTGCCCGTGGCGAGCCGGGTACCCAGACCGCGTACCGCTTTCCGGTCCAGTTTCCCGTTGTCGGTCAAGGGGAACTCGTCCACGGCGTGAAACACCGACGGGATCATGTAGTCGGGCAAGGTGCCGCCGAGCCGGGCGCGCAGCTCCGCCGGGGAGGGCGGCGGCCCGGCGCACTGGAGGTACGCGGCGAGGCGGTCGTTCTCCAGCAGCACGGCGGCTTCGGTGATCGAGCCGTGCGCGCGCAGGCACGATTCGATCTCACCCGGCTCGATCCGGTAGCCGTGCAGTTTGATCTGGTTGTCCGCCCGGTTGACGTACAGCAGCCGGCCGTCCGGCAGCTCCCGCACCAGGTCGCCGGTGCGGTAGAGCATGGCGGGCGACGGCCGGAAAGGACTGGGGCGGAACCGTTCCCCGGTCAGCTCCGGTCGCCGGAGGTAACCGTCGGCGACACCGTCACCGCCGATCCACAACTCGCCCACCTCACCGGCGGGCACCGGCCGCAACGCGTCGTCGAGCAGGTACAGGTCGGTATTGGCGATGGCCCGGCCGATGGTGACGGGACCGCCGCGGCCGACCCGGCTCACCGTGGACCAGATGGTGGTTTCGGTGGGGCCGTACAGGTTCCAGACCGCCGCGGACCGGTCCAGCAGTTCGTCCGCCAGCTCCCGCGACAGCGCTTCGCCGCCGCAGAACACGGTGAGCCACTGGTCACCGGTCCACCCGGCCGCGACGAGCAGCCGCCAGGTCGCCGGGGTCGCCTGCAGATGCGAGGGCCGGGTCCGGCCGAGGTGGCGCTTGAGCTGTTCGCCGTCGGAAGCGACCGAGTTCGGCGCGACTTCGACGGTGCCACCGGTGATCAGCGGCAGGTACAGCTCGAGCGCGGCGATGTCGAAGCAGACCGTGGTGACGGCGAGCATGGTGTCGTGTTCGCCGAAACCGGGCCGGTGGGCCATCGAGCCCAGCAGGTTGCCGAGGCCGTGGTGCGTGACACGGACACCCTTGGGGCGGCCGGTCGAGCCGGAGGTGTAGATCACGTAGGCGAGATCGTCCCCGGTGACCGGTGCGGCTTCGGCGTACCCGGCGGCTTCGATCCGTGGCCAGTCCCGGTCGAGACAGACCGGGATCGCCGAGCCCGCCAGCGGTTCGAGCCGTTCCTGGGTGAGGACGAGACCGACCTGTGCGTCTTCGAGCATCCCGGAGATCCGGTCACGCGGGTAGATCGGGTCCAGCGGGACGTACGCGGCGCCCGACTTCAGGACACCGAGCAGCGCGACGACGAGGTCCGCGGACCGGTCGAGGCAGACGCCGACGAGGTCGCCGCGCCCGATCCCACGGTCGGCGAGGTAGGCCGCCACCGCCGAGGATCGGCGGTCGAGGTCGCGATAGGACAGTGCGGTGTCCTCGAAGACCACGGCCGTCTTGCCGGGAAGCCGGTTCGCCTGCCGGTCGAACAGCACAGGCAGGACCGCCGGGGCTTCGGTGGGCGACTCGGTCAGACCGTCGAAGTCGCCGGGGACGTCCTCCGCCGGGAAGCCGCCGGGGCCGACTGTTTCGTAGCAGCTCCGGAGTTCGCGGAGGAACAACGGCGTCGACGCGGCGTCCCAGACGAGATGGTGGGCGCACAACGCGAGCACCTGACGTCCGCCGTCGAGCTCGACGAGGCCGACGCGGAGCAGTCTGTCCCCGTCCATCGCGAACGGCCGCCGGGCGAAGTCGCGCAGCCACGACTCCAGCTCCTGGTCCGCCGCGGTCCCTCGCAGGTCGACGCGTTCGAGGACGGGGGTCCACGGCTCAGCGACGAGCTGGCGCAGCCGTCCGTCGTGTTCAGCGAACGAGGTGCGCAGGATCTCGTGCCGCTCGATCACCAGCGTCAGCGCCTGCTGGAGCGCTTCGGGCGAGAGCGTCCCCCGGACCCGCCACGCGAATGGCACGTTGTAGAGCCCGGTGCCGGGTTCCATCCGTTCGGCGAACCACATCCGCTCCTGGATGCTGGCCGCCGGAGTCACGCGGTCGCGTGCCTGCGGGACTGCCGGGCTGTTCATGAAGTTCCCTCCGGTCGGATACGGTCGCGGGATTCCCCGAGTCCGGCCACGGCCGCCGCGAAGCCCTCGACGGTCGGGTTGTCGAACAGGGTGCGCACACTCACGCGGACACCCAGTGCGGTACGCAGCCTGCTCACCGCGCGGGTGGCCAGCAGGGAATTACCGCCGAGCTGGAAGAAGTGATCGGTGGCACCGACCCGGTCCACCCCGAGCAGCTCTCGCAGGACAGCGCAGACGGTGGCTTCGGTCTCGGTGCGGGGGGCGATGAAGCCGGTGTCCACGGTGGTGACGTCCAGCCGGGCCAGGTTCGCCCGGTCGAGTTTCCCGTTGACGGTCAAAGGGAATTCGTCGAGGACGACAAAGCCGCTGGGGACCATGTAGCCGGGTAGCGCGGCGGTGAGTTCGTTCTGCAGGTCTACTGTGGACAGTTCCGCGGATTCCCCGGGGACCACGTAGGCGATCAACCGCGGTGTATCGCCGCCGCTCACGAGGACGACCGCGGAACCCACTCCGGCACAGGTTTTCACCCGTTCTTCGATCTCCCCGAGTTCGATCCGGTAGCCGCGGATCTTGACCTGGTCGTCGCGTCTGCCCAGGAACTCCAGCACACCGTCGTTCCGCCACCGCACGACGTCGCCGGTGCGGTAGAGCAGCTCCTCGGTGGTGCCGAACGGATCGGTGACGAACCGGCCGGTCATCAACGCCGGGTCGCCGAGGTATCCGTGTGCCAAGCCGAGACCCGCGACGCACAGTTCTCCCGGCGCCCCAGGCGGTACGAGGGCGAGCTTGTCGTCAAGAACGTAACAGCGGGTGCCCCGGATCGGCTTGCCGATGGGTACGGAGACCGCGTTGTCGGCCAGTTCGGCGATGTGGTGGGTCGTGGTGAACGTGGTATTTTCGGTGGGGCCGTAGCCGTTGAGGAGTCTTCCCGGTGCGCCGTCGCGCAGGACGGTCCGGACCGTGTCGACGTCGAGTGCTTCTCCGCCGATGAGGACTGTGCCGACCCCGGCGACGGCGTCGGGCACCTCGCGCACGGTGTGGTTGAACAGCGAGGAGGTCATCCACAGCACGGTGATCGCGTGTCCGCGCAGGCTCCGCGCGAACGCCGCGGGCTCCACAATGGTCTCCCGGGGGAGGATCACCAGCTCGGCGCCGTTGAGCAGCGCACCCCAGATCTCGAAGGTCGCGGCGTCGAACGAGATGCTGCTGGCGTGCGCGACGCGGTCCGTCTCGCCGATCCGGACGTAGTCGGTGTCGCGCACGAGCCGGGCCACCGCCCGGTGCGGCACCCGGACACCCTTGGGCCGCCCGGTGGAGCCCGAGGTGTACATCACGTAAGCGAGGTCTTCCGGGCCGGACAATGCCGCTGGGAGAACGGCGGCCGGCGCGGGGAGTTCGCCGTCGACGAGCAGTGTCGGTACGGCCCAACCGTCCGCTTTCGCTTGAGAGGTCACGACCAGCTCAGCGCCCGCGTCCTCGAGCATGTACCGCAGCCGCTCGCCGGGATAGCCGGGATCGAGGGGCAGATAGTGCCCGCCGGCTCGCAGTACCGCCAGCAACGCGACGACCTGGTCGATCGAGCGGTCGAGGCAGACGCCGACACAAGGGGACTGGCCGCTTGCGACAGACCGTAGTGCGCCGGCGAAACGATCCGCGCGCTCGTCGAGTTCGCGGTAGGTGAGAACCCGGTCATCCTCCCGCAGCGCGGGGGCGTCCGGTCGCAGCGCCACCTGCTCGGTGAACAACTCGGACAGGCCGCGCGGCTCCGGTGCCAGGGACGTCGTCGCGTTGCCCCAGGCGAGTACCCGCTGTTCGTCTTCGGGAGCCAGCAACTCGATCGAGGACAGCGGTGAGCCGGGGTTTTCGGCGACCGTGGTCAGCAGCCGGACGAAATGCCCGAGCAGCCGCTGGATGGTCGCCGCGTCGAAGAGGTCGCGGCGATAGTCGATGTCCACGACGAGGCCGTCGTCGGTTTCGAGCACCATCACGTCGAGCTCGAACTTGACCACTCCGGGGTCGAAGACGAACTCGGACAGCGTCGAACCCGGGATCCGCACCCGGTCGGCGGGAGTGTTCAAAAAGGACAGTACGACGTTGACCAACGGTGGCCTGCTGAGATCCCGATCCGGTTCGAGGACCTCCACCAGTCGCTCGAACGGCACGTCCTGGTTTTCGTGGGCGTCGAGGACGGTTTCCCGCACCCGGCCGAGCAGTTCGGTGAACGCCGGATCGCCCGAAAGGTCGTTGCGCAGCACCACGGTGTTGACGAAGAACCCTACGAGCCGTTCGAGTTCGGGCCGATCGCGGCTGGCGATGGCCGCGCCGATCGCGATGTCGGACTGGCCGGTGTAGCGAGCCAACAGCGTCGACAGCGCCGCCTCGACCACCACGAACAGTGTGACGTCGCGGTCGGCGGCGAGTTCGCGCAGGTTGCCCAGTACCCCGGGGGGAACCACGGCCCGGCGGCGCGCGCCGCCGCCGTTGGGCACGGCCGGTCGCGGGTGGTCGGTCCGGAGCTCGAGCGGTTCGAGGGAGGCCAGCCGCCCGCGCCAGTGGAGGAGCTTGGCCTCGAGGGCGTCACCGTCGGCTCCTTCGCGTTGCCAGGTCGCGAAGTCGGCGTACTGGATCGGCGGTTCGGCGAGAGGGGAGGGCAGGTCGAGCAGGAACGCGGTGTACAGCTCGGAAAGTTCGTGCAGCACCAGGGAGAGCGTCCACTGGTCGGCGACGACGTGGTGCAGGCACAGGAGCAGCACGTGATCGTCCGGGCCGAGCGCGAACAGGTCGGCACGCAGCATCGGGTCCCGACGGAGATCGAACGGCTTGAGGACCAGTTCCCTGGCCAGCGTGGCTACGTCCTCGACCCGTTCGACGGTGGTGACCGGGAGCTTGACCGGCTCCGGCGGCCGTACCCGCTGGACCGGCCGTCCGCCGCCGTCTTCGTCCAAAGTGGATCGGAGAACCTGGTGCCGCCGGACGATTTCGTCGAGTGCCCGCCGCAGGAGATCGACGTCGAGCGGACCGCGGATCCGGTGCGCGGACGGGATGTTGTACCCGGCGTTGCCCGGGTCCAGCTCGTGCAGGAACCACAGACGCTGCTGGGCGAACGACAGCGGCGCCTCCTCGGTGCGCGGGCCGCGGGGCCGGATGCTGGAGGAGTGCGCCATCATGCGACCTCTTGTCGGCGGGGTGGTTCGGTGGTGACCCGCGCGTCGACCTCGGCGGCGATGGCCGCGACCGTGGGAGCCGCGAGCAGGCGGCGCACGGAGGTCTCCAGCCCGAAGCGGGCGGCGAGGCGGCCGGCGAGCTGGGCCATGGACAGTGAATGCGCGCCGGACGCGACGAGGTCGGTGTCACGCCCGATCGCCCCGTGCCCGAGCACCTCCGCGGCAAGTGCCGCAACGGTTTCCTCGGTTGTGGTCCGTGGCGTGTCGCCCGCGGTGCCCGGCCCGGCCAGCCAGTGGGGCAGCGGCAGCGCGGCCCGGTCGACCTTGCCCACCGGCGTGAGCGGCAGCCCGTCGAGCACCACGAAGACGTCGGGCTGCTCATGTACTACGAACCGGCCCGCCAGCGCGTCCCGCAGGGCGTCGGCCAAGACTGGGCCGGGGGTCCGGCGCGGGGTGTTCGCGAGCGGGCCGGACTCGGCGTCCGGCCAGCGGATCCCGGCGGGATCGGGTACGGATTCGTGCAGCCACACGGCATCTATCGCACCGTCCGGCCGCGCCGCGGCCCAGCTGGTACGGACGCGGTAGGGCACGTCGATGGTGAGGGCGACCAGATCGGCCGTTGTCGCCGCTCGGGGAATGCCGCGGACCCCGAGTGCCGGTGGCTCGCCGGAGCGCAGCAGCTGTCTGATCCGGACCAGGTCCAGCCGCTCGGCGGTCCAGTCGAGCCAGGTCACCTCGGTGGCCGCCGGAGCCGCGCCGACCCTGATGACGACGTCGTAGCGGGGGACACCCCGGCGTTCGTACCGGGGGACGACGTCCACCGAACCGACTCGTTCGGCGTCTCGCGCGAACGCGGCCGGGCTCACCGCGAGTTCGGTGTCGGCGGACAGTTTCGCACGGACCCGCCAGTCGAGTTCGATGGCGCGCAAGTGTTCCGGCGCGTTCTCGTCGGCGCGGTAAGCGGCGGCCAGCAAGGGAAGTGAAGGCACCCCACTGACCACGACCGCGCCGCCGTCGGCGGTCAGTGCGACCGCGTGGGAGATGACGGCGGAGAGCTCGTCGAGCGAGGAGAGGCGGGGGGTCGGGGCGTCGACGAGGACGGCGTCGAACCGTCTGTCGGCGAACGCGGCGAGGTCGGCGGGGGTCTCCACGCGGATGTGCGAGCCGCAGACCCGGCCGAGCCCTTCCACACCCTGTCCGCATTCCAGCAGGGTTTTCGGGGCCAGTGAACCGATCCTGGCCACGGTCGCGACGTCGAACCCCGCGGGCCGGGGCTCCGGATCCGCCGGCGGGCGTTCGTCCGGGACCCACGCGGGGTCCGCGTCGACGTAGGCGACCAGCTGGACGACGTCGGGTGCCGGCCGGACGGCCACGACCGCGGCCTGCCGGATCGCGGGATGCCGCAACAGGATCCGCTCGATCTCGTCCGGCTCGATGCGGTGCCCGCGGACCTTGACCTGCCGGTCGAGCCTGCCCAGGAATTCCAGGGTGCCGTCTTCGAGGCGCCGCGCGAGGTCGCCGGTGTGGTAGCTCCGGGTGCCATCGGTGTCGGTCTTGAAGCGTTGTGCCGTCAGGTCGGGGTTGCCGAGATAGCCCCGGCCGACGCCCGCGCCCGCCACGACGATCTCGCCGGGTTCGCCCGGCGCCACCGCGTTGCCGTGGGTGTCGAGCAGCCGGACCTCTACACCGCTGAGGGGACGGCCGATCGGGATCGGCCCGTCCGCCGCGCCTTCCTCGGCGACGACGGCGGAGGTGGCGTACACCGTGGTTTCGGTGGGGCCGTAGATGTTGACCAGCCGGAACGGCAGCCCCGCGGCCGGACGTCGCCGCAGTGCTTCGCCGCCGGTCACGAGGTAGCGCAGGGAAAGCGTGTCCAGGCCGGGCTGGGCAAGGAGGAGCTCCGCGAGCGCGGTCGTCAAGAAACAGACGCTCACCCGGATTTCCCGCAGGGTCCGCACCAGTGCGGCCGGATCGGTCCGGTCTTCGTCGGGCACGGCCACGCCGTGCGCCCCGGTGACGAGCATCGGCCACAGATCGAGGATCGACGCGTCGAAGCTCAACGGCGCGGCGAGTGAGCCGCGGTCTTCGCGAGTCAGCTCCAGCGCGGCGACATGCTGTTCGCACAGGTTCGTGATCCCGCCGTGTTCGAGCAGCACGCCTTTGGGCGGCCCGGTGGAGGCCGAGGTGTAGAGCACGTAAGCGAGGTCGTCGGCGGTCACCGCCACCGCCGGGGCGATGGCGGACCGGGCCGCGATGGCCTCCGCGTCGGTGTCCACCCGGACGACCGCGCACGCCGCTTCCGGCGGGATCTCGCCCAGCAGCGCCTCGCGGGTCACCAGCACCCGGGCACCACTGTCGTCGAGCATGTACCGCAGCCGGGCGGTGGGATAGGTGGTGTCCAGCGGAAGCGCGGCGCCACCGGCCTTGAAGACCGCCAGCAGCGCGACGTAGTGGTCGAGGCCGCGCTCGAGATGGATGGCGACCACGGCGTCGGTGGAGACACCCAGCGCGCGCAGGTGGCGCGCGAGCCGGTTCGCCCGCTCGTCCAGTTCGCGGTAACCGAGCGTGGCCCCGGCGCAGGAGATGGCCGGCGCGTCCGGCGTGTCGGCCGCCCACCGCTCCACCGCCCGGTGCACCGGCCGCGTCCGGGGTGCCCACTGTCCGTTCACTCGTGCTCCTTCGGTTCTCGATACGGCTCCCAAATCTGCCCGGATTCCCCCGGCGGGGTCGTCTCCTGGTGTGCGCTCCGTCCTGATGGGACGTACGACAGGACCGCACTCTGGAAGATCCACCCAGGACGGGAAACGGTGACACTGGAGGCGGTTCGCCGCTGTCGCGCGGCTACGGGACACTCGGTGGAAGGGGCGTATTGGGCTCACGCAAGCACCACGGAACTCCGGCCGCCGAACGGTCGCGCCGGATACCGCGCAGACCGGACTGGAGCACCGCGGCCTGGTGGGGTCCGCCGATCGGGCGGATCTACTTCGCCACTTTGGTGCTCTCCGTCGGCCGGGGCGCGTGGTACACCTGCTGGGCGCTTTTCTTCATCCGCTCGGTCGGCCTTTCCGCGGCCGAGTTCGGCATCGGTGTCACCGCGGCCGGAGTCGTCGGCATGATCGCGGGAACGCCGTTCGGTTACCTCGCGGACAGGCTGGGCCCACGCGAAGTCCTCATCGGACTGTCGGCCGTCCAGGGGCTCGCGACCCTGACCTTCTTCTTCGCCACCGAGTTCTGGACGGTCATGGTGGTGACCTGTGTGGTGGTGACCGCGGAACGGTCCGCGCCCGGCATCCGGATCGCCGTCATCTCCGGACTGACCACCAACGAAAACCGGCTGTCGACCATTTCGAACTGTCACGTCATCAAGGAAGTCGGCGCGGTGGCCGGCGCGCTTATCGGTGGTGTCGTGCTGTTCGCCGACAACGCGCCCGCCTATCTCGGGCTGATCATGTTCTGCGGCGCGGCGAACGTCTTCTTCGCGCTGCTGCTGATCCGCGTGCCGCATGTGCGGTCCCTGCGCGAGCGCAAGGTCAAGCGCAAGGTCCTCGTGTTGAAGGACCGGCCGTTCCTCGTGCTCACCCTGCTCAACGGGATGGTGGCGCTGAACTGGGGCGTGCTCGACTCGGGGCTCCCGCTGTGGATCACCACGCACACCCAGGCGAAACCCTGGGTGATGGCGGCATTGCTGATCTTCAACGGCATCATGATCGTGCTGCTGCTGAGCCGGGTCACCAGGGCCGGGGCGACGGTGGCCGGTGCCGGGCGGCTCGGCATGCTGGCCGGGATCGCGCTCGCGCTCGCGTGCGTCGTGTTCGCGACCAGCGACGGCGGATCCGGTGCCGCGGTGCTGGTGATCCTCTTCGCCGCGGTCGCGGTGCACACGGCCGGGGAGCTGTTCTTCCTCGGCAGTGGTTATGGTCTGTCGGTCGGGCTGACCCCCGAGGACGCCCACGGGGAGTACCAGGGGATGTTCAACGCCGGGGAGGGCGCCGCGATGATGCTCGCCCCCGGCCTGCTGACGGCGTTGCTGGTCGGCTGGGGAACCGGCGGCTGGCTGCTGCTCGCCGGTGTCTTCCTCCTCAGCGGCACGGGTCTGATGATCACCAGCCGCTGGGCCCTGCGTCACCGGGACAGCCTCGACGCGAAGCTCGAGCTGGTGGCGGAGCCCGCCCCTCTGACCAAGGCCGCGTGAACACGAAAAGGGAGATACCAATGGGACGCGAGCAGGAACTCGGTGACCTCGCCAGGGCGACCATCGACGGCAACGTCTACCTGACTCTGGGCACCGCCGACGAAGCCGGCGTGCCGTGGACTTCGCCGGTCTACTTCGTCTGCGACGGCTACAAGGAGTTCTACTGGGCGTCCGCTCCGGAGGCCCGGCATTCGCTCAACCTCGCGGTGCGGCCACAGTTGAGCCTGGTGGTGTTCGACTCCGGGGCGCCGGTCTACCAGGGCCGTGCCGTCTACGTTTCGGCTGTCGGCGAAGAGCTTTCCGGCGACGAACTCGACCGGGGGATCGAGATCTACAATGGACCCGCGGCCGTGCGCGGCGTGGGCGAGCTGACCCGCGAAGACGTCGAAGCTCCCGCACTGCACCGGTTGTACCGGGCCGTCGCGGTCGAGCAGTTCACCACCGATCCCGCGGGCCACCCGGTGCACGGCCGGGCACTGGATCACCGAACCGCCGTGATCCTGTAGGGCGGGGAGGCGCTTTTTCGCCGAAGTGCCCGGGTCTCGCCTGCGAGGTGAATCGGCAGCTCTGCAATTTTGGAGACGTGGGGAGAGGTCCGCGAACCCGAAGCTGGAGTGAAGACTTCCCGTTCCGGGGACGGCCGGGTCACCGGCGCCCCCGGATCCACGTCCGGCAGCAGAAAGGACGGCAGGCCGATGGTGATCGTGATGGCCAAGAGCGCTTCCCCGGCGGAGATCCAGGCGGTGGCGGATCGGGTGCACAAGGCTGGCGGTGAGGCCTTCGTCAGCCGGGGGATCAACCGGGTGATCATCGGGCTCGTCGGCGACATCGACCAGTTCGCCACCCTGAACCTGGCCGGGATGGCAGGCGTCGCCCAGCTCACGCGGATTTCGGCGAAGTACAAGCTCGTCAGCCGCGAGCAGTACCCGCACCGGTCGATCGTGGAGGTCTGCGGCGTGCCGATCGGGCCGGACACGGTGACGCTGATCGCCGGGCCGTGCGCGGTCGAGACTCCGGACCAGACCCTCGCGGCCGCCAGGATGGCCCAGTCCGCGGGTGCCACGCTGCTCCGCGGCGGCGCGTTCAAACCGCGCACCTCCCCGTACGCCTTCCAGGGGCTCGGGGAGCGCGGACTGCGGATCCTCTCGGACGTCCGTGCGGAGACCGGGTTGCCGATCGTCACCGAGGTGGTCAGCACGGTCGACATCGACGTGGTCGTCGAGCACGCCGACATGCTCCAGATCGGCACCCGCAACATGCACAACTTCCCGCTCCTGCAGGCCGTCGGGTCCGCCGGCAAACCGGTGATGCTCAAACGCGGGATGAACGCCACCATCGAGGAGTGGCTGATGGCGGCCGAATACATCGCCCAGCGCGGGAATCTCGACATCGTGCTGTGCGAGCGCGGCATCCGCACCTTCGAGACCGCCACCCGCAACACCCTGGACATCTCCGCGGTCCCGGTGGTGCAGGCACTGTCGCACCTCCCGGTCATCGTCGACCCGTCCCACTCCGGGGGCCGGCGTGACCTGGTCCTCCCGCTGACCCGGGCCGCGGTGGTCGCCGGGGCCGACGGGGTGATCATCGACGTCCACCCGGAGCCGGACGTCGCGCTGTGCGACGGGCCGCAGGCCCTCGTCGCGGGCGACATGGCCGAACTGGGCCGCACGATCGAGAACCTGACCGCCTTCATGGGCCGCAAACCGCCGTCCTGGCGGGAAACCGCCGCCTGACGCGCGTGCCGAGGCTCGCAAAGCGGGAGACGCCGGTGGGCCCGCGCGCCGACGAACATAGGAACGAGACCGACGAGAGAGGATCGAACATGCCCAGTACCAACGGATCGGCGACGCTGACCGAGGACGAAGCCGCTGTCCGCGCGGTGCCGCAACGCATTGTCGCCGCGTGGGCCGAGAACGACGCCGAAGCCTTCGCGAAGGTCTTCACCGCCGACGGCTCCATGATCCTGCCCGGCGACGTCTTCGTGACGGGCCGGGAGCACATCCGCGAGTTCATGGCCGCCGGGTACGCCGGGCCGTACCGGGGAACGCGGGTGTTCGGCGAACCGGTCGCGATCAAGATCCTCGGCCCGACAACCGTCCTGCTGATCACCAAGGGCGGTGTCCTGGCCCCTGGCGAGACCGAGGTCGCACCGGAGCGGGCCGTCAGGGCGTCCTGGCTGCTCGCCAAGCAGGACGGCGAATGGTTGCTCACCGCTTACCAGAACACCCCGCTCAAGGCCGCCTGACCGGCGAACAGGGCGGTACAAGAGGATCCAGGTCGTGAAGGTCATCCCGGGGAAAAGAGAGCCCGCCGGGATAGCCTTCACGGCTGTCCGGAGACGAAACGGTAACCCTTTGTTCTGCCCGCCCGTGAATGTTTTCGCGAATCGGCGGCGATTAACCGGATAAGGGTTCGGGGAGTCGCGTCCGGCGAATGGTCGACGGGAACACGCCGTACCGCTCGACGTGATCACCTTCCTTGGCCGGTAACGCTTTCCGGCCGGGAAAACCACCCGTTTGCCGGACGTGAAATCCTCGGATTGCTCCGAATGACCCCTTGTTCCGGTCGCAAACGGACGTGTCTTCGGTGCCTTCCCGACAATGATTCGTGGTAGCCCGAGGCGACCTTGACAGTCGTCCGCGCACTGTGAAATCGTTTCGCAACAATACTGGGGAGGCCTTCGCCGGTTAACGCACGAGGAGGCGGACTGATGTCATCACCGGAATTGCCGGGCTTGGACGTTTCCAACCGGGTACGGGCCAAGGATATTCAAATCGCCGGGGTGGCCGATCTGCGCCGCAGGGTCCTGATGATCTCCGGCGCGATCGACACCACGAACCACGACGTCTCGGTCTGTGTCAACTTGCCGGAGCCCGGGCGCTGGCAGATCATCAAGTCCGAGACCAATCTGACCGACAAGACCTGGGTCGCGATGCAGGTGGTGACCGACGAGGACTCGACCTTCGTCAACGACGCCGACACTTTGGTGCTGTCACGGCAGTTCGCGAAGTCCTTCATGACCCCCGACCAACGACGGCTCACCTTCTACGACGGGGAAGTCCGGCCGGGCGAAGCGGTGTTGAAGGTGTACACGCTCGAAACGAGCGTCCGCCGTCCTGCGTACTCGTACTCCCGGTACAGCCCGATTTCGACCGACAGCGCGGAACAGTCCGCCCGGACGCTGGAACAGTTGATCACCGACGGGATGCGGCAGCGGCCCGTCATCGAAGTGATCGTTCCGGTGACCGTCATCGGCTGACTGCGTGATCACCTTCGTCCCGGACCCCGGCCTGCTGGAGTCACCGCGGGGGCGGGACTGGCCGCGGATCCCCGCGTTCGGCGCGTCCACCCGCTCCTCGCCTCCACCGCGCACCGCGGACGTCGTGATCGTCGGTGCCGGCCCCGCCGGCCTGGCGGTGGCTTCCGCGCTGTGGCACCACGGCGTGCGCGACGTCGTCCTGCTCGACCCCGCGGAGCGGCCCTGTGGCCGGTTCTTCGACCGGATCGACCTGCTGGGGCAACGCGTGCTGCGTTCGCCCTACGAGCACCATCCGGGCGTCGAGGGCTTCCGTGACTGCGAGCTGCTCGATTTCGCGCGCCTGCACTGGGCGTGGCTGACCCCGGTGGAGCGCCGTGAGATCCGGATGGCGCAGGCGGGACACCGGTCGGTGGTGCCGGTCGACGTGTTCGAAGAGTATTGCCACCATGTCGTCGCCGGGCACCATGTCGACGAGCGGACCTGGCGGGCGAGGGCGCACGAAATCCTTCCCACGGCGGACGCGGTGAACGTCCGCACCGATTCCTTCGACGTGACGGCCCGGTTCGCCGTGCTCTGCCCGGGCGAAGAACGACGGGCCGCGCCGAGGTCGTGGTGGGGCGGGGGAGCGGCGCCGCCCCAGGTGGGCTTCTGGGACGAACCGGTGCCCCCGGGTGCCGGGCGGGTGGTGGTCGTCGGCGCCGGGCTCACCGCGGCGCATCTCGTGTCGAACGCGCTCGCCGACGGCGCCGAGGTGCAGTGGGTGATCCGGGAAACCGGGGAGCGCTACCAGTGTGCCGACGTCAACTCCTCGTTCTTTCGTCCTGAGGGCAGATCCCGCTTCGACAATGTCCCGTGGGAAGACCGGCTCACGTTGATGGGCCGCTTCCGGCGCGCGTCCGTGATGCTCGAGTTCCGCCCATCGTTCGAGCGCGCCGAGGCGGAGGGCCGGCTGACCGTGCATCGCGGGGCCGCCGTCACGGGCGTGACAGCGGGAAGCGGCACGGCAGCCGTCCGGCTCGACGGTGGCGCCCGGGTGGCCGGGGACAGCGTGCTCCTCGCGCTCGGGACGACCCCGTCCATCGGTTTCGGCCTGCTGCCCGATGAAGTGGTCCACGTCCGCGACGGCTGGCCGGACCTCGACGAACGCACCCTCGCCTACCGCCGCGCGCCCACCGTGTTCGCCGTCGGCGCCGCGGCGGGCATGGTGCTGGGACCCGCCGCCCGCAACATCGACGGGCACCGGGTGGCCACCGCACGGGTGGCCGCCACGGTGGCCGCGGGCCTGCGCGGCGAAGTCGGCGCCGCGGTACCGGACGAGGTGGCCGCCCGTGCCTGACACGCCGCACGACACCGAGTTCACCCTGCCCGCCCTCGACGATCCGGCGTCGACCGAGACCGGCGTGATCCTGATGGGGCTGGACGTCGAACGGCTGCTGGCCGGGCTCGGCCTCGCGACGCTCGCCGACGATCCCGCGGTGGTGGCGCTCGTCGTCGACCGCGTCCGGCACGGCGCACTGCGGCACCTGACCCCGGAAGGCCTGGTGGAAGCGGGCGCGAGGCGATGGCGTTCGCTGCGGCCGGCGGTCGCCGAAGCGGCACTGGACCCGGTGGCCTCGGGCTCGCTGCGGCGGTCGTGGGAACGCGCGACGCGGGTACTGGCCGCCTCGCTCGACGGCACGGGCCCGGCTTCGCTGGCGTACGTGACGGCCTGCTGGTTCCGCCGCGAAGACGTCGACGAGTACACCGGAGCCACCGGCTCAGACGGCGAGCTTTACCGGGTGTCGCGCGGGTAGTGCGAGCAGCATCGGCGGGTCGAACATCCGCACCGGGCGCAGTCGCAGGTCGACCAGGGTCGCCGCGACTTCCGGGCGGGTCGGGACCGGGCCGTGGTGCGCGATGTGCCCGCTGTCGTCCTCGCAGTGGGCGACGAGGTGCCACGAGCCCTCGGGCACGTCGTCGAGCAGGTAGGGGCCGGGAGCTTCGAGCACGACATGGCGGGCGGGGCGTCCTTCGGTGATCCGGCTCGGGAAGAGCCCGACGAACACCAGGCCGGGCACCCCGCCGGGTGGCGCGTGGACGGTCCCGCGCACGATCGTGCCCCGGGGGCCGGCGGACCGGCGCTGGTCGCTCGGCGTCAGGGGGGCGGAGCCACTCAGGCGGCGGTACGCGGCCGGTGAGATCCCCACGGTCGTGCTGAACCGCGAACTGAACGTCCCGACGCTGTTGTAGCCGACCCGGTGGCTGATGTCGGTGACCGTGATCGAGGTCGTAAGCAGCAGCCGTTTCGCTTCCGCGAGTCGCAGCGCCGACAGGAATCGCCCGGGGGAAACACCGGTGGCCTGCTGGAACAAACGCGAGAAATGAAACTTGCTGAAGCTCGCCGAGCGGGCGATGTCATCGATGGTGAGTGGCTCGCCGAGTTTCTCTTCCATGGTGACGATGGCGCGCTCGACGGCCCGCCGGACAATTTCGTCCATGGGTACCACCTCCGCCTCTTCGAATGTCGATTTACTCCTCCCTGGAACGCTAGCGGCCGTGGGGACGTCCTCTGAAGTGCGCGGATCATCGGCTTCGGCTGGATCCGTAAGGTGCGAGGGTATGAGAAATTCATACCCCGGGTGATGTTCCGCCCGCCGCCATCCGGCGTATGCGAAAGCCACAAACCGCCCGTGCGGTGGGCACTGGCCGCGTATAGGGCTGGCGAGGCAAGCTCATTTTGACCGGAACACCGGCAATCGCAGACAAAACCTTGGGGACCACGATGATCGCGACAGCTTCTGACAAAGTCACTTCGTTCTTCACCGAGATCGGTTACGACTCCGCGCGGCTCGATGTCGACGGCGACCTGGTGATCGACCACTTCGACCAGTGGACGAATCCGCGCAGGTCGATGCGGGTGACGATTTGCCAGTGTGTAATCGAAGACGTGGCAGCCGCCGCATAACCACGCTCCTCCGGCCGTTGACCGCGCCCCGAAGCGGTCAACGGCCGGTTTCGTTTTCCCCCGGCCGAAAACGCGGCCCGGAATTTTCCTCGGAAGGAAAGCCCGGAGTTTTCCGGGGTGCCTCCCCGTCGACGGCTCAGGGCACGGTAATAATGTTTCCCCGAGAAGGTCCGGGGCGCGCGAAAGGCACCATTTCATGATCAAGGTCCTGGTGGCCGAGGACATGCACATCGTCCGAGGTGCGCTGGTCGCGCTGCTCCAACTCGAAAGCGACATCGAGGTCGTCGCCGAGGTCGCCAACGGGGACGAGGTCCTCGCGGCGGCCCGCCGGTCCAAGCCCGACGTGGCCGTCATCGACATCGACATGCCCCACAAGGACGGCCTGACCGCGGCCGCCGAACTGCACGAGCAACTGCCCGAATGCCGCACGCTGATCCTCACCAGCCTCGGCAGCCCGGGCACCCTGCGCCGGGCGCTGGCCGCCAAGGTCGGCGGCTTCCTACTCAAGGACGCGCCCGCGGAGAAGCTGGCCAACGCCGTCCGCGGCGTCGCCGCCGGGCGCCGCGTGGTGGACGGTGATCTGGCGATGGCCGCGTGGGACACCGCTGACTGCCCGCTGACCACACGGGAGATCGAGGTGCTGCGGATGACCGCCGACGGGGCAGACCCGGTGGAGATCGCGGCCGAGCTGTACCTCTCGGCAGGCACGGTTCGCAACTACCTCACGACGATTGTGTCGAAGTCCGGCGCCCGCAACCGGTTCGACGCCGTCCGCATCGCCCGCGAGGCCGGCTGGATCTGAGCGCTCCCTAGGTAGGCACGACGGCTCTTAGGCAGTACCGGCCGTCGGCGGCGTGGCCAGCGGTGAGTTCGCCGCCGAGCGTGCCCACCCGGTCGGACAGGTTGCGTAGCCCGTTGCCCGCCGCCTCGCCGGGGCGGATCGTTTCCGGAGCACCGGGGTGGAGGGTCACGCCGTCGTTGAAGATCTCCAGCCGCACCTCCTTGCCGGAGTGGCGGACGGCGATCTCGCAGCGTTCGACCTTGCTGTGGCGCAGCACGTTGGTGACCCCCTCCCGCAGCACCACGGCGAGCACGGTGCCCACTTGGGCGGGCAGTTCACCGAGTTCCAGCTCCATCAGCACTTCGACCTCGGCCGCGGTGAGCACGGCTTCGACCGACCGCGACTCCTTGAGCAGCGACAGCTCCCGGTACCCGTCGGCCACCGAGCGCACGTCCGCGAGCGCCTGCCGGGACAGCTGGAGGATCTCCACGAGCTCGATGGAGGCCCGTTCGGTGTCGGCGACGAGCAGCCGGTCGGTGAGCTCGGTCTTGAGCGCGATCGCGGACAGGCTCAGCCCGAGCAGGTCGTGCAGGTCGCGGGCGAACCGGAGCCGTTCCTCGGCGACCGCGGCCCCGGCCAGCCGTCTGCGGGTGGCGTCGAGGTCGGTGGCCAACCTGGTCAGCCAGCTCAACCCGAACACGATGAGCCCGGTGTTCACCGTGGCCAAGGCGTTGAAGGGGATACCGCGCGGGTCCGCGGCGAATCCGGCGTGCACCCAGACCACCGAGCCGATCACCGCGGCGAACACCGTCCAGCCTGCGGCCGGGCGCAGGACCAGCAGCGCGCTCCCGGCCAGCAGCCCGGGCAGGCTGATCCAGTTCTCCTTCAGCTGGATCAGCGGCAGGTAGATCAGGCATGCCTGGACGAACAGCAGGCCGTATCCCTGCCTGGACCGGATCTTGGCGCTGGGCCGGCTGAAGTACGACAGCTGCAGCACCAGCAGCGCGGCCAGATAGCCCGCGCTCAGCGCGACGTGCCAGAACTCTTCGGTCAGGTACAGGAGGTGGAGCAGGGCCGCCAGGCACATCCCGGAGAACACGGTGGCGACCAGCGCCCGGACGACCCGGCTGCCGAGCTGCGGCGACTGTTCGTCGGGCCGGGGCGGTTGCCGCCGCCCCCGCCCGGACCCGTCGCCGGGCAGCGGGATCTCCGCGTGCAGCCGGAACCTGCCCTTGGCGTCGGGTTCGGCCGTGACCGTCCCGCCCAGCTCGGTGACCTGCTCGAACACGCCCAGCATCCGGACCCCGTCGGCGTCCGCGGACTCCGCGTCGGCGGTCTCCGGCAGGACACCGTCGTTGACCATGTCGAGTGAGACCAGGCCGGTCTCCTGCCGCAGGGTGATCACGCAATCTTCGACGCCGGTGTGCCGCAGCACGTTCATCACGCCTTCACGCAGCACGGTGGCCAGCACGGCGCGGATCTGGACCGGCAGGTCGATCGCCTCGACGTCGATCTCCGCCTCGATGTCGGAGGCGGCCAGTAGCGACCGCGCGATCCGGCCCTCGCCCTTCAACGACAGTTCGCGGTACCCGCTGGCCACCGACCGCACGTCGGACAGTGTGCGCCGCGCGATCCCGTTGATCTCCTCGAGGTGCGGCCGGGCCCGTTCGGGTTGCTTCCGCATCAGCCGCAGCGCCAGCTCGCCCTTGAGCGCGATGGCGGACAGGCTCAGGCCGAGCAGGTCGTGCAGGTCGCGGGCGAACCGGAGCCGTTCCTCGGCGACCGCGCCCTTGGCGAGCTCGGTACGGGCCGCGTACAGCTCCGTCACGAGCCTCGTCAGCCGGGTCAGGAGGAACACCTCGAGACCGGACAGCCCGATGGCGACGGTCGTGTAGGCCACGTCGAGGGCCTGGTCGCTCAGCGCCTCCTGGATCACTCCCATGCTCGCCATGACCACGCCGAAGGCCACCCAGCTCAGCGGCGGGCGCAACACCAGGAGCACGCTGCCGGCGACGAAGCCGGGCAGGCCGATCCACCCCTGGCCGAACACCAGCAGCGGCAGATACCCCAGCAACGCCTGCGCGAGCAGCATCAGGTGGCTGCGGGTGGAGCTCAGCTGGACCGACGGGCGGCCGAAGTAGAGCAGCTGGATCGACAGCAGCACACCGGTGCAGAGCACACCCAGGACGACCAGCCCCGGCGTCTGCCACAGCCCCAGCAGGCTCTGCTCGCCGATCACGCAGTAGCTGCAGAACACCACCGCGACGATCACACTGGCGACCAGCCAGGCGCGGCGGTCGACCTCGGGTGTTCCGCGCGGTTGCGCGGGCATGGACGCATAACGCTTCTTCGACATGAAATCCCCAGTCCACCGGCCCCCGCAGTAGACGAGCCTGCGCAGGTCAGTCTAGCGGACGGCGGTGGAACCTCCCCCTGACTGACACACGGCGGCGCACACGACGACGAGCCGTGAACGGAGGACCGTTCACGGCTCGTCGCCCCCGGCTTTCCTCAATAGATTCCGAATCCGTCGGTCGGCTCGGGCGCCGCGGGAACGTGGAACATCCGGGTGAAGGTGTGCAGGTGTTCGGCGGGGCCTTCGATGTGGATATGGCCCTGGCCGACGGCCTCCGCCGCGTTCAGCTCACCTTTCAGCAGTTTCAGCATGACCTGGCCCTTGGGCACGATGACGATGTCCGCGTCGGAGTAAGGACCTTCGCCCACCTTCAGCGCGCCGTCGTCGACGAGGGCGTGCACGATCATGTCGCCGTAGTGCAGCTCGTAGGCGACCTGCACGCCTCGCGCCTCGTCCGGCCGGAAGGTCGTGTAGAGCGAAAGAATGGCCGAGTCGAGCGTGAAGACGCCCTGTGTCGACTTCTCGTTGAGCGAGCGGGCGCCCCACAAACCCAGCTGCAGCACGATTTGATCGAGCTCGCCGCCGTACTCGGTGAGCTCGTAGACCACGGCCGCGTCCAGCTCGGGCAGCACCCGGCGGTGCACGACCCCCGACCGCTCCAGCTCGTTGAGCCGTGAGGACAGGATACTGGCGGGGATCTTCGGCAGTCCGCGCTGGAGCTCGGTGAACCGCTTCGGCCCCAGCACGAGGTCGCGGACGACGAGCAGCGACCAGCGTTCCCCGATCATTTCGAGGGCGCGGGCCAGGCCACAGAACTGGCCATAGGTGCGAGTGTTCATGGTGCGGGTCCTCACTTTTCTTGTGGTGTGGGGAAAAAGTGCCGAGTCGTCAACGGTGTTCACCCTCGCAGAGAAGCTCACGGTGCAGCAGCTGAAGTTCGTCGCAGGGTTCCACCCCCAGCTCTTCGTTGAGCCTGGCGCGCAGCTGCCGGTAGGAGGCCATCGCGTCCGACCGCCTCCCGCTCCGGCCGAGGGCCCGCATGAGCTGGCCGTGCAGACCCTCGTCGAGCGGGTTCCCGGCGGCGAGTGACCGCAGCTCCCCGATCAGGTCCTGGTGCAGGCCGCCGCTGATCTCCGCCTCGATCCGGAGGTGGCGGGCGCGCCGGCGTTGTTCGAGCAGTTCGACGTTGTAAGCCGAAAGCACCGGTCCGCAGGGCACGTTCGCCAGCGGAGGACCGGCCCACAGGTCCATGGCCACCCGCAGGCAGCGCGCGGCGTCGGCGTATTCGTGGCGGCGCAGCAGTTCCTGCCCGTGCCGCAGCAGGTGCTGGAACCGGGAGACGTCGACCTGGGCGGGATCGATCCTGAGCACGTAGCCGGGTGCCTTGGTGACGAGCATGGCTTCGGAGTCGGTGGAGAGCCGGTTTCGCTCGATGCATCGGCGCAGGTGGTGGATGTAGGTGTGCATGGTCTTGCGGACACTTCGGGGCGGGTCGTCCGGCCAGAGCTCGTGGACGATCGTGTCGGTGTGGACGAGCTTTCCCGGCCGGGTCACCAGCATCGCCGTCAGCTGGAGTATTTTCGGTGTCGTCGGGGCGTGGTCGATGTCATCCTTGATCATCTCGAGCGGGCCGAGCACCCGGAACCGCACCGCGCCGGCGGGTGTCTCTCCCGCCATCAGGTGGTCGTCGAGCCCGTCCACTACTCGCGTTCCGGATTCCATCGCAGCGCCTCCCAGATCGTTACGGCACGAGACTCCCTGTGGCCGGCGCGGCTGCACTGCCCTGCCACGGGTCTCCCTTTCGACAGTGACAGAGGCGACCGGTGCGGACCAGTGAGGGCGCCACCGTCGGCCGCGGGCATTTCGCCGGGCCCCGTATGAAAAACACATACGGGTTTCGTGGAATGGTCGCTGGTCCGCGCGGGGGTGCGGGCACGAGACTTTCCCCTACATGCCGGATCACGTAGGCCGCTACGCCAGGAGTGCTCATGGAACCCGGGGCCAGGACGAGGTTGCTCGACTTCAAGCGTCACCTGCGTGCGGAGATCAGCGAGGGTGACGGTGCCTACCTCTTCTCCGAGCGGGGGGTGATCACCATGCGGGGCGAGCGGATCGCCGCCCTCGCCGCCCTGCTCGACGGCACCCGCGACTTCGAGCTGGTGCTCCGGTCCCGGCCGGCGGGGATGAACTCCGAGCAGGTGGCGGGGTTGCTCGCGCAGCTGGTCGAGCAGGACCTCGTCACCTGGCGCACCCCCGGCGAGCTCGGCATCGACGAGCCCGCCCTCGCCTACTGGGACGCGTGCGGGGTCGACGCGGGTGCCGCCGCGGGTCCGGCGTCGGTTTCGTTGGTGGGCTTGGGTGACGGGCTCGGCGCGCTGTCGGTCGAGCGGGCCTTGGCCGAAGCCGGGCTGTCCGTGGCGCGGGGAGCCGCGGAGGCCGATCTGTCGGTCGTGCTGTGTGACGACTACCTGGACCCCCGGCTCGGTGAGATCGACGCCGAACACCGGCGCACCGGGCGGCCCTGGCTGCTCGCGAAACCGGCTGGATCGCAGGTGTGGCTCGGTCCGGTCGTGCGGCCGGGGGAGTCCGCCTGCTGGCACTGCCTGACCAACCGGTTGTGGGGCCACCGCTACGCCGAGGCGTGCGCGCAGGCGACGCTGGGCCACCACGGCCCGGCGAGCCGCCCGGTCCCCACCCTGCCGCCGCTCACCTCCGCCGCGGCGCACCTGATCGCGCTCGAGGTGACCAAATGGCTGGCGGGCTACCGATATCCGGGCCAGGGCTGCGTCTGGGTGCTCGACTCGCTCGACCTCCAAGGCCGGTTGCACGAACTGCGCTGGCGTCCACAGTGCCCGGAGTGCGGTGACGCCGGCCTGATGGCGGAGCGGACCCGGCGGCCGGTGCTCCTGCACCCGGCGCCGAAGGCCAGCTGCGCGGGCGGCGGCCACCGGACCCTCACCCCCGGCCAGATGCTCGAGCGCTACCGGCACCTGATCAGCCCGGTCACCGGCGTGGTCAAGGAGGTCACCCGTGAGACGCGGGGGCCCGCGTTCGTCAACGCCTACCGGTCGGGGCCGAACGTGGTCCGGGGCCGGGTCGGGATGACCGCGCTGCGGGCCAGCCTACGCGGGGAGAACGGCGGCAAGGGGGCCAACCCGATCGACGCCGAAGTCGGCGCGCTGTGTGAAGCCGTGGAGCGGTTTTCCGGGAACTACCAAGGAGACGAGCTCCGGATCCAGGGTTCCCTGCGCTCGCTCGGAGCCGATGCCCTGCACCCCAACGACTGTCTGCTCTACGCCGAGGAGCAGTACCGCGCCAGGGAAGCGTGGAACGCCGAGCACAGTACCGTGCAGTGGGTCTGCGAACCGTTCGACGAGAACGCGGTGCTGAGCTGGACCCCGTTGTGGTCGCTCGCCGAGGAGCGCCACCGGTTGCTGCCGACCGGCCTGCTGTACTACGGCGCGCCGGAGGAGGGCGGGAAACGCTGTGTCCGCGCGGATTCCAACGGCAACGCGGCCGGGAGCAGCGTCGAGGACGCGATCCTGCAGGGCATGCTCGAACTGATCGAACGCGACGCGGTCGCGCTGTGGTGGTACAACCGCACGCCGTTGCCCGGGGTGGACATCGCCGCCTTCGGCGACCCCTGGGTCGAGGAGATGACAGGGCGCTACGCCGAGACCGGGCGCGAACTGTGGGCCCTCGACGCGACCTCCGACCTCGGCGTCCCGGTGATGGTCGCGGCTTCGCGGCGGACGGGCTCCGCCGGGGAGGACATCCTCTTCGGCTTCGGGGCGCACCCCGACCCGCGGACGGCGTTGCGCCGCGCGGTGACCGAGCTGAACCAGATGCTGCCCGCGGTCGACGGCGACGACGCGGCGATCGACGATCCCGACGCCGCCCGGTGGCTGCGCCACGCCACCGTGGCGAACCAGTCCTACCTCCGGCCCGTGGGCGGGATCGCGGCGCGCAAGCCGTCGGACTTCGGTTTCCTGCACCGGCCTGACGTCCGTGACGACGTCACGGCGCTGGTGCGTACGCTCGCCGGTCATGGCCTGGAAACCTTGGTGCTGGACCAGACCCGGCCCGATATCGGGTTGCCGGTGGTCAAGGTGGTCGTGCCCGGCCTGCGCTCGTTCTGGGCCAGGTTCGCGCCGGGACGGCTGTTCGACGTACCCGTGCGGCTGGGCCGGCTCGCCGAGCCCACGCCGTACCAGGATCTCAATCCCTACCCCATGTTCCTTTGACGAGCGGTCCGTACCGCACACGGCGTTGGCCGGATAACGAGGTTGGCAGTGAACTACCCGGAGGGTGCGGCGACCATAGCGTTGTGGTCGCTCACCGAGGACACCCTGGTGGAGTTCGGCGAGGACGGTTCGCTCGTCGTGATGGCAGGCTGGGGGGAGCTCGAGGTCGCCCACGTGGACTCGTTGACCCTGGAATCGTTGCGCCGGATGGCCTTTGGGCCGGTGAGCCTGCGCAACGTGACCTCCTCGCCGGATTCGTATCGGTCCGGCCAGGACGACGGACCACCGCGGACCGACGCCGGTGCCGCGGATCTCGCTTCGCTGCGGCGTGTTCTGGCCGGGCTCAGTGGTTCGGTCGTGCGTTCCCTCGGGCAACGGGACGGCAAACGCCCGTTGCTGTCGGTGATCCCGGTGGGGCTCGCGCCCGAGTTCGCCGTGCACCCGGTCCAGGCCGGGCGCTCGGTGCGGTTGTCCCGGTTCGCGGCGCTGCGCCGGGGAACGGGCGGGCCGCTGCTGGAGTCACCGCGCGCGCCGTTCCGGATCCTGCTGAGCCGCGCGCCCGCGGTACGGATCGCCTCGGCGTTGTACTCGCCGGCCACGATCGCGGAGATCGCGGCCGAGACCGAGCTGGCCGAGGCGGTGGTGGCCGACGTCGTCGCCTACCTGGTCGCCGCCGGGTCCGTGCTGGTCGGTGACGACAACGCCGAATTCGCCGAGGACACCGACCCGGAGCTGCGGCGGTGGTCCCATCACGACCTGCTGTTCCACGTCCGCAGCCGCACCCGGCTGGTCAGGGGCCGGTACGAGGACGTGCCGGAAGAGCCGGTGGACGCGCAGTCCGCCCCGGTGGTCAAACCGGTCCCCGGCGGGCCGTCCTTTCCGTTGTACCGCCCGGATCCCGCGCTGGTGGCCGACACCGCGCTGACCGGGGTGCTCGAGACCGACCACCACTGCCCGGTCTTCGACGGCCGCGGGCTGTCCGCCCGGCAGCTCGGCGAACTGCTCTACCGCGGCGCGCGGATCCGGTCGGTCAGCGAGCTCGCGCTTTCACCCGGCTACCGGTACGAAGCGTCGCAGCGGCCTTACTTCTCCATCGCCCGCCTCTACGAACTCGAACTTTACCTCGGTCTCGACCATTGTGACGGGCTGGCGAAGGGGATCTACCACTACGACCCGCAGGGCCATGTGCTCACGTTGGTCAACGATGACCCCGACGAGCTCGACGCGATGCTCGACACGGCGATGGTGGCGGGGCAGGGCCGGCGGCGGCCGGCCGCGCTGATCATCGTGACCGCCCGGCTCGCCCGGTCTTCCTGGGCGCTCGGCGGGAGCGCCTACTCGACCGCGCTGCTACACGTGGGTGCCCTGCAGCAGACGTTGTACCTCACCGCCAAGGCCATGGGGCTCGCCGCGCACGCGGTGCCGCTGGACGCCGGGGACCGGGTCGACCGCGCGCTGAAACTGCGGTGGCCGCACGAGGTCGCGCTCGGGGAGAGTGTGCTGGGACTGGTTTCCCCGTCATGAGCCGTGTGCCCGCGGAGGTCGCGGCACTCGGCGGTAGCTTTTTCTTCGTCACCGGGTAAGGGAAATTCAGAGCCATTCCGCGTCGGTGGCGATACGGATCGCGTCGACCCGGTTGCGTGCGTTCAGTTTGGTCACCACGGTGGCGAGGTAGTTGCGGACGGTCCCCGGTGAGAGGAACAGTTCGGTGGCTACATCGGCGACGTTGCGGCCCAGTGAGGCCAGTCGCAGGATCTCGATCTCCCGTGGCGTCAGCGGGCACGAGTCGGCCTCCCACGCCGCGAGCGCCAATTCGCTGTCGATCACCCGCTGTCCCATGGCCACCGACCGCACCGCGTTGGCGAGTTTGTTCGCCGGGGCGTCCTTGAGCAGGAACCCCTTGACCTTGGCGTCCAGCGCGCGTCTCACCGTGCCCGGCTTGCCCAGCGAAGTCAGGACCAGGGTGCGGCACTCCGGCATCTGCTCGAAGAGCTCACTGGCCGCGGTGAGCCCGTCCTTGCCCGGCAGGTCGATGTCGATGACCGCGACGTCGGGTCTGCACTCACGCGCGATGGGCAGGATCCGGTCGCCCGAAGCGACCTCGGCGACGACCTCCAGATCCGATTCGAGATTGAGTAACGCGGCCAGTGCGCCACGGACCATATGCATATCCTCGGCCAGCAGTATCCGGATCACCCCAGTCCTCCCGTTCCGCGCCGGCGGACTCCGAGTGTACGTCAAATCTCGATAAGAGAAAGCCCGTCGGAAGTATTGCCGTTCCCGGCCGGGAATGGATCTTGCTCGTTACGCCGATTGCGTTTCGTGTGTGTTGCGTGATTTCCGGGCATGCGGTGTTCATGGTGACTCTCAACCGCTTGTCAGGTCGGGCGAAACAAGCGCGGGGTTGTCTATTCGCAAGAGTAGAAGAGGATCCGTTGAATTCGAGGTTTGATAAATGAAGCACCGACTCGCGGTCCCCGAGGCCGTAGCTCCCCCGATCCGCTCCGCACCGATGCTGGCGTTGCAGCCCGCCGTGCGGCAGGCGATCGCGTCCATGCACGCCCGCTACTTCGACCCGATCACCCTGACCGAGCTCGCCGCCGAAGTATTCGTGAGCCCGTTCCACTTCTCCCGCATCTTCGCCAAGGCGACCGGGGTGACCCCCGGCCGGTATCTGACCGCCATCCGCCTGTTCGAAGCCAAAAGACTGCTGCTGACCACGGCGTTGACCGTCTCCGACATCGTCTGCAGCGTCGGCTACAGCAGCGTCGGGACCTTCACCAGCCGGTTCACCCGCGCGGTCGGCATGACCCCGACGCAGTACCGCGACCCCGAGGTCGGCAGGCTGCTGGTGGCGCTCGCACCGAACTTCCGCCGGCTGCCCTCACTGGCCCTGCTCCGGAGCCTCGGGAAGAGCTGCGCGTCCGCGACGACCGGCGTCGGCGGGATCGCGGGCCAGGTCGTGATGGCGGACGGCGCGCCGCCCGCCGACGTCCTGGTCGGCGCCTTCTCCGAAGCCATCCCGCAGTGCGGGCCGGTGGCGTTCACCGGGAAGACGAATACCGGGACCACTGAGTTGGAGATCCCCGGCGTTCCCGACGGCGACTGGGTGATCATGGCCGTCGCCGAACACTCGGCGAGCATGGGCGGTACCCGGTTCTCCACCGGCACCGTGGCACATCCCGTGCGCGTGCGGGGCGGTCGTGCCGAGCGGTTCGTGATCGGGATGCGCCCACCGCTGCCGACCGACCCGCCGATCGCCATCACCCTCGCTTCGCCGACGCACCAGGTCGGGCACCGTGCCCATGTCTCCCGCCGTCCGGGCCTGCGGTCCGTCGCCTGAGCAGGGCACACCCGCTCCGAGAAAGAGGATGGAAGTCCCATGCCCAGTCTGCTGGGCGCCTTGCGCAGGCGCCTGTTAGCCCCGTCGCTGGCTTCGGTCGGTTTCGCCGGCCGCGGCTTCCCCGTGGCCGCCACCGCGGCCACCTCGCGGCTCGAAATGGTCCCGCAGTCGGTGGTCTGCGGCTTCGAATGGGGGATCGAGGATCCGCCGCTGTGGGAGGCCGAACGGCGTCTCGACATGGTGGAGCCGATGTTCCGCGGCTTCGCCTACGAGGGCGCGACGATGGCGTACACCCTGCTCGACGTGATGCCGGGACGTCGCCGCGACCGCACCCGGGAGCTGCTGCTGGGACCGGGCCGTGAACACGTCTTCCTGGCCTATATCGGCATCGGCTTCGCGATGGCGCGGCTGCCGAGGCCACTGTGGAAGAAGGTGCTGCCCGACCTCACCGGCGTGCCGTACCACCCGACGATGAGCTGGCTGGCCGTCGACGGCTACGGCTTCGACCGTGCGTACTTCGACACGCGCAAATGGGTGGACGAGCAGCACGTGCCGGAGCCCTATCCATGGGCCGGTGCCCCGGAGTACTTCCAACGCGCGGTGGACCAGGGGCTCGGCCGCGCGCTGTGGTTCATCCACGCCGCCGGTCCCACCGCGGTGGCCGAGGCGGTGAACCGCTTCCCCGAGACGCGGCGCCCGGACCTGTGGAGCGGTGTGGGGCTGGCGGCGACCTTCGCCGGCGGTTGCGACCGCGACGGGCTCGCCGAGCTGCGGCGATCGGCGGGTGAGTACTCCGACGAGCTCGCGCTCGGCGTCGTCTTCGCGATCAAGGCGCGTACGTACGCCTCGTTCGTGCCGCGGCATTCGCGGATCGCCGCGCTGGTGCTGGCCGACCTCGGGCCGGAGCGGGCGGTGAGGATCGCCGACAGCACCGTCGTCGGCGAGGACCACACCGGGCCGGAACCAGCCTACGAGCTCTGGCGGCAGCGGATCCGCGAGCATTTCGGCCCGGCGCAGAAGCGGCTGGCGGGGTGAATTCGCTTTTCGCCCCCATTTCGCAATCGGGGAGAATTCCCGGCGCAACCGTGAAGTAGATGGCGCGCCGCGACCGTGCGAGCCTTTCAAGAGTCATCCAATTCCACCCGATAAAGGGGGCGAGTGCGTTGGGCAGTGGTTTGCGCGCGCTGAGGCGTCGTATCCTGACTCCGGACGTATCGGAGACCTCACTCGACAAAAGGGGTTTCCACAAAAAGAGCCCGGCCGCTCAAGAATTGCTGGAGACGGTGGGGAAGTATTTCCTCACGGGCTACGCGAACGCGGTCGAGGCACGATCGACGACCGAAGCGGCGCAGTGGCTGGACACCATCCCAACGCGTTTCCGCGGCTTCGCCTACGAGGGTGCCGGAATGGGCTACGGCGTGCTCGACGGGCTCCCGTTCGGGAAGCGCGGGCATATCAGCGATTTCCTGGCCGGACCCGGTGACCCGCATATCTACATGGTCTACGTGGGCGTCGGCTGGGGAATGGCGCGGATACCGCGGTTCCGCTGGCCGAAAGCCGAGTCCTTCGACCCGCTGCTGCGGTGGCTGGTCCTCGACGGCTACGGCTTCCACCAGGCCTACTTCCACACCGAGAAGTACATCGAACAGCAGTATCAGGAACCCCGTTTCCCTTGGCCCGCGGGGGATACCGGCTACGCCAACCGCGCGATCGACCAGGGTATCGGCCGGGCGCTGTGGTTCATCGGCGGCACCGACGCCGAGCTCGTGACCAAGCTGGTCCACGACTTCCCGGAATCCCGTCGGCGTGACCTCTACGCCGGTGTCGGCCTGGCCGCGACCTACGCGGGTGGCGGCGAAGCCGACGAACTGCGCTTTCTTCTCGAAAAGGCCGGCGAATACCGCGGGCCACTGGTCCAGGGCAGCGCATTCGCCGCCGAGGCAAGGGTCCGTGCCGGACTCGTAGTGCCGCACAACCATCTCGCCGTGGAAATCCTTTGCGGGCTCACCGTCGAAGAGGCGGCGCGTATTTCCCTCGACGCGCGTCCCGAACGGCCCGTGGACGGCGAACTCCCCGCATTCGAATTGTGGCGGCAGCGTATCGCCACCGATGTCCTGACCCTTGGAGGTGTGGGCAAATGAGCTCGATCTTTCGCTGGCTCCACAAACAGCTGGCCGGAGTCGTGGCGATCGTGCTGGTGGCCGGCCTGTTCGTCGTGGCGCAGGTCCCAACGGTTTCCAATGCCGACCAACAGGCGATGGCGGACAAGTACGCCTTCACCGCGGCCACGATCGCGATGCCCGCGTCCGCGAAACACCAGTCGATCCGCACGGTGAACAAGGACTACGAGCACATCAGCGCGTGGATCTCGTCGGTCGGCGCCGCTGTGGCGATGAACGACCTCGACGGCGACGGCCTGTCCAACGACCTGTGCCTGGTCGACCCGCGGACCGACCAGGTGGTCGTCACCCCGACCCCGGGCGCGGGCGGCGCCCGTTACGCGCCCTTCGCCCTCGAACTCGGTTCGCTGCCGACCCACCAGTACATCGCCCCGATGGGCTGTGTGCCGGGTGACTTCAACGAAGACGGCCGGATGGACCTGATGGTCTACTACTGGGGCCGCACCCCGGTGCTGTTCCTGGCGAAGCCGCAGGCGGTCAAGCTGGAGACGCAGACGTACCTGCCGCAGGAACTGGTCCCCGGCCCGAACTCCGCCAACGGCCGTTACACCGGCCCGGAGTGGAACACCAACGCCGCCACCATCGGCGACTTCGACGGTGACGGGCACCAGGACATCTTCATCGGCAACTACTTCCCCGACGGTCCCGTGCTCGACGACCGCGTCAGCGGTGGCGTCACGATGAACCACTCGATGTCGCACGCCTTCAACGGTGGCGGGAAATACCTCTTCCGCTTCACCGGCGGCGACAAGGGCGCGAACCCCTCGGCGACCTTCGAATGCAAGGAAGACGTCGTCAAGGGCGATGCCGCCACCGGCTGGGCGCTCGCCGCGAGTGCCACCGACATCGACCGCGACGGGCTCCCCGAGCTCTACATCGCCAACGACTTCGGCCCGGACCGCCTGCTGTACAACAAGTCCACGCCGGGCAGGTTCGAATTCGGCGAGGTGAAGGGCGTCCACGGCGCCACCGACCCCAAGTCGAAGGTCGTCGGCAACGACTCCTTCAAGGGCATGGGTGTCGACTTCGCCGACCTCAACCATGACGGCCTCTACGACATGTTCGTCAGCAACATCACCACCTCGTGGGGCATCGAGGAGAGCAACTTCCAGTGGATGAACACCGCCAAGGACAACGCTGAGCTGCGTTCGGACCTGCAGTCGGGCACCGCGCCGTGGGAGGACCGCAGCGCGGAGGCCGGGACGGCGTGGTCCGGCTGGGGCTGGGACGTCAAGATCGCGGACTACAACAACAGCGGTGAGTCGGTGATCACCCAGGCGACCGGCTTCGTCAAGGGTGAGACCAACCGCTGGCCGCAGCTGCAGGAACTGGCGACCTCGAACGACGCGTTGCTGGCCAACCCGTTCTTTTGGCCCAACGCCAGGGAGGGCGACGACATCGGCGGCAACCAGACGCTGCATTTCTTCGCCAAGAGCCCCGACGGCCGCTACGTCGACCTCGCGAAGGAACTCGGTCTCGCCATCCCGGTGCCTACCCGCGGTATCGCGACCGGTGACGCCGACGGCGACGGCAGGCTCGACTTCGCGGTCGCCCGCCAGTGGGACGCCCCGGTGTTCTACAGCAACCAGAGCGAGCAGGCCGGGGCCTTTCTCGGGCTGCGGCTGAGCACCGACTCGCCGACCTCGGCCGGGCCGCTGCGCGCGCCCGGTTCCCCGGCGATCGGCGCCCAGGTCACCGTGACCACCGCTGACGGCCGCAAGTTCACCGACCGGGTCGACGGCAGCAGCGGTCACTCCGGCCGGCGCAGCAACGAAGTCCACATCGGACTCGGTGACGGGGTCGCGAGCCCGGTCCAGGTCCAGCTGCAGTGGCGGGATCGCACCGGCCGGCTCCGGCAGCAGGACCTCCAGCTGAAGCCCGGCTGGCACAGCTTCGAGCTCGGCGCCCAGGCCAAGGAGAAGTGAGGACATGGCACAGCAGAGCGTTCAGCGACACGACCCGAAAGTCATCACGGCACTGCGCCGGTTCGCGATCTCGATCTCGATCTTCAACATCATCGGTTACACCATCCTCGGCTTCGAGCAGCCGTGGACGTGGCCCTTCGTCGCACTGGCCACGGCCTACACCACCGAAATCGTGCTGGAGATCATCGGCGCGCGCGGTGAAGGACGCATACCCCGCTTCCGTGGCAACGGTTTCCGCGGCCTGATGGAGTTCCTGTTCCCGGCGCACATCACCGGGCTGGCGCTCAACATGCTGACCTACGTCAACGACCAGGTACTGGTGATGATGTTCGGCGTGGTGGTCGCGGTCGGTGCCAAGTGGGTGCTCCGCGCCCCGATGCGCGGGCGGATGCGGCATTTCATGAACCCGTCCAACTTCGGCATCACGGTGATCCTGCTGCTGATCCCGTGGGCCAGCATCGCCCCGCCGTACCACTTCACCGAGCACGTGGACACCTGGGTCGGCTGGCTCATCGTGGGGATCATCCTGATCTCCGGGACGATCCTCAACGCCAAGCTGACCGGGCGGATGTGGCTGATCGGGGCGTGGCTCATCACCTTCGCCCTGCAGGCGATCGTCCGAGGCCTGGTCTTCGACACCGCCATCCCCGGCGCGCTGGGCATGATGACCGGTGTGGCGTTCGTGCTCTTCACGAACTACATGGTCACCGACCCCGGCACCACCCCGTCGAAGCCGGCCTCGCAGGTCGCCTTCGGCGCCGGGATCGCCCTGATGTACGGCTTCTTCATGGTCGCCCACATCGCTTACGGGCTCTTCCTCGCCACCGCGACCGTCTGCCTCATCCGAGGTGCTTTCCTGTGGTCGCTGCACTTCGCGAACAAAGCCCGTGAGCAGTTCGAAGCCTCGCAGCGCGAAGCCGAGGTGGCCAAGGTGCCGGTGACGGCGATCTCGTCGCGGCAGGCCGAGACCGACGAAGCGGCCGCGGCATGACCACCGGCCCCGGCCGGACCCGGGCGGCACGCTCCGTGCCGCCCGGGCCCCCGCGCCGGGCGACCTTCGGCCTGCTCAGGAAGCTGTTCACCGATCGGCTCGCGCTCATGACGACGTCGGCGGTCTACGGCGACGTCGTCCGGATCGCGATCGGACCGAAATCGCTGTACCTGGTGAACCATCCCGACCACGCCAAGCACGTCCTGGCCGACAACAGTGCCAACTACCACAAGGGAATCGGCCTGCAAGAGGCTCGCCGCGCTCTCGGGGACGGGCTGCTGACCAGTGACGGCGAGACGTGGCGCGCGCAGCGCAAGACGATCCAGCCGGTGTTCCAGCACAAGCGGATCGCCCAGCAGTCCACTGTGGTCGCGTCCGAAGTGGACGGTCTGGTCGGACGGCTCGGCGCCCGGCACCGCGACGGCCCGGTCGAGATCCTGCACGAGATGACCGGGCTGACCCTCGGTGTGCTCGGCAAGACCCTGCTCGACGCCGAGCTCGGCGGGTTCGATTCGCTCGGGCACTCCTTCGAAGGCGTGCAGGACCAGGCGATGTTCGAAGCCGTGACACTGGGCATGGTCCCCGGCTGGCTGCCGCTGCCCAAGCAACTGCGGTTCCGGGAGTCCCGCGACGACCTGCGCCAGGTCGCCGACGAGCTGGTGACGCGGCGCTCGGCCGACCCGATCGAAGGCGGGGACGACGTGCTGTCCAGGCTGATCACCTCGGCCGCGCAGGACCCCGACCCCGCGGCCGGACGGCGGCGAGTGCGCGACGAACTGATCACCCTGCTGCTCGCCGGGCACGAGACCACGGCGAGCACGCTGGGCTGGGCGTTCCACCTGATCGACGAGCACCCCGAGGTCGCCGGGCGGCTGCACGACGAAGCGACCGAAGTGCTCGGTGACCGGTTGCCGGTCTACGAAGACCTGCACCGGCTGACCTACACCGCGTCCGTGGTGGAGGAGGTCATGCGGCTCTACCCGCCGGTGTGGCTGCTGCCGCGGGTCGCGCAGGCCGACGACGAGATCGCCGGGTTCCACATCCCGGCCGGGTCCGACGTCGTCGTGGTGCCCTACACGCTGCACCGGCACCGCGACTTCTGGGACGACCCCGAGGGGTTCGACCCGGAGCGGTTCGCCGCGAGCGCCGCCGTCCGGCCGCGGTACGCCTACATCCCGTTCGGCGCCGGTCCGCGCTTCTGCGTGGGCAACAGCCTCGGCATGATGGAAGCCGTTTTCGTGCTGGCACAGGTTTCCCGCGAGCTGCGGCTGACCAAGGTCCCCGGTTGCCCGGTGGTCCCCGAGGCGATGCTCTCGCTCCGGGTCCGCGGCGGGCTGCCGATGAACATCCACAAATACTAGCGCGAAAGGAGAACGCCGTGTCCGAACTGGACGAAGCCGGGATCATGACGCTGGAGGCGTTCGCGGACACCATCTTGCCAGGGGAGAAGCGATCACCGGACGACCGGGCGATCGCCGGGGCGGCCCCGGGCCCGGGTGCGGTGGAGGCGGGAGCGCTCGAATTGCTCCACACGCCGGCGACCGGCGTGACCGCGGGACTCGAATATCTGGTGCTGTCACTGGACAACCACGCGAAGGCGCTCGCCACCGAACTCGGCGTCGAGCTCGACGCCGACGTCCCCGCGTTCGTGGCGCTGTCCTTCGACCTCCGCACCGAGCTGGTCACCCGGCTCACGCTGCCCGGCCATCCCGAAAAGGACGGCTGGGTCGCGCTGGCCCTGTTCTGCAACATGGCCTACGACAGCGCCGCGCACCTACACACCGCCGACGCCATCGCCGCCGGGCATCCGGGCCTGCTCGCCATGGGCTGGTCCGCGCCCGGCGAGGACGGGCTCTGGCGGTTCCCGCGCTACTCCTACCGCCGTGAACTCGCAAAGCTCCACCCGGACACGACCCCTTCAGGGAGCCCGGCATGACCATCAACGGCAACGCCGTCGACAGTACCGACGTCCTGATCGTCGGCAGCGGGTTCGGCGGCGCGATCACCGCCTACCACCTCGCCGCGGGCGGGGCGAAAGTCACCGTGCTCGAACGCGGGCCGTGGCTGGAGAGCAACGACTTCGAGCATGACTTCCTGCTCGGTTCCTCCTACACCAGGGTGTTCGACTTCACCGTCGGGGACGGCATGAGCGTGCTCGGCGGCAACTGCGTCGGCGGTGGCAGCGTGGTGTACTTCGCCGCGATGCCCCGCGCGCCGAAGTTCGTCTTCGAGCGCCACGGCGGCATCGGCCGCCGCATGTGGCCATCGGAGATCAGCCGTGACAGCCTGGAGCCTTGGTACGACCGGGTTTCCGAGGCGCTTCCGGTGTCCAAACAGGACTGGAACGACGTGTCCTATCCCGGTGGGCTGTGGGCCGCGGCGTGCAACCATTCCGGCCGCACGGCCAACCCGGCCCCGGTCGCGGTGGACAACACCAAATGCACCAACTGCAACTGGATGATGGCGGGCTGCCGGTTCGACGCCAAGCGCTCGCTGCTGACCAACTACCTGCCCGCCGCGCTGGCGCACGGCGCCGAGATCCGGCCGCTGCACGAGGTCCAGAAGCTGTCGCGTACCGAAGACGGCGGCTACCGCGTGCACTACAACATCATCGACGGCGAGGACTACCGCGAGCACACCGCCGGCGGCACGATCGACGCGAAGATCGTCATCCTCGCCGCCGGCGCCGGGGCGACCCCGGTGATCCTGCAGCGCTCCGAAGCCACCCTCGGCGCCATGCCGCACGGGGTCGGCCGGTACTTCTCCGGCAACGGCGAGCGCCTCAACACCGCGGTGCTCAACGAAGACCGCGTTCGCGAGGTACTCGGGCTCAGCCGCGAGGACGGGAAGGCCTACGAGGCCAACCAGATCGGCAAGGGTCCGACCGTGGCCAACTGGGACCACCTCGACGGCTCGCTGCCGGAGTACGAGCGGTATTCCCTGGAGCAACTGTATTTCCCGCCCGGGCTCGGCACGATCCTCGCGCAGGTCCCCGGCGCGGACGTCCCGGCGTGGTTCGGCGCGGGCAAGAAGGAGATGCTCAAGCAGTGGAAGTCGTGGCTGACCATCTTCCTGATGACCGAGGACGACAACGAAGGCGTCTTCGGCGCCCCGCCGCCCACCGGTAACGCCTACCGTATCTCGCAGCAGATGCTCGGCCGCGGCCCGCTTTCCTACCACCCCACGGAAAACACGAAGCACGGCTGGGCGCTCGCCGACGCCGAGTGCAAGGAGATCATGGAGAAGGACGGTATCGCGAAGGTGGCGCCGTGGACCAACGACGTCGTCGGCGCGTACACCGTGCACCCGTTGTCCTCCTGCCGGATCGGTGACGACGCGGGCACCTCGGCGCTGCACCCGAACCACGAACTGCGCGACCACCCCGGCATTTTCGTCACCGACGGCTCGTCGGTCCCCGGCGCGCTGACGGTGAACCCGGCGATGACCATCGCCGCGCTCGCCGAGCGCGCGGTGCCGGGCATCATCCGGGCCGCGCGGGAGCGGGGCGTCGACGTCACCTACGGCGCTCCGTCGCCCGACGGCGGCACCGCCGGTCGCAAGGGCGTCCTGCATCTTCCGTTGACCGTGGGGAAATAGCGATGACTCCTGCCCCGGTCCGGCTCGCCCTGCGCGGTTCGCTGCGCGACATCCGGTACGTCCACGCCGTCCCGCCGGGCCGGGCCACCGGTGTGGTCAACGCGGTGTACATCCAGCTCGAACGGGACTTCGGCCTGCTCGCCCCACCGGTCGCGCTGCATTCGCCGTCCCCGGCGGTGCTCGCGGCGGTCTGGGCGATGCTGCGGGAGTCGCTGATCGCTTCGGGGCTGGCGAGCCGCGCCGACAAGGAGGTCGTGGCGTCCGCGGTGTCGGTGGCCAACTCCTGCCCGTACTGCGTCGAGGTCCACGGTATGGCCCTCGGTTCGCTCGGGCACGGCGGTACCGCTGACGCGATCAGCGGTGGCGTCCGGGAACGGATCGAGGACCCGGAGACGCGGGCGCTGGCGGCGTGGGCCGCCGGGGTCCCGGGCGGGATCGCGAGGCCGGAACAGGTGCCGGAGCTCGTCGCGGTGTCGGTCGCGTTCCACTATCTCAACCGGGTGGTCAACGTCTTCCTCGGTGCCTCACCGCTGCCGGCCGCGGTGCCGGCGCCGGCGCGGGGCATGGTGCGTTCGGTGCTCGGCCGGTTCCTGCGGCCCGGCGCCGCCGAACCGGGGGCCTCGCTCGGTCTTTTGCCCGAAGCGCAAGGAAATCCGCCCGCCGATCTCAAATGGACGGACGGAAACGAAACCATCGCCGCGGCTTTCGAGCGCGCCGTCGCGGCCGTGGAAGAAGCCGCCAGTAGCGTGGTCTCACCCCGCGTCCGCGAGGTCGTCCTGCGCGAACTGGCGTCCTGGAACGGAGCCTCTCCCGGCTTGAGCCGGTCGTGGGCCGAGCCGCAGGTGGCCGTGCTGCCCGAAACCGAGCGGCCCGCCGCCCGGCTCGCGCTCCTGACCGCGATGGCCGCCTACCAGGTGGACGAGACGGTCGTGGCGGATTTCCGCCGTGGGCAGCCGGAAGAGCACGCCCTGGTGGAACTCGTCGCGTGGGCGAGCCTCACCGCGGCGCGTGTCTTCGGGCAGCGCCTGGCCGGGACCGCCCGCCAGGAGAAGACGCCGGTATCGGTCTCCGGAGATGATCGGAAGACAGGATCGAAGGCTGGGCAAAGCGAGACCGGGACACCCTGACGCGACCGTAACCGGTTCGCTCATCGCCCCGCGCGAGACCACCTCGATCCGTCGTCCGCGGCGGCCACCGGGCCTGAAGATCCCGGCGGCCGTCGCTAGAACTGCCGCGAGAACCACCGCGGAATCCGATCCGCCTGAGCGAGAGGACAGACGTGAACCAGCCACCGGACGTGATCGGCGCGCTGACCGCGGAGGCAGAGGAGTTCGACAGCCTCTTCGCCGGTCTCACCGACGAGCAGTGGGCCCTGCCCACCCCGGCCCCCGGGTGGACCGTCACCCATCAGGTCGGCCACCTCGCGTTCATCTTCCGCATCGCCGGGCTCGCCGCGGCCGACCCCGCGGCCTTCACCGCGATGACGGCGTCACTGACCGGCGGCCTGGACGCCGCGGTCAACAGCGCGCTCGCCGACTACCTCAACGACCCGCCGGAGGCGCTGCTGGCGCGCTGGAGGGCCGAACGCGACGCCGGGATCAAGGCGCTCGCCGCGGTCCCCGCCGACCGGCTGGTGCCGTGGCTCGTCAACCCGCTGCCGCCGGCCGTGCTGGCCTGCGCCGGGATGATGGAGCTCTTCGCGCACGGCCAGGACATCGCCGACACCCTCGGCGTGACCCGCGAGCGCACCGACCGGATCAGGTTCCTCGTCGGTTTCGCCGTGCGGGTCTGGGATTTCGGGTACCAGGCAAGGGGTCTGGCCACCCCGGACGTCGAGTTCAGATTCGAGCTGACCGCGCCTTCGGGTGCATTGTGGACCTTCGGCCCCGAGGACTCCGCGCAGCGGATCACCGGCAGCGCCGCCGACTTCTGCCTGGTGGTCACCCAGCGGCGGCACCGCGACGACCTCGACCTGCGGGCCGAAGGTGCCGAGGCCGACCGCTGGCTGGACCTGGCGCAGGCGTACCGCGGTCCCGCGGGACAGGGACGTGAACCCGGTCAGTTCGGCTGACCCCAGGCGATCGGTGGCCCACCGGGGGATCGGACGCGGGCAAGGAAAAGTGAATGACCCATGGGAGTGCGGTGGCATGAGTGCTGAGCGGATTTCGATTGTCGGTATCGGACTGAGATACCCGGACGCGGTTTCTCCGGGGGAGCTGTGGGAAAACGTGCTGGCGGGGCGGCGGGCGTTCCGCCGGCTGCCCGACGAGCGGATGAACCGCGGCGACTATTACTCGCCGAACCCGAAGGCGCCGGACCGCTTCTACGCGCAGAAGGCCGCGGTGCTCCGGGACTTCGAGTTCGACCGCGTGCGGTACAAGGTCGCGGGCAGCACGTTCCGCGCCACGGACACGACCCACTGGCTCGCGCTCGACGTCGCCGCGCAGGCGCTCGCCGACGCCGGGTTCACCGAAGGGGAGGGCCTACCGAAGGCCACCACCGGGGTGGTGATCGGCAACAGCCTCACCGGTGAGTTCTCCCGCGCGAACATCATGCGGCTGCGCTGGCCGTACGTGCGGCGCACCGTCGCCGCCGCGCTGGCCGGCCGCGGCTGGGCCGAGGACGAGACGGCGACCTTCCTTCGGGACCTGGAGGTCCAGTACAAGGCGCCCTTCCCGGAGATCAACGAGGACTCGCTGGCGGGTGGGCTCGCGAACACCATCGCCGGGCGGATCTGCAACTACTTCGACTTCGCCGGCGGCGGGTTCACCGTGGACGGCGCCTGCTCGTCGTCACTGCTGGCCGTGGTCAACATCGCCAACGCGCTCGCGGCAGGCGACCTCGACGTCGGCATCGCCGGCGGAGTCGACCTGTCCATCGACCCGTTCGAGGTGATCGGGTTCGCCAAGACCGGCGCGCTCGCCACCGGCGAGATGAAGGTCTACGACCGTGGCTCCAACGGTTTCTGGCCGGGCGAGGGCTCCGGCATGCTCGTCCTGATGCGCGAGTCCGACGCGCTGGCGCAGGGCAAGCGGATCTACGCCTCGGTCAGCGGCTGGGGTGTGTCCTCCGACGGCAAGGGCGGCATCACCCGTCCCGAGGCCGCCGGGCACCGGCTCGCGTTGCAGCGCGCCTACGACAGGGCGGGCTACGGCGTCGAAACCGTGTCCTACTTCGAAGGCCACGGCACCGGGACCAAACTGGGCGACGCCACCGAAATCGACGCGTTGTCCGGCGCGCGGCGCGACGCCGACCCGCTCGCCGCGCCCGCGGCGCTGAGCACCATCAAGGGCAACATCGGGCACACCAAGGCAGCGGCGGGGGTCGCCGGGTTGATCAAGGCGGCCCTCGCCGTGCACCACCAGGTGATCCCGCCGGGCACCGGGCACTTCGACCCGCACGAGTCGCTGCTCGGCGACTCCGCGCGGATGTACGTACCCTCGGGTGCCGAGCTGTGGCCACCCGACCGGGGGATCCGCGCCGGGGTCTCGGCGATGGGCTTCGGCGGAATCAACTCGCATGTGGCCCTGGCCGAAGCCCCGGACGTGCACCGCCGCCGCGAACTCGACGGCCGCACCAAGGCACTGGTCACCGGCCGTCAGGACGCCGAGCTGCTGCTGTTCGACGCCGAGGACGGCGCGCGGCTGCGGGAACGGCTGACCGAACTGCTCGCGGTGGTCCCCAAGCTTTCGCTCGCCGAGATCACCGACCTCGCGGGGGCCCTCGCCGGTGAGCTGACCGGCAAGCCGGTCCGTGCCTCCGTCGTCGTCACCACCCCCGAGGACGCCGAGAAGAAGCTGGCCCGGTTGCTCGAACTGCTGGGGGAGCACGAGACTTTCGTCTTCTCCGCCGCGGAAGGCGTGTTCGCCGCCGATCGCACGGCCCCGCCGAAGATCGGCTATCTCTTCCCCGGCCAGGGTTCCGGGCGCGGCGCGGTCGGAGCGATCCGCCGCCGGTTCCCCGCCGCCGAGGACATCTTCGCCGCCGCGCGCCTGCCGATCTCCGGCGACCAGGTCGCCACCGAGGTCGCGCAGCCGCGGATCGTCACCGGCTCGCTCGCCGCGCTGCGGGTGCTGCGGCATCTCGGCATCGAAGCCGGTGTCGCCGCCGGGCACAGCCTGGGCGAGCTGACGGCGTTGCACTGGGGCGGCGCGGTGGACGAGCAGGACCTGGTCCGGCTCGCCACCGTCCGCGGCAAGGTGATGGCCGTCGCGAGTGACGGCGACGGTGCCATGGCCGGGATCGGCGCCTCACCGAGCCGGGCCGAGGAGTTCATCGGCGGCGAGGACGTCGTCATCGCGGGCTACAACGCCCCCGAACAGACCGTGGTCTCCGGACCGGCGGACGCCGTCGACCGGGTCTGCGCCCGGGCCCGCGCCACCGACGTGACCGCCACCCGGCTCAGCGTCTCGCACGCCTTCCACTCCCCGTCGGTCGAACCCGCCGCGGTGGCGCTGACCGAACGGCTCGCGGAATTCGACTTCGCCCGGCTGGACCGGCCGGTGGTCTCCACCGTGACCGGTGACGTCCTGCACGCCGCGGAGGGGCTGCGAGAGCTGCTGCGCGACCAGGTCGTGCTGCCGGTCCGCTTCCGTGAGGCGGCCGCGAAGGTCGCCGAGCGCAGCGACCTGGTGATCGAGGTCGGTCCCGGCCGGGTGCTGGCCGGGCTGTTCGAGGAGATCGCGCCCGGTACCCCGGTGCTGGCCGTCGACACCGACAGCGGCTCGCTGACCTCACTGCTTCGCGTGGCCGCTGCCGCGTTCGCGCTCGGTACGCAGATCGACGTCGCCGCGTTGTTCGCGGACCGCGTGGTGCGGCCCTTCCCGGCAGGCGGCGAGATGACGTTCCTCGCCAGCCCGTGTGAGGCCGCGCCCGCCATCGGCGCCGAACTCACCGAGTCGGCCGCCGAGGAGGCACCGGCCAGTGGGGAGCACCAGGCGGACTCCGGTTCCGAAGGCGGCGGCGACGCCACCCTCGAGCTGCTTCGCAGGCTCGCGTCCGAACGTGTCGAGCTGCCGCTGGAGACCATCTCCGCCGACACCCATCCGCTCGACGACCTGCACCTGAGCTCCATCACGGTGGGGCAGCTGGTCAACGACGTCACCCGGGCACTGGGCCGTCCGGCGCTCGAGGGCATGCCGAACTTCGCGACGGTCTGCCTCGGCGAGCTCGCCGAGATGATCGACGAGCTGGCGGAAACGGCCCGGCCCGGCGAGGCGTCCGCTCCCGGCGAGGTGCCGGGGCTCGCGCCGTGGGTCCGGCCGTTCGCCGTCGAGTACGTCGAGGCGCCCCGGCCGCCCGCGGGTGGCACCGGCGGTTCGCCGAGCGACTGGTCGGTCTACTCGCCAGAAGGGCATCCGCTGGCCGAGCCGCTGCGCACCGCGCTGGCCGCGGCCGGTCTTGGCGACGGCGTGCTGCTCTGCTTGCCGCCGGACTGCGACGAGAGCCATATCCGCCTGTTCCTCGACGCCGGTCGCGCCACCATGGCCGCGGCCAACGGCACGCGGTTCGTCGTGGTGCAGCACGGTCTCGGCGCCTCCGGGCTGGCCAAGACCCTGCGCCTGGAGGACCCGTCGGCGCGGACCACGATCGTCGACCTTGCGAACGTGGCCGACCCCGCCGCGGTCGCCGAGTCCACCGCACTGGTGGTGGCCGAGGTCGCCGCGACCACCGACTTCAGCGAGGCCCGCTACGACGCCGCCGGCGTCCGCACGGTGCCCCGGCTCAAGGCGGTCCCGCCCGCTGACGTCGCTCACACGCCGCTCGACGAGACCGACGTGCTGCTGGTGACCGGCGGCGGCAAGGGCATCACCGCGGAGAGCGCTTTGGCGCTGGCCAAGGACTCCGGGGCGAAACTCGGCCTGCTCGGCCGGAGCGATCCGGCGCAGGACACCGAACTCGCGGAGAACCTGTCCAGAATGGACGCTGCCGGGCTCCGGTACTCCTACGAGCGCGCCGACGTCACCTCGGCCGACGAGGTCCGTGACGCGGTCGCCCGGATCGAGGCCGGCCTCGGCCCGGTCACCGCCGTCCTGCACGGAGCCGGCCGCAACGAGCCCGCCGCGCTGTTCAGCTTGAACGAGCACACCTTCCGGCAGACGGTCGCGCCGAAGATCGGCGGCCTGCGGGCCGTGCTCGCCGCGGTCGACCCGAGCCGGATCAAGCTGCTGGTGACCTTCGGCAGCATCATCGGCCGCGCCGGTCTCCGGGGCGAGGCGCACTACGCCACCGCCAACGACTGGATGAGCGAGCTGACCGTCCGGTTCGGCCGGCAGCACCCGAAGGCGCGGGCGATCGCGCTGGAGTGGTCGGTGTGGTCGGGCGCCGGGATGGGCGAGAAGCTGGGTGTGGTCGGCGCGCTGCTACGCGACGGCATCACCCCGATTCCCACCGAGACCGGGATTTCCGTGCTGCGGCAGGTGGTCGGGGACCCGACGGCGCCTTCGGTGCTGGTCGTCTGCGGCCGCACCGGTGGCCTGCCGACGCTGCCGGTCGAGCGGCGCGAACTGCCGCTGACCCGGTTCGTCGACCGCGTCGTCGTGCACTACCCGGGGATCGAGCTCATCACCGAGGCCGATCTCTCCGCGGGCAGTGACCCGTACCTGGCCGACCACCTGCTCGACGGCGACCTGCTGTTCCCCGCGGTGCTCGGCATGGAGGCGATGACCCAGGTCGCTTCCGCCGTGCTGGGCCGCACCGGGGTACCGCTCCTCGAAGACGTCCGCTTCCTGCGCCCGATCGTGGTGCCGCTCAACGGTTCCACCACGATCCGCCTGGTGGCGCTCGCCCGGGACGCGGGCACCGTCGACGTCGTGCTTCGCAGCGGGGAGACCGGCTTCAGCGCCGACCACTTCCGGGCGAGGTTGCGACTGCCCCGGCCGGACGTGCCCGGCGAGTCCGCGCCCGGCGCGGCCGTGCTGCCGCTGGTGCCGGTCGACCCGATCTCCGAGCTCTACGGCGCGGTCCTGTTCCAGGGCAAGCGGTTCCAGCGCGTCACGGCGTACCGCAGGGCGAGCGCGAGGCAGGCGGTGGCGGAGATCGCGACCACCGCGGAGGTGTCGTGGTTCGCGCCGTTCCTGCCGCAGGAACGGCTGCTCGCCGATCCCGGCACCCGCGACGCGATGATGCACGCCATCCAGTGCTGTATCCCCGACGCGACGTTGCTGCCGCAGGGGATCGAGAAGCTCTATCTGGCCGAACCGTCCGATCAGGACACCGACTTCGTGGTGCTCGACGCTCGCGAACGCTCGCAGGACGGGGACACCTACGTCTACGACCTCGACGTCCGCGATCCCTCGGGCAAGCTGGTCGAACGCTGGGAAGGGCTGAGCCTGCGCGCGGTCCGCAAACGGGACGGCGCGGGCCCGTGGGTCCCGTCGATGCTCGGCTCCTACCTGGAACGCTCGTGTGAGCGGGTGCTCGGTGGCAGCCGCGCCGTCGTGGTCGAGCCGGACCCGGTGGACGGCACCGTCGCCACCACCGCCGAACGCCGCGTCCAGACCGAACTCGCGGCGAGCCGCGCGGTCGGCGCACCACTGCGGGTGCGTTACCGCCCGGACGGTAAACCGGAGGCGGAAGGCGTCGAAGTGTCGGCGTCGCACAGCGCCGGGCTGACGCTCGTGGTCGCCGGTGGGGGAAGCCTCACCTGCGACGTGGAGACGGCGGTGCACCGCAGCGAAGAGGACTGGGCCGGGCTCATCGGCGAAGACCTCCTCGCGGTCGGCGGCCTGCTCGCAGCGGAGACCGGGGAATCGGCCGCGATCGCGAACACCCGGATCTGGTCGGCGCTGGAATGTGTGCGCAAGACCGGCGCCATGACCCAGGCCCTCACCGTCGGCCGGGTCGACCCCGACGGATGGGCGCTGCTCTCGAGCGGCGAGGCCCGGATCGCCACCTGGACGACCACGGTCAACGACCGGCCGGATCCCGTGGTGTTCGCCGTGCTCCAAGGAGAGGAGAGCTGACATGACGGGCTACTACGAGATCCGGCACATCATCGGATTCGAAGAGACCAACCTCGTCGGCAATGTCTACTACGTGAACTACCTGCGCTGGCAGGGGCGGTGCCGCGAGATGTTCCTCATGGAGAAGGCACCGACCGTGCTGGAGGAGGTGCGCAAGGACCTGAAGCTGTTCACCCTCAAGGTGGACTGCGAGTTCTTCGCCGAGATCACCGCCTTCGACCGGCTGTCGATCCGGATGCGGCTGGAAGAGCTGACGCAGACCCAGATCGAGTTCGCCTTCGACTACGTCCACCTCACCGAGGAGGGGGAGCGGCTCGTCGCCCGCGGACGGCAGCGGATCGCCTGTATGCGCGGGCCCAACACGGCGACAGTCCCCACTCGCGTGCCCGAGCAGTTGCGCGAGGCGCTGGCGCCCTACAGCGGCAACGCCGTTCCGGCCACCACGCCGGGAGCATGACATGGAGCCACCCGAACGCCCGGTCTTGAAACGGCTCCCCGCCCCGTCGGCGCGGCGGCTGTCCGAACAGGGCGGCCTGCGTGAGGTGATGGCGAGGTTCGCCACCGGCATCACGGTGCTCACCGCCGGCGGTGAACAGGGCCACGGAATGACGGCCAACGCGTTCAGTTCCGTGTCGCTCGACCCGCCGATGGTGCTGTGCTGCGTTTCCCGCGCGGCACGGATGCATTCGGCGATCGTGGCGGCCGGGTCGTTCGGGGTGTCGATCCTCGGCGCCGAGCAGAACGAGCTGGCGCGCTACTTCGCCGACTGGCGGCGCCCCGGCGGGCTCGCGCAGTTCGACGAGGTCGACTGGTCCGCGGGACCGCAGACGGGAGCGCCCCTGCTCGACGGCGCGCTCGCCTGGCTGGAGTGCCGGCTCGCGCATTCCTACGAAGGCGGTGACCACTCCATCTTCGTCGGTGAGGTGGTGACGGCCGACCGCGGGCAGGTTCAGGACGCGCTGGTGTTCTACGGCGGCGGCTACCACCAGGTCGGGCCCCGGGCCAGGGCGACCGCCTAGGCCGTGTCCTGTAAGGACTCGAGCTCTCGAAGAGGAGGCGTGATGATCGTGTGCGTGACCGGGGGCACCGGGTTCGTCGGTGCCCATTCGGCCGCCGAGATCGTCCGGCGCGGACACCGGGTCAGGCTGCTGGCCCGGGACCGCGCGCGGGTGGCCCGGGCACTGGACCCGCTGGGCGTGGACCCGGCCGCGGTCGATGTCGTCGTCGGTGACGTCACCGACCCGGGGGTAGTCGCCGAGGCCGTGCGCTCTTCCCGTCGGCGGCGGGCACGATCGGGCCGTGGTCGCCGGTCGGGAGGCCACGCGAAGCCTACCTGGCGAGCAAGGCCGCGGCCGACGAGATCGCCCGGCGGCACCAGGACGAAGGCGCGCCGGTGCTGATCTCGTACCCGCCCGCGTTGCTCGGCCCGCACGACCCGCATCTCGGCGACCAGAACGCGCGGCTGCGCGACCTGGTGCGCGGGCTGATGCCGATCTGGCCCCGCGGCGGACTTCCGCTCGGCGACGTCCGCGACACCGCCGCGCTGCACGCCGACCTGGTGACAGGGGATTCGTTCCAGGGAAACAGGTTCTTCGGTCCCGGCACCTTTATGTCCACAAAGGACTACGCGGGCACCGTGCGGGCGGCCACCGGGCGAGCGTTGCCCGTGGTGTTCCTGCCCGCGCGCGCGATGTTCCCGATCGGTCACCTCGCTGATCTCGCGCAGCGGGTGTGGCACTGGCACATCCCGGCGGAGTACGGCGCCCTGTACGTCTGCGCCGTCGCGGTGCCCGTGGCCGCCGGAGCGGTCACCGCGCCGTCGCGTCCGTTCGACGAAACGGTGCGCGACACCTTGCGCTGGCTGCACGAAACCGGGCGGCTGCGTTCGCCCGTCACCACCCCAGAATTCCGCGCAGCAACCGGAAAGGTACTCCCATGACCACCGAAAATCCCGTCGTCGTCGCCACCACCCCGCCCGAGACCGTCGTGGCAGAGCCGGTCGCCCGCCCGAACCAGGCGGGCGTGCCCCGCCTCGCGCACGGGCTGGTCTGGAGCGAAGTGGTGGCCGAGATGGAGCGCGACCATGAGCGCGAGCAGCTCCGGCGGGCGGCGTGAGCGACGGGGCGGGCTACGCCTTCGGCCCGCCGCCCGGCGAGGGACACCGCGGCGGACATCGCCGGGCCACCCGGCTCGGCGAGCGCCGGGTCATCCAGCTGGTGCCCCGCCGAAGACCATGTGGACGCTTCGCGAGCAGCGCGAAGAGCTGCGGGCGAACGTCGTCGGCGGCAACCCTGCCGCGGCCGATCCGGCGCAGTTGCGGGCGATACGGGTCGCGGAATACACAGAGGAGTTCATGCACGCCTAGTGTTCTGAGTCTGGAATCCTGTTCAAATACGTGGCGAGCCGCTCGAGGATGTCGTCAGCGGTTTTGGTCCAGACGTAGGGCTTGGGGTCGTTGTTCCAGGTGGTGATCCACTGACGAATGTCGTTTTCCAGAGCCTGGACAGAGGTGTGGACCCCGCGGCGTGTTTGTTGGTCAGCTCCGCGAACCAGCGTTCGACCAGGTTCAGCCAGGACGAACCGGTCGGCGTGAAGTGCAGAGTGAACCGGGGATGAGCCAGCAGCCACGTCTTGATCGCCGGGGTCTTGTGTGTGGCGTAGTTGTCACAGATCAGATGAATGGCCAGCCCTGAAGGAACTTCCTTGTCCAGCTTGATCAGGAATCGTCTGAATTCTTCAGCTCGATGCCGTCGATGCAGCGATCCGATCACGTGGCCAGTAGCGACATTGAGCGCAGCAAACAAGGTTGTGGTGCCGTGCCGCACATAGTCGGCGGTCTGGCGCCGCGGAACGCCGGGCATCATCGGCAGCACAGGCTGGGACCGGTCCAACCACCGCATGCCAAGAAGAACCAACCTGCGCGGCAACGTCCTTATTGGACAGACCCTCCGCACACGCCAGAATGATCCGACACCGCAACGCCCACGCCTGCGGTGTCGAACCCCGACGCACCCACTCCTGCAACGCCGGCCGCTCCTCAGTCGACAGCACCAACGCGGCCTTCGGCCGACCCGTCCTCGCCATCACCACATCGTACATATGAACGGAACTCAAGACTCAGAACACTAGGTCGTGTCCTGTAAGTCTCGCTCGCGGTCTTCGCGCCCAGGCGGCCCTGGCGGTACGGGGTTCCAGTACGAGGCCGAATTCCCCGCACCGCCAGGAACCACCTGGATCACGAAGCCCATCGACCGGACTTACAGGACACGACTTAGTACGCGGCCGAGCGGCCGGTGGACCGACCGTGTATGGCGGCCGGAGACCTCATGGCGGTCTCCGGCCTGCGCCCCTGACGTCGTCCGTCCACAAAGGACAAGGTCAGGCCGCTTCCTGCTCGGGCTCGGCACGGCTCATGTCGTCCGTGGCCGCCGCGCCGAACAGGATCTCGAGATCCCCCTCGTTGTCGGAGAAGATTTCATACGGGTCAAGGTATTCGGTCATGCGCACTCCCCGGAATGGTCGGCCGGTTCAAGGGTTTCCTCCTCCAGGGCACATCAGGGGGGCCCGGCGGGCAACTCATTTCTTGCTCGCCGAGGCCGAAGAGCAGTTATGTCAAGCAAGGTCGGAGAAGACCGGCAACCCTTCGTCGGCACACAATGGAAAGTGCTGCCGGAATCCGCCCACGGCCGAGGAGGCACTTCGATGGCAATGCGCCTCCGGCTCACTTCGGGCCTGCCCGTTCTCGAGAACTGGTCCGAGGAAGCCTGCCAGGCAGACCGGAACGCCTTGTACCGTGCCCTGTTCGCGGTGGCCGACGGCTCGGCGTTCCTCATCTACGACGTCTTCTCGGACGCCGGTCGTGCCCAGCGATTCGTTTTCCAGGTGAAACAGGGTTTGATGGTGAAGGTAGGGCTGCATCGCGAGGAGTCCTTCGGGATCCTCGACATCAGCACGGGTGAAGATGAACAGTGAGGGAAGGAACCCCACGATGTCCTACCTGAAGTCCCTGCCCGCCGACGCGGCGCTGCTCCAGGTCTTCCAGGCCTATCCCGACACCGCGCGGTCCCTGCTGGACTTCCACGAGCAGGTGCTGCGTGGCCCGTCGTCGTTCACCGAGGGCGAGCGTGAACTGTTCGCCGCCTACGTGTCCGGGATCAACGGGTGCGCGTACTGTCACGGCGTGCACACCGTGACCGCCGAGGCGTTCGGCCTGCCCGAAGGCGTGGTGGCCGCGACGCTGGCCGACCTGGACACCGCGCCGATCGACGACCGGCTCAAGCCCGTGCTGCGCTACCTCGGAAAGCTGACCCGGACCCCGGCCCAGCTGACCGAGGCCGACGCCGAGGCAGTCTTCGCCGCTGGGTGGGACGAAAAGGCGCTGCACGACGCGGTGCTCGTGTGCGCGATGTTCAACTTCATGAACCGGATGGTCGAAGGGCTCGGCATCCGCGCCGACGCGCAGTACGCCGTCGAATCGGGACAGCGTCTGCACGACGGCGGTTACGCCGGGCTCGTCACGCTGCTTGGCGCCACCGGGTAACCGTTTTCCTGTGATCAGCCCTTTTCCTTGAGTTCCCTGGCGTACTTCTCGGTCATATGCGCCACGGCTTCGTGCTGGGTCCGCGCATGCGCTTCGCGAGTCTCCGTCGCGCGCGCCTTCGCGTCCGATGTGGACTGTGCGTGCGTGCGGACCGAGCCCTGGAAATGCGGCATGACGTGCTGGGCGATCAGTTCGTACGAACGCCTTGTCGCCTCCGGGTTCGCCCACTCGTGCGCCAGCAGAAGCATCGCGCCGAAGCCGCCCGACTGGTCGGCGAGCCGCTGGACCTGTGCGCGGGCGTCGTCGGGGGTGCCGATGGCGCCGATCCCGGCCTCGTTGATGAAGTCGATCATCTCCTTGAGGTTCCCGCCCTCTACCGCCATCTGCGGGAACGCCGCGACCTTCTGGAAGTACCGGAACCACGGCACGATCCCGTGTTCGACGTCGCGATAGGCCTGTTCGCGGGTCTCGGCGATGTGCATCAGCCCGACGAGCCGCCACCCGGCGCGATCCGGTGCCGGCTGCCCGTAGTGCGCGGCCCGTTCCTCGACCACGCTCCAGTGGTGCGCGAGCGCGTCGAACCCGTCCTGCGTCAGCGTGGCACCGATGGACAGCAGCCCCGCGCCGAACCGCCCGGCTAGGCGCGGTCCGGTCGGGGACGCGACCGCGGCGACGGCGATGTCGAAGCACGGCTCGGTGTAGGGCCGGAGCTGAAGCCTGGCCTCGACGAGGTTGTGCGTCCGCGTCTGTTCCGTCACGACCTCGCCCGCCAGCAGCCGGGTGATGATGTCGAGGTTCACCTCCAGCAGCTCGCGGGTGTCGGTCGGGTTCAGGCCGATCATCGCCGAGTCGGTGGGCAGCGAACCGGGGCCGACGCCGAGCATGGTGCGGCCCCGGGTGAGATGGTCGAGCAGCACCATCCGATCGGCCACCCACAGCGGGTTGTGATAGCTCACGGAGGTGACGCCGGTGCCGAGTTTGATGCGTTTCGTCCGCTCCGCGGCGGCGGCCATGAAGATCTCCGGCGACGCGATGATCTCGCTGCCCGCCGAGTGGTGCTCGCCGATCCACGCTTCGTCGTACCCGAGGTCGTCCAGATGCTCGACCAGTCGCAGGTCCCGTTGCAGCGCCAAGGTCGGGTTCTCACCCGCCGGATGGAAGGGCGCCAGGAACGTCCCGAACCGCAACCTGCTCATCGCCTACTCCTTTGCTGGCCGACATGGCTTTCGCAGGCTAACCCGGGAGCTAAGCCACTTCCAGTGCCAACTCCAGCTGGTGCCCGGAGTTGTGCGCCTCCACCGAACGGGCACCGGGGGAACGGAGACAGCGTCGGCAGGTGACCGGCTGGGACGTGGGATGCAGATCCTCGACCGCCCAGCCGGACACGCCGACATGGCAGGCCGGGGCGGGCAGATCCACCCCCGCCATCCACCGGGACGGCGCGACGGCGTGCACCACCGTCGAGCGCCGGATCGTCAGGTTCCGGCCCCGGAACTGGTTCTCCGCCCGCCGCGCGACCGCCGACAACATGCTGGTCAGCGGGTCCAGCGGCTGCTCACTACGTGCTGCGGTCATACCCCCAGTCTCCCCCTCAGGTACGACACTTTCGCGCCCCATACCCTCGCCATCTGTCGACAGCAATGCCACTGACTTAAGCTGCCCGAGGTGTCAGCCGGATGTTCGGTGGGTCCGCGTACCTTGCTT
>NZ_DASYMU010000203.1:0-26828 GCF_036008905.1 Amycolatopsis sp. | reverse complement strand
CGCCACGAGAGATCGTGGCGGGCCTTCGATGTCGGTACGAAAGTTTTCTACTTGCGCCAGGCGGTGCGGCGCTTGCGGATGTCGCGCACCAAGCCGAACGCCAGCAGTAGCGCGAGGCCGATGAGCCAGATGTTCTCGGTGTTCCCGTGGTGATTGCCGTACAGCATCATCAGCAGCGCGAAGACGCTGAACCAGCCCGCGATCCGGATGGCCTTGGGGAAACTGCCGTGCCATCCCCACTCGACCGACGGCTCGTCATGGGGGTCCACCGCGGGTCGCTTGTCGACGGTCTTGCTCGCCACGATCGCTCCTTGCCGGCCTTGTGCTCACTGACCTCTCCATGATCCCACACCTCGCTTCACCGGTGGGAAAGGACCCGCGCGACAATGAGTGACGATGACTACCTCGCGAAGCGTTCTTGTGCTCGGTTCCACCGGGTCCGTCGGCACCCAGGCCCTCGATGTCGCCGCCCGCAACCCGGAGCTCTTCCGGGTCGCGGGCATCGCCGCGGGCGGCTCCGACCCGCAGGCGCTGGCCGCGCAGGCGATCGCGCACGGGGTCGACGCACTCGCCGTGATCAAGCCCACGGTCGTGGAGGACCTGCAGCTCGCGCTGTACGCCGAGGCCCAGCGCCGCGGCTATTCGCGCGGTGAGTTCCGGCTCCCCCGGATCTTCGCGGGCAAGGATTCGGTCGTCGAGCTGATCGACGCCGTCCCGGTCGACGTCGTCCTCAACGCGATGCCCGGTTCCCAGGGCCTCGAGCCGACGCTGCGCGCGCTGGCCACCGGCGCCAAGCTCGCGCTGGCCAACAAGGAGTCGCTGATCGCGGGCGGGCCGCTCGTGCTGGCCGCCGCCAAGCCGGGGCAGCTGGTCCCGGTCGACTCCGAGCACTCGGCGATCGCGCAGGCGTTGCGCGGCGGCAGCGCCGACGAGGTCGCCCGGCTGGTGCTGACGGCGTCCGGCGGGCCGTTCCGCGGGAAGAAGCGCGAGGAGCTCAGCGAGGTCACGATCGCCGACGCGCTCGCCCACCCGACCTGGTCGATGGGCCCGCTGATCACCATCAACTCCTCGACCCTGGTCAACAAGGGGCTCGAGCTGATCGAGGCGCAGCTCCTGTTCGGCATCCCCGCCGAGCGGATCGACGTCGTCGTGCACCCGCAGTCGATTATTCACTCGATGGTGACCTTCGTGGACGGCTCGACGCTGGCGCAGGCCAGCCCGCCGGACATGCGGCTCCCGATCGCGCTCGCGCTGAACTGGCCGAACCGCGTGCCCGGCGCCGCGGCGGCCTGCACCTGGGATTCGCCTGGTGCGTGGACGTTCGAACCGCTCGACAACGTCGCGTTTCCGGCCGTCGACCTCGCCCGGCACGTGGGCGCCGCCGGCGGCTGTCTCCCTGCGGTCTACAACGCGGCGAACGAGCAGCTCGTGGCAGCCTTCCTGGCGCAGAACACCAGCTTCACGTCGATTGTGGACACTATTGGTGAGGTGGTGGAAGCCGCCGACGATTGGCGTCGCGAACCCCGCGACGTGGAAGATGTGCTCGCGGCTGAGCACTGGGCTCGTACCCGTGCCGCGGATCTGATGTCTGGGAGGAAGTAGCGCGTGGTCGCCTTCATTTTCGGCGTAGTGCTGTTCGCGCTGGGCATCTGTATTTCGGTGGCGCTGCACGAAGCGGGCCACATGCTGACGGCCAAGGCCTTCGGCATGAAGGTGCGCCGGTACTTCGTCGGCTTCGGGCCGACGATCTTCTCCTTCCGCCGCGGCGAGACCGAGTACGGCCTCAAGGGCATCCCGCTCGGCGGGTTCTGTGACATCGCCGGCATGACCGCGCTCGACGAGGTCACCCCGGAGGAAGCGCCGCGCGCGATGTGGCGGTTCAAGACCTGGAAGCGCACCGTGGTGCTGTCCGCCGGGTCGATCACGCATTTCATCATCGGGTTCGTGGTGCTGTACCTGATGGCCGTGAGCATGGGCTTGCCGAACCTCAATGCCACGCCGGCCCCGGTCATCGGCAAGATCTCCTGTGTCCGCCCGGCCACGACGACCGAACAGGTCAACGCCGACTGCGCGCCGACCGATCCCGTCCCCGCACAGGCCGCCGGCCTGCTGCCCGGTGACAAGGTGACCGCGGTCGCGGGCAAGCCGACGCCGACCTGGGACGAGGTGCTGGTCGCCATCAAGGGCGCCGTCGGCCCCACGGCGGTCGAGGTCCAGCGGAACGGTCAGGCGGTGCCCCTCACCATCGACGTCCAGAAGGTGCCCCGGCTGCAGACCGACGGCAGCGTCAAGGACGTCGGCATGATCGGCGCCTCCCCGCAGGCACCGCCCAGCCTGCTCCAGTACGGCCCCCTCGACGCCATCGGCAAGACAGGTGCCTTCACCGGCCAGTTGTTCGCGGACACGGCGCAGCGGCTGATCGAGTTCCCGTCCCGCATCCCCGCGGTCGTGAGCGCGATCTTCGGCGGCGAGCGTGACCCGAACACCCCGGTCAGTGTCGTCGGCGCCAGCCGGATCGGTGGCGAGGCCGTCCAACGCGGGCTGTGGGAGCTCTTCCTCTACATGCTGGCGAGCCTGAACTTCTTCGTCGGGGTGTTCAACCTGCTTCCGTTGCTGCCGCTCGACGGCGGGCATATCGCGGTCGCCTGGTACGAGCGCATCCGGGACAAGTTGCGCAAGCTTCGCGGGAAGGTCGCGGGCGGGCCGGTGGACTACACAAAGTTGTCGTCGGTGACGATGGTGCTGGTGTTTATCGGTGGCGCCGTTACATTGCTCACCGTAACGGCTGACATCGTGAATCCCATTCGTTTGCCCTAGGTAGGCTTGTGTCGTGACTGTTGCCCTTGGTATGCCAGCCCTTCCGCCTCCGGTGCTTTCCGAGCGCCGCAAGACTCGTCAGCTCCAGGTCGGTTCGGTGGGCGTGGGAAGCGGTTCGCCGATTTCGGTGCAGTCGATGACCACCACCCTGACCTCCGACGTCAACGCGACTCTGCAGCAGATCGCCGAGCTGACCGCGGCGGGTTGCGACATCGTGCGGATCGCGTGTCCCTCGCAGGACGACGCGGACGCGCTGGCGGCGATCGCGACGAAGTCGCAGATCCCGGTCATCGCGGACATCCACTTCCAGCCGAAGTACGTCTTCGCCGCGATCGAGGCCGGCTGTGCCGCGGTGCGGGTGAACCCGGGCAACATCCGGAAGTTCGACGACCAGGTCAAGGAAATCGCCAAGGCCGCGAAGGATCACGGCACGCCGATCCGCATCGGGGTCAACGCCGGTTCCCTCGACAAGCGCATCATGGACAAATACGGCAAAGCGACGCCCGAGGCGCTCGCCGAGTCCGCGTTGTGGGAAGCCTCACTATTCGCGGAGCACGATTTCCACGACATCAAGATCTCGGTCAAGCACAACGACCCGGTCGTCATGATCCGTGCCTACGAGTTGCTCGCCGCGCAGTGCGACTACCCGCTGCACCTCGGCGTCACCGAGGCCGGCCCGGCGTTCCAGGGCACGATCAAGTCCGCCGTCGCGTTCGGGGCGTTGCTGCGCCAGGGCATCGGCGACACGATCCGCGTCTCGCTGTCGGCGCCGCCGGTGGAAGAGGTCAAGGTCGGGATCCAGATCCTGCAGTCGCTGAACCTCAAGGAGCGCAAGCTCGAGATCGTCTCGTGCCCGTCCTGCGGGCGGGCGCAGGTCGACGTCTACACGCTGGCCGAGCAGGTCACCGCCGGGCTCGAGGGGATGGAGATCCCGCTGCGTGTCGCGGTCATGGGCTGTGTGGTGAACGGGCCGGGTGAGGCTCGCGAGGCCGATCTCGGTGTCGCGTCGGGTAACGGCAAGGGCCAGATCTTCGTCAAGGGTGAGGTCATCAAGACCGTGCCCGAGCACATGATCGTCGAAACGCTGATCGAAGAGGCCATGCGGATCGCGGAAGCCGCCGAACTCGCTGGTGAGGCCTCCGGGCAGCCGGTCGTGTCGGTGAGCTGACCGGCCTACTCTGGACTTCGTGCCGGAGGAAACCGACGCTTGGGCCACCCGTGAGCCGCATCCCGTGCTGCGGCCGCTGGTGGCGCGCTACATCGGTTACACCCAGCACAATGTGACGCTGGACGTGCACCGCGGGCTGCCCTCGCGGCACGTCACGCTGATCGTCAGTTTGGACCGGCCGATCCGGGTCACCGGGATGCCGCTGCCCGGTGAGTCGCCCGTGAGCGCGCAGGCGCTGATAGGTGGATTGCATTCCGGTCCGGCGCTGATCGCGCAGGACCGGTTCCAGTCCGGGCTCCATGTCGAGCTGAATCCCTTGGGTGCCAAGGCTTTGCTTGGTGTCTCGTCGGCGGAGTTGAGTGGTTGTGTGGTGGGCCTCGAGGATTTGGGCTCACCACGGCTGGCGACGCTCGCACCCCGGCTCGTCGACGCCGCCGGGTGGTCCGAGCGGTTCGCGATCCTCGACGAAGTGCTCGCGGCCGTCGTGTGCGAAACCGCCGGCCCGCCACCGGAAGTCGACTGGGCGTGGCAGCGGATGATCCGGGCGGGCGGACGAATCCGGGTGGCTTCGCTGGCCGACGAGGTCGGCTGGAGCCGCCGGCATTTCGGCGAGCGGTTCCGCGCGGAAGTCGGGATTTCGCCGAAACAGGCCGCGCGTGTGCTGCGGTTCGAGCGCGCCGGAACCCTGCTGCGCCAAGGCGGACGGGTCGATCTCGCGGCGCTCGCCGTCGGCTGCGGGTACTACGACCAAGCGCATCTCACGAACGAATGGCGTGCCCTCGCCGGCTGCCCGCCCAGTGTGTGGATCGCCGAGGAGCTCCCATTTTTGCAAGACGAGGGCGCTGTCCCCGGCTCAAGCTGAGGGCATGACCGAACAACCCGCTCCGACAGTTTGGCCCGCGCTGCGCTACGACGACGCTCCCGGTGCCGTCCGTTTCCTCGTCGACGTCTTCGGGTTCCGTGAAGCGCTCGTCGTTCCCGATGAGGGCGGCGACGTCGTGCACGCGGAGCTGCGCTGGCCCGAGGGCGGCGGCGTGATGCTCGGCAGCACGAAGTTCTGCGACGGCGTCCATGCCGCGATGAAACCCGGTGGCAACGCGGTTTGCGTGGTCACCGATGACGTCGACGTCGTGCACGCCCGTGTTCAGGCCTCCGGCGCGGAAATGCCCGAAGGCCTGCACGACACCGACTACGGCTCGCACACCTTCACCGCCGCAGACCCCGAAGGAAACCTCTGGACCTTCGGCACCTACCGCGGCGCCCCCTGACCCTCGGGGAAAGTGTCGACATATTCCCGAGGGGAGGGCGTCAGCTCGTGGGGCGTTCGAAGGTCAGGAGGAGGCCTTCGACGCCGCCGGGGCCGATGCGGCCCTTGATCTCCGCCGCGGTGATGGCCTTGAGCTGCCATCCGTCCGAGGCGTTGTCGTTGAGCACCTTCTCCAGTTTGTCGCCGGACATCTTGCCGCCGATCATCTTTTCGCGGACCTCGACAACTCGGTATGTGAATCGCTGCATGTCCCGATTGTGTCAGTTGCGTAGCTAGGGCAATCGGGTGAACGCTCCAGGCGTGGTCTCGCGGCCGGGAGGGGCCGAAAGAGTCCGATCCTGATGTTCGCCTCAGCGTGTCGGAGGGCTTGCGTTCCGTTGCGGGCGTTTATCTGGCACGCTGGAGGACGTGTTGCGGCTAGCAGGTGCGCGGCTGCTTGATGATCGGGACTTTCCGGCGGTTCGTGCCGCGCTCGCCGCGGACCCGGTGAGCAGCTGCATGGTCAGCGCTCGGGTCGAAGTCGCCGGTCTCGATCCTTGGCGCCTCGGTGGCGAAATATGGGCTGCCGACAGCCGTCCCGTGCGAGTGGGCCGGCTCCAAGGGCTGTGCTTTTCCGGCCCCAACCTCATCCCGTTGAGCGGGAACGCTTCTGCGTTGCGCTCGTTCGCCGACCGCGCGCTGCGGCGTCAGCGCACGTGTTCGTCGCTCGTCGGCCCGGCCGAGCAGGTGCTCGGGCTGTGGGACGAGCTGTCCAGCGAGTGGGGGGCCGCCCGCGAGATCCGGGGTGACCAGCCGCTGATGGCGCTGGACGGCGCTCCGCACGTGCTGTCCGATCCGCTGGTGCGCGCGGTCCGGCCCGACGAGCTCGACCGGTATCTGCCCGCCGCGATAGCGATGTTCATCGAAGAGGTCGGTGTCGACCCGCGAAGCGGCGACGGCGGCGCGAGCTACCGCGCGCGTGTCTCGGAGCTCATCGCCGGTGGCCGCGCGTTCGCCCGGTTCGAAGACGGCCAGGTCGTGTTCAAGGCCGAAATCGGTGCCATGTCGAGCAATGTCGGCCAGATCCAAGGTGTCTGGGTGCATCCGGACCGCCGCGGCGACGGCCTCGGCACGTTCGGCACCGCCGCGGTCGTGAACCGGCTGGTGCGGGGGATGGGCCGCACGGCGAGCCTGTACGTCAACGCCTACAACACCGCCGCGCTCGCCGCGTACCGGAAAGTCGGCTTCCAGCAGGTCGGCCAGTACGCCACGATTCTGTTCTAGCTCCTTCGGGTCGGCGTTTCGTCCCCGGTGCACCGCTTTCGGGGGGCATAATCCCGGCGTGCCAGCAAGATGCCGACAATTCACCAGCGTCGCGCTGGCGGCCGTGCTCGTCACTTCGCTCGCCGGGTGCGGGCTCTTCTCCTCCGACCCCGACCCCGAAGAAGTCGTCGCCGACTTCTTCGGCGCGTTCGCCTCGGGTGACACGACTCGCGCGGCGAGCCTGACCGACGCCCCGGAGCCGGCGAAAGCCCTCCTTGACCAGGTCCGGATCGCGCTGGCGCCGCAGTCGGTCGACTTCGAGTCGCAGCCCGAGCGGAACTCCTCGGCGGACGACCAGGCGACGGCGTCCTACCAGCTCAACTGGCATCTCCCGCACGACAGGCTGTGGTCCTACACCGGCGAGACGCAGCTCTATTCGGTCGACGACGGCTGGAAGGTGCACTGGCAGCCGTCGGTCGTGCATCCCCAGCTCGCCGTCCAGCAGAACCTCGCCGTCCGCGTCGACACCCCGCAGCTGGCGCCGGTACTGGATCGCGACGGCGTCGCGTTGCTCGCGCCGCAGAAGGTGATCGGCGTGGTCGTCGACCCCGCGACGGTCGGGGACCTGAACTCGGTCGCCGGGCAACTGGCCGCCGCGGTCGGCCGGTTCGACCCGTCGGTCACCCAGCAGTCGCTCGTCGACGGCGTGAAGGCCACCAAACCCGGCGGGACCTACGCCGTGGTGAGCCTGCGGGACAGCGACTACCAGCAGGTCAAGCCCGCGATCTACGAGCTACCCGGCGTGCGCTTCACCAGCCAGGACAGGCTGCTCGCGGCCGACAAGGAATTCGCCAAGCAGGTGCTGCCGTCGGTCCGTTCGCTCGTCGACGACAAGGTGGCCGGGCGCGCCGGCTGGCGGGTCGTCACCGTGGACACCGCGGGGGACGAACTCGCCGAACTCCACGCCCACCCAGCCGAAGCGGCGGGCGCGATCACCAGCACGCTCAGCACCCGCGTGCAGACGGCCGCGGAACAGGCCCTGGACCCGATCCCGGGCGCGGCCATGATCGTCGCGCTCCAGCCGTCCACCGGTGATCTGCTCGCCGTCGCCCAGAACGCTCCCGCCGACGCGCAGGGCCCGATAGCGCTCGCCGGGCGCTACCCGCCGGGCTCGACGTTCAAGATCATCACGGCTGCCGCGGCACTCGGCACGGGCAAGGTGAAACCGGACACCCCGGTCGACTGCCCCGGCACGATCAACCTCGACGGCCGGATCGTGCCCAACGAGGGCAAGTTCGAGCTGGGGACGGTTCCTCTGCTGACGGCGTTCGCGCGCTCCTGCAACACGACGTTCGCCAAGCTCGCGACCGACCTGCCCCCGGCCGCGCTCACCGACGCCGCGCGCGACCTCGGCGTCGGCGCGGACTTCGTCCTGCCCGGCCTGACCACGATCACCGGCTCGGTCCCGCCCGCCGACACCGTGGCCCAGCGCGCGGAGAACGGCTTCGGACAGGGAAAGGTGGTCACGAGCCCGTTCGGTATGGCCATCGCCGCGGCCACCGTGCAGTCCGGCCGGATCTCGGTGCCCACCCTGCTGCGCGGGACGCCGACGCCCGCCCAGAATCTGGGACAGCCGGTCAAACCGGAGGTGCTGGACTCGCTGCGGTCGATGATGCGCGAAGTCGTCACGACCGGGACGGCGACAGCGTTGCGCGGGCTGCCCGACGTGCACGGAAAGACCGGTACCGCCCAGTTCGGGGACGGGACGAACTCGCACGGCTGGTTCGTCGGGTACCAGGCAGACCTGGCTTTCGCGGTGCTGCTGGTCGGCGCCGGGTCGTCGAAACCGGCCGTCGAAGCCTCGGATCGGTTCCTGAAGTCACTCGGTTGAATAGAGAGTCGTAGGGTGGACGTATGCCCGATCGTGCCCCCCTGAAGCCTGGCGTCCAGACGCCGCGTCGCGAAGTTCCCGCGGCCATCGCCCGTCCCGAGTACGTGGACAAGCCGTCGCCGAAACGCGACTCCGGCAACGGCGTGCGCACCCCCGAAGTGATCGAGGCGATGCGGATCGCGAGCAAGATCGCGGCGCAGGCGCTCGAGGAAGGCGGCAAGGCCGTCAAGCCCGGCGCCACCACCGAGGACATCGACAGGGTCGTCCACGAGTTCCTGCTGGACCACCGCGCGTACCCGTCGACGCTCGGGTACCGCCACTTCCCGAAGTCGTGCTGCACCTCGCTCAACGAGGTCATCTGCCACGGCATCCCGGACTCGACGGTGATCGAGGACGGCGACATCTGCAACATCGACGTCACCGCGTTCATCGGCGGCGTCCACGGCGACACCAACGCCACCTTCCTCGCCGGCGACGTCTCCGAGGAGGCGCGCCTGCTGGTGGAGCGCACGCACGAGGCGACCATGCGGGCGATCAAGGCCGTCCGGCCCGGACGTCAGCTCAACGTGATCGGCCGCGTCATCGAGGCGTACGCGAAGCGCTTCGACTACGGCGTGGTGCGCGACTTCACCGGCCACGGCGTCGGCCCGGCGTTCCACACCGCGCCGACCGTGCTGCACTACGAAGAGCCCAGCGTCACCACCGTCATCGAGCAGGGCATGACGTTCACGATCGAGCCGATGATCACCCTCGGCACCATCGACTACGACGTGTGGGACGACGACTGGACGGTCACCACCAAGGACAAGAAGTGGACCGCGCAGTTCGAGCACACCCTCGTGGTGACCGAGACCGGCGCGGAAATCCTTACCCTGCCCTGATTTCCCCCGAGATCAGAACTCGCCAGGGTCGACGTCGAGGCGCGACAGGAGTTCGTCGAGGAAGCCACCGGCTTCGCTGACGGCCCTGTCCGCGTCCTTGGCGGCGATGGCCTCCAGCAGGCCGCGGTGCCCGATTTCCTGCACCAGCACGGTTTTGTCCCCGGCGGTGGCGGCGACGCTCGCGGTGACCACCTCGGTCAGGCCGCGGTAGAGCTCGGTCAGCAGCGTGTTGTGCCCGCAGGCGACCACCGTGAGGTGGAATTCCGCGTCGACGCGGGCGAAGTCCTCGTAGCGCTTCTCACGCCACGACCGGTCGCGCTCGTCGAGCAGGGCGTCCAGTTTGACCAGATCGTCTTCGGTGCGCGCGGAAGCGGCGAGCCTCGCGCCCTCCACTTCGAGCGTCCGGCGGACCTGCAGCACCTCACGCAGCTCGGAGCCGCACAGCCGCAGCACCGCGCCCGACACCTCACTCGTCGCGCGTACGTAGGTGCCGTCGCCCTGGCGGACTTCGAGCAGCCCGCTGTGGGAGAGAGCGCGCACGGCTTCGCGCACGGTGTTGCGGCCGACGCCGAGCTGCTCCGCGAGGGCGGGCTCGGTCGGAATCCGCTGCCCGATCGGCCATTCGCCCTGTCTGACGGCTTCGCGCAGCTGGTCGATGGCCTGATCGACCAAGCCGGTACGCCGAGTAGTGGCCAAAGGCACAGCGGCACCTCTCTTTTCACGGACTGGTGAGCCAAGCAACACATGTTGCCGAAAGAGCCGGTCAACCAATCATCCTACGTATGTCATAGTACTGGTGTGGCTGTCGATTCTTGGAAGTTCCCGCACCCGGACACCGAACCCGCGCTGGAAGGTGCCGTGGAGCTACCGGGAACCCGGAAGACGGTACTGGCCGGTGGTTTCCTGCTCGGCCTCGCGGTGGTGTTGATCGCGCTGAACCTCCGACCGGCGATCACCAGCGTCGGTCCGATGCTCGACGAGATGCGTGCCAGCTTGGGCGCGTCGGCGACCTGGGCGGGCCTGCTGACGACGTTGCCGGGTCTCTGTTTCGCCGGCGCTGGTTTCGCCGCGCCGGTGCTGGCCAGGCGCTTCGGCGTCGGCGCCGCGCTGACGGCCGCGCTCGTGGTGCTGTCGGCGGGCTTGGTCCTGCGCGTGCTGGACGGCCCGCTGGTCGTGCTCGGCGGAACCCTCGTCGTCACCGCCGGAATCGCACTGGCCAACGTCCTCATCCCGGTCGTCATCAAGGATTCCTTCCCGGCGCAGATCGGCTTGATGACCGGCGTGTACACCGCGGCCCTCCAAGGTGGCGGCGCACTGGGCTCCGCCTTGACCCCGCCACTGGCCAACGGCCTGGGCGGCTGGCGGGCGGCCCTGTCCAGCTGGGCCGTCATCGGCGTCATCGCCGTGGGCGTCTGGATTTTCGCCGCCCGGCGCGAGGTCAGGGTCGACACCGGAAACTCCCGCCCCGGCGGCGCTCGCCGCTCACTCATGCGCAGCCCGCTGGCCTGGACCGTGACGATCTTCTTCGGCCTGCAGGCTTTTGTCGCCTACATCGCCATGGGCTGGCTGCCGCAGGTCCTGATGGACGCGGGCGTAAGCCGAACCGACGCCGGACTCCTGCTGGGCCTGATCTCGGTCCTCGCGGTCCCGATCAGCCTGACCGTCCCCGCCATCGCCGCCCGTCAAGGCAGCCAGACCTGGTGGATCGTCGGCCTGGGCTCCTTCGGCTTCGCCGGAATCCTCGGGCTGGTCATCGCCCCGAGTGCGTCCCCGCTGCTCTGGAGCGTCTTCGTCGGTATCGGCATGAGCGTGTTCTCGCTGGCTCTCACCGTCATCGCGCTCCGCGCCAAAACCGGTGAGGAAACCGCGACCCTCTCCGGCATGGCCCAAGGCTTCGGCTACCTGCTCGCCGCACTGGGCCCGTTCCTCTTCGGCCTCCTGCACGAACAAACCGGCAGCTGGACCATCCCCCTGATCATGGTCCTGGCCGTCATCGTCGCCCAAACCCTCTTCGGCGCCCTCGCCGGCCGCCGCCGATTCGTATAGGGGTCGTGAGTGGCTACAAGTGTTAGAACACACGTAGCCACACACGAGCCACGCTGGGTCGGCCCCTACAGCCCACCCAGCCACAAGCTTTGAGCCGTACAAGCCAGAGGCCAACCACAACCATCTGTCGACAGATGGCGGCCCCTCAATCCAAAGGCAGGTTCAGCAAAGCGTTCTCCACCAGCTCAGGCATGGCCGGGTGAATCCAGTACTGCCCCCGCGCCATCGTCCGGGCATCCAGCCCGAAGCTCATCGCCTGAATCAACGGCTGAATAATCGTGGAAGCCTGCGGCCCGATAATGTGCGCCCCCAGCAACTGCCCGGTCGCCGGATCCGCCAGCAACTTCGCGAACCCGGTCGTATCCTCCATCGCCCACCCATAAGCGATCCCGGCGTAATCCTGCTTGGACACCACGTAGGAAACGCCACTCTGGAACGCTTCCTGCTCGGTCATCCCCACCGCCGCGATCTGCGGCGAACTGAAAACAGCATGCGGCACAAACCGATGATCCGAAGCAACCGGCGCCTCGGGATTCAGCAAGTTGTGCTGCACAACCCGCTGCTCGTGGTTCGCCACATGCTTCAGCTCATAAGGCGAAGAAATATCCCCGAGCGCGTAAATCCCGTCGACACCAGTCCGCTGGTACTCATCGACCACGACATGCCCGCTGTCCCGCACCGACACGCCAGTCGAGTCAAGATTCAACAGGTCCGAGTTCGGCGTGCGCCCGACAGCGACGAGAATCTCGTCCGCCACCACGGTTTCCGCGCCCTCAGGACCTTCGAGCTCGACGGTCACCCCGCCAGCGTCACGCTTGACCCCGGTCGTCTTCCGGTTCAACCGCACGTCATAACGCGCACTCGCCAGCTCGGTGAACCGGACACTGATGTCCTCGTCCTCACTCCGCAACAGCGCACCCGAGCGCGCCACCAGCGTCACCTCCACTCCGAGCGACGAGAACACGTGCGCGAACTCCGCCGCGATGAACCCGCTCCCGATGATCACCATCCGCTCGGGCAGCTCGTCGAGCCGCATGACCGTGTCCGAGGTGTGGAAACCGGACTCGGCCAGCCCCGGGATCGAAGGAACCGCCGGACGCCCACCGGCGGCCAGCACGAACCGGTCCGCCGTGATCGTCTCGGACGGCCGTCCGTCGGCGAAGGAGACGACAAGCTCCTTGTGTCCGACGAACTTGCCCTCACCCTGGTAGACGTCGACGTTCGCGTTGTCCGCGTGCGAGGTGCGGTACTCCTGCCCGCCGGCGGCGATGGGGTCGATCCGGCCGAAGATCCGGTCGCGGATTTCCGGCCACCGGACGCCCGTGAGCTCCTCGTCCACGCCGAACTTCGAGCTGAACGACGGCGTCGAGGCGACGTCGGCGGTGTAGACGAACATCTTCGTCGGGATGCACCCGACGTTCAGGCAGGTGCCGCCGAAGACGCCCTTCTCGACGATCGCCGTCTTCCAGTCCTTGAACCGCGGGTCGAGGATGGAGTTCCCCGATCCGGTCCCGACGATCACCAGGTCGTAATGGGGCACGCTGTCATCCTCCGTATAGAAGCTCTGTGTCTATCTGGACAAACTCGATCGAGTGAAGGCTTGTTCCCGGCTTCACTTGCCTGTCGCTGTGAAGTGCATCCGGTCCTTCGGGGTGGTCCAGGCGCCGCCCCAAGTCCACCCGATCGAAGTAAAGGCTTGCACGGTCGGGTCGCCCACGCGCACCATGCCCGGCCGAATCCGTGAGCGGTCGACGTAGGCCGAGGCCAGTTCGGGCAGGACCAGGTCACCCTTCGTGTAAGGGTTGCAGAACGGGTTGACGTCGACTGCGAGCCCGTAGGCGTGCGCGGACCACGTCGTCAGGCCGCGTGCCGGGCGGCAGACGAAGGCGCTGGTGCTGTTGCCGTCGCCGGTCGGCGGGGCGGTCAGCTCGTCGGGCCGGGTGACGCGCATCTCCTCGAGCGGGAACTTCCGGGTGTAGAGCTTGGCGAACGCCTTGGTCACGTTGTCGGCCACCGAGGCGTTGACGAGCATCTCGCCGGTGTGCGCCCGGCCGTCGAAGCCCCAGAACGACATCGTCAGGTAGCGCAGCGCGGTCGAGGCGACCGGGCAGGCGGGCTGCCACGTGCTGCGGGCGAGCACGTCGGCGGGCACCGGGCGGACGGTGGCCGCGTACTTGCCGCCGGTGGGAGGCGGCAGGACGTCGACAGTCGGCAAGGAGCGGTCGATGAGCTCCGGCGGGGTGGGCAGCACCTGCCCGAGGCCGTCCGCCCGTCGTGGCAGCGGGTGCGCGCCGACCTGCCAGGTCACCGGCGGAGGTGCTGGTTCGGGAGTGGACCGGAGCGGCGCGGCGGCTGGCGTGGACACGCTCACCGCGGGGGCGGCCGGGGCCGGTGACGCCGGCGACGCGCACGCGGACACGCCGACGGCCAGCACGCCCAAGAGCGCCGAGGCCGTTCGAATTCGCACGCGCTGAAGCTTGGCACGTTTTTTTATGCGGCGCGGAGCAGTATGAGGCTGGAGACCACCCGATTCAGTGACACCGTTTCGGGCGTTCTCCGATTAGGGTGTTGTCGGTTGCCCGTGCACGTACTGGAGTTGTTCGACTCCCGAGCGCATTCTTTTCCAGTGGCCGAGCCGGCAGCCCGCCAGTCGTGTTGTCGAAGGGATTCACCCATGCCGAAAAAGACTCGCCGCACTGTGCTGATGGCGGCTGGGGCCCTGCTCGCCACCGCCCTTTTCGTCCCGGTCGTCGTCAGCAGCGCGTCGGCGGAGCCCGCCGCGGTGGCGACACCGGCTTCGGCCGCGCAGCCCGATATCGTCGGCGGCAACGAGGCGAAACTCGCGGATTACCCGTACGCCGTCTACCTGACCGACCTCGACGGAAACCAGTTCTGTGGCGCGGTGATCATCAGCAGGACGGCGGTCGCCACCGCCGCGCACTGCGCGCTTTCCATGTCCCGCACGAAAATGCATGTCGTGGCCGGTCGCCAGGACAAGCGCTCCGCCGGCGGTGTGGACACTTCGGTGTCGCGCACCTGGGTGCACCCGGACTACACCGATCCGGGCCAGGGCGACGACATCGCCGTGCTGACCGTGCGCGGAAACCTTCCGTACCAGCCGGTGAAGATCGCGGACAAGAGCGACAATGAGCTGTATTCCTCCGGTACCAAGGCGACCGTGCTCGGCTGGGGCCGGACAGCGGACGGCGGAGCGCGGTCGGATTTCCTGCGTAGCGCCGTGGTTCCGCTGATCGCCGACAAGAGCTGCACGTCGAGCTACGGCAATTACGACCCGGCGAAAATGGTCTGCGCCGGGTATGAAAAGGGCGGTATCGACGCCTGTCAGGGCGATTCGGGCGGTCCGCTGGTCGTCGGGGACACGCTGATCGGAATCGTCTCCTGGGGCGAAGGCTGTGCGAAGGCCGGGAAGCCCGGTGTCTACACGCGAGTCTCGGCGTACGCCGATGACCTCACCCGGGAAATGGGCGCGCGCATCCTGCGTTAGCGTTGCCGGGTGGCCAACAGTGTGGAGAACAAGCTCACCGTGCACGACGTGACCGGTGATCGGCTGACGGCGGGGCAGTTGTACGCCGTGCTGCGCCTGCGCGTCGACGTGTTCGTCGTGGAGCAGGAATGCCCGTATCCCGAGTTGGACGGCCGGGACCTGGTGCCGTCCACCCGTCATCTCTGGCTGGACGGGCCGGACGGCGTCGGCTCGTATCTCCGTGTGCTGGAGGAACCCGCCGGGGCGCAGCGTATCGGCCGCGTTGTGACGGCGCGTGCCGCGCGAGGCCAGGGTTTGGCCGCACAGCTGATGAAAACCGCGCTCGACCACGCCGGTGACGCCGATTGTGTGCTCGACTCACAAACGTACGCGAAGGGCTTCTACGCGAAGTTCGGGTTCCTCCCCGAGGGCGACGAGTTCCTCGATGACGGTATCCCGCACATCACCATGTGGCGTCGCGTCTAGCTGGAGGCTCCGCGTGGAGCGGACTCGGTGATCACCTTCACCGCTCGTTCCACATCGGACTCGGTGAGGTCGGCGCGAGCCGTCAGGCGTAGCCGGGAGATGCCGTCCGGCACGGACGGCGGCCGGAAGCAGCCGACCCGGATCCCTTGCTCCGCACAGGTTGCCGCCCACGCGACGGCCGCGTCCGCCGAAGGTGCCTGCACCGAGATGACGGCGGCGGCCGGCGTGCTGACGGTGAATCCGGCGGCCTTGAGTTGCATGGCCAGGTTCATCGCCGTGTCCTGCACCCGGGTCGCGAGTTCCGGCTCCGCGCGCAGCGTGCTCAGCGCGGCCAGCGCGGCCGCGGCGCTCGACGGCGCGAGCGCGGTGTCGAAGATGAAGCTGCGGGCCGTGTCGACCAGATGACGGATCACGCGGCGCGGCCCGAGCACCGCACCTCCTTGTGCGCCAAGGGCTTTCGACAGGGTGATCGTGGTGACGACGTCCGGCGCCGCGCTGAGTCCGGCGGCGTGCACCGCGCCCCGGCCGCCTTCGCCGAGGACGCCGAAGCCGTGTGCGTCGTCGATCAGCAGTGCGGCCCCGTTTTCGCGGCAGACCATCGCCAGCTCGGGCAGCGGCGCGAGGTCGCCGTCCACGGAGAACACCGAGTCGGTGACGACGAGCGCGCGGGTCTTGCGGCGCGTCGACAACGCGTGCGACATGGCTTTGAGGTCCGAGTGGGCCACCGCGGCGACGTCCGCGCGGGACAGGCGGCAGCCTTCGATGAGCGACGCGTGGATGTACTTGTCGGTGACGATGGCCGATTCCGAACCGGACAACGCCGTCACCGCACCGAGGTTCGCGGTGAACCCGGACGAGAACACGAGCGCCGCCTGAGCTCCGGTGAACCGCGCCAGCTCGTGTTCGAGCTCCGCGTGCAGCTCGGTGGAGCCGGTGACGAGCCTGGAGCCCGTGGCACCCGCACCCCAGCGCAAGGCGGCCGCGGCGGCGGCGCCGGCGACCCGCTTGTCCTTGGCCAGTCCCAGATAGTCGTTGCCCGCGAGGTCCAGCTCGTCCTCACGCGGTGCGCGCGGGCGCAGCTTCCTGGCCAGCCCGGCGGTGGCCCGCTTCTCGGCTTCCACGTCGAGCCAGTCGAAAACCTGCTCGGCGGGGACCTGGGTGGCGGCGGGACCGGGTGCGTTCACGCTCTGCAGTCTCGCACTCGCGGCGAACGGCGAACGAGGTGAGGTACGTCAACGCGCGTAGGCGAAGTGTCGCCTCACGACGGACGACGTCCTCCGCGGCGAAGGCCACGCTTCACCCCATGGAATCCAGGACTACAGCGGCCAAAACAGCGGGAATCGCGCTCGTCGCCGCCGGGCTTGGCATCATCGTGCAGATTCTGGGTGGCGCGGAGGAATATCCGGACATCCCGCCCGGGGCGATCACCCTCGTGGTCGCCGGGCTGGCGGTGTTCGCGTGGCGATCGCGCTGGTCGCCTGCCATAGCCGTCATCGTCGCCGGGTTCATCCTGATCGGCGCGTTCCTCACCGGCGGCACCGGCGACCGGCTGAGCGCGCCGGGGAACCTGGGGCAGTTCCTCGGCACCGTGCTGCAGATGGCCGGGGTCGTGGTGGCGCTGGGGGCCGGGATCGCGGGGCTGGTGAAGGCAGGGGCGAGGCCCCGCGTCCGGAAATAGCAGAAGGGCCCGGCAGGAGTGATCCTGCCGGGCCCTTCTCGGTACTACTGTTTAGCTGTCGAAGCTGCGACGCGGGCCGCGGCTCGGGCGGCCGGTGCCGCCACCGGCGCCACTGCCACCGCTGCCGAAGCGCGGCTGACGGCTACGGCCACCGAAGCTGGGACGGCCACCTTCGCGACCACCCTCACGGGAGCCCTGGTAGCCACCGCCTTCACGGGAACCCTGGTAACCGCCGCCGCCACCCTGGCCGCCACGGTAACCACCGCTGCCACCGCGACGCGGCGGCGCTTCACGGCGAAGCTCGGCGACCGGCTCGCCACTGGGCTGCTGCGCACCGGTGATCCGGGACAGCTCGGCGTCACCGGGACGCACGACCGTGGACTCGGCGCGAACGCCGGCGCGGTCGGTCATCCGGCGGACCATGCGGCGCTGATCGTTGGTGACGATCGTGACCACGGTGCCGGAAGCACCGGCGCGAGCCGTACGGCCGGCGCGGTGCAGGTAGTCCTTGTGGTCGGCGGCCGGGTCCACGTGCAGGACCAGCGAGATGTCGTCGACGTGGATACCGCGAGCCGCGACGTCCGTGGCGACGAGCACCGGGGTGTTGCCCTCTTTGAAGTCCGAGAGGACCCGGTTGCGCTGACCCTGGGTCTTGCCACCGTGCAGCGCCGCGGCGCGGACGCCGTTTTCGCGCAGCCGCTCGGCAAGACGGTCGACGTGGTGCTTGGTGCGCACGAACATGATCGTGCGGCCGTCGCGGGCGCCGATTTCGGTGATGACGTCCTGCTTCTCCTGGTGCGAGACCTGGAGAACGTGGTGGTCCATCGTGGTGACGCTGGCCGTGGCCGGCGCGACCGAGTGCGTGACCGGGTCCACCAGGTACGCCCGGACGAGCCTGTCGACGTCACCGTCGAGGGTCGCCGAGAACAGCAGGCGCTGGCCGCCACGCGGGGTCAGGTCGAGGATCTCGCGAACCTGCGGCATGAAGCCCATGTCGGCCATCTGGTCGGCCTCGTCCAACGCGATGAAGTTCGTGTCGGAGAGGTCGCAGGTGCCCTGACGGACGTGGTCGGAAAGCCGGCCGGGGGTGGCGATCAGGAGATCGACGCCACGGGCCAGTGCGTCGGCCTGGCGGTTGAACGCCATGCCGCCGACGGCGACGCGGCACCACAGGCCGAGCGACTTGGCCAGCGGGGTGAGCGAGTCCGCCACCTGCATGGCCAGTTCACGGGTCGGGACGAGGACCAGGGCGCGGGGGCGCTTGGCCTTCGCACGGCCACCGTTGAGCCGGGTCAGCATCGCCAGGCCGAAGGCCAGGGTCTTGCCGGAACCGGTCTGCGCGCGGCCGAGGACGTCGCGCCCCGCCAGTGCGTCCGGGATGGTCGCGATCTGGATCGGGAACGGGGAGGTGATGCCGGCCTCACGGAGTGCGGCCAGCAGCGGCTCGGGAAGACCGAGTTCCGCGAAAGACTTGACGGCGACGGACTCGACGGCCGTGTCGTTGTTCGGGATGTTGTTGCTACCACCGGTACGCGCAGGCTTACGGCTCGGGCGAGCAGAAGATGCGTTACCGGAATTGAACGTGACTGTCACAAATACCTCTCGGACGTGGTACGTCGCAAGGAGGCCCGGCTGCCCGCACGCAGGCAGGGCAAGATGGTGTGCATTGGGCTTTCACAGGGACGAACCCGACGCACTTTGCCCCTTCGGCATTGCACGCCATTGGTTGAAAAGGAGATCGCGAGCCATTCAGTTGGCTTTGGAGGCGACGGACACCACTCATCCACGCCGCCGGTTGCGGTCTGTTACTACTGTACCTGACGTGATCGTGGGCGCCCAATCGGAGGCGCCAACTGTGGGCAAGGACGCATCTTGGAGCGCATGAACGGACCCTTCCTGCCGTTTAACAGCGGGAAAGGTCCGTTCATTCCGCACAACTAGGGCAGTCCGGCGATTTCCCGCAGGTCCGCGATGAGCCGTTCGGGGTCACCCGCGCGCGGGTCGAGGCCTCGCTGGCCGAACCAGCGCGCGATGTTGCGGACGTCCCGCGCGAGGAACTCGAACCCGCGCGGGTTGGCCACGATGTCGACCGCCTGTGGCACGTCGATCACCACGATCCGTCCCTTGTGGACGAGCAGGTTGTACGCCGAGAGGTCGCCGTGGGCCAGGCCCTGCCCGGCGAGCATCTCGAGCGCTGACGTCGTCTGGTACCAGAGATCGCGCAGTTCGTCCGGTTCCGGCCGGACCTGCGCGAGCCTGGGCGCGGCGACCCCGTCGTCGTCACCGAGGAACTCCAGCAGGAGCTCGATCCCGTGCTGCTGCACCGGATACGGCACCGGCGCGCCCGCCGACCACAGGCGGCTCAGGAAGGTGAATTCCGCGGCCGCCCATTGCTCGGCGATGAGGTTGCGGCCGAACGCGCTGCGTGACTCCATCGCCCGCATCTCGCGGGACCGGCGCACGCGCCTGCCTTCGAGATAGCCCGCGTCGCGGTGGAAAAGCTTGTGTTCGTCGCTGCGGTACCGCTTGGCGGCGAGCAGCGAACCCCGGCCGGTGTCGGGCAGGTCCCGCCGGATCAGGTGGACGTCGGCCTCCTTGCCGGTTTTGAGGACGCCAAGCTCGGTGTCGACCGCCGCCAGCTCGGTCAGCACCCAGTCCGGGCGGGGTTTCGGTCCTTGGACGGCGTCGTCCCAGGTCGACCAGCGGTCGCCGCCGCCCGGGATGGCTGTTTCGGTGTAGGCGTCCTCACGGAGCCTGGCCAGCCGGGCGCGCTCGTCGAGGGTGAGACGCCCGCTGCGGGCGGGCGCCGGTTCGTCGTCGAAACGGCGCTTGCGGATCTTGCGTGAAGTGGGTTCGTTGTCGAAATCGTGCTCGCGCACTGGTGGGTTCTCCTTGCGGAAGGGGGTGCCCCACCGGGCGAGCGGATGCGCTAGCGGCCTCGGGGGGCGAGTGGACGGGCGAGGACAACGCCCCGGACAGTCGTCACCACAGGGCACCTCCTCGAGTTCCACCCGGCGTCTCCGCCGGACCTTGCACAACGTCTCGATGATCCTCGCGCACCCGCTCGATACCGCGCAACCGATTTAACCGTGCGGCACGACTACGGGAACGGGGAACACGGCGGCAGGCGTGTCGCACGTCAGGAGACGAGTTCGGTGCGGGAGCTGATCTTGAGTTTCCGCAGCACGCTCGCGACATGCTGCTCGACGGTCCGCCGGGACAGGAACAGCGCTTCGGCGATTTCCCGGTTGGTGTGGCCGTCGCTGAGCAGGCGGGCGACGTCGTGCTCGCGCGGGGAGAGTTCGTCGCCGTAGCCACGGCGCCCGCGACGGGACGGCGTGACCGCGCCCGTCGCGCGGAAGGTGTGGCGGCAGCGGGCGGCGTCCCGGGTCGCGCCCAGCAGGCTGAACTCCTCGGCCAGCGTGCCGAACGCCGTCGCGGCCCGGTCGTCGCCGCTGTCGACCCGGCTGTGCGCGAGCCGCTCGGCGGCCAGCGCCGCGTGATAGGGCGCGGGCAGCAGTTCGTAGCGCGCCCGCGAGTCTTCGAGGAACTTCACCGCGTCGCCCCAGTCCTGACGTCGTGCGGCCAGGGTGCCGAGGCAACCGGCGAGCGCGGCGTGTCCGGCCGGAGCGTCCCGATCGCTGATCTCGCGTTCGAACTCCTCGGTCAGCGCGACGGCTTCGTTTTCCCGGCCCGTCTCGCAGAAGGCGTCCACCGCGGCCGGAACGAGCTCGCCGCCCCAGGCCCAGACCGCCTTGGTGCGCAACAGTTCCAGGCCCTTCGACGCCTCCGCCGCCGCCGCTTCGAAGGACTCCTGGGCGAGCAGCATGCGCACGATCCCGCCGTAGGCCGCGATGACGACGGGGGTGAACGCGTTCTCCGGCCGCCGGACGCCGATCTCCGCGAAGTGGCTCGCGGCGCGGTCCCACTCGCCGCCCGCTGCCGCGAGCAGCCCTTGGACCAGCGAAAGCTCGCTGGTCACCGGCAGCAGGCCGGGGTACTCGACGGCCAGCGCGGTGGCGCGCTCCGCGAGTCCGTCCCAGTTCCCGATCAGCCAGTCCGTGTGCACCCGGGTCGCCCGCGCCGTGCTGACGACGTACGGCGCGCCACCGTCGGCGGCCAGCCGCATCCCACTGCGCAGCAGGCCGTCGGCGCGGCGGTGGTGGCCGATCCACGCGCAGGCGTCGGCCATGTTGCAGTGCAGCTGGGCGAGCTGCCGGTGTTCCTCCGGCGAACTGGCGCGGACGGGGACGAGCGCCATCCGTTCCCAGGCGCGAGGATCGCCGATGTGCAGCCGCGACGGGATGTTGTCGGCCATCAGCGTCAGCGCGAGGAGCCGTTCGGGGGCGTGGTCGATCAGCTCGTCGACGCGGTCCATCCACCGCAGGTGCTCGGACAGCGACGTGGCGCCGACCCCCGGCTGGGCGAGCACGGCCATCCCGCGTCCGGCGAGATCCGGGCGGTGTGAGGCGAGGTCGTTCACCGCGATCTCGATCTCCACCCTGGCCGCTTCGAGCCCGCCGGCCTGCCGGATCAGCAGCATCCCGAGGCTGAGCCGGACCTCGCCGCTGAGCTTTCCGGAGAGCCGGTGATCGGACAGGAGCCGTTCGAGGGGCGCGGTGACCTCGTGCCGCGAGAGCCCGTTGCCGGCGACCGTGCCGGGTTTCACCGCGAGTCTGTCCACATCGGACGGTCTGAGCGTCGGCTCTTCCGGCAGGCCGCCCGGAGTCTCCTCGTTCCGATACGTCAGGAGCAGGGCCAGGTTTTCCGGCGGGGACGTCATCAGGAACCGCAACAGCTGCCGGGAACCGTCGTCGGCCCAGTGCACATCTTCGAGGACGAGCAGTACCGGCCCGGCGCACCTGAGCGCGTCGATCACCACGCCGTACGGGAACGGCTCCCCCATCGGCAGGCAGTGCCCGGTGAGCGTGCGGCGCGCCGCGAGGTCGGGATGGGCGAGCAGTTCGGTGCCGAGCCGGGTCTTGCCGACACCGGCCTCGCCTTCGAACAGGATCACTGAGGGCGACCGGATTCCGGCCGCGACGAGCGCCAGCAGTTCCGCTTCGCGCCCGACCAGCACCGGTGAACTCGTCCGGGTCATGCCCATTTGCGGAGCTTAAGACCGCTTGAACGATCACGGAAGCTACTCGGACCAGTGACAGAACTTTCGTAGGGAGTATTGGATACGGCGCGGGTTTCCGATGCCCTGCCGGGTGAGTGGCTTGTGCCGGGTGTGCGCCGCGACCACGATGGTCGCGGCGCACAGTCGGTTTCGGGAGGCATCATGGATCGCTACGACGTGGTGATCGTCGGCGGCGGGCACAACGGGCTCGTCGCCGCGGGCTATCTGGCCAAGGCGGGCCGTTCGGTGCTCGTGGTGGAACGACGGTCCGAGGCCGGTGGCGCGGCGGTGTCGTCCCGGGCGTTCCCCGGTGTCGACGTGCGGCTTTCGCGGTACTCGTATCTCGTCAGCCTGTTGCCGCGCAAGGTGATCGCGGAGCTGGGGCTCAAGATCGACCTCCGCCGGCGCCGGATGTCTTCGTACACCCCGGCCGGTGACACGGGACTGCTCGTCGACACCGGCGACGAAACGCGCACGGCCGCGTCGTTCGGCGAGCTCAGCGGGTCCACAAAGGATTTCGAAGCCTGGCAGCGGTTCTACGCCATGACCGCGCGAGTGGCCGGGCGTACCTTCTCGACACTCACCGAACCCTTGCGCGGCAAGAAGGAACTACGTGCGCTCGTCGACGATCCGCAAGCCTGGCGGCTGCTGTTCGAGCGGCCTCTCAGTGAGGCGCTGGAAGGGGAATTCGGCGACGACACCGTCCGCGGGGTGGTGCTGACCGACGGGCTCATCGGCACCTTCGCGGCCGCCGACGATCCGGAACTACGCCAGAACCGGTGCCTGCTCTACCACGTGATCGGCAACGAGACCGGCGACTGGGACGTCCCCGTCGGCGGCATGGGCGCGGTGACCGGTGCGCTCACCGACGTCGCGCTGCGGGCCGGAGCCGTGCTGCGGACCGGCGCGGAGGTGCTGTCGATCGACCCAGACGGCGAAGTCCGGTACCGCCACGACGAAACCGAGCACGTCGTGCACGGTGACCGGGTGCTCGCCAACGTCGCTCCAAGCACGCTCGCGCGGCTGCTTGGGGAGGAGTCGACCGAGTTCTCCGAGGGGGCGCAGCTCAAGGTCAACATGGTGCTCAAGCGGCTGCCACGGCTGCGGGACACGACCATCGACCCGCGGGAGGCGTTCGGCGGGACCTTCCATGTCAACGAGAGCTATTCGCAGCTCGCGACGGCGTTCGCCGAGGCCGAAAAGCGTCGGATCCCGTCGTTGCCGCCGTGTGAGATCTACTGCCACTCGCTGACCGATCCGTCGATCCTCGGTCCCGCCGAGCGCGCGGCCGGAGCCCAGACGCTGACGTTGTTCGGCCTGCACATGCCCGCCCGGTTGTTCGAGGGACGCAACGAGCAGGCGCGAGCCGAGGCGCTGCGGGCGACGCTGGCCTCACTGAACAGCGTCCTCGCCGAGCCGATCGAGGACTGCCTGTGGACCGGACCGGACGGCGAACCCTGTGTCGAAGCCAAAACCCCGTTGGACCTGGAGCTTGAGCTGGGCCTTCCGCGCGGGCACATCTTCCACCGCGACCTTTCCTGGCCGTACGCCGAAGACCCCGTGCAGGAGGGCAAGTGGGGCGTGGAAACCGCCCACGAGCGTGTTCTCCTGTGCGGGGCCGGAGCTTCCCGGGGCGGCGGGGTCAGCGGGATCCCCGGGCACAACGCCGCCATGTCCGTCCTGGTGGGTTAGCCCTTATCGGACGGTTCGACGCGGCGCGCCCCGAGGGGCAAGCTGGTGATCATGCGAGTTGCAGTGATCGGGAGTGGCATCGCCGGGGCGTCGGCGGCATATCAGCTGACCAGGCGTGGGGCGGAAGTCGTCGTCGTGGATTCGGCCGAGCAGGGGAGAGCGACGTCGGCGGGCGCGGGCATCGTCTCGCCGTGGACGTCGCGGCGCACCGAGGGTTACGAGCTCGGTGCGGCGGCCGCGGATTTCTACCCCGAAGTGGTGGCGCAGCTGGCCGAGGACGGGCGGCGGGACACGTCGTTCGAGGTGGTCGGCGGCATGGTCGTCTCCGCCGACGAAGGCGAGCTGCGGGCGGCCTACGAACGCACGAGTGCCCGGGTGGCGACGTCGCCGGCGGCCGGTGACGTGCGGCGGCTCGATCCGGCGCGGGCGCGCGAGCTGTTCCCGGCGCTGGCGCCAGAGTTGGGCGCTGTGCACGTTTCCGGTGCCGGGCGCGTCGACGGGCGGCAACTGCGGCTCGCGTTGCTCGGCGCGGCCGAGACCCGGGGCGCGCGGCTCGTCGAGGGACGCGCCGTGCTGCACGTGAGCGGTGATCGCGTGAACGGTGTCGTGGTCGCCGGAGACTTCGTGGGCGTCGACGCCGTGGTCATCGCGGCCGGGGCGTGGAGCTCGGATCTCCTTGCGCCGCTGGGACTTCGGCTCGACGTCTCGCCGCAACGCGGGCAGATCACCCATCTCGACCTGCCAGGGACGGACACGACGAACTGGCCGGTGGTGCTGCCCGTTTCGAGCCACTACCTGCTCGCGTTCCCCGGCTCACGCGTGGTCGTGGGCGCGACCCGCGAGACGGGCTCGGGCTTCGACTACCGGGTCACCGCGGCCGGGCAGCGTGAGGTGCTCGACGAAGCGCTCCGCGTCGCACCCGGACTGGCCGACGCGACGTTGGTGGAGACCCGGATCGGGTTCCGCCCGGCGTCCCCTGACGGTGAGCCGTTGCTCGGTGCGTTGTCCGGGCATCCGGAAGTGGTGGTGGCCGGGGGTTTCGGGCCCGCGGGACTGACACTCGCGCCGTTCTCGGGGCACGTCGTGGCGGCGGTGGCGCTGGGCGAAGAACCACCGTTCGATGTCGGCGCATATCGGCCGGACAGGTTCAGTGCGACGCGGTGAGCAGTTCCAGCTGGTGCTCGCCGGTGCGTTCGATGGCCAGTCCCTCGCGGGAGAGCACGCGCAGCAAACCGTCCACAGTGGAGGGATCGCGCGGGGCCCTGGCGAGCGCGGCGGCGACCTTTCCCTTGTAGGCCTTGTTGAAATGGCTGACCGTCTTGCGCACGCCAGGGGAAACCTCGGTCACCACGCGGACGGTGACCGCGCCCGGGATGCGGGCCAGCGTGGCGTACGTGCCGGAACGCAGGTCGACGATCAGGTCGTCGATCCCGGCGAAGACCGGTTCCAGCGCCGGCCGCCAGAGCGCGCTCAGGGTGCCGATCGCGGGCAGTGAACTGCCGCCGGACAGGCGGTACGCGGGGATGCGGTCGACGCCGGAGACCACGCCGAACAGTGCCGAGGCGACCGCCAGCCGCCGCTGCGCCTTCACCAGCGCGGGCTTGCGGAAGCTGCCGATGTCCAGCGCGTCGTAGAGCACGCCGGTGTAGCGCGAGAGCCACGGAAGAGTGGGTGACGACCAGAGTTCGGCGTTGCGGGCGACCTCGTCGGCCTGCCGGATCGAGATGTCGAGTGCCGCCAGGCTCGCCGGGACGTCCGCGGCGAGTTCGACCAGCGCGTCGGCGAGCTTGCCACGCACGGGGTTCAGCTCGGGGAACGACAGCGTGCCGACGTCGAGCGGCGGGCCGTCGCCACCGGCGGCCTTGGTCTCGGAAGGGGGGAGCAGCACTAGCACCCGTACAGGTTACGGGGTGAGAAAATGGCGTGCGGCGGCTGGAGGGTCCGGCTTAACCTCGGCTGATGGAACTGACGTGGCGCCCGCTGAGCCTTGACGACACCGAGCAGTTGGCGGGCGTGTTCGCCGCGGCCGAAGCGGTGGATCCGACGTGTGAGCACTACAGCGCGGAAGACCTGCGTGAGGACTTCGACGCCCCGACAATCGACCTCGCGGACTCCTCGACAGCGATCTGGGACGGCGAAAAACTGGTCGGCTACGCCCTCGTCCGGCCGCGCGAAGCGGCGAACCCCGCGCACATGATCCGGATCGAAGCCGTGGTCCATCCCGGCTACCGCGACGACACCGTCGGCGCGCACCTGGTCGACTGGTTCGAACGGACGGGCAAGCTCGTGCACGCGCGAACGTTCCCGGACGCGCCGCTGGAACTGCACGCCCACGCGCACGAGTCGCAGCGCTGGTACCTCGAGGTCATGGAGAAGGGCGGGTTCCACACCGCCAGGACATTCCTCGAAATGCGCGCCGACCTCGCCAAACTGCCGCCCGCGCAGCCGTTGCCCGAGGAGTTCCCGCTGGTCGGCTTCGAGCAGAAGTACGACGAGCTGACCCGCGTCGCGCGCAACGACACCTTCGGCGACCACTGGGGCAGCACGGAGCTTTCGCCGGAGATGTGGCGCCACCTCGTCACCGGCTCAAAGGACTTCCGCCCGGACCTGTCGTTCCTGCTGCTCTCCCCGAGCCGGGACGAGGTCGTCGCGTTCGTGACGAGCGAGTTCTTCAAGTCCGACGCCGAAGTGACCGGCATCCGCGACTGCTTCGTCGACTACGTCGGCACGCGAGCTTCGGTGCGCGGCCGCGGTGTCGCGACGGCGTTGCTCGGGCACACGCTGGCCAAGGCGAAGGAAGCCGGGTTCCAGCGGTCCTCGCTCAGCGTCGACCTGGAGAACGTCAACGGCGCCCTCGGCATCTACGAACGCTGCGGCTACGTCGTCGCCGAACGCTGGTCCGGCCTCGTCCGCGCCTTCGGCTGATATCCCGCGTGCGCAACTATCGCCATCTGTCGACAGATGGCGGAGTGACGACGTGGAGGAGGGGAGCGCCGGAGGCGAAGCGGCGGAGTTGTTCGGCGATGAGCCGCTTCGCGCGCGGGTAGAACGACG
>NZ_DASYMU010000202.1:0-8052 GCF_036008905.1 Amycolatopsis sp. | reverse complement strand
TCTGGTGAATCTGTTCGATGGGCTTCGTGATCCAGGTGGTTCCTGGCGGTGCGGGGGATTTGCCCTCGTACCGGGTCGTACTCGGGTGAATCCCCCGTGCCGTCAGGGGCCGCCTGGGCGCGGAGACCGCGAACTTGATTTACCAGACACGGCCTAGCTGGTCGACGCGATCTTGGCGCTGCCGAGCACGAGGTCACCGGCGGTGTCAGGGCGGTACAGCACCACGACCTGACCGGGAGCGACACCGCGCAGCGGCTCACGCAGCTGGATGGTCACCTGGTCACCGACGGCCTCGGCCACGGCGTCGACAGTGCCACCGTGCGCGCGCACCTGGATGACGCACTCGGTGGGCCCGTCCAGCGCGCGCTCACTCGGCCAGATCGGGCGATCCGCGTTGATGACACCGACACCGAGCTCCGCCACCGGCCCGACCTTCACCGTGCCGGAAACCGGTTCCAGCGAAAGCACGTACCGCGGGCGGCCGTCCGGCGCGGGGGCCTCGATGCCGAGGCCCTTGCGCTGGCCGACGGTGAAGCCGTGCACTCCCGTGTGCTGCCCGAGGACAGCGCCGGTCTCGGCGTCGACGAGGTCACCGGGCCGCTGGCCGAGCTTCTTCTCCAGGAACTTCTTGGTGTCGCCGTCCGGGATGAAGCAGATGTCGTAGCTGTCCGGCTTGTTCGCCACGGACAGGCCACGCTGCTCGGCCTCCGCACGCACCTCGGTCTTCCACGAGTCGCCGAGCGGGAACATCGCGTGCCGCAGCTGATCCGGCGTCAGCGAAGCCAGCACGTACGACTGGTCCTTGCCGACGTCGGCGCTGCGACGCAGCTCGGGCGCGCCGTCGACCTGGGCGAGCCGGGCGTAGTGGCCGGTGGCGACGGCGTCGAAACCGAGCGCCATCGCCTTGTCCAGCAGCGCCTCGAACTTGATCTTCTCGTTGCAGGTGACACACGGGTTCGGGGTGCGGCCGACGGCGTACTCACCGACGAAGGTCTCGATGACCTCTTCGGTGAAGCGCTCGGCGAAATCCCACACGTAGAACGGGATTCCCATGATGTCCGCGGCCCGGCGGGCGTCGTGGGAGTCCTCGATCGTGCAGCAGCCACGCGATCCCGTGCGCAGCGTGCCGGGCTTGGCGGACAGTGCGAGGTGCACGCCGACCACCTCGTGTCCGGCGTCGACGGCCCGGGCGGCGGCCACCGCCGAGTCCACTCCCCCGCTCATCGCGGCCAGTACTCGCATCCTCTACACCTCCTGCTCAGTCGTTTTACCCAGTGTCGTCTTGCGCATTCCGGAGAGGCCGGCTTGCCTTGCCCTGGCGACGACGCCACCGATTTCCCGCGCCACCGCGTCGACGTCTTCGTGCGTCGAGGTGTGTCCCAGCGAGAACCGCAGCGATCCGCGTGCGGCTGCCGGGTCGGCGCCCATCGCCAGCAGCACGTGGCTGGCCTGGGCGACTCCGGCCGTGCACGCCGACCCCGTCGAACACTCGATGCCCTTGGCGTCCAGCAGCATCAGCAGGCTGTCGCCCGCGCAGCCGGGGAAGGTGAAGTGCGCGTTGCCGGGCAGCCGGTTCTTCACACAGCCGTTCAGCACCGCGTCTGGCACTTCGCGCAGCACTGCGTCGATCAGGTCGTCCCGCAGGGCGGCCAGTGTCTCGGCCCGTTCGGCCTGCTCGCCGACTGTCACGCGGATGGCCGTCGCGAACGCGTGGATCGCCGGGACGTCCAGCGTGCCGGAGCGCACATCGCGCTCCTGGCCGCCGCCGTGCAGCAACGGAACGCACGGGGTGTCCCTGGCCAGCAGCAGCGCGCCGACGCCGTACGGCCCGCCGACCTTGTGCGCGGTCAGCGTCATCGCGCTCGCGCCGCTCGCCGAGAAGTCGATGGGCACCGCTCCGACGGCCTGGACGGCGTCGGTGTGCAGCGGGATCTCGTACTCCGCGCAGATGGCCGCCAGTTCCGCCATCGGGTTGACCGTGCCGACCTCGTTGTTGGCCCACATGACCGTGACCAAGGCCACGTTTTCGGGGTCGAGTTCGATCGCGTCACGCAGTGTCTCCGGGGCGACCCGGCCGCACTCGTCGACGTCGAGCCAGGTGATCTCGGCATCGGCGTGATCGCCAAGCCACTGCACAGCGTCCATGACGGCGTGATGCTCGACGGAGCTCGCCAGTACCCGGCGCTGCTTACGCGCCCAGAAGATGCCTTTTACGGCGAGATTGTCGCTTTCCGTGCCACCGGCGGTGAAAATCACCTCGGACGGGCGGGCGCCGAGCGCTCCGGCGATCACCTCGCGAGCTTCCTCGACCACCCGTCTCGCCCGGCGTCCAGAGGAATGCAGTGAAGAGGCATTGCCCACGGTGGACAGCGCCTCGCACATCGCAGCTATGGCTTCGGGCAACATCGGGGTCGTCGCCGCGTGGTCTAGATAGGTCATCGCACCCCCCAGGATAGTCCCACCTGATCGGCTACTCGACCGGCCACCGACGGGTGACGAATACCCCGACCGTGGCCACCGCGACCATGAGCACCGCGAGGACCGTGACGGCGGGCGCCGGCGCCTCCGCCGACGCCAGCGCGACGAGCAGGACACCGCCGAGCCCGACCGTCAGCGCGGACCCCACCCAGTCGCCGAGCTGCATGGCCGAGGTGTTGAACCCACGCTCGCTTTCGGACGAGAACCGCAGCAACAGCACGGAAATCGCGGGCATCGCGATCCCCATTCCCGCGCCGCCGATCGCGCATCCCGCGAACGCCGCCCATCCCGGGAACCACGGCTGTGACACGAACGCGAAGATCACCAGCCCGGTGGCGACGAGCACGAACCCGAGCCGCAGCGACACCTCACGAGACCAATCGAGGAAACGTCCCTGGACGGCCGATCCCGTCGACCATCCCAGCGCCGTGATCGTCAGGGGCAGACCGGCCAGCGCGGGGCTGTAGCCGTGGACCGCGCTCATGGTCAGCGGCAGATACGCCTCCATGCCCGCGAAAGCCCCGCTGATCAGCGCACGAGATGCGACGACCGTCGGCAACCCAGGCCTGGCGCTGAGAGTCCCCGCCGGAAGCAAGTTGCGCAGCGCCAGCCCCAGCGCGAGCAGCCCACCGACGCCGTAGACGGCCGCCGGGACCGACGGGTGCTGCGCCGCCCAAGTCAACGCCGCGATCCCCAATGCGGCCGCCACGGCCGCCAGGACACTGGCGCGACGCCCCTGCTCGCCCGGAACGTGCGCCGGAAGCTTGCGCACAACCACCACCAGCAACGCCACCCCGACGAAAACCAGCGGGATCAACCCAAGGAACACCCACCGCCACCCGACGCTGACCGTGATCACCCCGGCGACGAACGGCCCGATCACCGCCGGAAGAACCCACGCGGCCGCATTGGCGGCGTAGATCACCGGACGCTCACGATCGGTATAGGTGACCGCGATCAAAATCGAAAACGCGACCAGCAACAGCCCCGTACCGAACCCTTGAAGAACTCGCCCCAAGAGCAGAGTCGCCATGCCAGTCGCCGTCCCCGCCACGACCAGGCCGGCCAGGAAGAGCGCTGGACCAACAAGAAGCGCGAACGCGGGCCCACGGCGGTCACTGATGCGACCGGACACAACCGTGGCCACGACGCTCGGGACCAGGAAGGCGGTGAAGGGCCAGGAATAGAGGTCTTGGCCCTGAAGCTCGGCCACCATCGTGGGCATCGCCGTGGCGACCCCCATACTCTCAAAAGCGACAAGCGTGACGATCAAGAGCAAGCCGGTCGTGGTCACGCGATGCTCAGGAGTCCACAGCACGCCGCGTGATCTCGGAGTGGCCGCGATCGTGTCGGTCATGATCGCCAGCTTGCTACCTCCAGCCCGCTGGAGGTCAACCCATTTCGAGTCGAGACCAGGGGGACGACCACAAACCCGGCCGGCTGAGTTCAAAACACGCGCCTGCCGAACGGACTGACGTCCCACCACCAGCCGTGCGTACCTCCGCCGGGACGGTCACCCCACCCACCGACCCGCACGGCACCTCGGGTATTCCCCCAAAGCGGCGTTGGGGGCATTGAGCGCCCCCAACGCCGCATTGGGGTACTTCCAACCCCACCCCACGCCATGAAGGGGCCCTTCCTCGCAGAAACGAGAAGAAGGGACCCTTCATAGCGTCCTGCGTGCCCAACACACCGCGAGATGTCGACATCACGTGATCTCTCAGTGTCCAAGAGACCCCCACCTGACGACAGCGGCTCCGCGACCTGGGAGTCGACTCCGGCCCACGCCTATTTTCACTACAGATGGCGGTAGTTGCGGTCAGGCGGGAAGCGCGGCTTCGATCGCCTTCACGACGGCTTCTGACTCGGGCTCGGTGGCCGGGCGGAACCGGCCGAGGATCTCGCCTTCGGGGCTGATGAGGAACTTCTCGAAGTTCCACTGCACGTCCCCGGCCGCGCCGTCGGCGTCCGCTGTCCGGGTCAGCTCGGTGTACAGCGGGTGCCTGCCTTCGCCGTTGACCTCGAGCTTCTCGAACAGCGGGAAGCTGACGCCGTACGTCGTGGAGCAGAAGGTCTGGATCTCCTCGGCGGTGCCGGGTTCCTGGCCGCCGAACTGGTTGCACGGGAAGCCGACGACCGAGAAGCCCTTGTCGGCGTACTTTTCCTGGAGCCGCTCGAGGCCGGTGTATTGCGGGGTGAGTCCGCATTTCGACGCCACGTTCACCACGAGCAGCGCCTTCCCGCTCAGCGAACCCAGGGTGGTGGGCTCGTCGGAAAGAGTGTTCACCGGAATGTCGTAAATGCTCAACGCTGTCCCTTTCGGACTGTGTCTTAGAAAAGAGAAAGAAGAACTACGTGCTTGATCACAGGCTACGCGCGTCCAGATGGCCGAACGGCCCGTCTTCGGCGCGGTACGCGGCGGCCTTCTCTCTGGCACGCGTGTGCTCGCCCGCGCTCAGCAGCGAGGCCAGCGTGTCGAAGCGTTCGGTGTGGACACGGGCGCGGCGGCGTGCGTAGTCGGCGGCGGAATCCTTGGTGACCATGAACGCCCAGTCGCTGGACAGCGCCAGCATCGCCTCGGCGACGGCCTGGTCACGGACCGCGTCCCGGCCGAGCCCGCCGCGGCAGAGACTCAGCAGCCTGGTCTGGAGCGCGGCGTTCGACTCGACCATGTCCGAGACCTGCTCACCGTCCCACACCCGCCAGTCCTTGCCCGAGCCCCACGAGGACACGGGCAGGTCGACCGGCGCGCCGAGATGACCCGCGTCGAGCGCGCCGCGCAGCGTCGTGACGCGCACACCCGCTTCGGGCAGCGCGCGCAGCACGCCTTCGAGCCACGCCGGGCCTTCGTGCCACCAGTGCCCGAAAAGCTCGGTGTCGTAGGCCGCGACGACCATCGGCGTCCGGTCGTTTTCCGCGCGCAGCGAACGCATGCGTGCGACCACGGTCTCGACGAAGTCCTTGACGTGCAAGCGAAGCGTGTCCGCGGCGAGCGCGGGGTCGTACGGCGCCTTCTCGTGCGGGGCGATCTGCTTGCCGGTCACCCTGGACGGTTTGAGGCCGACTTCGTGGTCCCAGGTGTGGAAGTCCCGGTAGGCCGAATGGCCGGGATAGCCCGCCTTCGGGGACCAGACGCGGTAGGTGACTTCGAGGTCGCGGCCGAAGCACACGACGTCCGACGAACCGACCGTGTGGGCCTGTGAGGTGTCGCCCTTCAGCGACGGCCCGTCGACCATGAACCGCCGGACCCCGGCCGCCGCGTAGTCGGTTTCCATGCCCGGGGCGTATCCGCATTCGGGTGCCCAGATGCCTTCCGGCCGGTGCCCGACCCGCAACTCCGTGTCGGCCAGCCCGCCGCGCAGGGCGAACGAGCGCACCCGCGGGTCGAGCAGCGGCTGGAACGGATGGGTCAGCGGGCCGCCGAGCAGTTCGATCGTCCCCGCGTCCACAAAGGAGCGGAGAACCGGTGAAAAACCGTGGCGCCAGCGGGCTTCCAACTCCTCGGAGGCGTGCGTGGCGGCTTTGTACTCACCGGCGGCGAGGTCGCGGAGGAGCGGGTCGCCGCGCCAGAGCGTCGACGCATCCTGTGCGCGCAGCTGCCAGTTTCCCAGCCAATGGTGCAAAGCACGCAGGCTGTGCGGGTCGTCCAACTGTGCTGCGAGTACCGGCGTGACGCCGAGCGTCAGCATGTCCCGCTTGCCCTCCTCGGCGAAGCGGCGCACGAGATCCATCAGCGGCAGGTAGGAATGCGCCCACGCCTGATAGAGCCATTCCTCGCCGACCGGCCAGGAACCGTGGTGTGGCAACCAGGGCAGGTGGCTGTGCAGGACCAGGCAGAACGTGCCTTCGCTCTCCAGGTTCACGCGCGCACCGCCACCGCGATCAGGTCCAGGCTCGCGTCGAGGTCTTCGCCGTGGACGGCGAAATCCGCCGCCTGGATGGCTTCGACGTCGGCGAGCAGTGCCTCGGGCCAGACCGCCTGTCCTGGCAGTTCACCCATGACCACGTCGAGCTGTGCGTCGATGATCGAGCCCCCGTAACGGTTGTCGAGTTCTGTGAGACTCGGGGCGTGGTGCAGGCCGTGGAGCCGCTCGACGGTGAACCCGGCCGCCCGCAGCAGCTCGTCCAGCTCGGCGGGTGAGAGTTCCCTGGTGTGGTAGGGATTCAGCGGGGTGTCACTGTCCGGGGTGAAGGTGATCCGGTTCGGCGTGGTGACGAGGAGCTTCCCACCCGGCTTGAGAACCCGGTGGCACTCGGCGAGAAACCCCGCCTGATCCCAGAGATGTTCGATCACCTGGAAGTTCGCCACGACGTCCACAGTGGACGAACGCACCGGCAGGTACGCCAGGTTCGTCCGTGCCACAGCGACTTCGGGGTAGCGGCGGGCGACGTGGGCCGTCGCGGGCTCGTCGTAGTCGAGCGCGAGCACCCGTTCGGCGACCGGAGCGATGAGCCCGGCGCCGTAACCTTCGCCACATCCCGCTTCCAGGACCGTCGCTCCGGCGCAGTACGGCAGCAGTTCGACGTACGCGGCTTCGTGTCGGCGGAACCAATAGTTCTCTTCGGCGATGCCCGGCACGGTCCGTTCTCCGGTCAGGTGCAGCGCAGCGCCTCTACCTGCGGTTTTAGCGTTCATCGATCTTGGCTCCCTGCCGCGCTTAGTTCCGTACACCGTTTGTTGCCACGAGAACTACAGCCTAATCTGAGGCCCATGGACGTTCTGAATGAGTGGCTCCAAGAGTGGGTGCTGGACCTGCAGTCCGGCCGACCCGGAGTCGAGACGATCAAGGTCTACCGCCGTTCGATTGAGCAGTTCCTGGACTGGCTCAGCGAAGCACACCGAGGGGTCACCGAGCCCGCGCAGGTGACCGACAAGATGGTCAAGGGCTGGATGCGGCACCTCGTCGACCAGAACAAGGCCGACTCCACCCGGCGGGTACGCGGCATCGCTGTGCGCAAGTTCTTCGACTATGTCGTGGGCGAACCTGACAGCGGGCTGTACGTCAACCCGGCGGCGTCCCTGGAGTTGCCGATGCCGAAGGCGCCGCCGGTGCCGGTGGTCCCGGACGAGATCCTGTCGAAGCTGCTCAAGTCCATGAACGGCGCGACCTACGTCGATCGCCGGGACACGGTGATCATCCGAATGCTGCTCGACACGGGGTTGCGCAGGGCCGAGCTGGCCGGGGTGAACGTCGACGATGTCGATCTGGTGCACCAGCAAGTCCTGGTACTCGGCAAGGGCGGGAAGAAGCGCCTGTTGCCCTTCGGGGCCAAGACCGCGCTGGCACTGCGCAAGTACATGCGGGTCCGCGCGAGCCGAGCCGCTGGACCCGCTCTGCCGCTGCTGATGAGCGTGCGCTCGAACGACACCGGCGGTTGGCGGATGACTCCCGGTGGCGTGGGCGAAGTGCTGACGCGTCGATGTGAACAGGCAGGCCTTGACCACTTGCACCCGCACCAACTTAGGCACACGTGGGCTCATGATCTTCTGAAGTCCGGCGCCGGTGAGTCCGATGTGGAACGCCTGGCCGGTTGGTCCAGCCCGCTGATGATCAGGCGCTACGGGGCGTCCGT
>NZ_DASYMU010000201.1:0-8319 GCF_036008905.1 Amycolatopsis sp. | reverse complement strand
TGTTACGCACTCACGACTACCTACCAGGCGTCGACGTGCAGGACGTCGTCGAGCGGCTGACGGGCGGCGGGCTTGAAGGTGTCGCCGGTGTAGAACGCTGTCGGGATGAGCGCGGCCTGGTGCACGTTGTCCGGAAGGCCGAGGATCTCCGCGGCTTCCTTCTCGTACTTCAGGTGCAGCGTGGTCCACGCCGTGCCGAGGGTGAACGCCCGGCACGCCAGCATGTAGCTCCACGTGGCAGGCAGGAGCGACGCCCACAACCCCGCCTGGTTGCCCTCGGGCAGGTCGGCGCTCGGCGTCTCCAGGCATGGGATGACCAGCACCGGGACCTCGCCCATCTTGTCGGCGAGGTACTCGACGCTGTCGCCCACCCGCTGCTGGACCTTGGCCCGGTCCGGGTCGGCGGAGAACAGCTTCCCGGCCGCGTTGGGGGAGTTCAGGTACTCGCGGCAAGCCCGCTGGTAGAGCTCGCCGATCGCGGCCCGCTTGTCCGGGTCGGTGAGCACGATCCACTGCCACCGCTGGGTGTTCGAGCCGCTGGGTGCCTGCAGCGCGATGTCGAGGGCCCGCTTGACCAGCTCCAGCGGAACCGGCCGGGTGAGATCGAGGCGCTTGCGGACCGTCCTTGTGGTGGTCAGCAGCTCCTCGGGCGTCATCGTCATCTTGTTCCAATCACCAGCGGTCGTGGATGAGCGGGCGGATGAGTTCGTCGTAGACCTCGCGGACAGTGTCGGCCGCCTTGGCGTCCAACGGCGGGAGGCCCGCCGCGACGGTGTTGTCCTTCGCCTGCTTGGGGTTGCGCGCGCCGGGGATGACCACGCTGACGCCGGGCTGGTCGAGGATCCAGCGCAGCGCGAACTGCGCGAGGGTCTGGCCGGCGGGCAGGACACCGCGAAGCCGCTCCACCGCTTCGAGGCCGACATCGAACGGCACGCCCGAAAACGTCTCGCCGACGTCGAACGCCTCGCCCTTGCGGTTGAAGTTGCGGTGGTCGTCGGCGCCGAAGGTGGTGTCGGCGGTGTACTTGCCCGACAGCAGCCCGGACGCGAGCGGCACCCGCACGATGATCCCGGCGCCCACCGACACCGCGGCCGGGAGCACCTGCTCGAGCGGCTTGTGGCGGAACGCGTTCAGGATGATCTGCACGGTCGCGACATGCGGCCTCGCCAACGCCGTCAGCGCTTCCTCGCAGGTCTCCACGCTGACGCCGTACGCGCCGACGCGGCCACGCTCGACCAGCGAGTCGAGCGCGTCGTACACCGCGTCGGCCGAGTACACCGAGCTCGGCGGGCAGTGCAGCTGGACGAGGTCGAGCGTGTCGACGCCGAGATTCTTGCGCGACCGGTCGTTCCACGCGTCGAAGTTCGCGGCGACGTAGTTCTCCGGCACCTGCTCCAGCCGGCGGCCCATCTTGGTCGCCACGAAGATGCCGTCGTCGGCGCGCTCCTTGCGGAATTGCCCGACCAGCCGCTCGCTGCGGCCATCGCCGTAGACGTCGGCGGTGTCGAAGAAGGTGACGCCCGCGTCGGCCGCGCCGTGCAGGACCGCGAGCGCGTCACCTTCGTCGACGTTTCCCCAGTCGGCGCCGAGCTGCCAGCACCCGAGCCCGACCGCACTGACATGCCGGCCGAGCCGGCCGATTTCCCGTGTCTCCATGATCTGGAGCCTAGGCCCTGAGCCGTTTCCTAGCTGTTGTCAGAGAGCAGAGTGAAGCGCACCCAGACGTACTTGCCGGTTTCGCACTTTTCGCTGCCCCAGCTTGGTGCGATGGCGTCCACCAGCCGCAGGCCACGGCTGCGTGGCGTCATCGGTTTCGGCGTCCGCGGTTCCGGCGGTTCCGGGCTCCGGTCGTAGACGCGGATGGTGAGCTGGTCGTCTTCGTGGTCGATCTCGAGCCCGTCGTAACCGTCGCCGTGTTCGACGGCGTTGCTGACCAGCTCGGAGACGACCAGCAGGATGTCCCCGGTCAGATTCCCGGTCACCCCCAGCTCGGCGAGTGCCTCACGGACGGTTTGCCGGGCGACCGAGGGGGCCGCCGAGTCGATTCCCATCGGTTAATCACCTGGCATGTGTTCTTCACCGAGTCCTTCACGCAGCTTCTTCAGCGTCCCGGTGAGCAACCGTGAGACCTGCATCTGCGACACCCCGACCCGCCGGGCGATGTCCGACTGGCTCAAACCGTAGCCGAAGCGCAAGGCGACGATTTTGCGCTCCCGCTCCGGCAACGTCTCGAGCAGTGGCCGCAACGCTTCGCGCAGCTCGGCCTGGTCAAGGTTCGCGTCCGGGGCGCCGAACGCCGCGTGCGCGGAGTTTTCCAACAGGTTGTCCAGCGAAGCGCCGTAGCGGCCTTGCCCGGCGCGAAGGCCTTCGTAGACCTCTTCGGTGCCGATGCCGAGCTTTTCGGCGATCTCACTCGGGCGCGGTGCCCTGGCCAGCTGGACCGTCAGCTCTTCACGGGCCGACGCGATGCTCGCGTTCAGCTCCTTGAGCCGGCGCGGCACCCGCACGGACCAGCTGTTGTCGCGGAAGTAGTGGCGGAGTTCGCCGGAAATCGTGGGAACGGCGAACGCCAGGAAGTCGCTGCCGTGGGCCGGGTCGAACCGGTCGACGGCGTTGATCAGGCCGACGGTCGCGATCTGGATGAGGTCGTCCATCGCCTCGTCCCGGCTGCGGAACTTGCGGGCGAGGTTGCGGGCCACCGGGAGGTGGGCCCGCACGAGTTCGTCGCGAATGGCTTCGCGTCGCGTGTCATCGGCGGGCAGCTCCGCCAATTGGGTGAACAGCGCGTCGGTGTCCGGCTGCTGTTCCAGCGTCACCTCGCTACCGCCTCACTTTCGCGCACGACGTCGATACGCGAGAGGAAACCACCTTCGCCCGGCGTCACTGTGCGCTTCGCCGAAGTCGCCAGTGCGGTCAGCAACTGCCAGCCGAGTCCGTTGTCTTCGGTGAGCTTCGCCGAGTCGGCGAGTACGGAGACCGAGAGCTCGACCCTGCCGAGGCTCGCGGTGAAAACGCAGGTCAGCTTGCCGTCCGACGCCGAAGGCAGGAGCAGTGAGCAGGCTTCGTCGATGGCCATGCGGAGATCCTCGATGGCGTCGAGATCGAAGTCCTGGCGCATCGCGATGTCCGCGGCGATCGTGCGCAGGGTCGGTACTACCTGGGGGATCGCGGCCGTCCTGACCTCGATCACCTGTGCGCCGTCTCCGCTTGCCCGTCCGTCGCCCGCCACCACCCTCAACGGAGCTTCGCGCTGTTCCGAATCTCCGGTGTCCACCACTCGCGTTCCTCTCGTCGGTGCCACTGCGCTGGCAGTGCCCAAGGTATGAGCAAACCAAACTCAGGTTTGATCCGGACCGTTGGTGGGCAATTCGGCTTCGACGTGGTGATCGCTTGAGAGGCGGAGGACGACATGGCGGACGTGAGCCGGCTGCCGAACGTGGTCGCAGAGGAGTGGGAATGGCAGCTCCAAGGTGCCTGCCGTGGCGCCGACAGCAGCCTGTTCTTCCACACCGACAACGAGCGCGGTTCGGCACGTGACCGGCGCGAAGCACGCGCCAAGGAAATCTGCCATGCCTGCCCGGTCCTCGCCCAGTGCCGCAAGCACGCGCTGAGCGTGCAGGAGCCGTACGGCATTTGGGGCGGGCTCGGGGAGATCGAGCGCCGGGAGCTGTTTCTGCGTCAGCGACGCGCAGGCAGAAAGGCACTCCCCACCGGGTGAGTGTCCCGGCGTGTTGGGCTAGGGTTTCGTGGACCCTGAGGAGAATGTCCATGCCCTCCCCCGAGACACCCGGCTTCAGTATCAAAATCGAAGCTGAGCAGTCCGCGCCCCGAGTGGTCGTCACCGGCGAGCTCGACCTGCTGACCAGCCCGCAGCTCAAGGATCAGTTGGCGGCTCTGACGGAGCAAAAGCCGTCCCGCCTGATCCTCGACCTGACCGGCGTGAGCTTTTTCGATTCGTCCGCCCTCAACGTCGTGCTCCACGCGCAGCGCGAGGCAGGTGAGCAGTCCTACGAGCTCGCCGTGGTTCCCAGCGCCGCCGTCAGCCGTGTCATCGACCTCACCGGGGTCGCCGAGCACCTGACGGTGGTGCACGAACCGCCTGCCTGAAGGTAAACGCGCAGCTCGAGCTTCGACGAAACTGGGGAACACACAGCACCATGATGGGGCGGACTCACGCGCTCACGGGCTGGTGCGCGGGCTTGGCGCTGGCGCCTGTCCTCGGCGCCGGCACGATTCACCAGGCGGTGGTTTTCGGCGCCACCACAGCGGGTTTCGCCCTGCTTCCCGACCTCGACCATCCGGGCGCGACGGCGTCCAGGCTGCTGGGACCGTTCACCGGCGTCATCTCCTGGATCCTGCGGCGCGTGTCCGCCGCGCTGTATGCCCTGACCAAGGGCCCGCGCGACGAAAAGGTCACCGGCAAACACCGGCACATGTCCCACACCGTGCTCTTCGCCGCCGGTCTCGGTGCCGCGACGACGGCGGCGACGTCCGCTTGGGGGCCGTGGGCGGTCGCCGGGGTGGTGATCTTCGGCCTGTTACTGGCCGAAGGCGTGCTCGGCGACTGGTTGATGCCGGTCAGCGGGGTCGCGATCGTCTGGTGGGTCTACACCGCGCACGACGAACTCGGTCAGCTGGACCAGGTTTCCGGCTATCTGGGCTATGCCGTGGCGGTGGGCTGTTTCGTGCACTGCCTCGGCGACGCGCTCACGAAGTCCGGTTGCCCGTTCCTCTTCCCGATCCCGATCGCCGGGGAGACCTGGTACGAGATCCGGCTGCCCAAGTTCATGCGCTTCCGCACCGGCAAGAACGTCGAAAACCGGCTGATCTTCCCGGTTTTCGTGATCTTGGGCGTGCTGCTCGTCCCGGGTGTGTGGGAGTTCACCACGTCCACCGCCGAGCGGCTGTTCGAGCCGCCCACCGCACAGAGGGCCAACCCATGAAGTGGCAGGAATGGCAGGAGAGCCCGTGGGGACGGCTCCGGTACTCGCTCGCGCTGGCCAACCTGCTGCGCCACATCGGCGACGAGCCGCTCCGCGTTCTCGACGTCGGCGGCGGTAACGGGGGAGACGCGGTCCAACTCGCCCGCCTCGGCCACCACGTGACCATTGTGGATTCCTCGGCCGAGATGCTCGCCGAGGCCGTCGAGCGGGCCGCGGAAGCCGAAGTCGTCCTCGAGACGATCCACGCGGACGCGTTCGCGCTGCCCTCGACTGTCGGTGAGGGCGAGTTCGACGTCGTGCTGTGCCACAACCTGGTGCAGTACCTCGAAGACGTCACCGGCCTGTTCCAGGTGCTGCTCGCGGCGTCGAAGGCGGGCGGGGTCCTGTCGATCATCGCGATGAACCACCACTCCGAGCCGATGATCCAGGCCGTCCGCGGGCTCGACCTCGACGCGGCGCTGGCCGCGCTGGACACCGACCAGGCCACCGCGGTGCTCTTCGACAAGCCGATCACGTTGCACACCGCGGGCGGCCTGACGCTCAAGCTCGCCGAGCTCGGTTGTGTCGTCACCGGCCATTACGGCATCCGCGCGATCTGCGACTACATCGTGGACAACGACATCAAGCGCGATCCCGAGTTCTTCGCCAAGCTCGAGGCGTTCGAACACGCCGTCACCGACCGGGCGCCGTACAAGCACACGGCCCGGAACTTCCAGCTCACCGCGCTGAAGCCGATTTGACCGTCCGCAGCCACAGGTGCCATGGCAGCCGATGGGCGGAACCGTCGGCCCTGGTCGCGATGGGCTCGCGGACGGCTTCGATGAGCAGACCCTCGTCTTCGAGCGCCCGCGTGTAGCTGGTGAGCGGGCGTTGATAGCCGGAAAAGACCATCTTGACGCCGTCGCGCTCGGTTCCCTGGTGGCTGTGGGTGTTTTCGAAGTACGAACCGTCCACAACGAACGCCGCGTCGTCACCTTCGCCGATGATCTTGTCGCGGTTAGCCGGATGCACGATGGACAGCACCAGCTTGCCGCCGGGCCGCAGGACGCGCGAGGCTTCACGGACGCTGCCCGGCAGGTCTTCGACGTCCATCAGCGAGTTGTAGGCGACGACCAGGTCGAAGCTGTGGTCGGGAAACGGGAGGTCCGCCGCGTCCGCGGTCACGTAGGTGCCTTCGGGATGCGCCGCGCGGGCGGCTTCGAGCAGCGTCGGCGAAACGTCGACGCCGGTTACCCGGTGACCACGCTCGGCGAGATCGCGGGAAACCCGGCCTTCCCCGCACCCGAGATCCAAAGTGGACTCGCCTGGTCCGGGCACCAGCTCGAACAACGCCGAGCGGTAGCGCCAATACGAATCGAGCTCCGGCGTGCGGGCCCAGGTGATCCAGTTGCGGGCTTGCTCTTCCCAGTCCTCGTCGGTCGTCATGTTCGTCAGCGTGGCGGCTTCGGAATTCGATGTCGACTTACTTTGTTGGCCAGGATGTGGAAGAAGCGAAGCCCGTCCTGCGTGCCGACGCCCGGCGCAACCGCGCCCGCGTGCTGGCCGCCGCCGAGGAAGCTTTCGCCGCCGAGGGCCTGGCCGTGCCACTGGACGAGATCGCCCGGCGCGCGCAGGTCGGCGCGGGCACGGTGTACCGGCATTTTCCCAGTAAGGACGCGCTCTTCCAAGCCGTTGTGCTGGACCGGATCGAGCAGTTCACGCAAGAGGCGGGCGAACTGTTTTCCGCCGGCGATCCGGGTGAGGCGTTCTTCGGTTACTTCGCGCGGATCATCCGGCAGGTGTCGCTGAACAAGGCGCTGTGCGATTCGCTGGCGACGACCACGGGTTTCGCGTTCAAAGCGGAAGCCGGTGGCGGCCTTCGAGAGGTGCTCGACAAGCTGCTGGCCCGGGCCCAAGAGGCCGGCGCTGTCCGGCGCGATATCGACGGTGCCGATCTCCGCGCGTTGATCGTCGGCTGCGTCGCGACCGAACGGCAGTCGGAGAGCGGCCATGAGCTGGTGCGAGTCGTGATCGACGGCCTTCGCGCGTCACGCTAGCCGCTCGGCGAGTTGCGGTCCCCGTAACGGAACGTAAGATCAACACGAGTACCGGATAGGTTTGCGCTGCTGGTCACGAAGTTGGTCTAGGACCTGTATAGCTTTCTGTTACCTCGTTAGTTGCGTGACAACGCATCGAGGAGGTTTGGGCATGATCGGGCCGAGTCTGGGATCGACAGCGGTCGGTATCGTCGCCGGGTTCGCGGGCGGCTTGCTGGTCGCCGCCGTGCTCGTCGCCGGGCGCCTGACCCCGGAGCGTCCCGAGCCGGTCAGCGTCACCGGGGTTCCCGTGCTGACGTCCAGTGTTCCGGTCACGGTGACCGGTCTCGTCTCCGTTCGGACCACCGTGACCCAGCAGCGGCCGTCGCCGACGTCCACCACCACGACCCAGACCACGGTCGTGACCTCGACTTCGACTTCGACCCAGGTCAGCACGACCTCCGTGAGCCCGACGACGTCGTCGTCCACCGAGTCGGCGAGTCCGTCACCTTCGCCTTAGGCCTGGTGCAACCTTCGGGCGTTTTGTACCGTCTTCAAGCCATGCGCGTGCTTCCCGTGACGGCGATGGCGCTGGTGGCAGTGACGGCTTGCGGTTCCCCTTCCGGCGTGGGCGGTGACCGAGCCTGCACGATGATCGGCACTCAGGTCGGCATCGGCCTCGACATCGAGCCCGCGGCCGCCGCGAAGGTGGATTCCGCGACGCTCGTGGCCTGCTGGGCGAGCACGTGCGACACGCAGGACCTCGTGCTTTCGCCGTCGACAGCGGCGGCCTCGACCACCTGCGCCGGCGACAAACCGACGGATCCCTGCTCCGCGCGAATGACCACCACCGGCGGAAAACACGGCTTCGCCACCCTGCCCGGCTTACCCGCCGAGCCGATCCGCGTCACCGTCCGGCTCTCGGCCTTCCCGGAACAGACCCTCGATGTCACCCCGAAACTGCTGTACCCCAACGGCCCCGACTGCGGCGCGGGCGGCCCCCAGGCCACCCTGCACGTCGACGCCACCGGAGTCGTGAGTGCGTAACAGGTCGTGAGTGTTTACGAGTGTTAGAACACTTGTTGCCACTCACGACCCACGCTGGGTCGGGACTTGTCTGCGTCCACGACTGCCTACCCGATGTCCCGCCGCCGGAAGGTCGCCAGTCCGGCGGCCAGTGTCACCACGGCGATGCCGCACAGCCAAACCAGCGGCGTCGAGGTCACGTCCTGACCCGGCAGCTTCGGGATGTGCGAGAACGGCGAGACGTCCAGAACCGCTTGCGGCGCGTTGACCACCGGCCCGAACATGGCGATCAGCAGCGCCGCCCCGGCCACGCCCCAAGCCGCCGCCGCGGCCTT
>NZ_DASYMU010000200.1:0-13579 GCF_036008905.1 Amycolatopsis sp. | reverse complement strand
CGCACTCACGACACCCACGGCTGGGTGTGGGGGTGGCGGGGTGGGCTGTAGTGAGTATGGTGAAGAGACTCACTGTTGCCTAGTGGCTCGGAGACCTGATGGACAGCGAAGCCCCTGCGTGGCAGGCCAGTGCCTGCATCTTGTGCGAGTGCAACTGCGGGATCGAAATCCGGCTCGGCGGCGAGGACGGCCGTGCGTTCGAGAAGATCAGGGGTGACAAGGCCCATCCGACGTCGCAGGGCTACACCTGCAACAAGGCGTTGCGGCTCGATCACTACCAGAACGGCCGCGCGGGGCGGGTGACGCAGCCGCTGCGGCGTCGCCCCGACGGGACATTCGAGGAGATCTCCTGGGACGACGCGATCCGTGAGGTGGCCGCCCGGTTCGGCGCGGTGCGGGACACGTTCGGCGGCGAAACGATCTTCTACTACGGCGGCGGTGGCCAGGGCAATCATCTCGGCGGGGCGTACAGCAGTGCGACGATGAAGGCCTTCGGCGGCCGGTACAAGTCCAGCGCGCTGGCGCAGGAGAAGACCGGTGAGTTCTGGGTCGACGCGCGCATGGTCGGCGGTTATGTCCGCGGCGACTTCGAGGAGTGCGAAGTCGCGCTGTTCATCGGCAAGAACCCCTACCAGTCCCACGGTTTCCCCCGCGCCCGCGTGGTGCTCAAGGAGATCGCGAAGACGCCTGAGCGCACGATGATCGTCATCGACCCGGTCCGCACCGAGACCGCCGAGCTGGCCGACATCCACCTGCCCGTACGCCCCGGCACCGACATCTACCTGCTCGCCGCGCTCGCCGCCGTCCTCGTCGAAGAGAAGCTGCTCGACGAGGAGTGGCTCGCCGAGCACGCGAGCGGCCTGGACGAAGTGCTCGAAACGCTCCAGCAGGTCCCGATCGCCCGCTACAGCGAGGTTTCCGGCATCGACGAGCACGTCCTGCGTGACACCGCACGCCGGATCGCCGCCGCTTCCTCGGTCGCGGTGCTGGAGGACCTCGGCGTCCAGATGAACCACGACTCGACGCTGGTCAGCTACGTCGAGAAGCTGATTTGGCTGCTCACCGGGAACTTCGGCCGTCCCGGCACGCAGTTCATCCCGTCCGGGCTCGCGACGATCGGCCGGGACCGCGGGCGTCACATCGACGACATGCCGCGCAGCCCGGTCGCCGGCGCGCCGATCATCGCCGGCCTGGTCCCGAGCAGTGTCGTCACCGAGGAGATCCTCACCGACCACCCGGCCCGGTATCGTGCGATGCTCGTCGAGAGCGCCAACCCGGCACATTCGCTCGCCGACTCACCCAAGGCCAGGGAAGCGCTGGCCTCGCTCGACACGCTGGTCGTCATCGACGTCGCCATGACCGAGACCGCGCGCCTCGCCGACTACGTGCTGCCCGCGCCCACCCAGTTCGAGAAGTGGGAAGCGACCTTCTTCAACTTCGACTTCCCGCGCAACATCTTCCACCTGCGTCCGCCCGTGCTCACCGCGCCGGACGGGCCGTTGCCGGAGCCGGAGATCCACGCCCGGCTGGTCGAGGCGTCCGGCAGGCTCACCGACGCGGACGTCGAACCGCTGCACGCGGCCGCCGCCGAGGGCCGGGCCGCGTTCGCGAAGACGTTCACCACCATGGTTTCCGGCGACCGGCGCCTCGCCGGCCTCGCGCCCGTCCTGCTCTACCGCACGCTCGGCCCGACCCTGGCCAACGGCGCCGCCGCGGCCGCCGCGCTCTGGCCCGCCGCACACCGCTGCGCGCAGGAATTCCCCGAGGGCGTGCGCCGCGCGGGCTACGGTGAAGGACTCGAAGCGGGGGAACGGCTTTTCGAAGCCATCCTCACCAGCCCGCACGGCCTGGTCATCACCGACGACGACTGGGCCGAGACGTGGACCCGCGTCCGGACGCCCGACAAGCTCGTCCACCTGGACATCCCCGAACTCCTGGAAGAACTCGCGGACCTGCGGGACCGCCCCGCGCCCGCGCCGGATCCGCGGTGGCCGTTCGTGCTTTCCGCGGGCGAGCGGCGGGCGTTCACCGCGAACACGATCATCCGCGACCCGCGGTGGCGCAAACGCGACGCCGGTGGCGCGCTGCGCATCAACCCCGCCGACGCGCTGAAGCTGTCCGTCGAGCTGGGCGATCGCGTGCGGCTCACCACCGGGACCGGGACCGCCGAGGTCACCGTGGAACCGTCCGACCGGATGCAGCCGGGCCACATCTCGCTGCCCAACGGCCTCGGCCTCGACTCGCCGGGCGAGAGCGGCGACGCCGTCGTCACCGGCGCGGCGCCGAACGAACTGACCGCCGCCGGCAGCCGGGACCGCTGGGCGGGAACCCCGCACCACAAACACGTCCTGGCCCGCCTCGAACGCCTCTAGCCAGGGCCGCGGAAGGTGGTCCGGTAGGCGGTGGGGGAGACCCCGACCGACACGAGGAGGTGCTGGCGCAGCGACGCGGCCGTCCCGAAACCGGCGTCGGCCGCGATGCGGTCCACCGGCAGGTCGGTCTCTTCGAGGAGCTGCCGCGCCCGCTCGACGCGTTGCTGGATCAGCCACTGCGCGGGTGAAAGGCCGACCTCCTCCTTGAACCGGCGCGTGAACGTCCGCACGCTCGTCGACTCCTGCGCGGCGAGCTCGCGCAGGGTGACCGGGCGGTCGAGATGCCGCAACGCCCACGTGCGGGCCGTGCCGGTCGAGGAGGTCTGCGGATTCGGGACGGGCCGCTGGATGAACTGGGCCTGGCCGCCTTCGCGATGCGGCGCGACCACCACACGGCGTGCGACGTCGTTCGCGATCGCGGCGCCGTGGTCGCGGCGGATCATGTGCAGGCACAGGTCGATCCCGGCCGCCTCGCCCGCGGACGTCAGGATGTCGCCGTCTTCGGTGTAGAGCACGTCCGGGTCGAGCTCGACGTCCGGATACAGACATCTAAACTCCGCCGCCGATTTCCAATGCGTGGTCGCCTTGCGCCCGGTGAGCAGCCCGGCGGCCGCGAGGACGAAGGAGCCCGTGCAGATCGACGCGATCCGGGTGCCCGGCCGGATCCGGCCCAGCGCTTCGCCGACGCCGTCGTCGGGCCGTGGATCGCCTTCCGAGGCCGGGATGATCACGGTGTCGGCCTCCGCAAGCGTTTGCGGTCCGTGCGGGACCTGGATGTCGAAGTCGGCGCTGGTCCGGATCGGGCCCGGAGCGGAGGCGCAGGTGACGACGTCGTACAGCGGTTTTCCGGTCGCGCCGTGCGCCGCGCCGAACAGCTGGTGCACGATGCCCAGCTCCAGCGGAAGCACCCCGGGACGCACGAAGACCGCGACAGTGCGAAGAGTCTCCATGGCTCGATTCTTACACATGATGGCCATCAGGCCACTCGCGTCGGCCGGGCATGACGCGCAGGGTAGAAGCCGTGAACGTGTTGTGGATATTCGCCCATCCGGATCAGGCTTCGCTCAACGGCTCGCTGCGGGACGAAGGCATCGCCGAATTGGCCGCGGACGGGCACAGGGTTCAACTGTCCGATCTCTACGCCATGAAATGGAAGTCCACTGTAGACAGTGATGACTTCGCCGACGAGGGACTCAGCGCCGACATCGTCGAGGAACAGGAGAAACTCTCCTGGGCCGACGCGGTGGTGGTGCAGTTCCCGCTGTGGTGGTACGGCATGCCCGCCATCCTCAAAGGCTGGTTCGACCGCGTTTTCGTCAAGGGCTATGCCTACGGGGTAAGGGATCCCCGGGAACCGCGCCGCTCACTGCGTTACGGGGAAGGAAAACTGGCGGGGAAACGTGCGCTCGTCGTGGTCACCAGCGGGAGCCCGGAGGCGCCGCTGGGGCCGAGAGGGATCAACGGCCAGCTCGACGAGGTGCTGTTTCCCTTGCTGCACGGCACTTTGTGGTACACCGGGATGCCGGTGCTCCCACCGGTCGCCGTCTACGGCGCGGACCGGATCGACGCCGACGGCTACCGGGCCGCGGCGGCACTGGTGCGCGAGCGGGTCGCCGCCATCGGGTGCACCGAGCCGATCGCTTTCCGCTACCAGAACACCGGCGACTACGACGAGTCGCTCGTCCTCCGGCCCGAGCTGGCGCCCGGTGGCTCCGGTTTGGGAGTGCACCGGGCGGGCCCGGGGACCTCAAGGCCGGAACCGGGTCAGGCAGGCAGGGGGGATGGATACCGGCCTGACCCGGGGTCGGCTCACCGCCGGAAACAGCGGTGAAGAACTCAGTCCACGCGGCAGGCGGTACCGATCGTCGCCCGCCGGTGGGTCGCGGGGGTCACCATCGCTCGGAACTTCATTTCTTCCTCACATCGCTAGCATCGTCTTCATCTGCCGGGAGCGGGGACCGCCCTGGCCGGCCGAATGGGCAGAGGGTCGCCGAAGCCGGTTCCATCTCACTTTCAAATGGCTTTCATCGCGGCTGAAGCGGAATTTTCCGTCGCTACAAATCGATGTCAATCATGAACTCCCAGTGTCGACCCCGACCTATGGCGAGACTCGCGGTCGCCGGTTGCACCTCGCTTGCAGCTGGGTTGCAGCCCAGTCGCCGGGGTCCGACATACTGGCGAACGAGTGGCGAGGAGGAAGGCGGCCGAAGTGGAATTCCGGGTGCTTGGCGTGGTCGAAGCCGTGTCGGACGGCGAGCGGCTCGACCTCGGCTCCCGCAAGCAGCGGCTCGTGCTCGCCGTGCTCCTGCTGGAAGCGGGCCGACTCGTCCCACTGGACAGGATCATCGATCTCGTCTGGCCGTCGGACGCGCCGGCGTCCGCCCGCGGCACGGTCCAAGCGCTGGTCTCACGGCTGCGCGCGGTGTTCCGGCGGGCCGGCGCCGGACCTGAGATCGTCGGCCAGGGCCCGGGTTACATCCTGCGCGTGGACCCGCAGTCGGTCGACGTGCACCGGTTCGCGGCGCTGGTCACCGAGGCGAGGGCGGCAGACGACGAGCCTGCCGTCGCGCTGTTCGACCAGGCGCTCGCGCTGTGGCGCGGGAACCCGCTCACCGACGTCGCGCCGGAGGAGATCGCCGAACGCCTGTGCGGCGGCCTGCGCGAAGCCAGGTTGACCGCGCTCGAAGACCGGGTGGACGCCCAGCTGCGGCTGGGACTCGGCAGGCAGCTGCTCGCCGAGCTCACCGCCGTCGTCGCGGAACATCCGCTGCGCCAGCGGTTCGTGGGCCAGCTGATGCTCGCGCTCTACCAAGACGGCCGCGCCGACGACGCGCTGGAGACCTACCGCAGGCTGCGCACGCGGCTGGCCGACGACCTCGGCCTCGACCCGGCGCCCGACCTGAGGCGGCTGGAGACGTCGATCCTGCGCGCGGATCCGGCGCTGGCCGGGCCGGCCGAAGACACGCCACCGGAACCGGTGCGACCGGCTCAGTTGCCGCACGACGCCCACGGTTTCGTCGGGCGCGAAAGCGAACTCGCGCGGCTCGACTCCGGCCTGACGTCGTTGTCGGCCGGAACGAAGATCTGGGTGATCAGCGGCACCGCGGGGGTCGGTAAAACGGCGTTGGCCGTGCGCTGGGCCCACCGGTCCCGTGCCCGGTTCCCGGGCGGGCAGCTGTACCTCGACCTGCGCGGGTTCGATCCCGAGCACGCGCCGCTCACCCCCGCCGTCGCGCTCACCCAGCTGCTGCGCGGCCTCGGCGCCGATCCGCGGTCGATCCCGTCGGACCTCGACGGCCAGGTCACGCTGTTCCGGTCGATGCTCGCCGACGAACGCGTCCTGCTGGTGCTGGACAACGTGCGCGACGCCGGGCAGGTGAGCCCGCTGATCCCGCCCGCCGGCACGGTCGTCGTCACCAGCCGGCAGCGGCTCGGCGACCTGATCGCGCGCACCGGCGCGCAGGCGTTGCCCCTGCCCGTGCTGCCCGCCGCCGATTCCCGGCGCCTGCTGGAGGTGGTGCTCGGGGTCGACCAGGTCGCCGCCGAAACCGAAGCGGCCGACGAGCTCGCGCGGCTGTGTGGTCACCTGCCGCTCGCGTTGCGGATCGCGGCGGCCAATCTGGAGGCCGGCCCCGAACTCGAGATCGCCGACCTGGCGCACGAGCTCGCCGAGGGCGACCCGCTGGCCGGGCTCACCATGGACGGTGCCGAGGAAAGCGTGGTCACCAAGGCGTTCGCTTCTTCGTACAAGGCGCTCCCGGCCGAACAACGCCGGACGTTCCGGCTCCTCGGCCTGCTGCCGGGGCAGACGTTCACCGTGCAGTCGGCGGGCGCGCTCGCCGACCGGCCGGTCGCCCAGGCGGACAAGCAGCTCAAGGCGCTGGCCGCGGCGCATCTCATCGAGCAGTACACGCGCGGGCGGTTCCGCTTCCACGATCTGCTGCGCCGCTACGCGATCGACCGTGTGCTCGCCGAAGACACCGCCGCCGATCGCGAGCGAGCCAGGGAACTCGTCCTGGGGTACTACCTGCACACCGCCGACGCCGCCGGGCGGCAGCTCATTCCCCACTTCCTCCGGCTGCCTCGTGAGGTTCCGGCGGATATTTGCTTCCAGGACAACGAAAACGCGCTCGCCTGGCTCGACGCCGAATGGCCGAACGTCAGCGTCGCCGTCGGCCAGACAGCCGAACGCGGCCCGCGCGGGATGTCCTGGCACCTCGCCGACGCGCTGCGTGCTTTTTTCCACTACCGCGGCCACCGCACGGAATGGTTCAGCGTCGCGTCGACGGCGTTGGACGCCGCGCGGGCGATGGGCGACGCCCGCGCGCAGGCCGCGATGCACCAGAGCATCGCGCTCGCCTGTGTGAACATGGGCCGCTACACCGAAGCCCGCGAGCATCTGACCAGCGTGTTGCGCGGGAACCTGGCCGATGGCTGGCGTGCGGGGCGGGCCGCGGCGCTGAACAATCTCAGCGCGGTGCACCAGCGGCTCGGCGACCCGCAGGCGGCGATCGACACCGGGCAGGAATCGCTCGAGCTCTGCCGGGAACTGGGGAACGGCGCCGGGGCGGCGATGGCGCTGGCGAACCTCGGCTTCTCCTATTGGCAGCTCGGCGCGCTCGGCCGCGCCCTCGACCACTTCACCGAGGCGCTGGACCAAGGCGAACGCGAAGGTGCGCGATACAGCGTCGCCGTCCTGCTCGTGGACCTTGGCAACGTGCACCGCGATCTCGGGAACCCGCGCGCCGCCGAGGATTTCTACACCCAAGCGCTGGCGGCGAACCGCGAACTCGGCTACCACTACGGCGAAGCGACGGCCCTCGCCGGCCGCGCGCTCCTGCGCTGCCGAACCGGCAGCGTGTCGGAGCAGACCCGCTCCGACGCCCGCGCCGCTGTCGAACTGACCAGGCAGATCGGCGACCACGGCACCGAAGCGTGGACACTCAACGCGCTGGGCGAGGTCTGCCTCCGCCTGGGCCTCGCCGCGGAAGCCGGGGAACACCACCGCCTGGCGCTGGACATCGCACGGGAAACCAGTTTCTACTGGTGCGAAGCCGACGCGCGACGCGGACTCGCCGAGTCCCTGCTCGACCTCGGCGACGTCGACGAAGCGCGAACCCAAGGCGAAACAGCCGTCGAACTCGCCCGCCGCGCGGGCTACCGGCTCGTCGAATCACGGGCCCTGCTGACCGTCGCCGAGGTATGGTCCCGGCTCGGCGACCCCGAACTCGCGGACGACCTGCGCGCGAAAGCCCGCCACACGTCCTTGACCCCTGCCGCAGACTGAGCCGGAAAAAGCGCTGGACCCGAGACGTTAGGGTGAGCCCGTGATCACTTGTGTGGTGGAGTACGTCATCGATCCCGCGAAGATCGAAGCCTTCGAACGGTTCGGCCGCCGGTGGATCGAGCTGGTGAACGCCCACGGCGGCAACCATCACGGTTACTTCCTGCCGTCCGAGGGCGCGAGCGACAAGGCCATGGCGTTGTTCAGTTTCCCCGGCCTCGCCGAGTACGAGCAGTACCGCACCCTGTTCGGCAAGCATCCCGACTTCATCGAAGCCGACCGCATCCGCGAGGAAAGCGGCTGCGTGCTGCGGTACGACCGCAGCTTCATGCGCCCGATGCTCCCCTGACCTGTGCTCTCCGGCTCGTGAGTGGCAACAAGTGTTCTAACACTCGTAGCCACTCACGACCCGCTCACCCAAGGCGCCCCGTCTGCCACACCCGCCCTGCGCTGTCCTGAACGACGCTTCAGGGTGTGAGCATGCGTAGCAGCGACTCGGTGAGGTTGTCCAGATAACCCGGGGTCGCGGCGACGCGTCGCACGCCGGTGCGCCAGAAAACGGGCGCCGCGAACAGGTCCAGTGCGAGTTCGCGGTCCAGCTCGGCCGAGATCTCGCCTCGCGCCAGGCCTCGGTCGAGTACCGCTTCGCCCAGGCTGCGGCGGGGGTCGCCGAGGTGGGCGGTCAGCGCGGACGCCAGCGCCTCGTTGCGTTTCGCTTCCGCCACGAGGTCGAGCAGGATCCGCCCGAGCCGGGGGTGGGCGAGCCAGTCGAGTATCGCTTCCACCATCGCCCGGACGTCGCCGCGGAGTGAACCGGTGTCGCCGACCGCCGCCATCGGCACGCTCAGCCGCGAAACCACGTCGACGGTCATCTCCTCCTTGGACGGCCAGCGCCGATAGAGCGCGCTCTTGCCGACACCGGCGCGCCGCGCCACGGCGTCCATGGAGAGGCGGCCGTAGCCGTGTTCGGCGAGCTCCTCCAGGACTGCCTCGACGATCGCGTCGGTCAGCTCCGGCTTGAGGACGGCGGCCCCGGTCGGCGTACGGCGTGCCTTGTCTGTCATGACGACACCTTAGCAAGCGGACGGGACGATACCGTCTCGACCACTTCGTCACGGGTGACCCGCGTCACGGTTTTCGGTCCACATGCAACAGTGAGGGGCTGGTGACCACAAGCCGTCGTGACTGTTCCCACCCCAGTGCTGGAGGCCGCGGTGTCCGATCCGGTGCGGCCGGACGCCGAGCTCTGGCTGCTTATCGCCGTGGACGACCACCAGGCGTTCACCGAACTGTTCGAGCGGCACGCGCGGACGATTTGGAACTACGCATACCGGCTGACGGCGTCGTGGAGCGCGGCTGACGATCTGCTGGCGACCACGTTCCTGACAGCGTGGCGCCGGCGGCGCGAAGTCCGGCTCATCCGCGACAGCGCCCTGCCCTGGCTCTACACCGTGACGAGCAACGTCTGTCAGGGCGAACGCCGCCGGCTGGGCCGGTTCCTGCGGATCGTCCCGAAACTCGCCGCCGCCGATTCGGCGCCCGACCACGCCGAGCGGCTGGCGGAGGACAGTGCGGCACGGGAGCGGCTCAAGCGGGTACTCGCCGCCATCGAACGCCTGCCGCGCGGCGAGCGGGAAGCGGTGAAGGTGTGCTTGCTCGGCGGCACCTCCGCCGCGGACGCCGCCGAATTGTTCGGCATTTCGGAACCGAGTGTGCGCTCACGGCTTTCCCGTGCCAGGGCCCGGTTGCAGGAGATCACCCAGGAGGCTTGTGATGACTGACCCCTTCGACTTCGGACCCGTCCGGGAGTTGCCCGACCACGTCCGAGCCGACGCCCGGCGCCGGATCGCCGGCGGAATGGCTCCGCGCCGGAGCAACGGTCTCGCCCCGATCGCGATCGCTTCGGTCGTCGTGATGCTCGCCGCGGGGGCGGTGGCCTTGACCGCGTTCGACCGCGCGATCGGGTCCGATCCCGTGGCCGCCAGCGCTTCCCGGAGTGTCGACGACCCGAACCGGCCGGGCAACCGATTCGTTTCACCCGAGGAAAAGTTCAGCGTCCTCGAGCACAAAGCGCCCGCCGACGCCACGGTTCGGTGTATGGCCGCCGAGCCCGGCGCCGAGCGATGGGAGCCGTTGTTCACGGCTTCGGCCAGGGGCGTGAGCGTGACCGCCTTCTTCACCCCGGGCGGAAAGCGGTTCTGCGAACTGACTCCCGCCACCGTGACCCTGTCGGCCGTACAGCCCGACTCGCCCGCGGGTACCGCCCAAGCGACGTTCGTCTCGAGCTTCGGCACGGTCGCCGGGGTGGTCGACCCCGCCTTCGGAACCTTGTCCGTCGGCCCGCAAGGCTCCGAGGCTCGCGAGATCGCCTTGCTGCGGAACGGGATCTTCGTCTCCCCGAACGCGATGTCTTTGCCGGACAAGGGTTTGACGTTCTACCTGGGCGGATCACCAGACGTCCAGGGCGGGACGCGAGCCGCCAATGCCCCGGCTGCCTCGACGGCGACGACCGATCGCCCGCAACCGGCGGGGGACCGGAATTCCGAGTCGGGACAACGCCTGTCCGCTTGTTTCCGGGACGCGGCCGGACCTCCTCCAGTGGACGTGGAGGCTTGGGAGCCGGCGGATTCGCGAGAACTCGGCGGCGGTGAAAGCCTGCAGCTGGGCCGGTACGGAAACCTGCTGGCGATTTGCACGTTCACCTCTGACAACGTGTTCCTCAAGATCGACGAAGAGTCCGACAGCAACGGCTACCGGACTCTCGAAGCCGAAAAGAACCCGTACTTGTTCACCAGCACGGTTTTCTACGACTTCCGCGGGCACGCCAACGGCTCGAGTTCGAGTGAAACGGTCGCTGTCACCGGACTGGTGAAATCCGCGGACGTCGCTTCGGTCAGCATCTCGCGGCCGGAGTCACCATCGGTGGTCGCGACCGTCCACAAGGGAACGTTCGTCCTGCCCGGGATCGAACTCAACGAGGGCACACCCGCCGAACGGCAGCACACCGTACTCACCGCGTTCGACGTCTCCGGAATCGTCCTCGCCCGGATCGCGCTGAAGATCTAGTGCTAGCGCCGGTCCAGGTCGGCGTGGCGGGTGGCGAGGGTGCTGGCGAGTTCCGCCAGCTTGACGTTCAGCTCCTGGGAGGCTTGGCGCAGGACGTCGAACGCCTCCGGCGCGGTGATGCCCCGCCGCTGCATCAGGATGCCTTTGGCCTGGCCGATCACGTCCCGGCTGTCGATGGCCTTGCGCAGGTGCGCGGTTTGGAGTTCGGCGTTGGTCAGCGCCTGGGTGTGGGCGAGCGCGAGGCTGGCGTGGGTGGCCAGTAGCAAAGCGATGTCTCCGTCGGCGTTGCTGAGGCCGTCGAGTTCGCGGGAGTAGATGTTGAGCGCGCCGGACATCTGCGGGGGCCTGGCCTCGGGCAGCAAAGCCGTCGACAGCACGGAGTTGTAGCCGCGTTCCGCGGTCGCCGGGCCGAATTTGGGCCAGCGCGGCTCGTGGGCGAGATCGGCGCTGCGGCCGGTCGCCGGGCCGGGCTTGCGGGCGGCGTCGACACACGGTCCCTCGTCGAAGTCGTACTGCAGCTGGTCGAGTTCGTCGGCGATCGGGTCGGTCTCCATGGGAGTGTGGTAGTCGCCGTTGGGGCCGCGCAGGGTCACGCTCACCACATCGGCGTTCGGGATGACCTCGTGCGCGGTGATGACGAGCTGCTTGAGCACGCCGGCGGCCGTGGTGGCGTTGAGCAGATTCCTCGTCAGCTCGGCGAACTGGTGTGCCAGCGGCCCGAGTGGCGAGTGCTCGGTGGCGGCGAACTGCTGTTTGTCCTGGATCCAATCCTGCGAGCTGGAGGACATCTTGAGAACCTCGACTTCTCGACATTGGGCGGTGGCCGGACGCACCGACGCTGGTTGCTCAACGTCAGGGCTGCCGCACGCCGGTCACCTGACGACCAGCGGCATGCGCAGCCTTGCGCCCGATGCTAGTCGCTTGCCGAGGGGTTACCCGGCTCACGTCCGCTCATACCTGCTCTTGGGGTGAATTCGCCGGGCCCGCACCGGCCATGGAATAGGGTAATCTCCTCAGGTGAATTTGTCCGGCGAGGTCGTGGTTGCCGTGGGTCTCGGGCCCCATGATCATGTGTGCTGGGCGTACGACGATCCGGCCGTTTTTCGGGACAGAGCCGTGGAATTCGTCACCCAAGCCGTCGCCGGGGGATACCGCGTCTTCTTTGTGGCCGACGACGAATTCGTGCGCGCCCATCTGGCCGGATTCGAAGCGATTCAGGAAGCGGTACGCCGGGGAGCGGTCCGGATAGATTCGATCGCGCAACGGTATACCGCCGGGGACGTGATCGACCCGGAACGTCAGGTCGAGATCTACGCGGCGGCCACCGAAAGCGCGCTCGCCGTGGGATATGCCGGATTACGCGCCGTCGCCGACGTCACTCGCCTGGTGGGCTCGCCCGAACAGCTCGACGCGTTCGCCCGATACGAGTCACTGGTCGACCGCTATACGGCCGGTCAGCCGTTTTCGGCGTTGTGCGCCTACAACCGGACTGAGCTCGGCGACGAAGTCATCGCCCAGGTCGCCTGCTTGCACCCGAAAGCCAGTGCCGGAGCGACCCCGTTCCACCTGCACGCGCCTCGGGACGCCGAGGCCGGGACACTCGAGTTGAGCGGCGAGCTGGACCTGCTCAGCCGCGAGGTGTTCCCGCTGGCACTGGACCGCGTGGATTCGCGGGCCACGGAAAGCGAGCTCGTGATCGACGCGACCGGGCTCAGGTTCGTCGACCACAACAGCATGCTCGCGCTCTCCGAGCTGGCCGATCGGCGGGAGGCGACCGTCGTGCTCCGGACGTCGGGCCTGATGCCCGCGCGGCTGGTCGAGATCCTGGATCTGCGGAACGTCCGGGTGGAGGCGCCGTTATGAGAACAGGCGCCGCCGCCGGCCATCTGGGTTGTTTCCACGAGGCGGCGTTCTACGGTTCGGACGAAGACTTCCTTTCCATTGTGGTGCCGTTCCTCGAAGACGGCCTCGAAGCCGGGGAACCGACCCTGGTCGCCTTCGACGAGACGAACGAGAAGCTGATCCGTGGCGCGATGGGCGGCGCCGCGGGGCTGTCGTTCCTGAGCGGGGCCGTGCAGTACGCGCGGCCCGCCGGCGCGATCAAGAAGTACCGGACCATGATGGCGGCCCATGTCGCCGGTGGTGCCGAGCAGATCCGCATCGTCGGTGACGTGCCGCACCCGGGGCTGGGAGCGTCCTGGGACCGGTGGGCGCGCTACGAAGCGACCGTCAACCACGCCTTCGACGACTTCCCGCTGTGGGGTCTTTGCCCGTACGACACCCGCATCACCCCGGACGACGTGCTCGCCGACGTCGCACGCACCCATCCGCATATCGCGTCGGCGGACGGCGAGCACCGGCCGAACGCCGGGTTCGAAGACCCGATCGGCTTCCTCGGCCACCTCGGCGCGGCCGAGCCCGACCCGCTGGAGCTGGCGCCGCCGTCGGCCGAGCTGTGGAGCTTCACCCCCTCTGCCGCCCGCGACGCCGTCATTCGCGGCGCGGCGGATACCGGCGTTTCGCCATCGGACGTCGATGATCTGGTCATCGCGGTGAGCGAGGCCGTCGCGAACGCCGACAGGTACGGCGTGGCCCCGATCCGGCTGCGGTTGTGGGCGGGCTCGGATCGGCTCGTCGTCACCGTCACCGACCAGGGCCGCGGTCCGGCCGACCCGTTCGCCGGACTGGTCCCGGCGCGGAACTCGACAGGCGGGCTCGGGCTGTGGATCGTCCACCAGCTCTGCGCCCGCGTCACGATGAGTACCGGCGAAGACGGTTTCACCCTGCGGATGGTCGTGGGCAGGCCCGGCCTGACCCAGCGGGGGGTCGTGAGTGCGTAACAGTGTTAGAGATGGGA